>DAOUMD010000037.1:0-45329 GCA_034412795.1 Anaerolineae bacterium
GATGTGTACGTTGCCCGGAGCACAGGGTTCAATGTATGGAGCCTGGATACCAGCATCGACGGCAACGATACCCAGTCGGATCCGGCGCTGGCGGCTGACAGCCAGGGCAACGTCTACCTGGCCTGGACCGAGGAGGGCAATGAAGTTCACGTGTACGCGGCCCGGCGCGATGTGGATACCGAAGTCTGGAGTGCGGGCGAGCAGTTGAGCGTTTCTGTGGCTGGCAGCAGATATCCGGACCTGGCGATGGGACCGGCTGATAACGTCATCGCCATCTGGGATGACCCGTCCAACATCTACTACTGCGAGCGCCAGGCGGGAGATTCTGAGCTTTGGAGTTCGCCGGCGGTAGCCCACTATGGTATCTGGACGAGAGGGCTTCACGATGTCGTCGTCGAGAGTGATAACCGGGCGTATCTGATAGGTATAACGAATGAGGACACATACGATCAAAGCCTCTTTGTCGAGTCTGCCACGCTGGAAGATCGGGTAGGAGGCGGAGAATGGGCCGATAGCGAAGATGTTGCGGACCAACGCATCGGCAACGATGACCTTGATTCTCTTGAGCCTGCTCTGGCTGCCGGGGCCGACAACACGATTTATGCCGTCTGGAGCGAGCCGGATCGCGAGGAAAGCGGCGATCAACTTATTTACTTCGATAAGAGACCCCAGTCAGCCGTCAAGCACTACTATGCTGGCGGCCAGCGGCTTGCCACCCGCGTGGGAGATGAGGTATACTACATCCCACCCGACCCGACCGGTACGTCTCTGCTCCTGGTGGATACCGACGGCATCACCCAGGGTCACATCCTTTACGATGACTACGGCAAAGCCTTGACCAGCACCCTCTCGCTCACGCTGAGCACGGCGCTGGCGGGTCAGGGTGCCACACCCGACCCGGACACCGGCCTGGTCTACCTGGGCGACGGGCGGTGGTACGACCCCTCGCTGGGCCGGCCGTTGCAGCCCAACCCGCTGGGCGGCCCGCCGGCGCTGCCCCAGGCCCTGAACCGCTACGCGCCCACGCCTTGGGGGCCACCGGGCGTGGCGCAGGGGGCAGCTAGCAATAGTGTCCTCTTGCACTTGACACTCGCAACCAGCAACCAGATACCAGGTACTCTGGCTGGCTTGGCTATTGACCAGATTACCATCACTTCCGTTGAAAGACAGATTGTCAAGAGGGCAGTGCCCACGGCTTGGGGGTTGGTGGAACTTGTTCACCCTCCCACCAGTGGTGCTGCTGGTCTCGTCACTCGCTTCACACAAAGTGGTGTGGGGCGAACTCTCGCCGGGTTACCCTTGGTTGGAAATCGTATCTCAGCCTACTATGCTGCCCGAAATGTTCGGAGCGTCCAGCGAGTGCTCTTGGGAGAAGCACTGGAAGGAGGCTTTGCAACTGGGGAAGGTGTGGCCATTGGGCAAGGTAGCATACGGCTTCTGGCAAGAGAAGTCACCTATGTAGATGAGGTAATGGAACGAACGGTAACCAGAAGTCTGGGAAGACTGGGGACGGGCTTAAGTGTATTTGCTGCAGGCGCTTTCGCCGGTGCAATCCAATATGCCTACGATTACAACAATCCTTATCTGACGGGAGGTCAAAAGACATTTAGAGCTGTTACCTCTGGTGGTTTAGGTGCTGGTGCTACCGGCATTGGATTGGCAGTCGAATATGTTATGGTTGGTTCTGTTGGAGGCCCAGTAGGAATTGCTGCAGCTATAGTACTTGGCGTTAGTTTTGAGCTGTGGATCGCTCCGTTGATATTTGAGGTCGGTGGAGCGGCTGAGACAAGAAATCTTATGCCTTTAGAGTGATACGACTCTGGCCATTTTCCTTGAGCAGGTAGATCCACGCAGATTTTCGCTGATAGACTTTCAAAAATATCTGCGTAGATCTTCGCCTATCTTAGAAATGGTTAAAGTCCACAGCGAAGAAAACGGGATAAGAGAAGTATGAAAGAAATCCTGGTATTTGGAGTATGTTTGGGTGGTGTGTCAATAGCCTTCCTGGCATTCGGCACATTAATCAGGTTAGGGTACTTAAGAGCAGCTTATGCAGTGAAAGGGTTTCCAGTGTTAGTACCTAGAGAGCTTGTGTTCAGTATGATACCTTTAGGTCTAATGTTTGGGATATTTGCGTTTTTACCTTTGATACCGTCAACAGACGAACTAAGAATGCGAATAGTTATTTACTTGGTGCCACCACTATGGATTATTGCTGGAATACTCGCTATCTGGCAACCGTGGTGGCTTAAGCCCAAGTGGCTGCGTTGGCTGGAAAAGGAGCACGGCGACATTATCGAGACTCTGTGGGAAGAGGTGCGGAAAGAGGGACATGCCTGGGAACGGCGGGTCCGGACACAAGAGCAATTAGAAGAGTGGGTCGCCGAAGTGCGGCGTAAGCACGGATTGTAAGTCGCTGAAGCTGCTGACCAACCACCGAGAGCGCTGAGGGCACTGGACACATGTCAGTGTCCCTCATTGCATTTCAGGGCTTCAGTGATTCTACCCTTGCCACCCGCGCCGGTAGTGTGCTATACTCATCCCCGACCCGACCGGTACGTCCCTGCTCCTGGTGGACACCGACGGCATCACCCAGGGCCACGTTCTTTACGACGGCTACGGCAAAGCCTTGACCAGCACCCTCTCGCTCACGCTGAGCACGGCGCTGGCGGGTCAGGGTGCCACGCCCGACCCGGACACTGGCCTGGTCTACTTGGGCGACGGGCGCTGGTACGACCCGGTGCTAGGCCGGCCTTTGCAGCCCAACCCGGTCGGCGGCCCGCCGGCGCTGCCCCAGGCCTTGAACCGCTACGCGCCCACGCCCTGGGGTGCGCCGGGCGTGGCGCAGGGGGTAAATCTCACCGCGATTGCTGGAGTGTCTATCGATGGGTTGGCACAGAGCACAGCCATCGCCGCATCCGAGATCAATTCTATCTTCGTTGCATTCCGAGATACCTCTGCACAAACAGCTCTGGGTTATGCTGCCGGTAGGGTGATCGAGGCTACTGCCTGGGGACATCTGGCCATCATCACTAGCCAGTCTACCTGGTATCGTACTATTGGGCGGACCAGCCTCAACCTACGCACGCTATTCCAGCGAGGTGCGGCACAACCTCAGCTAGGCAGGACCTTCCGGGCTTACACCACGCTTGGGCGGGTGCGGACCTTGGGCAATGGGCGCTACTTAGCTGAGACAGGAGAGGTTATTGATACTGCAAGGCTACTGGCTTCCGCCCAGGTTCGCTTTGTTCCTCGTTTTGGCCCGCTGACGCGGAATCTGCTCGGAGGTGGGGCGGCCTTTGGCATCAGTGGCGTTTTCCAGGGAGTAGAAGATTATTTCTTTGAGCCCTATCTGACGCCTGTTCAAAGGGCTGGACGTATTACTATCTCTGGCTTAGGTGGGATAGGGACTTGGATGATAGGAGGTGCAACAACGGAGATTGCTGCTGGCGCCGGTGCCGGTAGTTGGGCTGGGCTAATAGGAATCTTTGTGGGGGCTACCGTAACATTCGTGTGGATAGAATGGATACAACCAGCTATCTTTGAAGCGACAGGTCTTGAGACAGGGACAGACAGGAATTTAGCCCCATTATTGAACTAGCAAATAGCTGAGGGTACTTCAATGAACACAGAACATCTTGGCATAGCTTTTTCGCTGATAGCGTTCGGTCTGGTAGCGATTGGACTCGGAATTTGGACACGATTTGGAAAGAATAGAGCTTGGTATTTGGTTCCAAATTACTACGTTCTACTTCCGAAAGGTGTACACTATGCTATGCCTGTAGGTGGACTAATGTTTATTGTCATAGGTATTGGTATTCTGATGCCCACTCCCGCGAGTGCCCGTCTGGCTATCTTTGGCATAGCTTGTCCGCTTATGATTTGCGTTTTTCTTATTGTAGTCTTTCAACCCAAATGGTTCAAGCCCCAATGGGTACGTTGGTTAGAAGAAAGCCACGAGGATATTCTAGACCTACTGATTGAAGAAGCTCGCCAAGCGCCTGACTGGCGTGATTGGGCCAAGCGGGTTAACACTCAAGAAGGATTAGAAGAATGGGTGACCGAAGTGCGACGCAAATACGGATTGTGAACCGCTAAAGCTATTGATAAATCACCGAGGGTGCTGAGGGCACCGTCAGATATGTTCAGTGCCCTCAGTGCATTTCAAGGCTTCAGTTGTTCTGACCCCTTGCCACCCGCGCCGGTAGTGTGCTATACTCATCCCCGACCCGACCGGCACATCCCTGCTCCTGGTGGACACCGACGGCATCACCCAGGGCCACGTTCTTTACGATGCCCTTCGGCAGGCTCAGGACAGGCCTACGGCAAAGCTTTGACCAGCACCCTCTCGCTCACGCTGAGCACCGCGCTGGCGGGCCAGGGTGCCACGCCCGACCCGGACACCGGCCTGGTCTACCTGGGCGATGGGCGCTGGTACGACCCGGCGCTGGGCCGGCCCTTGCAGCCCAACCCGCTGGGCGGCCCGCCGGCGCTGCCCCAGGCCTTGAACCGCTACGCGCCCACGCCCTGGGGTGCGCCGGGCGTGGGGGAGGGGGCAGCTAGCAGCGGCTTCCCTTGGATGCCTCACCTAGTCGGCTTTGGCAAAAATCTGGCAGTTGAGTTGGCTGGCATATCACCGATTATAGCAGGCTATCGCTATACCGGCTTGGCCGTCATCGAGGTCACTGCCAGCCGCACGGCGCTTACGCGAGGATTCCCGGCTCAATTTGGGCGATCTTTCACTGATCCAGTATTCGCTTTTGCGGAGAAAGGCCGCGACTTTTACAGCCGCCGGGGCTTCTTCACTTTGACGGCTGATAACTTGGAGGGGTTGCGGGGCGGTGCAGATGATACCATTGCCCTCTTGGAAAAGGCGTTGCCCGGCAGGAGGCCTTGGGCGGCCAGGGTGGCAATGAAAGAGATTAATGTTATTAGCACTCAACCGATTTATGGGCAACTAGACGATTTGTCAGGATTGAAGAGCCTCAAAACTGGCATCGGGTTTGGACTTGACTCCCTCATTGGCGCTGGTTTCCAATATGCAGGCGATCTCAGAGATCCTTACCTCACTGGAACTGGAAGAGTATGGCGAGCAGGTATTTCCGGAATTGGCGGTGCAGCCTCCGGAGGACTATTTGCAGCAATAGCCGTAGAGTTGGGTTTGTGCCCTGAAACAGGCGGTGTGACTTGCGTGGCAGCAGCGGCCACCGGCGGAGGATTGATCTGGAGTCTGATACAACCGGGAGCGTATCGGGTGTTTGAACAAATTACTGGAATTCCCATTTTGTCAGCGAGAAATCTGAAGCCATTGGAGTAGCCAGAAATGGAGATGCTTGAGAATCTTGGGTTGGCTCTTTTTTTTCTTGCCATGGGAGCTATTGGTTTGTGTGTGGGTATTCGCTATTTGCAGGGATATCATAAGTCACACTTCCTCAGCTCTTCAGTTCGTTTGGGAAGTAATGCTTGGATGGCATTACCAAGTGGGATTCTGTTCTTGATGTGGGGAGTAGGTACGGTTCTTGTTCTCGCTTTTGACGAACAGAATGATTTCATAGTAACAGTTGCTAAGATTCTCTGGATAGGCGGATTGGGTGTTGCTCTTCTTGGATTTATATTTGCTCTCCTGCAAGTGCCTGTTATGAAGCCGGCTTGGCTTAAATGGCTTGAACGAGAGCATGGTGAGATTATGCCTCTCCTACGCCGCGAAGCCAGAGAAATGGGACTTGATATTTGGCAACGGCGTGTTGATACTCAGGAAGGGTTGGAAGAATGGGTCGCCGAAGTGCGGCGTAAGCACGGATTGTGAACTGCTGAAGCTGCTGGCGAATCACCGAGATTGTTGAGGGCACTGAACATACCTGTCAGTGCCCTCAGTGCATTTCAAGGCTTCAGTGGTTCCAACCCTTTGCCACCCGCGCCGGTAGTGTGCTATACTCATCCCCGAGCCGACCGGCACATCCTTGCTCTTGGTGGACACCGACGGCATCACCCAGGGCCACGTCCTTTACGACGGCTACGGCAAAGCCTTGACCAGCACCCTCTCGCTCACGCTGAGCACGGCGCTGGCGGGCCAGGGTGCCACGCCCGACCCGGACACCGGCCTGGTCTACCCTTCGGGCTGAGTCTCAGGGCGAAGCCTGGGCGCCGGGCGCTGGTACGACCCGGTGCTGGGCCGGGTGACCGGCTACAGCTACGATGCCCTGGACCGCCTGATCCAGGTGCGCGACCCGCTGTCGAACACCACCCAGTACGCCTATAGCGACGTCCCCAACCGGCTGACGATAACCGACGCCGAGGGCAACCCCATCACCTACACCTACGACGATCTGGACCGGCTGGTTCTCGTCAAGGATGCGCTGGACTACGAAACCAGCTACAGCTACGACGCCGTGGGCAACCTGATACAGAGTTCAAATCCCAAATCTCAAATCTCAACCTATCTCCCAGACGGTGAGCTACGGCTACGACGCCGTGGGCAACCGCACCAGCCTGGTCTATCCCGACAGCGCGCAGGCTACCTACACGTACGACGCCGCCGACCGGCTGGTTTCGGTGGCCGGCTGGGACGGCGCTTCGGTCGTGTACAGCTACGATGCCGCCGGTCGCCCCATCCAGGTGACCATGCTCAATACCCTGACGGACACCGGCACCATCACCGGCACCTACACGTACGACGACGCCGGCCAGTTGACGTTGCTGAGCTACGAGAACGTCACGGAAACGCTGACCAGCTATGCCTATAGCTACGACGCCGTGGGCAACCGGGTCCTGGCCGTGGAGATGGCCGCAGCGCCGCTGCCCGGGGATGCCTTCTGGGAGAGCGACGGCCAGGTGGTCATCAACGCCGAGCACTTCGCGGCCAACATTCCGGCCGCAGACGAGGCGTGGATCACCAGCACCGCCCTGTCCGGTTACACGGGCACCCACTACCTGGGGGCGACGCCCGACCGGGGCACGCTCCACCCAACGGAGGCCATCACCGGCAGCCCCGAGCTGCAATACCTGATCTACTTCACCACGCCTTTGACAGGTTCGGGGCCGGCCCCGCTCACGTACACCGTCTGGCTGCGGGGCTACGCCATCGACGCGGCGGGCGACTCGGTGCACGTCGGGCTGGACGGCCAGATAGTGGGCGTCACCGGCTTTGCACCCGGGGAGTGGACGTGGGCAAATCTTCAAATCGACGAATCGGCAAGCCCGCCAGACCCCCCGACGGCGACGCTGGTAGTGGACGGGCCCGGGTTGTACACCCTCAGCGTCTGGGTGCGTGAGGACGGCGTGCGCCTGGACCGCATCCTGCTGACGACGGATACGACCTACATCCCCAGCGCGAGTGGCCCGCCGGAGAGCCCGCGAGTGGGTGAGAGTGGACAGCAAGCGTGGGCGGTTGGCGGGCCGGAAGATTGGCGGGTTGGAAGTTCGGAAGAGGCGCTGGCGGCCCGCATCCGGCCACCCGGCATGCCGGTCGACCAGGCTCTTCCCATTCAGCGCGATCCGCTAGCGCTATTTGTGGCGCCGCTGGCCTTGCTGGCGCCCTTCGGTCGCCGGCGCAAGGGACGCCGGGGGGCCACGCTGGCCGTCGCCCTGCTGCTGGCGCTGGCCCTCTTCCTGACCGGCTCGGCCTTCGCTACGGGAGCAACGGTCTCGACGGCTGTGCCGGTACAGCCACGTACTGCGTACTCCGTATTGCGTAAAGATGACGGCCTGACGGATTATGCAATGCTGCCAGGTCTCCCCGTGGGACGCAGTACGCAGTACGCACTACGCACTACGCAGTTCCCGACCTGCAAATCGCCGGCACCATCACCTCGACCACGAGCATCAGCTATACCTATGACCCACTCTACCGCCTGACGGCGGCCCAATACACCGTCGAACCATCCAGTCTTCCAACCATCCAGTCTTCCACCTTCCAATATAGCTACGACGCGGCCGGCAATCGGACGCAGCTTGAGCGCGACGGCGGGCAGGTCACAAACTACACGTACGACGCCGCGGATCGCTTGACAGCCGTGGACGGCGTGACGTATACTTACGATGACAACGGCAACCTGCTGAGCGACGGCGTCTACAGCTACACGTACGACGTCGCCAATCGGCTGACGCAGGTGACCGACGGTTCCTTCACAAGCGAATACGTGTATAACGGCGACGGTGTGCGCGTGGCGAGCATCGCCGACGGCCAACGCATCGACTACGTGCAGGATGTGGCTGCAGCACTCCCCCAGGTCTTGACCGCCCGCCAGGGCGAGACAGTCTCCCGCTACCTGCGTGGGCTGGGCCTGGTCGCCGAGCAAACGGGGAGCGGTTCGGCGGCGTGGCGCTATCACCTGCCCGATGCCCTGGGCTCTGCCCGCCAGGTGGCCGACCCGACGGGTCAGGTGGTACTCACCCGAAGTTACGATCCCTTCGGCGGACTGAACTCAGAGATCGGAACTCAGAACTCGTTAGTTCGCTACGGCTTTGCCGGGGAAGAACAAGACCCGCTCACGGGTCAGGTGTACCTGCGCGCCCGCACCTATGCACCATCCACCGGCCGTTTCCTGCAGGCCGACCCGCTGCCGAGGGTGCCCAGCCAGCCGAACACCCTGCACCGCTACGCCTACGCCTTCAACAACCCGGTCAACTACGTGGACCCGGCCGGCACTATGCCCTTCACCAATGGCGCGCCGCAGCCCATCAGTTACCGGCAGAATTTCCACGAATTGGCGGCGTGGGCAGGCCAGCCTCTAGCGCCGGGTGGCGTTGCCAGCCGCTCGGCCAACACCGTGGCGGGCGGGCTGCGCGCCTGGGCCAACCAGAGCGCGCCGCTGGCCCGGTTCCTGAGCCGGGGCCACCGGGGCATGGGCTGTGGGTTCGTTGGCCTGGTCAACCGTGCCTGGGACGTTGCGGATTATCTGGATTACTTCGCCTACGACCCTGGCTACGCCCTATCGCAACTTGGCCGCCAGGCCCAGGCCAACCTGCGCCAGAGCATGCGCGAACTGCGCGACCCGAACGAGTGGCGCCGGGCCTGCCAGGAACTGAAGGTCCTCGGTCGGGAGTACGGCGCCATCCTGATTGGGTTCACCCCCCTCGATATCTTGTACGACCTGGCCTCGTTAATGGCGGGACGAGACCTGCTGAGCGGTCGCGAGTTGACCACCTTCGATACAGTGGCCATCCTGGCCGGCTTTTTCACCGCCGGGCTGGGGGATGATATCCTGGGCGGTGGGGGCCGGCCTCTCAGAAACCTGGACGACGCTGACGATGTTGCGACCAGGGCTGGTCGGGAGTTCAGCCACCTCGACGAGGTGACCGCCCTCCGGCTGAGCCGCCTGGATGACTTCACGGCGGGGAACCGGGCGCTGCTGCGCGGCGACGACCTGCGCCGGGCGTTGGGTGGCTTCGATGAGAGTGGTGCGCTGGGTCGGAGATTGAGCCGGCTGGATGAAGCGACGGCCGCCCGGCTGCGGAACTTGGACGACTTCACCGGAGGCAGGTCCGGTGGAGATCTGTGGAAGTGGCCGGAAGAGGCCCGCAGGCTGAGGGCCAGGCAAGCACAGACAGCCAAAGCCTGGGCTCAAGCTGGCTACGACCTGAACGATCCCGATGTTGTCTCATTGATCACGAGAGGCCGGGGTCCGATTAGCGGTGGCAGCGTCCCAGGTGATATCGCCGCCGATGATCGGCTGGTCCGTTTAATGAGGGCCAACGGATGGAGCGCGGATGAGATTGCGTACTACACGTGGCTTCGTGACCAGGGTTTGTGTGAGGTGTATTGCTATGACGCGGCTTTAATGCGACGCGGGCGATTTGTTGAGCCTTGGGACCATGTTAGACCTTGGCATTTACAACGAACCGGCAGGGAAGGTGTCGACGTGCTGCAGGCAGCCCCAGAGTTTAAGTATGTTGGCAGCTTCAGGGTGAACGAGGCACAAGACTGGATGGACAAGTTAATGCCTCGTGACCTCTTGCTATTCAAGCCAACACTGCACGTTAACCGAGTACTTGGGGTGCAGCAAGGAATGCCAGTTTTTCTGGACAAATGGGGGAGTCTGCCCCTGAGCATCAAGTCCTGGAATGAGGTTCTACGTCTGCCGAGAAGTTACGGTCGGCAGGACTTCGCACGCGTCGAAATATACCGTCTACAAGGATAGGTGGAGCAGGTGAGATGGGTAAGGATCAGAAGAGACTAATTCTATTGGAGTACCTCGAGGGATCCCCTTGTGTTGGGCCTGAGATATTTGAGGCAGTTGGCTTTGAGGTCCGCTGGACAGGATGGAGTAGTTGGACTCCTGATGCTTTTTGGAAAGAGATCTTTCCTGTAATTGAAAAGTGGCAACCTGACGTAATTGTGTTCCTGCTCGAGCAGGCATATCTTGAAACGTTTGGCTCTACGGAAGAGCCGGAAGAGTGGGTGCTGGCGTGCCAACGTATTCGGGAGAATCCCCACCTGCACCATACCAAGATCGTGGGATTTCTTGGCCCTCGCGCCAATACGTCCAAAGAGCAGGAAGATGAATGGGATCGGCGCTACGATTTCCACACCCGAGAGCGCCTGCGAGTCGTTGAACATGCCAGGGTAATCAGGGGGCTCGTCGGGGAAACGGTCAAGGGCTTCGAAGGTGTCAACTATCGTTTGCAGGAACGAAGGAGGTGGGATATTCAAGGCTATCTCTTGGGTGAGCCATCTCCCAGGGATGCACGACAGCCAGACGCCGTGGGACACTTCTCAGAAGGTGATCGGGTGAAGACGCGCTGGTTAATGCCTGACAAAGACCATGGCTATGCCTGGGGGGATCGTATCCGCATCAATACTCCTACTTCTATCGTCTATGCCATCAGAGGCTTGGAGGAGTGGCAGCAAGAGGGATTGGATCCAGGGGAGGTGGAGCGGCTTTCGTGGCTGGCGGGCCAGTCGCCTCCGGATTGCCAGTTACTCATCGGAGCGAACGGTTTGCTATTGGAGGCCGACCCGGAAATCGTCAGGCGAGTAGTAGCGCAGGCCTGGCAAGCCGGAAGCTGGCGAGTATTCATCACTGAGCATTTGTGGTTTGATTGGCTATGCCGACCAGAAGCAGTTTTTGATGCGATGGTGTATCAGGGCAGGCAAGTCCCCTTGGAAGAGAGCTTCCTTGCGATGTGAGCAAGTAGCCGGTCAGCATTCGTAACCGGTTGTGCAGCCTCTCGCAGCGTAGTGTGCGTACGGTCCGCAGCCGGGTCAATTCACCCAGCCCGACAGCCTGGTGGCCGAGCCGGGCAACCCCATCGCCTGGAACTGCTACGCCTACGTCTACAACTCGCCCGTCAACTACACGGATAGCAGCGGCCACTTCATCGACACGCTGTGGGATACGCTGGACCTGGCGGTAGACGTCAAGCAATGTCTGGGCGAGGCGGACTCGCTGTCGTGTTACATGATTGCCGCAGACGTGGCGTTCCTGGTCCTGCCCTTTGTGCCTGGGGTGGTGGATAATGCGGTAAAAGGTAGGCGAGTTGTACTGCATAGTGACGCAGTAAAAACTGCGAGAGTCTATGATGCACTTGCGAGTACTGAGGCAGGCGCAGATATTATACAAAGGGCAAAAGTACATGGCCTGCCTACTGTCAAGTTTGCACCTCTTGACGCTGTAGGACGGTACTCTGAGGGCGAGCATATTATCTGGATTAACTCTCGTTGCCGGCATGTACCAGATGAACTGTTGGCACCCACCCTGGCTCACGAACTGACGCACCGAACGAGAAGATGGTTCTCTGCATCGTTATCTGATGAGTTCTTTGCATACACAAGTCAGCATAGAGTGTGGGCTGAATTGAGAGGTGGCATCAATCTAGCTGATTTGTCCCCTGAGGCAAGAGAACTGGTAGAACGTAACGACTTAGTACTGAACTTGGCACAGAGGGGCATTGATTCAACAGCTTAGGAGTATGTACACAAATCCTCATACAGGTGAGTGTACACTACCCTTGCAGAGTACAGACCTAACCCGCGATCCATTCTGGCGGGATTATATCCGCTCAAGAGGTTGGTAAGTCGATGGAACACCAGAGAACAGCGAGAATCTTGATTGTAGCACAAGACGCCCTTCTCCAGTCAGTGTATGGTGCTATCTTGGAGTCGAACAACTACGTACTACATAGTAGCACTTACACATCCCCACAGTTAACCTTCGACCCTGTTCCAGACTTGATAGTCTTGCACTATACCATCGATTTTCACGGAATGATTTTGGATTTGTTGGAAGAAGTACATCGTGTCTACGATGAAGCCTCGCGTCCGTTACTCTTGATTGTCGCTCCAAAAGACTGGGCAGATCCCGTCCCTAATTGCCTTAGTAGACGAGTACAGGATATCTCCCGTCGCCTCGGACTATTTTCGAAAGACGGTGGAAGACCTACTTCGGAAACGGCATTCCAATCAGAAGGAGTAGATCGATTTGTGGAAGTTCGGGTACGATGGTTGGGTGAGAACGTATATTCGGTCTCAACTGAGAAACTAAGATGAATGGAAAAAGTCGAACAGTGGGCTGAAGTAACGGGAGAAGGAACTTGGAGAGCACAAGTAAGGGACTATCTTAACTTCATAAGCGATGCCCAACAAGTAGCAAGGGCAAAGACGATTTACCAGAATACCTGGGACTGGAGAGGGAGTCCCTACACCAGATCTGAAATGGTCCAAACTTGGTTGTGGGGTCTGACGGGTCGTAAGAATATCGTTCGATTTCATATGCCGTGGGGAGGATAATAATGACCGATTACCCCACAGGTCGCTATGTGGGAAGAGACGTTATTATTGACTTTGATGCAAAAAAGGTGAAAGTCCGACGAGTTACTGGCTGGTTGTTTTGGAAACGAGAGGAATGGGCTGATGTTCCTCTTGAGAGTATTGGCCTCAACACTTGGTGGTCGAAATCTATCCGTGTTGGTCGTGTAAGGTTCTCCATAAAGGATTTGCCGCTGACGCTTGGGCAGATTTCCAGAGGGCTGGGTGTGGTGCGTTTGGACTCCCAGGGTGCGACAAGAATATGGGAAGACCCACGTTCAGTTAGAGGAGATAATGTTGCTATTGATTTCTCGTCACACGAATTGGTGACTTTCTATCCGACGAGTCCAACAAGCCGACCAACACTCGTGAAGCCTTTCTCTGCAATAGCAGCTATTGTTGATAGCGAACCCCCACGAGCCGTAATATATGACGCCACATTGGGCCGAGAAGAGAAGTTGATAGGATTACCTCTGATGCCAGCAGACCTTGCTGATAGACTGGGTGTAGAACTCATTTTGAAGCGCTAGAGTCGATCACTCGCTGTTATATCTTTGAGCATATTAGGTGATTAGACCAATGAATGAGGCCACGGGTGTTACAATACTCTACGTGAGCAGTGATTTGGACGAAGGGAAATTGCTCAGACTTGTCTTGAGAGATGAATGTAATGACAGAGTGGTGGTATGTGAATCAACGCACCAACGCCTCCGAGCCATTGCAGAACAAACGTTGCCTGACCTTGTTTTGATTAAACCTACCGCTGTTGGTAATTTGGACGCTTTTCAACTTTATCAACAATTAAGAGCTATTCCAGTTCTTCGGCAAGTTCCAATTGTATTTTGGCGTGTAGCAGCAGACCCCGAAGAATTCTATCCGAAAGCACGCGAGCTTGGTGCGGCAGGTTGCTTGAATTACTTTGCCCAAGTGAGAGACTTACTCATTGCGCGAGATACTGTGCTAAAAGGTGAAACCTACTACTCATAGCTTTCAGTAGGTGTCACTACTAGTGGGTCATCTGGCATGAGATTTGCCATTATTTATGCCTAAAGTATGGCTTTAAGCATGCCAAATGACTCACTAGCAGGCTGTCGGAGATAACCTTCTTGGAAGCTTAAACGGCGCTCTGACCAAGCATTTGGGCACCGTTTAGCCCGAATTTTTGCTCAAGTTGTACCGCCCAGAGCTTCCAGGAAGGTCTCTCCGACAAGCTGCTAGGGGGGAACAAACGATTTTCAGAATTTGGTTCCCCTACGGAAGGGGCGTCAACATAATCAGTTCACCAACTGGTGGTGTGAGTACCCGTAAAGTCGAAGGGAAAAGATATGAGCAAATTTGATTTTCTCAGTATTTACATCAAAAACTTACCTGATGACGAACGGAACAGCTACCTATTAAGAGCAAGTAAAAGTGAAACTGAAATTGGACAATTGGAGGCGGAAGCAGGAATAGTAGTTCCTAATGAATTGAGAGAGTTCTATGAGTTTTCATATGGTGCAGAGTTAAACGAGTATAAAATTCTGACTATATCTGAGATCGCAGAGTTCTTGCCCGAACTACACTGGACATATGAAGACTCTTGGAGAGAATCTATTTTCCCGTTTGCTTACTTAGTGGGTGTGGGAGATTTCATTGCCTTTGACGTGGAGCAACAAAATGTAGATGGTTTATTGATATTAGATTGCTTCCACGAACTTTCGCCCGATGAGTGGAAAGGGATCTGTTTTGGGTTGAAAAACTGGACGATGAAACTGGCAGAGAATAACTTCATTCCGTTCTGGCTAGAAGTTGGTTGAATAATGCGTAGGAAAAGAGTTGTCGCCTGCATCGGTAGCAATGAAAATCCTGCTGACATGCTCGTCTAGGTGCTACATTCCGCGGACACCATCACCTTCCACCTGCCTGGCGTGGCCCCGCTGCGCTTCCGCGTCGCCTGGAGCGGGGATGACCAGTGCGGCGTGCGTCACTACGACGTCCAATACAAGGCGGGTGCCGGTGGGACCTGGACCGGCTGGGAGATGGAGTATACTTGAGGAGTTACCTGGAGGAATTGGCTGGGATGGCGAAGGGATTCACAATGGTTAACCGATCGTGGATAGCCAGCCCGGTCTGCATATCCTCGCTATAGAGGATGGTGGTTCCTCCGAGCAAGGCAGCGGCGACAATCAGGCTATCCCAAAACGAGAGTGAGAATTGCTCACGCAACTCCGAGGCAGTGATTTGTATTGCTTCATCCAGCAAAACAACCGGATATTTGCGGTAGAAAGAGCGGATGAGTTGCGCGACGGTCGACTCCGGTACATGCGCTTTCTTGAGCAGGTTGACACACACCTCGTTAATAACTTGGCTGCTGACCACCAGACGTGTGGCATCCTTCTGAAGCAGTTGCTTGGCTCTAGCTGACTTGGCCGCGTCCTGCCCGGCGATGAAAGCGTAGAGCCAAATATTGGTATCGACGAAGTAGAGGGAAGATGCGGCTTCAGTTTCGCTCATGCAGTTCTTCTCGTGTGAAAGGGACAAAGCCACCGGCGGTAATAGGATTGTCCAGCAACTGGTCGATGAAGTCGCCAGAGAGATGTCGCTCGGGCGCAAGGATAATCACGCGCACTGCGTTGTCACTGCCTTCTTCTTTGAGGCGGCGCCGATACTTCTCGGGAATCTCAATACTGCCGTTCTTAATATTGGCCTGGAATTCGATAGCATACATCGTTACGTCTCCTTGCATAAGCCTGCGCAAGGATTATACCACAGGATGGTAGTTGAGAAAAGAGGTGGCCTGGCTAAATCCCCAAATCCCACTCAGGATGCTCGCTGATGGGATGCGTTGCCGTGGCGACCGTCGCCGTGATGAGCGCGTCGGGGTGCTCCTGCAACAAGGTCAGGGGGTACTCCGGCGTGAGCGGCCCAAACAGCGCCACGCGCAACGCCGTTTGCTTCCACGCACCGGTATCGCTAAACACCCGCACCTTCCTGGCCGATAGACATTCTTTCACCCCCAGCGTGACCGACATAGGCGGCACGAACTGGTACGCTGTGCCGAACGTGCGTTGCGCCAGGGCCAGGATGGTGTCGATGTTGTTCTCCTGGATGCGTATCGTCGAGTTCCGAACGTCGTCGATGGTCACCTGACTGAAAGGGTGCCGCCGCGCCTGGTTATAGGCGATGTGCCCATCCTGCCCCCAACCACCGTAGGTGATGTCAATCGCTGCGGACCAGATTCTCTCGCTGATCTCCTCGATATTGTTGGCCTTCAACCAGTTCCGGTTCTCCTCCGGCACGGCCAACTCAGCGTCCACCGGGCCGTAGAAGACGGCCTCCATTTCGCCTCGGAAGCTGTAGGGATGTTTGCGCGCCAGTTCCCGGCCCTGCCAGTCGAGGCACTCATCCATGTGGAAGACGACCAGATGCTTCAAGCTCACTCGTTCCTTGTTGACCAGGTCCGTGAACGGCTTATACCAACAGCTCGGCCCGCAGGGGATGATGGCTCGCGTCACCTCGCCTTTGTCATTGTGGGCTTTGATTTCATCCACCAGCTCGCGGGCCATAATCCGGCCCATCTCGTCCGAATCCTTGCACAGGCGAAAAGGAACTTTTCGCCGGGGATGTTTCTCTAATTCCTGGTACGGAATCTTGCACCATTCATACAGTTCTTGGGGCGTGACCACGCTCATGGGTTGCTTCTTCTCCTTTTGGCCTGCCTTGCCAGACAAATTCGTAAAACGTAAGGCGTAAAGCGTAATGATTCTGGGCGAATGCGCCTTGCGAATGTGCCTTCAAGTAATCCACCGAAATAAATTACACGCAGAGGCAGGCTTCCAGGCTTCATAGCAACACCAGAACAGTGCAGATAATTTCGGTGGATTACTCACGCATCACGTTTTACGTTTTACGAGGTTACTTTTTTTGATTTGATCGGTAAGAAGTGTCAACCAAATAGTGAACCATCCCCTCCTTTTTTCTGTTACTACTCAGTCACGTATGGCTTCGACATCCCTTATGAAGGTCACCGGCAGAGCCTCACCCCGGTCGCGGGCCTCATCGCAGAGGAAAGCCAGCAGCGCGCTTTTCAAGGCATCCTTGAGCTTGGCGTCAGCCACGTGATTGGGATTGTCAAGGCTCTCGATGAAGGAGCGAGTGATGACGCTATCCCCGCCTCCGTGGCCGCTCTGTTCGTGCTCGATCTGTATCTCTTCGGGTGTTTCCGCCCCCATCGGGTAAAAGAGAATGCGGTTGGTCGCGAAATCACCGACCAGCCTTCCTTGTGTGCCTGTGATGTCTATGCTCCGACGGTGCTGGGGACCGCCCAGGGCCACGCTGAAGGATGCCAGAATCCCGCCCTCATACTCGATGAGTTGACTTTGCCTGTCCATTACGTCGTGATCGTCATTGTATACACACTTGTCGTTGGAAAAGTCTACGTATTCATATTGTCCGTTCTCTATGCTTTGGTCAATCGTCCTGTCCCAAAGAATGGTTGAGTAAGCGCACGTATCTTGTTCAGTGCACTCCCTGCAGCGCGGGCCCCAACCCTGCACCAGCAGGTAATGGTCCCGCCGGCCGAAGGCGGAAACACGCACCGGGTTGACCCCGAGTATGGTATTGATGAGGTCCAAATCGTGGCAGCATTTCTCGAGGAGGAGGTCTCCCGTATATGCCTTTTTTCCCCGCCACGTTCGGAAGAAAACACTGCTTAACACGGGCCCGGCGATCTCATCCGCGTGTAAGGTCTTGATCTGGCCGACCTTTCCCTCGTGTACCATATTCATGACAGTCCGGTAGAACGGCGTGTAGCGGAGGACAAAGCCCATCGTCACCCGGGAAGTGCTCTTGCTGTAAGCCTCCGCGATCCTGTTACACGACTCCAGGGTGTGTGCCAGCGGCTTTTCCAAGAGGGTGTGGATCCCGTGCTCAAAAGCCATGACCGCCGGTTCCTCGTGCAGGTGATTGGGGGGAGCGATCAGCAGACCGTCGATGGATTGATGGCTCTTGATCAACTCCCGGAAATCGGTGTAAACGGCGGTATCCGGGTGCCCGAACTCCTTCTTGAAATCCTCGGCAGCCCCCGGATCTGTGTCACACACTGCCGTGATGTGGATTTGCTCACCGTACTGCCTGCGTAGGTTCCGGGCATAGACCCGGTTTCGCGCTCCACAGGCGATAAACCCAAGATTGTAAGTTCTCATGATAGGTCCTTTCCTTGTCTGTAACCGTTCAGTTGGGGCCAAAGAAACCTGGTTTTTGGCTTTGGGGAGTACTGCTTGCTCCCTGAACCGTCTAATCACCAGCGCAAACTTGATTGCATAGTTGCCAAAAACCAGGTTTCTGAGCTACTTCTGAACGCTTACCCTTGTCTTATGCATTCAGCCAATTAGCGATTTCCCCGGGCGTGGGGGGCTTCCCGGGATTGGCTAACACCTGGAAGCAGTTAGAGTCGCCTTGAAAAGCTGTGTAGATTTGGCGCGGCAGCTTGCAGTCAGCCTCGACCGCCTCGGCTGCCAGCGGCTGTCGCCCGCCGTCTACCGGATCGACCAGCAACAAGGGCCGGGGGGCCAGCGCCGCCATCAGGGAAGGTAGATCGAAGTGGTTCAGGACGTCGAAGAGATAGACGCTGGCCGGAAACCCCGGCCTCTCAGTGATCAGCGACTTGTAGGATACCGGAGCCTCCCAGACTGCGGCCGCGGCCAGGCGCTCATCCAGGGCGGCCGCGTACAGCGCCAGTAGCCCGCCTGCCCCTCTTCCCAGGCATACAATGCGTCCCTTGTCGATCTGAACGCTGATGTAAATCCGCCGCCACAGGCAATCCACCGCGCGCAGCACGTCATACACACGTTGACCGAATAGGGGACGCTCGGTCATCAAGGCGTTGGTTGTCGCTTCAAAGTCGGTGGTGGCCGTCTCTCCAACACCGCGCACGTCGATGGCAAACACGGCCAGTCCGGCCTTCAACAGGGCGTCGATCATACCGTTTTTTAATCCGCTTGCCTTTCCCCATTCATCCACGTATACCACAACCGGCACGTATTCTTCCCATTCGGCGGGCGCTGCAAACATCGCCGGAATCACGATCCCCGGCTCGCTCTCGAAGACCACGCGTTCGGCGAACATCCCTTTATGAAGGGTCTGGTTAAAGATCTGGTCTTTGACAGGCGTCCTTTCCGGAAACGGCCCCAGCAGGTGTTTCACCGCCTCGATCAGATCTTCACGCCGCCGGTCCAAGTCGCCGGCTTCAGGCGGAGATTGGGCGATCTGCCTCGTCAACGCGGTGATGGCCGGGCCCAGAGGTGGCACCTCGCCCGCTGCTAAACAGAGGCCGGGACTGGGTTGGGGGAAGGCATCCCGTTGGCGCAGGACGGGCAGATCGGTCTCATCCGGCGCGTCCATGTAGGTCAGGGCCGGATGGTAGGGCATAGGCAGGAGTTCGTATTCGCGCTCAGGCATGGGACCGCCGTCGCCCTCGTCTTGAAGCCAGCGGGCCAGCCAACCATACGCCGCCTCGCGCATCTTCTGATCATAGCCGTGCTCGGAGTCGACCTCCGTCAGGCGGACTCGGTCTGCGGCTTCGAACAGGTGGTAGACGTGGTCGATATCCCCATAAACTTGGCGCACACCTTCGATGGGGAACATCCAATCTCTAATCCCGGCGATGATGCACAGTGGTTTAGGTGCGAACAGTCCGCAGATGTCCGACATTTCGGCGTAGGCCATCACACCCGGCACCTGGTTACACAGGTCGACGCCATCTTCCCAGTTGCGATCGCGTTCGGCCGTCATCATCGAGAAGAACGTGGTGATATAACATACCGGCACGCTGACCTGAACCCGTTCGTCCACGGTGCTGGTGTAAAAGGTGTTCAGCCCTCCACCCGAGGCGCCGGTCATGCCGATACGTCCTGGGTCCACCTCCGGCCGGCCAGCCAGGTAGTCAATGGCCCGTTTGCTCTCCCAGACCATCAGCCCTTCCTGGCTCAAGCCGACCAGCAGCGGCTCCAGGTGGCCGTGGTCTAGCCAGTCACCCAGGCGCTCCCCCTGGCCGATAGGGTCGTAAACCAGGGTCACAAAGCCCCGCGCCGCCAGGTTGGCACAAAAGACCTGGATGTCCGGCTCCAGCTTGCAATTCTCCATCCAATGCCCAGGGACGTACAGCACCGCCGGGGCAGGCGCATCCATTCGCTTTGGGAGGTACAGGTGAGCGGTTACGCTGAATCCGGGCAGCGACTCGTAGACTAGCTTTTGGATGGCGTAGTCTGGCCGGTCAATGTCGCCTACGATTTGGGCGTTGAGCGGTCTGCGCTCGGGAAGCCTGCGCAGGCCCAAAGAATCAAGCAGGCGAGCCTTCAGCTCGGTCTTGCGAATCTCCCAGCTTGCCCTTGTCGCTGGTTTGGGCAGCCCCTTTGCCAGCCCCTGAGCCTGTCTTTCGATGAAGTCCAGGAGCATGGCACGATATGGGCTGCCCCGATCGATGCCCCACAGCTCGAAATTGTGTGTTAGGGGGGAGTCAGCTCGCGCGCTCATCAAAGTTCGTCGATTTCGTCCTCGACGAGCACACTCAACTCCACCTGATAGTTGACCTGTTCCCCGGGTGCCAATTCTACCAGCGCCCCACGCTCGCGAGCCGCCAGCCTGCCGTCGGATCGACAGTTGCCTGGCTCAACTCCAAGCGTGTAGGTTCCCCAGCCCATCTGCTTCCACTGGGTGAATTCTGACAACTCCTTCTGCCGGTAGCGGAGCTGCAGTCCCAGTTTCAGGGGTTCGTTCACCAGGACCACCTTCACAAAACCGTCACTTTCGGCCCTCATCTGGTGGAAAAAGACCTGCTCTGCGTAGCCAGGCGTTGGTGCCTGGAAGCGAGTGTGATCATCCAGCCCTGGGGCGGCCACGTCGTCCCGCGGAATCACCTGCGCCGAAGGTGCTACCAATCGGCTCTCCGCCTGCAACAGGGGGAAGCCCAGGTTGATGTGATAAAGGATCATATGTGGGGCCGGGGTGGCCCCCGTGTTCGTCACCTGGTCCTCGATGATCAGTCGCGCTTCATCCAATCGGGCGCTGATGCGGCGCTTCAGCGTCAGGTCGTGACCAAACACCGACACCTCTCGCATGCGGCCTTCTATCCAGAAGGAATAGGTATCGCCGTCCCACGCATCTCCGTTGCTGATCTGGCGTGCAGGTGTATTCGAAATGCGACCGTGCAGCCCCAGCAACTCGCCGTTATCCTCACCGGGCGGGCCGACTTGCGTCAGCCCACAGGTGGTCAACAGCCCCCCGTGAAAGGAACGCAGCCACCCGATCCCCTGAGGCTCATAGAACGAAGGGGCGGCCGGCCCGGTGGGTGAAACCCAGGCCAGCGGGATGCCCTTGTACTCGGCCAGCCCGATGTCCATCCCTCGATCCAGGTAGACCGTGAAGCGCAGCCCGGCCGCCGTGCGCAGCTCGGCCGCCCGCACACCCCGCTCCGGTCCGTCAGCCAGGGTGACCAGCCGCACGCCGCCCACCTGGCCGATGTCACCCATGTAGCCCAGAAGTTCTTGCTGGGTCCAGTTGTTCTGATACACGTGAGTCATTTTCATTGCACCTCCTTTAGTTGACAGAGCTTTCTCGGAAAGCCCTTGATAAGACTGAAACTACGCTATACAAAAACTCACTATGAACGCGCGGCGTACTGCGTATTGCGTACTGCGTACTGCGTACTGCGTATTGCGTATTGTGTTTGCTTTCGGGTATGAATGCCACTTTTTCCCTTCATGTACTACTCCCGCAACGTCAGTCCGGCCAATACTCCTAAGAAGCCAACCCCGGCAAGGAACCAATAAACCCTGTGATAAGCATCAGCCGGCACCAGCGCCTGATCCAGACCTTGCTGCAAAAGGACACCGCCCAAAGTTATGCTCAGGACTGTGCCGGCGAAGCGGATCATGCTGTACAGGCCGGCCGCTACCCCTGTCTGGGTTTGGGGCACTCGCCCCATGGCTGCTCGATGCAATGGCGCCATTGCCAGTCCCGCGCCCAGACCGTGGGCCGCCAATCCAAAAAGCACCAGGGGCAATGCGACATCGCCAGGCAGAACGGCAAAATAGGTCATGGCGACAACCTGCATAGATAGCCCCAGTACCACTGGCCGGCGACTGCCCCAGCGGTCGGCCGCTTGCCCGCCCACACGCATAGTGGCCAATAGCGCACCTGCGTGAATCACCAGGGTGACGCCGATTAATGCCGCATTTAGGCCAAAGACGTCGGCCAGGTAGAGCGGCATCAGAAAACCGATGCCACTCATGGTGAACATACGCAAACCGGCACACACCGAGGCTTGAGTGAACAGCCTGTTGGCAAAGAGATCCAGGGACACAAAGGGATCAGTTCTTCGCTTTTCCCAGAGAATGAAGCCACCAAACAGCATGGATGCCAACCCCAGCAGACGCCAGTCGCGCAGTGTTTCGACGTTGGTGATGAGCTTGCTTGAGACGTAGAAAAGCAACGCTGTCACAGCGGCACCGAGCAGCACCGCGCCTCCCCAGTCAAAACTACGCAAGAAGCCGGATGGCGCATCAACTTCGGCTGCCGGTATGCATCTTCGAGCAATAAACAAAACGGCCAATCCGACCAGTAGGGTGGGACCAAAAATGGCACGCCAGCTCCAGTTGTCGACCAGCAAGCCGGCTAGAAGGAGCCCGACCATACCTGCGGCCGGCCCGACGGAGTTCCATGTACCCAAAACCTGACCCCGTTGACGGGCTGGAAAGAACTCGGAGATCATTGCGATGGCCAAAGGGGTAATTCCGGCAGCGCCGGCGCCCTGGATGGCCCGGCCCACCAATAGCAGACGCAGATCGAGCGCCAATGCACTGATAGCAGTGCCCAGCAGGAAAACGATAATCCCGGCCAGGAAGGGTTTGCGCATACCCACCCCATCACCCAGCCGCCCATAGAGCGGCATAAAAACCACGAACGACAGGGTGAAGCCAGTAACAACCCAGGCCAAAAGATCGGCTTGGGCGTCGAATCTATGTCGGATGGCGGGCAGCGCCACGGCAAACATGGAGCCGTTGAGTACAACCATAACGGAGGGGGCCATCAGGCCAATCAGGATGGATCGTGCATTTTGTTCGCGTCCCCCGCCCTCCCCGTAGGTCGGTATCCGCAAGGTCCTAATCGCCACGCGAGCCCGTCTCAGCAGTATGCTGCGCCGGAGACGAATGATCGGGAACGAGCTTTTCACGAATGAGAGTTCCTATTTTGACAATGCCATCTTTCCTATTGAAAACAGCGGTCTTATGTGATATTCTCGGAAAAGTGTCAGTTGTCCCCGAGGAAGTCGAATAAGATAGGGTTGACCTGCTCTGCGAACTGAACTTGTGGATAGTGTCGGGCACCTGCAATCGTTACAACTTGAGCATGGGGGAACCGGCTTATAAGTTCCTCGCGGAGCTCAGTTCTGATCAGGTCGTCATCTTTGCCATAAATAATCAATGTCGGTTGCTTGATCTCCGACAACCAATCTCGCGCGTCAAACTCCCCAATTGCACGCCACCAATGGACGAAGGGTTGTGTCTGGTTAAACGATCGTTTCTGAAACACCCATTCGCGGTACATCGGGTCGACTTCGTAACGGGAAAAAGAAGTGGCACGAACGTGATTTTCTTGCTGCCAGCCGGTTAAACGATTTTGGGCCCGAACATAAAGTGGATATAGGGCAAATCCTACTTTGTATAATTTGCTTGGCGCGAACTCTGCGGCCGTGTCGATCAAGGTAAGACTGAGAGCGTTGTCAGGGTGAGCACGGGCAAACTGCATCGCCACTAGCCCTCCCATTGAATGGCCGACTATGTGTGCTTCCTGTATCCCTAACGTCTGCATTAGAGCGTAGATGTCGTCGGCCATTTCCTCGATGCTGGTTGGTGCATAGGGCTGCATGGTTAAGCCATGACCACGCAGGTCTGGAGCGATCACATAGTAGTCGTTTTCTAAAGCTTGGTAGGTATTATACCAGGTTGTATCACTACTACCTGCGGCCCCATGAATCAATATGACGGCAGGATTGTCCGAATCGCCAGAAATACGGTAAAATATCTCAAATTCATCCAATGAGTTGCTCGAACGTTCTAGAAACACCGTCCTCCCCTCAGGAATGTTGGGAGGGGCACGTTGAGGCACGTCCTCAGGCACATTGATAGACGGTTCAGATCTAAAGAGCCAGTATAGGAAACCTGCGATCAAAACAACAATAAGGAATGTGTTTGTCGTTTTACTCTTCATAGATCATAAGCCTTTGCCAGGTTTGGTAGTCGCGATTTCCCAATCGCGGGCCTGTGCTGCAATCGCGGGCTGCTGCAATCGTGGGCCTGCCTGCCAGATTGGGTAGCCGCGATTTCCCAATCGCGGACCTGTGCTGCAATCGCGCGATTGGGAAACCGCGGCTACCTGAGACGCCAAGATGCGAGAAATAGGTATCTTCTCAAAAAGTGGGGGCTGAAGAATTGTGTAAGATATGCCATCTATAAGAGACATTGTACGCCGTATAAGCAGAGCAGGCAAGAAAGCCGGTGGAATTTTGGAAGAGAGATGTCCTCCTACATGGTTACCCTCCTGGAAGCTTAAAGAAAGTCGAGCCTACTATGTTTAAGCAGATCCTGCTCGTATTGGTTGCATTAGCGGCCGCCATTGTCATTAGCTTTGCCATTCTCGAAGCGACGACGCCACCTGTTGCTGACCTGTCTCAGATTGATACGGCAACTGTTTCCCCGGAAGCACTAACTGAGCTACAGATTGCTATCGCATATGAGCGTCAGGCAAGATACGGTCTTGCTTTAGAGCATTATCGTTCTGCTATGGCTCTCAGTAGCAACCCAGACCTCCAGGCATTTGTTTTGGAACGGGTCAGCCACGTGACTCAGGCTGAAACTAATGTTGGGGACCTGGCTTATCGCACGGCTTTCCAGGCCTTGCTGTGGGCTACGTCGCTTATGGCCAAAGTGCTGGTGGTCCTTGCATTTGCAGCGCTAATTGTGCTCTTGCTGCTTGCGTGGCGCTCGCGTCAACCGCCACGCTACTATCTATCAGCCTTTGATGATCTGACTGGAGGTTCATTTGGCGAGGAGATTGCACGCACAATCAACAACTCCTTGCAGCGTATCGGTTTCTTACATGGTAGGGCGCAGTTAGATCAACTTAACCTGGGCGATCAGGTAGACTTGCCGATTTTGGCAGCGCCTGCTGAGCGTACTACGTTTGTCGATGTTCTTAAGAATCTTGAAACCGTGGGGGCCGACACAGCGTTGCCCTTGGCAGAGGTTATCAATTGGGTTCAGAGTATTGGTTTTCGGCAGCATAAGATTTGGGGACGCCTGGCAGGCGGGGATGATCAGTTAGTACTCACGACGTGCATTGAGGATGAGAGCAGTAAGCAGCTTGTCGATACGTGGGATCTGGTCATGCCGGGGCGTGGTTCGGAAATCATTGCCAGGTTATGTGACCAGACGGCGCACCAGTTGATTTTGAAAATGTCCGAGCGTTTAGGCGCTCACTCGTGGCAAAGTCTATACGCGGTCACCCAGGCGCTTGATGAGCTGCGTCAGATCGACTTACACCTGGCTGACGAGTCACGGCTTAGAGAGGCAGCAGGCTCATTAAAAGAGACGTTGACCAGAGAGCCTGGCTACGTTCCAGCTCGCTACAATCTTGGCATGATCTACATTGCGCTTGGAGAATACTATCCAAATGCAAGCAACGCATTCCGCGATGTTTTAGAGATAACGCGTGACTATTATGCCGAGTGCCAGTACAACTTGGGTGTTGCCTATTACCAGGGTGGCGAGCCTTTTATGATGAAATACGCAGCCCAGGCGTTCGAAAATGCGTTGCAGAGTGTTTCTGAAGAGCGCGGAGGTCGGTTACGCCGAAAAACGAGAGACGATGACAGGCTCGCCGTGTTGGCCTATTGTGGACTTGCAGCCGTACACGCTCGCAAAATGCAATTAGAGCCCAATCGACTTGAAGAGAACTTCTCACTGGTAGAAGACTATGTGGATAAGGTTAAACGCCAAGTTGACAGGGACGATCGTGAAGTTCTGGCATTTGCTCACGCTGCCCTGGGCCAGGCTTACGCCAACAAAGGCGAATACGAAAGAGCCATCACTGAACTCAAACAGGCTATAGGTTATCGACAAGATTATCCAATGATCTACTTGCACCTGGCAAATATCTACACCAAGCAGGATAATCAGCAACAAGCAATTGAGTACCTGCGCACCGCCGTTTATCTGCGCCCAAACTTCCAATATGCTATCTACCGGCTCGGGGCTTTGCTCCATTACGCAGGTGAAGATGACGAAGCGTTGTCCGTATTACGCGGGGCACCCGATTATTCGCACGCCCTAAATGTCCGGGGAAAAATCCTCGTTTCTCGTAATCAGCTCGACGAAGCGCTGGCTGCTTATCGGCAGGCTGTAAACTTGCATAGCAGGCTGGTCGATGCACTTACCGGTATTGTGTGGTGTCTGACAGAAAAGCCCAATCCCACACCGGAGGAAGTTGAGGAAGCAGTTGAGGCTGCTCGACGTGCGCTCCAGCTTACCGAAGATTTGGCACAGCGTCATCCCGAATCTGAACAGCACATGTGGCATCGCCACGCCTGCCTGGGACGCGCTCTTACGCTCAAGGGACCTGATGTATACAACGAAGCACGTCAGGAACTAAACATTGCCCTTGAATTGAAGCCGGCCTCTGATCAGGTGCTCTATTACTTGGCTGATCTCTATCACCGTGTAGGCAACGGGGAACAAGCCGAGCGTACACTGATTAAGCTATTTCAATCCACACCGCGTGATGAATGGCACCAGCGAGCGGTTGGTTTGATGAAACAGGTAAAGCACGCCAAAGTTGGAGCAAACTAGAATGGCACAAGAGACCAAATACGCTACCCATAATGAGGATGAGACGCTCTCAGTGGAGGAGCTTGATCGCTTGATACTCACCAAATATCCACGCCCCATTGCGTTGGGTTACGAGCACCTGCTATGTTCACAATCTGACGTCGAGCGGGCAATTACCGCAGTAAAAGTCTACGAAACCGGTTTGAGGGCGGTAGCGTTGGGGCTGATTGTAGAGTATCTGGGGTATCCCAAGGAACTGGTTAATGATGAGGGCTTTAACCGTTCCTTATATTGGCTGCTCAAAAAACCTTCTCTGGGACAGTGGCTTCAGATCGTTCGAGGATGCTTGCAGGCGTTTAGAGGAAAACGCGATCTCTTATTTGTCGAAGAGTTGTATGATTTGGAGTGGGTATCAACCAGCCGTGGCCCTAAAAAGCGCCGGGGTGTTTGGGGGGCATTTGATATGCTGGGGCACTTGCGCAACGAGGCGCTTGGCCATTCAATAGCGACGCTGGACCCTTGGGAACGTATCGCTGACGATTGTCTCGATCAACTGCGCAGTGTCTTGGCACGCTTTGCGTTTCTGCGCAATTACACCTTGATGCGCATCGTGTCAATTGAGGAGAACCAGGTGACAGGCATTGTCTTCTCCGGTACCGAAGTCAGTTCCCAAACGCTGAATCGTTCCGAAATTTCGATTCGCGGCGATGGTCAAATGCTGCATCGCGATTGGTTTTATTTGTGCCACGCCCATGAGCTCCTCGAGCTTCATCCCCTGCTGATCTTTCTGGCTGAGCATCCCACCTTTAGCGACATAAGGAGCATCGAAGGCATTTATAGTGCTTACGAGGCAGATAAAGAGCGCATTCGCTATGACACGATCTACGATACCTATCCAATCAAGCTCGATGAACGAGATTTGGTTGAGTCCTTCAAGCATTTGTATGACGTTGAATTGGCTGAAGTTCGTGGCGCAACAAGCACTGTAGGCCAACGGCGTAGTCTGGCCTGGAATCATCTGTCGCAGGCGGTCGACGAGCTATCCGAACAGCAGATGGTAGGGGCAATTAGAAAGTATAATCCCTACGTATATCTCGAGCGTGCGGAAATCATTCAAGCATTTGAGGACTTTTTTAATAATAGCCCAACGACGGCCATGGTGCTGACCGGAAAGTCTGGGGTCGGTAAGAGTAACTTCGTTATCTGGCTGAAAGAGAAATACGAAGACAACAACAATGTGTGTGTATGGTGGCTGGATGGCAACCCACTTGAAACCACTCAGCCACTGATGGCTACGCTGGCTCAACATCTCAGTTTGTACTTCAACCATACCCAAACCACGAAAGAATGGGATATTCTGGCTGATATCAACCAGCGCTGCCATATGGACGAAGGCCACAAGCTATTGTTAGTCGTCGACGCTGCGAATGAGAACAACGACCCTAACCGATTGCTGGAAGTTATCGAGCATTTTGTTCGTAAAGCCTCAGCTTATCCGTGGCTCAAGTTGCTGATTACTTCACGCCCTCAGGCATGGCGCAATATGCGTCGTGCACTGGGCAATAACTTCACGGCTGATCTGTATTATCGGCCCATACAAACCGAATCAATCGAAGTCGAAATCGGCGAGTTTGGAACAGTCAAGATGCACGATTTTGAGCGGGATGAATTGCGTGAGGTTTACGAGAAATATCAACGCGAATACGACATTGCCACTGCATACGATGGAATACCCGATGAAACGCGGCGGATCATCGTTGATCCACTTGCTTTGAGCTTGATGGCAAAAATCGCCAGCACCCATCCCCAGAAGCGTTTCCCTACACACCTGGCTGCGCACAAGCTCATTGAAACCTATGTAAATGATCTAATCGAGCAAGGCATAGCCCTTAAGGAAGGCGATGAAGAATTCCTTGAGCGAGAACTGATGCCCTACATGCTCAAACCCAATGATCCTGGAAACCGAATCCGCGCCACAGATATTCAGGGTAAACCTACGGTTGACCGCCGCTGGCAATTGGCCCCGCTCGTTGAAGAAGATCGATTGTTGCTCCCAAGTGGCAAGGAGATAGAGACAGAATTTTGCCGTCTGAGTGATGCGGGAATATTACTTCGAGAGGGATCACGCAGCGAATACGAGATTCGCTTTCCCTATGAGAGATTCTATGATCTGTATGCTGGTCGACGGCTCCGAGACATTGTTCAGGGGACGTGGCACGTTATCCAAAGTAGCGAAGTTGTACAATCTCCAGACGGCCATTTACACCTCGGAGCTACGCTGAAGGCGATTGCAGACAAGCATCACATCGACATAGATCTGATTAAGGTCAATAACTTGCAACTTACTGAGTCTAATAGACACATCAAAGATCTCCTTCAACCGGGCAATGAGCTTTTTGTTCCTGTAGCCAGCGGTATCAGCGAAGTGGAGCAAGCGGACCGGTACCGGGAGTACATCGGCTTGATCAAGGATCGTGCCTATTTGTGGGGGCCGGTTGAAACCGCACTCATACTGGAACTTGAGGCCGGGAACAGCTCGATATTTATAGAATTGGCCAAGACCATAGACCATCAGCGTGCCGAATTGCTGGTTTCGGCTCTGACTATCCATGGCAAGACAAATCTGGACGCAGTACGAGAAATATGTGTTGACCTCCTGGAAATAGAAGTATTAAGCCAGGAGATTGAAGGGCAACTGGAAACGAAACCTGGTCGCGAAGAACAAGTCTCAACCCTGGCCGGCCAGAGTATGCTAGAAGCAGTCTCGACCGCACGGGCACATATGGCCAAAAAGGTTGCCGTCGAAGTGGCATATGAGCTTGGATTCGAAGATATCGTGGAACAGGCAGCCTATGATAAAGAGGCCCCTGTACGTGCGATGGCCATGCGTTACATTTACTATTTTTGGCGAGATGACCAAGACAAAGGATTTGAGATCATAGACAGAATAAGCCGCCAAGTCAGCAAAGGATTTATCCCGGACAGGAGGGCCCTGGAATCCTGCCTGGGCATATCTTTTATGATCTTGTTCTGGCATTATAGCGACCTTCAAAACCGTGGTGAGTACCTGGCACGCTTACAGCAGATTTGGCGCCGGCCACTCAAAAAACTGCTTTTTATTGGTGATGAAGAAGGCGAACAAAGCAAAGGCCTACGTTCTTGGGTACGTAACATCCTGATCAACTTCGGTGTTAATATAGCCGTTCGCACCTTAGACAGGATTGAAGAAGAGGGGTACGGCGGCATGTTCAGCGTACCAGAAATCAAGGCCTTCTTTGACAAATCGGATGCGAAACGACGCCAGGTTGTCAGGCGATTAGCGCCTCACGTTCACGCGGCACACGGCGGCGTTGAGTCGATCCGGGCCATAGAAGAAGATTTGGCCTGGATCTTGGAGGAACGCGATCTTTTGACAAACCTGGTCGCGTTTGATGTTCTCATTGCCCATGTGCTTGGCGAACGTGAGACAACTTTGGAAGTTGTTGAGAGATTGTTTAATAAAGGCATACACAGTCCCCCTCCACCAAGCGTTGAAGGATTCTCTCCGGTCACCCCGCTTGTGCCGATCCTGATTTGGATTCCACGAAATTCGATGTACGGGAACCACTTTACGGGTGAACGGCTCAGTAAAGACGATATCAACAAAGAGACTTTGGATTTAATGGGCCGCCTGCTTCGCCAATTTGTGGAGCGTCATGACGGTTTTTGCAGCACCGATCTCAAACAGTACCGCATCGTCGAAACTTACACGTACCTTTCATTTTATTATACATACACCGGCTTTGACACGATTAAGTGTGAGTTGCTTGACTATTTGATCGATAAGATGATCGAAGAGGAAGACACGGATGGACTCGTGGACCTTATTAACAACCTCTCGTGTGTTGGTGCCCATCCTGCCTTTGGAATGCCCCATGCCTCGGTTGAGGGGATGCAACTCCTGTTGCACAAGCTAAAAGGCTCGGAGTTAATAAGCCAGCTTGAGGAAGGGTTGATTGTTCACTTATCCAATGTCCGGGCTTATCATCCCGACGTGGTTGATGACTTTCTGGCAGAGCTTGACGATGACACGTTGCCACCTCGGATCAAGCGTAGCGTTCAGGCAAGAGGCGCTTCGGAGAGTTTGGGGCAACTGCTGGGTACGGCGGGCGCATGGTTCGCCCGTGACATCATAGTCGATCCGGACCCTGACGCCCGCAATTTTGAAGAGTGGTTCATAACTGAGGCGGCAAAGCATAAGAGTTTTAACCGGTGGTGCAGTTTGGTGCTCAAGCAGATGATCAACATGGTTTACGGTAGGCCCGTGTTCAGAGTACCTTCTTGGCAGGATCGACCTTGACCGCCAATCGCCCCTACATAATTTAAAGAAAGGTCACCCCCATGTCGCAACTATATGTATCAGGTGCTTTTTTCCTGCTGTTCACGCTTGGATATTGGTATCTAATGCTTGCTACTGGACATCTCAGTAAACGTTACTTCTCGCAGATCGTTCTACTACTTGGGGGTAGCCTGTTTGGTTTCTGGTTCGCCTGCCTGTTGCTCAACCAACCTACCGGGTACCCGGTTATTGGAATTGCGATTGGCGTTGTTGTTGGTCTTATTTCTGCCATAGATTTGTTACTGGGTTTGACCAAGCTCTTTTTCCATCAGGGGGATCGCCCACGTACGCTGTATGCGATATCTCGTTCGTTAGCAAACTTTGAAGCCCCATTTACGCGTTTCAGATTGCATACCGAGGATGGATTAACCATACAAGCTGTTCATTTGGCGGGTGATACATTACGTTCCAAGGCTGTAATTGTGTGTCATGGGGCGGGGCGCAACAAAGATATCTATGCCCTGGTAAGCACGTGTGAGTTACTATTTGAGGACTACGATGTGTTCACCTTCGATTTTAGAGGCCATCACGAAAGCGGTGGCAGATGGGTGGGCGACGGCAGTACCAAATTTGATTTGAAGGCGGTCGTTGACTATGCCAAAAGCCGGGGATACGAGAAGATCGGTGTTGTGGGCTGGTCATTTGGAGCGTGGACAGCCATCATTGCCGCGGCCGAACATCAGAATATCGATACGCTTGTGGCCGCTGCTCCTCCCCCTACAAGTATACGGGACGCCAAATTGGCCAGGCCACTCTTCAAGTGGGGGTATAAGGCCTGGGCATTACCTGTTAGAATGTTGGTTAGATCACTGCGTGGAATCAGGCTGGGGAAGTATGACTCGCATCCATCTCTAATGTCCTATGTACACCGGGTTTCCCCAACGCCTTTGCTGATTGTGTGTAATGAGTTTGACCGTGTGATTGGTATGCCTGTGGAACGCTTCAGGGTATTGTATGAGACCGCCAGAGAGCCGAAACGATTCCACGTCTTGAAAGGAACAGGCCATATCTACGATTGGCCAAACGCGTTTCACTATATGCACTTAGTCAGAGCCTGGCTGGCTGAGACATTGTAAAATCTGTACGTCACACAAATCTCGCATAGCCTTGGGACCGGGGATTTGCTGTGGGGATTACCGGAGGCGCAGCTCGGATGTGCTGAGAGCCTCCTTCATGATAGTCGGCAAGTAGATAGACTTCACCCCGTTTCCCAGGTACAGGTAGACCTGCCCCTTGTGGGTGCCGTTTGGCGCCCCTGCCGCGCCGATGAGCACATCGTCGTAGCCATCGCCGTTCACATCTCCCGCCCCGGCCACAGCAATGCCCAGGTGGTCTGAATCGGCCTGGCCGGTGACGGTGAAGGCAGGAGATGGGCTCAGCCCGCCCCTGCGTCCCATGTATAGGTAGGCTTGTCCCTTTTTAGTGCCGCCTGTGTCCACGCCCGGCGCGCCGATGAGCATATCGGCGTAGCCATCGCCGTTCACGTCCCCCGCCCCGCCTACTGAAAAGCCCAGGTGATCTGAATCGGCCTGGCCGGTGACGGTGAAGGCAGGAGATGGGCTCAGCCCGCTGCTATTGCCCGGGTACAGATAGGCCTGCCCTTTACTGCCACCCCCCGCACCCTCCGCGCCGATGATAACGTCGGCGTAGCTGTCGTCGTTCACATCCCCCGTCCCGGCCCCGGACAAGCCTAAGTAGTCTAAATCGGCCCGACCGGTGATGGTGAAGACCGGGCTGGGACTCAGCCCACCGCTGCCTCCCAGGTACAAATAGGCCTGCCCCTTAGAAGTACCGTCCGGCGCATCATACGCGCTGACAATGACGTCGTCGTAGCCATCGTTGTTGACATCCCCCGCGCCGGCTTTTGGAACATTTAATTGGGCCGAATCGGCCTGACCAGTGGCGGTAAAGGCCGGGGTGGTGCTTAGCCCGCTGCTGTTTCCCAGGTACAGATAGACCTGCCCTCTGGCAGAGCCGCCCGCATCCGCGAGAGGCGCGCCGACGAGGACATCGTCGTAATCGTCGCCGTTCACGTCCCCCGCCCCGCTCACTGAGATGCCCAAAAGGTCGCCGTCGGACTGGCCGGTGATGGTGGCGACGGGTGTGGGACTCAGCCCCTCGCTGCCCCCCAGGTATAGATAGGCCCGTCCCCTGAGATTCCCGCCCGCGTCCACGCCCGGCGCGCCGATGATGACGTCATCGTAGCCATCGTCGTTCACATCCCCTACTCCGGCCACTGCGTGGCCGAATAGGTCCCCATCGGCCTGGCCGGTGACAGTCAAGACCGCCGTCGCACCCAGCCCCGCCGGCGAGCCGTGGTAGACGTACGCCTTTCCTTTTTGGCTATCGTGTGAATAGGTGCTAATGACAACGTCGTCGTAACCGTCGCCGTTCACGTCCCCCGCGCTCCCTATGCAGGACCCGCCGTCGGACCAGCCGAGGGCGTCGCCATCGGTCTCGCCGGTGGCGGTCCAATTGGGGGTGGTGATCAGAGGGGCAACGGAGAGGGGGAGAACGGCGGCGTCGATCGGACCGAGGACGGAGCGGTGTTCGCCCCCGCCGTCTGGGGTCACTTTGGCTTTGGCCGCCGGCCCCAGGGCCAGCAAAGCCAGCGCCACCAATCCCAGGCTAACCGGGAGCGAGAGGAGCTGCAATCTCTTATCCATTTGAATCCAATTACCTCACGCCTGTGCCAAGATACCGAGATGTAAGTCTTGCGTGATAACCGATTCAGATGTTAATATATCATATTTCGCGAATGTCTGTGGTTACAAATCAGTTACAATCTGTGTTTGAGCGGGACACCGCCATTCCCACTGACAGACAATCTGGAGTTGACACGACTCAATATCTGTGGTATATTCTACGTAAACGTTTACGGCAACGTTTACGGAATCTGTAGCGTTGTCAGGTCGGCTATATCTGAAAGATACATCATGGAAGAAGCAAGCACCACACAACCAGTACGTCGAGCGACGATCAAGACCATTGCTCGCAGGGCAGGCGTAACCACGACCACAGTATCCCGGGCCCTAAATGACAAGCCCGATATCAGCCCTGCGACCAAGGCGCGTATCCTCGCCATAGCTGAGGAGGTGGGGTACGTCCCCAGTACTCTTGCCCGCAGCCTTGTAACTCAGCAGCGTACCCATACCATTGGTCTGGCAGTGCGAACCATCTCAGACATGTGGGTTATCGAAATTGTCCCCGCTATTGAAGAGGTTCTCCGCGAAGCAGGTTACGAGGTTTTTATTAGCACACACTATGTCAATGCCAAGCGCGAAAAACATCTCGTAGAAACCTTCCGCAGCCGGCAAATGGACGGCATCATCGTCGTCAGCTCGGTATTACCAGACGAATACACTCAGCTACAAGCGAAGTGGGGCATCCCTATCGTTCTCGTCAGTCCCCTGGCGGACGCCGCACATCGCTACATCGTGCACACCGATGACATAGGTGGCGCACAATTGGCCATCAACCATCTCATCAGCTTGGGGCATCGGAGGATCGGTTACATTGGGGTACCCTCGTGGATCGTACGCGGCCAGGACCGCTTCAAGGGGTACAGGCTGGCTCTTGAGGCCCGAGGCATTTCATTCGACTCCGCTCTGGTTTTCGAGGGTGATGGACACGAGGAGGGCGGTGCTGAGGGAATTCAAGGCCTGATGTCTCTTTCTAACCCGCCTACTGCCGTGTTCTGCTTCAATGACCTGACTGCTATTGGCGCTTTGCAGCAAGCCAAATCGATGGGCCTGCTTGTGCCGCGGGACCTCTCCCTGATTGGCTTTGACGATGTGCCGCTGACACAATATTTTGATCCGCCATTGACCACCATACATCAGGATATGAACCAATTAGGCCGACGGGCGGCTTGGATGGCACTCGATTTGATCGCGCGTCGTGAAACGGAAGCTCCCATCACGCTGGAAACCCGTCTCGTGGTGCGCGGATCGACCGCCAGAGTGTGAGTACCTTTTTTATGCCGTCCTGGCCCCAGTTGCGAGACCTCTCGGAAAATGCCGTTCGTACGTGGGCGTGCTCACTCCACTATGCGCACTGAGGGGCGAGGCGACCCCAGGCTTCGGCGCGAGCCCTCGGCGTGAGCCCGGTCGAACGCTCAGCCGAGCGGTGCCGAAGCGTTTGCCCCATTTGGTGGACCTTCTGAGAGATCTCAGTTGCGAGAGAGGAGGAGGTGCTACGCCTATAGAATTTCAGTTTCCCCGAGCATTGCTTATCCAGCCACAGGTCCAACTGAAATCATCAGATGAGAGGAGAGGCAACCATGAATAAGCCGATCACCAGACGCGAGTTCCTAAGAATTGGGACAGCCGCTGCAGTTGGGCTGACAGCCCAGGGCCTTCTTGCCGGCTGTGTGCCTGCCCCAACCCCTGCCCCCAGTTCCGCACCGGCTGATACCCCGGTCCCTGCGGCGACTGAAGAAGAGGCAGTTCTGAGTCTCTGGCACCGTTACTTCTGGGAGCCGGTCGGTCCGCTCTTCGAGAGCTTTGCGGAGCGTTTTCACGAGCAAAACCCCAACATCAGCCTCGAAATGAACCTATCGGGTGACGAGGACTATAAATCAGCGATCACGGTCGCCATCGCCTCGGGCGATCCTCCAGACATATTTTATACCTACGGCGGCAACTGGCTCAAATTCTTCGTGGACGAGGGCTTGCTCGCCGACCTGACCCCCTACTGGGAACAATACAAGTGGAAAGATCGCCTGGACGAGAAGTCACTGAAAGGCGCCATCTACGACGGGACACCCTATGCGGTCCCCACCGAATTGACCACGGCTGGCGTCTATTACAACAAGAGCATCTTCCAGGACGTGGGCATTGAGCCACCCGAAGTACCCACCTGGGACGAATTCCTCGGCTACTGCGACAAGTTTAAGGCCGCGGGCTACCAGCCGCTCTGTTTGGGGGACAAAGAGGGCTCTCAGATGCAGTGGTGGTGGGACTATGCCGTTGTCCGAGAGAATGGCAACAATTACCGTAAGCAGGTCGTGCGGGGTGAAATCCCGCTCAACGATCAAGGGGTGTTGGCTGGGCTGGACCGGATAATGACCGACGTATTCAACGCTGGCCTTATGAATGACAATATTGTCGGTATGAGCTGGTTCGACTGGTTCGGCATGTTCGCTGAGGGTCAGACAGCCATGACTCTGGTCCACTCCTTCATACCTCCCCAGTTCCTCCCAGGCCTGATGACAGACCCCTTCGAACTGGGCTTCTTTCTCTACCCGCAAGTCCACGATGATATCGAGATCGCTAACGACCTTTATGTAGAAGGGTTCCAGGCGCTCAGCGCTGTCGGCGAGCACAAAGATGCCGGGGCTAAGTGGCTCGATCATATGATCTCACCAGAAGTTCAAACCGAGTGGGCCGAGGTGAGCTTCATCCCCGTGGTAAAGGGAACCGAGGAATCCCTACCACCACTTACCAAAGGTGCTTACGAGTTAGTTAGCAAGCACGACACCTTTGCTCACCTGGATCTGGTCTTCCACCCGGAAGTCAAGACGGCGATTCTTTCCAACTTACAATCTATGGTAAGCGGGGAACTAACGCCCAAGGAAGCAATGGATGCGGCACAAGCGGTAGCCGAAACGGCCCCCTGGGTTGGTGTGCCGCAGGGTGAAGCTGGATAACACAGCATGCTCCGATCAATGGAGAAGGACGCCCAGCAAGCGTCCTTCTCCAGACCCTCTTCATTTCTAACCCGGAAATGTCTTTTGGAAGGAGTCTGGTATGTCTCTGCTCGACCGCGTGCGCAGGATGCCACTATGGCGTCGCAGGGAAATGCAATCTGCCTATCTGTTTATCTTGCCCGCCCTGATTGTGTACCTGTACTTTGTGCTAATACCTGTAGTACAGTCCATACACATCAGCCTTTTCGAATGGAGCGGGCTCAGTGCGGACATGACCTTCGTTGGCCTGGACAACTATCGTGCTATGTTCAGCGATGATGCTGTGTTCCGAGGGGCCCTGCGTCACTCGATCACTGCTACAGTTGTGCTGGCCATCATTCCGACGGCGCTGGGGCTGGGCTTTGCGGCCTTGTTCAGCAGCCTGCGCGCTGGCGGTGTCTATCGCTCTGCGATCTTCTTTCCCTACTTGGTGGCCATGGTGGCCGTCGGTGTCATCTGGGGTTGGCTCTATAATCCTCGCTTCGGTGCCGTGGATGTTGTCTTTGAGGCTGTTGGGCTGGACAGCCTGATCCACGACTGGTTGGGGGATTCGACCACGGCGCTGGGGGCCAGTCTTGTGGCGGGTATTTGGCGCTTCACTGGCTTCGCCATCGTCATTTTTTACGCCACCATTCAAAGCATACCGACCGATTTGTACGAGGCGGCCCGTGTCGACGGTGCCAGTGGTTGGCAGAGCTTCTGGAAAATCACGCTGCCCCTGGTCCGCGATGCGATGATTGTCGTAGTCGTCTGGATGACGATGGATGCCCTCAAGCTGTTCGACCTCATCTTCGTGCTTACCAAAGGTGGGCCGAACCACGCCACTGAAGTCTTGGCGACCTGGATGTTCGTAAACACTTTTAGACATTTTAAGATGGGCTATGGCGCGGCAATGTCGGTAGTGCTCTTCCTGATGATTCTTGTATTTTCGGTGATCTACATCCGCCTGTCAACCAGAGGAATGGAGGAAGAATGAACCCAATCGCCTCATTGCGTGGCTTCTCTCTGAAACGTATCCACCTGGGACGCTTAGCTCTGGAGCTTCTGGTGATTGGCATTTGCTTAGCGTGGCTGAGCCCATTTTATCTGTTGATTGTCTCCAGCTTCAAGTCTATGGCTGCGACCGCCTCGAATCCGTTTTCCTTTCCCACATCGTTCGCATTCAGCGCTTATGCCAAAGCCTGGAACCAAAGCCACATCGGTGCCTATTTCAAGAACAGCCTGATCATATCGGTCACCTCTGTAATTCTTAGCGTTTTTCTATCATCGCTTGCCGCCTACGCTTTCGCGCGTCTGCGTTTCATCGGTAGACAGGTGCTATTCTTCCTCTTCCTGGCCGGGGTGATGCTGCCCCTGCAGGCGACACTGGTGCCGCTCTACCGGTTGCTCAGTCGGCTTGGGCTGATCAGCACCTACTGGGGAATGATTGTCTTGTACGTCGCCTTTACCATACCCTTTGGCATTTTTCTCCTGACTGGTTTCTTCCGATCGATCCCCTACGAGATTGAAGAAGCCGCCATGATTGATGGCTGTTCCCGGTTTGAGATGTATTGGCGCATTGCGCTACCACTTGCAGCGCCCGGACTGGCCACAATAGCCATTTTGGAGTTCATCTGGTTCTGGAACGAGTATTTGCTGGCCTTGACCTTTATCCAAAAGGAATCCATTCGGACGGTTACCATGGGGGTGATGGTAATGTCTGGCACCTTCCAACTGGACTTCAGCAAGCTCACTGCCGGAACGCTAATCTCGTTGGTGCCTATTGTAATCTTCTACATGCTGTTTCAAAGATATTTCATCCGTGGTCTCACCGCCGGTGCTCTCAAGTAGGGTCACGCAAAGGAGGCACATCATTATGCACACTATTGAAGATTATCTGGCTACTGTAGATTTATCCTCCGTGATGCCCGGCGCTGAACCATTCCTTTATCACGTGAGTGATGTCGGCTGCTTGCTACTCCACGGCTGGGCCGGTACGTGTCACAGTATGCGGCATCTCGGGGAGCGCTTGCGCGAGGCAGGGATTACAGCCTATGCACCGCTGTTGCCTGGCCACGGCACCTCCCCCGAGGAAATGGCCAGCACCACAGCACAGGACTGGGTGCGTGCTGCTGTGCGCCACCTTCACCTCTTAGCAGACAGGTGCTCTTCTACCTTCGTAAGCGGCTTGTCTATGGGCGGCATACTCACTCTCTATCTTGGCGCAACGCAGGGTGACTGGCTGAGAGGTATCGTTCCCATCAACGGTGCTGTGTTTCTCAATAACCCTGATTTTGCAGCGCTGGCTTTCCAGGACGACGCCTCGGATATGGTGCCAATTTTTGACGAGGGGTTGCTGAAAGACCCAATGGTCACGGAAGTTACCTACGACATGCGTCCCAGAAGCACGATTCTCTCGGTATTGGGCCTGGCCAAAGTCGCCGAGGAACTATTGCCACGTATCACTGTCCCGACCCTCATCCTGCAATCTATACAAGATGGCGTCGTTCCGGCCTCTAACGGTGAATTATTCTACGAGCGAATCAGTTCCAAAGATAAACACATCAAGTGGCTCAACAATTCCTACCATGTGGCCACCATGGACTATGACAAAGACGTCGTAGCCGATGAGATCATCGGTTTCATCAAAATGCGCGCCTGACCAGATGATGTACGACAGGAGGCTTATGATGTTACGCAGTCCCTATCAGCGACTTTCTGCGTTCTTCGGGTTTGAAACGTCGAAGACATTGCCTGACATCCTGGCGATGTTGATGTTGGAGAGGGAGGCGGAGATCCTACTAGCCTTGCCTGGCACGCCTGACGTCTTGGCCCGGAAGCTCTCTTGTGATGTGGATTGGCTTATGGGAAAGCTGGATGACCTTTACGTGCGTGGACTGGTGTTCATCGGTGAGCACACGGCAGATGGTCCAATTTACCAATTGCTTGACAACGTGGGGCACTACATGGACTCGGTCCTTTTCGACCGGCACGACGACCGTCTGGGCGCTGGCTACTTTGACTTGTGGCAGGAGTTTGTCAATAAGGAGTTGTTTGTCGCCAACAGTAATGAGAATTGGGGCTTCCGCGTCATTCCTGTGGGGAAGGTCATACCGCTGGAGAGCCAGGTTCTACCCTATGAGCACGCTGCCGACATAGCCAGGCAGGCGCGTCGGATAGCTGTGCAAGCCTGCCCGTGTCGCAAACGCGAGAGAAAGTGCGATAACCCTATAGAAACATGTATTGCCTTTGATGAGTTGGCCGAATATGCTATCTATCGCGAGACAGGCCGCGAGATTGACGCTGCCGAGGCTATAGCCATCCTGAAAAGGTGTGCGGAGTTGGGCCTGGTGCACCAGACGGCCAACACTGACAAGCCGGATGTCATCTGCAATTGCTGTGAGTGCTGCTGTGGGGTACTGAGCCCGGTGCTCCATTACGGGATGGACCAAGTCACTGCCAAGAGCCGGTTCAGTTCGTCCATCGACGATGAGTTGTGCACTAATTGTATGGTCTGTGTTGACCGCTGCCAGTTTGGTGCTCTTGAGGAAGTGGACGGAAAAGTGATGGCCTATCAGCAAAAGTGCTTCGGCTGCGGTCAGTGTGTCACCGTCTGCCCCACCGAAGCCATTGCCATGGTGGAAGTACGTGATCCTGACCATATCCCCGCTGGCCTGCCGGGCTTTTCACTTAGCAGACTCCCGGCCACGACCTAAGCGAAGTAAGTCATTTCCCAAATACCGGTTATGATGGGGGACCAGGTGGCGCCGCCGTCCAGGCTCTTCATCTGGAGAGTATGCCTATAGCCACGACGGCACCATCCTGGGGGACCAGGTGGTGCCGCCGTCCAGGCTCTTCATCACCGTTCCCAATTGGCAAAAGCGTCAATCACCGGCTTGATGTCGTCCATCATGGGGTAGAGGATGGGACAGGTAACACCGGCGTCGATGTATTCGGCTACTTTCTCCCGGCATTGGTCGGCAGTGCCAACCGCCATCAGGTTGCGTACCACGTCATCCGGGATCAGTGTGGCAGCACGGCGATAATCCGCCTCGGTCGCCGGCCAGCCGACAAATTCCTGCACCCGCGTGATCAAGTCCTCGTCCACGTTGCTGGCCTTCATAATATGCGGTTCGGTGCCCAGGTAGTAGGCTACCAACGCCTTTCCCTCCAGCATGGCCGCTTCCGGATCGTCGTCCGACAGGCAGCAGACGAGCAGCTCGGGACGATCCATGTCGTCCAGGGTCTTGCCGGCTTTCTCAGCACCTTTGCGCACCAGTTCCACCGCATGGCGGATATAGTCCACCGACACCACATAGTTGAGCACCACGCCGTCGGCGATTTTACCCGTCAATTCCAGCATCTTTGGGCCGGTGGCGCCGATGTAGATGGGGATGTCGCGGGGGGACGTATCGCCGAAGGCCACGTCCAGCTTCACTCGGTCCAGTTGGACAAATTCCCCTTCATAGGTGACCTCTTCCATAGTGAAGAGCCGGCGGATGGCCTCAACGTATTCGCGTATCGCTTTGAGCGGCCGCTCACGCTTCACGCCGACGCGGGAGGAAATCGGTTCCCACCATGCGCCCAGGCCGAGCATCACCCGGCCCCGGCCATCTACTCTTCCGGCCAACTCCCACATCGTGCTCCAGGTGGCGGCAATGACCGCCGCGTTTCGCGTCCAGATGGGCAGCACGCCGGAGCCCAGGCGCAGACGCCTCGTCTCGGCCAGAAAGGCACTCATCAGAACCACGCAGTCGCGGGCCAGCCGGGTGTCGGCCTGCCAGATTTCGGAGAAGCCGCGTTCCTCGGCGTACTTCACCATTTCAATTTCGTAACTGATGGGGTGCTTGTCTTGCATGTATAGGGCCATTCGTTGGGCCATCATAAGCCTCCTTATGGAAAATGGAAAAGCAATTCAGCGAATCAACCACCCACCCACCCACCCACCCACCCAACCAACCAACTAACCACCCAACTAACTAACTAACCACCCACCCACCCACCCACCCACCCACCCAACTAACCAACCAACTATCCCCCCGCCTTTCGCCACATGCGTTCAGCATTTTCGTGGACACGTGCACGCATCGCTTCCAGGTCTGCGTCCAGCACCTGGCCGGCACGCACCCGCCACACACCGGCGACCATCACATCGCGCACGTGGGTATGGTTGCGCCACAGAACTAGTTGATCGTACAGGTTATGATCGGCCAGGGGGGTTGGGAGGTCGGCTTCGATCAGTTGCAGATCGGCAGCCCAACCCGGTTCCAGCCGCCCAACTTGATCCAGACCAATGGCCCGCGCTCCACCCTCGGTGGCCAGATACCAGACCAGGTGAGCGGGCATGACCTGGGGGTTCAATTGGTTGGCCTTGTGGATTAGAAACGCGCCACGCATCACCTCGAAGAAGTCGTTGACGTAGCCATCGGAGCCCAGCCCCACGCTCACTCCGGCCTGTACCAGTTGCGGCACCGGGGCAATGCCCCCGCCTACTTCACAGTTGCTGAGGGGCATGTGGCTCACCCGTACCCCGCGCCTGGCGATGATGGCCTGTTCCTGCTCAGAAAGCTGTACACATTGAGAAGCCAGCATCCCGGCGCCGGTGACGCCCAACTGATCGTAGTGCTCCAGGGTGTGCAGGCCAAAGTGTTCCAGTGCGTAGTTGGGCTCGTGGACACCCTCGTTACAATGCATATGGGTCAACACGTCGCGCTCGGCGGCCAACTCAAAGGCCTGCTTGATGAAGTCGGCAGAACAGGTGAAGGAGGTATGGAAACACATCAGGCCGCCCACCAGTCCCTCCACTTGCTGGCAGTGATCAATAAACTCAGCGTTCTCGCGCAGTCCCAGTTGGCCGTTCTCCTGACTGACGCGCTGTGTTGCCTCAAAGGAGAGAAGCCCCCGTATCCCCCGCTGCTCAACCACCTCTTTTTGTGCCAGCAGGGCATCGGGAATGGCGAATGGAGCTTCCAGACAGTCGTAGAAGCTGGTAGTGCCTCCTCGCAGCATCTCAGCACAGACCCAATCAGTGGCGGCACAGATCATCTCGTGATCCAGGGCGTCCTCCACCAATGGCCACCAGAAGTCATCCAGAAAGGACCAGAAGTCTGAGGGCGCTTTGTGCAAGGGGATGCCGTGGGCTAACGTTCCGTACAGATGGGTGTGGCTGTTGACGAAGCCGGGCGCGATAACACAGCCGCTGGCGTCGTGTTCCTCGTCGTCTGGATAACCACGCCTCAGGTCGGCGCTGGGTCCTATTGCCGCGACGGAACCATCTACTACGCGCACGCCCCAGTTCGCCCTGGGTGGCTCCGTCGGCGTGGTGATCAACCAGTCGCCCAGAATGAGTTGTGAAGCCATGTAAGTCCTCCATCACGGCGTGAAACGTGAAACGTGATCCGTGATGAGCGAATTGCAGATGTCACGCGTTACGCATCACGTGTCACGCATCACGCATCACGTTTCACGTTTCACTTAAACTATCGCCCGTCCACCATCCACAAAATAGACCGCCCCGGTGATAAAATCCATCTCGGCCAAAAAGATGAGCGTCTTAGCCACGTCTTCTGGGGTGCCGATGCGCTTGAGCAAAGAGTTGTCAATCGCCCATTGTCTTTTCTCTTCGCTGGCGCCCTCGGGTAGAAGCACCGTACCGGGGGCGATGGCGTTCACGCGCACGTGCGGGGCCAGTTCGGCGGCCATCACGCGGGTCAGGGCCACCAGCCCGGCCTTGCTGGCCGAGTGATGGGCGTAGTTGGGCCAGGTCTGGTAGGCCGACAGGTCGGTGATATTGATGATTACGCCCGATCTCTGGCGGAGCATATGCGGCGCCGCCGCCTGCGAGCAAAGGAATGGCCCGCTGAGATTGACGCTCAAAGCCTGTTCCCATTCCTCGTAGGTGATGTCCAGAAACGGAGCCGATAACCAAACCGAGGCGTTGTTGACCAGGATGTCCACCTGGCCAAAGCGATCCACCACCTTCTGGACACAGGTCGCAGGCCGCCCCGATTGGCGGACGTCCATCGGCAACGCCATCCCCTCGACGCCGCAGGCCTGGATTTCGGCCAGCGTCTCCTGCCACGGTTCCTGGTCGCTGAGATAGGAGATAGCCACGTGCACCCCTTTTTTTGCCAACGCCAGAGCGTTGACCCGTCCTACACGTGTCGCAGCCCCGGTAACGAAGGCGATCTTGTCTTTGATCTCCACAGGCTTACCTCCCATCAAGATAGACAGCTACGATAGCCCCGCTCGCTCTAACAATCGGCTCGCCCGCTGGCGGCATTCGGCCAACAACGCTGCTTCATCCAGGGTGGTAATCCGGCCGGCATCAAGCAATACTCGGCCGTCCACGATCACCGTATGGACATCAGGTCCGCTTGTGTTGTAGACCAGCGCGCTCTCTGGATGGTGAACCGGCATGGAGCGAACGTTGTTCAGGTTGACGAGCGTCATATCGGCCTTGGCGCCGGGCGCAATGCGTCCCAGGTCTTCCCGTCCAAAAAGGCGCGCCCCGGCAACGGTCACCATGCGCAGCGCGGCCGTCGAAGACAATACCCTGGCATCGCCGGTGTTTGCTTTGGCCAACAACACGGCGATCTTGAGCGTCTCCAGCAGATCCTGGGAGTTGTGGGAAGCCGGTCCGTCGGTGCCCAGGGCGACGGGAATACCCCGGTCGAGCATGTTGCGCAGCGGTGCCACTCCCGAGGCCAGGTACATGTTGCTGACCGGGCAATGAACCACGACTGCTTTGCTCCCGGCGATGAGGTCCAGTTCGGCGTCGTCCACCCACACACTGTGTACAAGCTGGAGGTCTGGCCCCAACGCGCCCAGGGAGGCCAACCACTCCACGTGGCGCATACCCGTCCGCTGGCGCAGTATCTCGATTTCGTCCCGTGCTTCGGCCACGTGAATGTGGGTCGGCACCCCCCACTCACGAGCCAGGGTCATCGTCCGGCGCATGGTCGCGTCCGAGCAGCGCCAGGGCGCCAGCGGGCCAAAGCCAATCGTGATACGGCCATCGGCGGCCCCGTGCCAGCATCCGTGCAAGCGCCTCATCTCGCTTAGAATGACTTCTGGCGATTCCCCTGTATCACCCAGGTCAACCCAACCCCGCGCCAGTAGCATCCGCAGCCCGACCGATTGAGCGGCTTCGGCGGCGGCGTCCACATGGGCCGGGGACGTGGTGATTTTGTGATGTTGAACCACCGCACATGCACCACAGCGCAGATTCTCAACCAGCCCCAACAGACTTGCCATATGTACGTCATCGGGCGTCATCGCCGCCTGCATGGGCCACATCACCCTCTTCAGCCATTCAAGGAGCGGTTTGTCGTCGGCCAAACCACGCATAAAGGTCTGCGACAGGTGGGTATGGCCGTTGACCAGGCCGGGCAACACCACCATGCGGGCAGCATCAATTACCCGGTCGGCGCGAGCTTGCAATTCGTTACCCTGCGAGTATCTGGCCGGCGCCTGGCCGGCACCAACCTCGCAGATTCGATCATCTTGTACCCACACCCAACCAGGGTCGTGGATCGTATCCTGCTCGTCCATGCTAAGGACGGCGCCGTTTTCGATCAACAGATTTGCCATACAATCTCACCATCCATCCACCCACCCGACTAACCCCCCAACCAACCAACTAACCACCCACCCAACCAACTAACCAACCAACCC
>DAOUMD010000038.1:0-4789 GCA_034412795.1 Anaerolineae bacterium
GTGTGGTTGACAAAGACTTCAACATGCTTCGAGTTAACCAGACGTTTGCGACTCTAACGGGCGTAAGTGTAGATGAAGCAGCAGGCAAAAAGTGTTATGATGCGTTTAGCGGCCACGCATGCCATACTGATGACTGCCCGTTGACCCGGATTCTCGGAGGCGAGGAGAGTTATGAGTACGAGGTAGAAAAAGAACGCAGAGACGGTACCCGAGTCCCCTGCATTGCGGCGGCAGCTCCCTTCAAGGGACCTGATGGCGAACTGATAGGCATTGTTGAAGACTTCAGAGACATCACCGAGCGGGTGCAGGCAGAACAAGAACTACGCAGGTTAGGAACTGCGGTGGAGCAGTCCGTTGACGGCATCGCAGTGGCCGACATGAACGGGACTATCCAGTTCGTCAACACTGCCTGGGCCCAGATGCATGGTTACAGCGTGGAGGAGTTTCTGGGCAAGCCACTTAGCATATCCCACACCGAAGAGCAAATGCAGCAGGAAGTTGGCCCCGCCAACGAGCAGGTGATTGCGACCGGCTCCCATCAGGCCGAAATTGGTCACGTCAGAAAGGACGGCACCACCTTCCCCACCTGGATGACCATCGCCGTTCTCACAGACAAAGAGGGAAAGCCTATCGGGCTGGTAGCCACCGCCCGCGACATCACCGAGCAAAAGAAAGCAGAGCAGGCATTGCAGGAGAACGAGGAACGCTTCCGCGATGTGGCGCTGAGCACATCCGACTGGGTGTGGGAGGTCGACGCGCAAGGTCGCTACACCTACTGTTCGGAGAAGGTGCTGGATGTGCTGGGCTACACCGCCGAGAAGATGTTGGGCAAGACACCCTTCGACGCGATGCCGGAGGAGGAAGCCGCTCGTGTCGGTGAGATCTTCGGCGAGATCGTAGCCAACAAACAGCCCATCGTGGATCTGGAGAACCGGAATATCACCAAGGACGGGCGCGAGGTCTACCTCCTGACCAACGGCACCCCTATCTTGGATGGGGGAGGTAATCTCCTCGGCTACCGTGGCGTGGACAAGGACATCACCGAGCGGGTGCGGGCGGAGCGCGAACGCGAACGCTTCACCACCCAGCTCAGCACGGCAGCGGAGATTGCCACCCAGGTCAGCGCCATCCTCGACCCGGACGAACTGCTGAACACAGTAATCGCCCTACTGAAGGAACGCTTCAACCTCTACTACGCACACTTCTACCGTCTGGACGAAACCGCGGGCGAGCTGGTGCTAAGCGCCGGGTACGGCAAGCCGGGGCGGACTATGCTGAAGAAAGGGCACAGTATCCCGCTGGATCGCGAGCAAAGCCTGGTAGCACAGGCAGCACGCAGCAAGGAAAGCGTGGTGGTACACGATGTCACCCAGGACCCGGGTTTCATGCCTAACCCATTACTGCCGCACACCAAGTCGGAAGTGGCGGTGCCGTTGATCTCGGGTGGCCAGGTGCTGGGTGTCTTCGACGTGCAGCACAACGAAACTGATTACTTCACAGAAGGAGATCTGAATGTCTTCAGCAGCCTGGCCGGGCAGGTGGCCACCGCGATGCGGAACGCCAGTCTCTTCGAGAGGCTGCAAGAGAGCAAAGCGTAGTTCCACCAATTCTTAGTACCTGCCAGGCTGTGAGACTGGGAGGCTGGAAGGTTGGAAGACTGGTTTAGTCGGTAGATTGGAAGACTGGTAGATTGGTGAGTTGGTAAGTTAGTAGACTGGTAGATTGGTGAGTTGGTAGAATAGTTGTAAAAATGGTTAGTGCTCAGTCTTCCATACCTCCAGCCTCTCATAGATTGCCAGAAGTTCATAGCACGTCAAAGCAGGGAGATGGGGATTTAGGCCTGACAGATTGTCCGACGTGCCGTCGGCTGAAACCTGTGTCAGGCCTGATCCCCCCGCCTTAGGTGCTAGAGAATAGTTCAGGGCAGGTAGAAAGGGTTCTAGCTAGAACGTGAAGACGCTTTTCAAGTCAGTCCGTTGTCTGGAATGTGGCCACGAAATGGAGGCCGATCTCTACGCTGTCCAGTGCGGGGCATGCGGGAGTGCGTGGCTCGACGCCCGCTACGACCTGGAAATGTTGCCCGCCGACTGGCCGAACATCATAGGGCAGAGGCCCAGCGGTACGTGGCGCTACCGGGAACTGCTTCCTTTCCCCGAGGAAATCCAGCTCATCTGGATGGGTGAAGGCAGGACACCTCTCGTCCGCGCCGAGAGACTGGAACGGGAAACGAGCCACGCCCCCATCTGGATCAAGGACGAACGGCAGCAGTCCACCGGTTCCTTTAAGGACCGACAGGCGGCTTTCAGCGTGAGTGCCCTGAAGGCGCAAGGGGTTGACGAATTGGTGCTGGCCTCGACCGGCAACGCGGCGGCCGCTTACGCCGCCTACTGTGCACGGGCAGAGATCAAGCTGTGGGTCTTCTTACCCAGCAGCGTTCCTGCGGAGAAGATACGCGAACTGGCCTTGTACGGGGCTGAGGTCATCAAGATCACCGGCACCTATGATCAGACCAAAGAGATCGCCGCCGACTTTGCCGCCCGACGGGGCATAACGTACGACCGAGGGGCTAAAGCTATCCCTGGCAAGGAGAGTATGAAGACAATTGCCTTTGAAATCGTCGAGCAATTGGGGTGGCGTGCACCCGATTGGTACGTACAGGCAGTTTCGGGAGGGATCGGCCCGCTAGGTGTGTTGAAGGGATTCACCGAGTTACACGAGGCAGGCCTGATCGATCATGTGCCTAAAATAGGAGTAGTGCAAGTTGAAGGCTGCGCACCTATGGTGCGTGCCTGGGAAAAGGGATTGACGCAAGCCACCCCAGTTCACCCGGATACCCTGGTCATCGTACTGGCCACGGGCAATCCCGGGCCTGCTTATCGAATTCTGAAGGACGCCACCGATCAACATGGAGGCGCGATGGTGTCAGTCAGCGATGGGGATGCCTTCCGCACTATGCGGCGCATGGCGCGGCTTGAGGGGTTCTCAATGGAACCGGCGGCTAGCGTCGCCTTTGCCGGGTTGGAGAAACTACTGGAGAAAAAGCACATCAAGCCCGGTGAGCAAGTCGTGGTCAATTGTTCGGGGCACACTTTCAGCGCTGAGAAGCACACGCTGGAAGACCGCCATATGCTCCACCTGGACATGGAAGTTCCCATCACAGCACCCCGTTCGACAGATGGGATGATGGCTGTACTGGAGCAACTCGACGAGCAAATTACCACAATCGTCATTATCGAGGACAATCCACACGACAGCCGTCTGCTTCGTCGACTACTGCAAAGGTACAAACATTATCGTATCTTCGAGGCGCACAACGGCCAAGACGGTCTTGACCTGGTACAACAGCGACGGCCCGATCTGGTTATGCTGGATCTGACTATGCCGGAGATGGACGGCTTCACAATACTAGAAGCGCTCAAAGCCGACGAGCGTACGCGCGAAATCCCTGTGGTGATCATCTCAGCCAAATCACTTACTGTCGACGAGTGGTCGCATTTGCGCCAATATACCAAATCCATCTGGCAGAAGGGGAACTTCAGCGCTCGTGAGCTGGCCCATCACGTGTTCGAAACGCTGGGTGACGATGGAGCCCAACTGAGCCTTCGCCCGGAGGATCAATCAATCTGCCAACTAACCAGGCAAGTGACGAACGAACAAACTAACCAACCTATCGAAGACTTTGGCCAGGCACAGCGGCCGCAAATCTTGGTGGTGGATGATAACGTATGGGAGTCTCGATTGATGCATCGTCTCTTCGAAGCACGTCAGCGCTTTGAAGTTGTCGAAGCCCATTCGGGGGCAGAGGCACTGGCGGCAATCGAACAGGCCGTGCCGGACCTCATCATCCTGGATCTGAAGCTGCCAGACGTCAACGGCGAGCAACTGTTGGAGACACTGCGCGCGCGTGACGAAACCCGCGACGTGCCGGTGGTGGTAGTTTCGGCCAAAGACATAGATCCGATCCTGCGAAATAGACTCGTCACCCACGCCGATTCAATCTGGTCGAAGGGGATGCTGGATCGGAGCAGCCTTCTCGCTTATATCGAAACGATACTGCCGGAGTGAGTCATATGGATCAGAAGATGGTCTTATACATCGAGGATAACTATCACAACCGACGGCTCGTCCGCAAGATTCTTACAGCACGTGGGTATACTATGGTCGAGGCCGAAGACGGCCTGACCGGACTGGAGATGGTACGCGATCTTGAGCCACCTCTCATCCTGCTCGACATCGGTCTGCCCGGTATGGATGGGCTGGAGGTAGTGGCAATACTCAAATCGGATAATAATCTAAAGCACATCCCGGTGATTGCGGTCACAGCATCTGCCATGGTGGGTGACCGGGAACGGTTTCTGGAAGCTGGTTGCGATGATTATCTATCGAAACCGGTTCAGGTCAAAGAGCTGCTCGACAAAGTAGCGAATCATTATCCCTCCAGTAAAAATGGTAGGTAGCCCTTATGTCAATATGATTCAACCTCAGCGCGGTAGCGGCAGATACTTCCGAGAATTATTATCGTAAGATAATGTGTATCTTCTCAAAATGTAGGGGCGGATCCTTGTGGTCGCCCCGTTGGACAGGCGCAAGACACTGCCCTTACCCCGAATTATTGAGAAGATACGATACTTAAGAACTCTACAAATTGTGTGTCTCTACGGCGGGCTTGACCTTCAGAACAAGCGCACCGTTTTGTGATTTGCCTACCTGGGAGTAAAATAAGTTGGTAACCGCTGTCATCCGCCACCGGCTTAGGACCGGTGGTCGGTTTTGTCTGGAGGCGTTGAAT
>DAOUMD010000039.1:0-38467 GCA_034412795.1 Anaerolineae bacterium
GATATGGTTGAGATAGAGACAGTTATGCCACAATATAGCCAATTGTTAAGGACCCACCAATGATGTGCCTGCCCAATTCAAATGACGCACTCTACCCCCTTTGCCGGGGAGAAAAATCATTTATGGAGCAAAGGAATAGGTGTTAGCTGATGTCTCAGATGTTGGATCTTCTGTTTTCATTTGCTTTTTCCTTGGCGATGATCGGTGCGGGTATCAATGGCAGTACGGTACGTTTTCTAAAGGCGAAAGGTATATCCTTTCAAGAGGCTCTCAAACGAATATCCACTACCCGTTGGTTTTGGATCGAGATTATCTGCTCAGTTCTCTCCCTGATAGAATTAGTGTTAGCCAGGTTACAAGAGTATTCCCTTTTTGTCAGCGCTCTACAGTCGCTCGCTGTTGTTCTTGTGGTTACAACTGTATCGGCTCTAGCGGGCTTCTGGATGGGAGGGCTCTGGCTAGAAGAAAAGAAAGCCAAGTAGACTTGGTGGCAGAGAAACCTCAACGTGCCTTGGCCGCTGCCGGGTCTCTATGTTCCAGGTTCTGGACCATATCTCAAAGAATATGTAGCCCAGGGGATGGGCTATGCTGTCAGCTCGGCGGCAGTTACAGCGATCAAGCCGTCACAGTTAAAACTCTACTGGCAAAGGATGCAAGAGGGATGGCAGTGGTTCATAACCCATTGATAAGCGTTCGTCTGGAGGCAAGAAGATAAAAAATATGGCAATATCAAAGCCCAAGTTAAAAACAGCTCTTCAGATGGTGAGGAAACCGCGCAAGGGAGGCTTGCTCATTGGGGGTCTGTGGCTATTCTTCGGGATCGTTTGGGTGTTACAAGGAGGCTCGTTTCCTGTATTTGCTGTGATTACTGCAGTGTTCCTGTTGGGAATATTTGTGATGCCAGTCTTAGAGCGAGTAATAGCGGGCAAAGAGTTACTCAGCGATGTACAGGATTTTCAACAGGAACGCCTGTTGCCGTTGATGGAAGAACTGAAGTTCTATGGTGTGGAAGTGACGCTACTGGAATCGCCACCTGACGAAGGAGGGGAATTAACATCCCTTGCTCTCTTCAAGACCTTTGAGAGCCTCGCACAAATACGGCTGATGTCCTATGAGGTTGACCTCATTCACATCGGTTATTGGACCGATATGAAGTTCGGGATGGAAGTCTTCTATTTCGACTTTGCCGTCGAGTGTGAAATAGAGGAAGAGACGCGGATACATACGGAATTGAGCATAACGAAGCGTTTCATTCTATTTGGGAGGAGAAGATTCAAGTGGTGGGGTGATGAATTGGTGCAGTCGTTGAACCAGGATGAGGCGCTGAAGGAGACCTTAGCTGACGTTTGTAAAGTTATGGAAATGCCCGCGCTTTGGGTCATTCCCAGTGCAGAAGGAGGGCTGGTCCGCATCCACATTCCCGACGTGAAAAGGGTGGATGCCAAACAATTTCCATCCATTCTGGCAGTCGCCGAACGAATTGCCCAACACATTAAGTCGCTGGCTTAGGCGGGACTTCACTTCCAGAAAAGACCTTAACAGGCTCTCTGTAGCGCTGAGGCCGTTGGCTGGGATTCTTTCTCCGAAATACCGGCCGGCGGCTTCACTTGTTGACGACACGCAGTGTGTTTGGATGCTTAAGGTGTGTTCTAACGTATTGCCATATGCGACCCCGGCAGTGGGGCCTGGATCCGGACCGGCACCGGCAAGCGGCCCCGGGGCGGCCGCTTCGTCCTGGAGGTAAACGACGGCGTCGTGTACCTGATGCCTGGATCGACAACCACGAGGCGTGGCAGGCAAGTACAGGCCTGCGCCTGCGCACCACCAGCGTCGCCTCGACCACGACCGCCCCGCAGGTGACCAAGCATTACTATGCCAACTCCCTGGTGGGGGCAGGCGGTCAACGCATCGCCACCCGCGTTGACGATGGTGTGGGTGATAAGCTATACTATGTCCTGGATGACCCCAGCGGCCACTCTACTCTCTTTGCCGATGGCAGCACCGGTGAGGGGTTGGGATACATCCTGTACGACGTTATTGGGAGCGTGGTTACCAATACCCTCTTGTGGGTGTGGTGTTTGGTGTGGGTTTTGAAACACCAGCTACGGCGTGGGTTAACAACAACGTTTCATTCCTCAAGGAATTGCCTCGAAACCTTCGACCCTTGGAGTAAACTAGGGGAAACCAATGAGCGCCGACATTCAGGTCTTTATGGTGACTACTAGCCTCGGTCTGTTTACATTTGGATTTGGGTTAGTGGCTCGTCTAGGATATTTCAAGCACATGTTCATAACAAAGGGTATACCCGGCGTATATCCAAGGAATACAGTCTACGCCCTGATGCCATTGGGAGTTTTCTTCCTTTCTCTTTCAATTTCCCTATGGGTAGAAGAGAATGTCTTCACCGTTGTATTCTTTGGATCAATGATACTAGTTCTCGTTTGCCTGTTTTGGCAACCGCGTTGGCTCAAACCTGCCTGGCTTCGGTGGGCTGGTAGCGGCAGCGTTCCTGAATCAACATTGGCGCAGGCTTCGGTCGCTGAAACGCAGAAATCCCAATTGAACTTGGAGGGCGCTGGTATACCGGTCAGTGCCCTCAGTGCATTTCAAGGCTTCAGTGGTTCTAACCCCTTGCCACCCGCGCCGCTAGTGTGCTATACTCATCCCCGACCCGACCGGCACCTCCCTGCTCCTGGTCGACACCGGCGGCATCACCCAGGGCCACATCCTTTACGATGCCCTTCGGCAGGCTCAGAATGCGGGCCTCTAAATCTGCCCCCAAATCCGAACGCACCCCTGGGCTTGATACCCGGTTGCACAGAGCTTAGGGATAGGGTATAATAACCAGCAGCCCAGCATTCGGATTTAAATATATCACTCTCACCCTATAGAGTTGCGGAACGTCTCTAGAACCCAGGTTCGTCCTCGGAAATCACTTAATCGCTTACAGGAGAGATTTGATATCTCCCGGCAATGACCGGGGGGTAGACGACAGATGTAATAATTCATATTTTCTTTCTGTTGTCAGTGCAGCTCGCCGGGAACTGTGCCTGACAGGGCGTAGATTCCCTCACAGCTCGGTCTCTAGTTTCCGCAGTCTAGGAATGTCTGAACAGACCGAGCTTTTTGTTTTAGATCTCTCAACTGAATTTGGCTACCGATGTGGTAGGTCATGTCGAAGAAACTGTGAGTGCCTGGTTTTGCGCCATGTGGGGTGGGCAAGTCGGGCATTCGTTTTTGAAAGAGAGGGCGGTGGTGAGGGCTGTCTTCAACAAGACATGACATTGTCAAAGCACTAACAAACAGAATAAGTATAGGTATTTGAGGAGGGTCAGTTATGGAGTTCTCAGTTGGCGACAAAGTGGTACACCCCAGGCACGGTTTTGGACAGATCATCAGGCTAGAGAGTCTAGATTTGGTGGAGGGCTTTGAACGTTACTATGTGATTGAGGTCCCTGACCAGGGATTGACTCTACACGTCCCGGTACGTAAAATGGAGGAGTTGGGCGTGCGACCAGTTATGTCGCGCGCTAAACTATCCCGGGTGTTAGAAACGTTGCGTGGCAGGCCGCATCAGTTATCGGAAGGTTACAAGCAGCGTCAGGATCGGGTCCGGGAAAGGCTTGAAACTGGTGGGCCCCTTCGGATTGCCGAAGTGGTGCGTGACCTCACCTGGCATGAACGCCGTGCTTACCTCACCAAAGCCGACTCTGAATTGCTGGCCAGAGGACGAGACTTTCTGGCTGCCGAGATAGCCGTGGTAACTAACACTGAGATTGTTGAAGCCAAACAGACAATTGATACCGCACTGGTAGCCGTTGAAGCCCCTGAAGCTGATAGGCAAGAGCCTAAGCAGGCAGCCAATGCATCAGATCAGGCGTCCGGGGCTCAGAGTAGGCTGCAGACACTGCTGGAAATTCTCTGAACACCTTGATGGCTTAAGAGAAAGGACGAAAACAAGTAGACAACGTCGATGATAAGGCCGCGTCCAAGAATAACTTTGTGCATTTTGAAAGACTACACTCGGAATTCTGGCCTGAAAATAGAAAATTATTTCTGGACGCTTCCTGAGCGAGTGCGACGCCTGCTGGGATTGCGCAAGACAAAGTGAAGATGACCACCTCTCCGTATCTTAGTTTGCTTCGAAACCACATCGACATTACCCACGTGCCTTTCAGCGACCGGGGTTCACGCCTGCTGGTTTTCCAGAAACCGTGTCAAAGCCGACTGCTAGTCAAACTGGCCGAACGTCTGACTGTAGTTCAGGCCGACATCGAGGCTTATCTGCGCCGTCCTCCTTTTATCCGCGATCTCTGCCTGCTGGATGAGGAGGGCGAGATACTCGAATTTGAGGTCGAGAGCTCTCCCCAGATATTGTACTTCCGGACCCGGCTGGGTGACTTCGGGTTGACTTTTCAAGATAGCAAAACACTGACCTTCGGTTTACCGTCCCAGGTGGTAACTGGCCTTCGTTTTCACGTCTCGCCTCAGTTTTGGGAACAAACCGAACAGGGGGGCGCGTTCAGGGCGGTGCGCAACATGACGTATGCCAGCAACGGGGAGACCGTCCGCAACCAAATCACGCCTGAAGAGGGCGGCTACAGCGTCGAGTTCATCGTGCAGGCCGGCGATGACTCCGCCATCACGCTCACCGTTGGGGACAGCAATGGTCTTCATCACGAGGTACTGCCCTTTTCCACCTCGTGTGCTGCGGCTGAGGCCCGTTGGGGGGATTGGTTCGACCGTGTCCCACCTGTCGCCGAGCCCTACCGCTGTACTTATGCCTATGCGTGGTGGATTATGGCCAATAACCTCATCAGCGCGCACGGGAAGGTAGCCTACGAAGCCATGACACCTTCCAAGACCAACTACGTGGGGCTGTGGCTGTGGGATAATGCTATGCATACTTTGGCCTACCGTCACGTAGACCCCGAGCTGGCGCGTAATCAGATCCGGGCCATGCTGGCTTGTCAACTCGACGATGGCATGCTGCCGGACGCTGTCTATGATGAGGGCGTCGTCTCCGAGATTGGGCATCCTTTTCGGGCAGAAGTCACCAAGCCACCCATCCTGGCCTGGGCGGCGCTTAAGTTGCATGAGGCTGAGCCTGATTTGGACTTTCTACAGGAGGTCTACGTGCCCTTGGTGCGTTGGAATGCCTGGTGGTTTAGCATGAATGACGACGACGTGGATGGCCTGGTGCAATACAACCACCCCTACTCCTCAGGCCTGGACGACAGCCCGCTGTGGGACTATGGGATGCCGGTCGAGTCGCCGGATTTGAACACCTACCTGTGCGTGCAAATGGGCTCGTTGGCCTTGATGGCCGAGGCGCTGGGCATGAACGATGAGGGGGCTATGTGGCGCCGGCGCGCTTCGGCCATCGTGCGCCGCATGGTCGAGGACTTTTGGGACGAGGAAGCAGGCTTGTTTTGGGCGCTCCACGACGAACAGCCCATCCTCGTGGTTACACCCTTTAACCTGTATCCCTTGTGGACCGGCCAGTTGCTGGACCATATCCGCGACCGGCTGATCGGTCACCTGACTAACCCTGATGAGTTCTGGGGGGAGTACGTCATCCCCACCGTGTCTCGCGCCGACCCCCATTTTGACCCGGAGACGATGTGGCGTGGACCGGTGTGGGCCAACATCAATTACTTCTTCGTCGAGGCATTACGCCAGATTGGTCAGTATGACCTGGCGCGCACGCTGCGAGAAAAGACACTTGGCTTGATGATGAGCCAGCCCAGTATCTACGAATATTACAACTCCCAAACTGGCGAGCCGCCAGCCACTGCCGCTGATATCTTTGGCTGGTCCGCTGCGGTCTTCATTGACCTGGCGATTCAGGACAGTCTTGAGGCAGGGTCTGAAACGCCTGGGAGGTCTTGATGATAGATTGGAGATCAGACGGGGATAAAAGCCAGCACTGTGAGACCTTGCAGGCTGATTTTTTTGCCAACCGCGCGCTGATCATCGCTGCCAACCGCGGACCGGTGGCATTTGAGACGGCTGAGGACGGGAGTTTCAGTTTCCAGCGAGGCGGAGGGGGGCTGGTGACGGCCCTCACCGGTCTGTGTCGGCACACTGATGCCACCTGGATCGCCTGCGCGCAGACCGAGGCTGACATCGCCTGGCGTGAGGGGAGTGTGCCGCTGGTCGATAATGGCAAGGCCATCCAGGTTCAGTTTCTCTCCCCTGCATCGTTGGCCTACGAAGGTTACTACAACGTCATTGCCAATCCGCTGCTGTGGTTCCTGCAGCATTCCATGTGGGACGTGCCCCGTGCACCGGTGATTAACCGCGCTACCTGGAATGCCTGGGAAGAGGGCTACGTTGTCGTCAACCGCCTGTTTGCCGAGGCCATCGCCCATCGGGTCCGCGCCACTTCTCGACCCACATTGGTTATGTTGCAAGACTATCATCTATACCTGACGCCCCGCTTCCTACGTGATGAGCTGCGCCGCCGCGAACGCCCCACCACACTGCATTTCATCCATATTCCGTGGCCCGGCCCGGAATACTGGCGCATCCTGCCACCTACTATGCGAGAGGCCATCCTGGAGGGACTCTGCGCGGTGGATGTTCTGGGTTTTCAGACCCAGGAGGACGGACTGAACTTCATTCGTACCTGCGAATCCAACTTGTCAGGCGCCCACGTCAAATTTCAGCAGGGCCGGGTGTGGTATCGGAACCACGCTACGTACATACGGGATTTTCCGATCTCTCTGGATGTGGGGGCACTGAGGGAACTGGCAGCCTCGTCTGAGGTGGCTGAGTATAGATCCGAAATTGGGGATGCTGTGGGCAACCGACAACTGATCGTGCGCGTTGATCGCAGCGAGCCGAGCAAGAACATCGTACGTGGGTTTCAGGCCTTTGAAGAGATGTTGGAGTTATACCCTGAGCACCGAGGACGGGTGAGGTTCCTGGCGATTCTGGTGCCGTCCCGCCTGGGAGTGGACGAGTACCAGGATTATCTGGATGAAATCATGGCGGCGGCGGGACGGGTCAATGCCACATATGGCGATAGTGAGTGGGAACCGGTACGATTGCTGGTGGGCGAGAACTATCCGCGGGCAATAGCCGCCTTACAACTTTCTGATGTCTTGTTGGTCAATGCTATTGCCGATGGCATGAACTTGGTGGCCAAAGAAGGGCCGCTTGTGAATCAACGTGATGGTGTGTTAATACTCTCCGAACGAGCCGGTGCTCGCCAGCAACTGGAGTCGGGGGCGACCGTTATCTCGCCTTGTGATGTATATGCAACCGCCGAGGCACTTCACCAGGCGCTTACTATGTCGGCCGAAGAGCGCCAGGAGCGGGCCAACCGGCTGCGCTGGCTCATCGAGCGTGCGGACATCACCGACTGGCTATGTCGCCAACTGGAGACTGTGCTTGAGCTGGACTTGTGATCGGGGATGGGACAATTCCGTATGCAATCTTCTGAATCTGTGAAGAGAAAACTACCCGAGACGGCCATTTTGCATTACACGGCGCCACCTGTTGTCGGTGGGGTTGAAGCTGTGATTCAAGCCCACGTGGAAGTCTTTACCCAAGCTGAATACCCGGTCACTGTCATCGCCGGTGGGGGCAAGCAGGCAGCCCTGCCGTCGGACGTAAGTTTTATTCAAATCCCAGAGATGGATTCGCAATACTCCCAGGTGGCGCGGATGGGTTCGCAATTGGAACGAGGTGTGGTGCCATCTACTTTTGAAGATATGGTCGATCGGCTGATTAGGGGGTTGACGCCGCTGCTGAGTCGATTCGATACCATCATCCTCCATAACTTGTTCACCAAGCATTTTAACTTGCCTCTTACAGCGGCACTCCACTCCTTGTTGGATACAGGTAGACTGGGGCGCTGTATTGCCTGGTGCCACGACTTCACCTGGACCAGTCCCAGCTCTGGTTCCAAGGTCCACCCCGGCTACCCCTGGGATTTGCTGCGCACCTATCGAGAAGATGTGACTTACGTCGTAGTGTCGCAACGCCGCCAGCATACATTAGCGACGCTTTTCAACTGCCCTCCGGAACGGATTCGCGTGGTTTACAATGGCGTGAATCCGGAGACACTGCTTGGATTGTCCGCAGAGGGAGCCGGTCTGGTGGGCAGTTTGGGCCTGCTGGAAAGTGACCTGGTCCTGCTGATGCCGGTGCGCGTGACTCGAGCTAAGAACATCGAGTATGCCTTACATCTGGCGGCGGCTTTGAAGGCGCGTGGCTGCCGCCTCAAGTTGGTGGTGACCGGTCCGCCTGACCCGCACGACGGGGAAAGTATGGCCTATTTCCAGGGATTGCAGGCGCTGCGCCAGCAGTTGGGTGTCGAAGAAGAGATGCGCTTCGTGTTCGAGTCTGGCCCGGACCCAGGCCAGCCTTTTATCATCGACGAACAGGTAGTAGGGGACCTGTTCCGTGTGAGCGACGTGGTGTTTATGCCCAGCCACCGTGAGGGCTTCGGTATGCCGGTCTTGGAAGCGGGCCTGGTCGGCGTGTCGGTGGTGTGCACTGATGTCCCGGCGGCTGAGGAAATCGGCGGCAACGACGTAACCGTCTTTGATGCCGCTCAAGACCCGGCCCAGTTAGCCAAGCACATCCTGACCTGGGCGGAGAACGATACGCTTCATCGTCTGCGCCGCCGAGTGCGGCAATACTACACCTGGAATGCCATTTTTCACCGGGATATCAAGCCTCTGCTTGACGGCAAGGGGGCGACTTAATGCTGTGTACTTCCGAGCAACTGACCCAGCGACTGGCCCAGGCAGAAGGCGTGCGTTTGTTTCTGGACTACGACGGAACCCTGGCCGACTTCGCTCCCACGCCGGACCACGTCAACCCCGATCCGGCACTCATCGATCTACTGACCGGACTGGCTCAAGACTCTCGTTTTCGTATTGCGGTGGTTAGTGGTCGGCGGCTGAGCCACGTGCGGTCGTTGCTGCCGGTGCCGGGCGTGTTACTGGCGGGGACCTATGGCATCGAGTTACAGACGCCGAGTGGGGAGCAGATCAATCGTCTCACTTACGACATGATCCGCCCGACACTCGATGACCTTAAGCCGCGTTGGGAGCGCTTGATCGCGGATGGTGATGGTTTCTTCCTGGAGGACAAAGGCTGGGCGCTGGCGCTTCACGCCCGCTTTGCGGCTGATGACGAGGCGGAAAGGTTATTGGATGAGGCTCGCCAGATGGCGAGCGAGGTGGCATCCTCATCAGGACCTTTTCGTCTCCTGGGCGGGCATAAGTTCCTGGAGATCGGCCCCCGGCTGGCGCACAAAGGGCGCGCGGTGGAGTACCTGTTGGAACGTTACCCCTGGCCCGGTGCCCTGTCCGTGTACGTGGGCGATGACGACAAAGACGAAGAGGCATTTGGCGTGATCAAAGCCCACGGGGGCATCGCCGTTTTGGTAGCCAGCGAACTCCGCAACACGCGGGCCGATTGTCGTCTCGAATCGCCCCAGGCCGTACGCCAGTGGCTGGAAACGTTACATAGAGAGTAGAACAGGATTTGTTCAGGAGGCATATCAATGTCAAACTCAACCCAATCTGTCGTGTGTCAGCGATGTGGGCGTGGTTTTGTGATGACCGATGCCTATCTTGATTTTCTGCGGCGGCGAGGGGTAAAAGTCAGGATCCCAATGCAGTGTATGGCTTGTTTTTTGAAAGGCGGCCCGCTGCTTAAAGAGCGGGGCGAGATTAAATGGTTCAGCTCGCACAAACGGTATGGTTTCATTGCCACCGAAGAGGGTCATGAGATCTTTGTCCACCAGAAGCAGATCCTTGAAGACCAGGAAAACATATTGCGCGAGGGGCAGGCGGTCCGGTTCCACGTGCATCAATCCCTAAAAGGCCCAGAAGCGTGCAATGTGGAATTGGTGAGGAATGACTAATCGATGTTTATCATCGCGATGTCTATCATCTTGACAGAGTTCTTAGTCAGTGATACGATGGCAAAGAATTAATATCAAACAGGTGTTGTGCCTGTACCCAAACTACACTTCAACGAGGAGGTCTCGGTATGGCGCAAAAATTCAAGATTACCTATGCCACCATGTCGGCCGACAACGAGGAGCTGCAGTCGGCCTACGACGAGGCGGTCGACCGTGTCAAGGCCGGGTGGTTGGGCGCGGAAGTCCCCATGTTCATTAATGGGGAGAAGGTCTACACCGAAAAGAAGTTCGAAAGCTACAGTCCCATCAACACCGATGTGCACCTGTGCACTGCCCAGAAAGGGACGGTCGAGCAGGCCCAGGCAGCCCTGGCGGCCGCCAGATCGGCCTCCCGGGGCTGGAGTGAAACTCCATGGCAAGAGCGGGTGGCCATCATCCGGGACATCGCCGAGAAAATGAGCGACAACAGCCTGGGTCTGAGCGCGTTGATGATCTTGGAGGTGGGCAAAAGCCGGCTCGAGGCCCTGGGCGAAGTCGAGGAAACTGCCGACTTGCTCCGCTATTATGCCGACTCAATGGAGAAGAACAATGGCTTTGTCAACGAGCTGGGCAAGTTAAATCCCGATGATCCCAAGGAGCAGAACTTCAGCGTCCTTCACCCCTACGGTGTGTGGGTGGTGATATCCCCATTTAACTTCCCCATGGCTCTCTCAGCAGCACCCATCGCCGCCGCCTTGGTGACGGGCAACACCGTCGTCTTCAAAGGTTCTTCGGACACGCCTTACAACGGATGGAAGACGGCCGAGCTCTTCGCCGAAGCCGGATTGCCGGCCGGGGTGTTTAACTACGTCAGCGGACCTGGGGGCACTGTGGGGCAGGAGCTGTTGGACAATCCCGGCATTAACGGTTGGACTTTCACCGGTTCATATGAGGTCGGGATGAATGTCTATAGAACGGCGGCCAACGGTACGTACCCGCGCCCGGCCATCATTGAGATGGGCGGCAAGAATCCCACCATTGTCTCCAACACCGCCGATTTGAGCCGGGCGGCGACCGGTGTGATGCGGGCAGCCTTTGGCATGGACGGCCAGAAGTGTTCAGCCTGCTCTCGCGTCTATGTCCAAGAGGAAGTGTACGACGAGTTCAAAGAAAAGCTGTTGGAAATGACCTGCGCCATCAAGGTGGCTGATCCGACTCGTCGCGATGCTTTTATGGGCACCGTCATCAACAAGAATGCCTACGAAGACTACCAAAGGTACATGGAAAAGGCCCGTGCCGATGGTGAAGTTCTTGTCGGCGGGGACATTTTGACCGAGGGGGAATTCGCCAAAGGCTATTTTGTCGAGCCAGCCATTATCGAGGGCCTGCCCGAGGATCACGAGTTGGTCAGAACGGAGCTGTTCCTGCCCATTTTGTATATCGCCAAGGTTAAGACGTTGGATGAGGCTATGCAGAAGGCGAATGATACCGTGTATGGCTTGACCGCTGGCTTCTTCGGCGAGGAGATCGATTGGTTCTTCAAGAATATCCAGGCCGGTACCACCTACGTCAACCGGGCGGCCGGAGCGACGACGGGCGCCTGGCCCGGCGTGCAAGTATTCGGTGGCTGGAAGGGTAGTGGCTCCAGCGGCAAGGGCATCGGTGGGCTCTACACGTTGGCGTTGTATATGCACGAGCAGAGCCGGACGATTATTGGGTAGGTAGCCTGGTGTTTACTATCGATTAGGCAGGTTGAGTGATGGTGCAGGGTCACGGGGACTGAAATCCTTGTGGCCCTGTTTTGTCCAAAGTAACCGTTCAGTTGGGAGAGGAGAAACCCGGTTTTTCCGCATAAGAAGCGCCTTTCATGCCCGAAAAGCAACCATTAACCTGTGCGAATTTGCCTGCAAAGAGCCAAAAAACCGGGTTTCTAAGCTACTCTTTGAACGCTTACTGTCCAAAAAGGAGTCACAACGCTGTGAGCAAAGTCACTACGATGAAAGACGCCATCGCCCACTTGGTGTACGATGGTGATACCCTTGCCATTGAAGGCTTTACCCATCTTATTTGTTTTGCTGCCGGTCACGAGATCATTCGCCAGCGGAAGCGTGACCTCACTCTCTGTCGTCTGACCCCCGATTTGATTTATGACCAGATGATCGCCGCCGGGTGCGCTAAGAAACTCGTCTTCTCCTATTTGGGCAATCCCGGTGTCGGGTCACTACACGCGGTGCGCCGGGCGGTAGAGAAAGGAATCCCCGCGCCGTTAGAGGTGGAAGAGTATTCCCACTTTGGTATGGTGGGGCGCTTAATCGCCGGCGCTGCCAAACTCCCTTTCTACCCGGTGCGGACCTTTGCCGGTTCTGACTTGCCCTCGGCTAACCCCCGCATCAAGCAGGTGCCTGATCCCTATGGCGATGGTCAGGTTCACGTCGTCCCGCCTTTGAACCCTGACGTGACGATTGTGCATGTCCAGCGTGCCGATGAACAAGGGAATGCCCATATCTGGGGTCTGATGGGTATGCAGGCTGAGGCCGCTTTCGCCGCTCGGCGGGTCATCATCGTTGCCGAAGAGATTGTGGACGAGGCGGTAATCCGCGCCGACCCCAATCGTACCGTCATTCCGGGCCTCATCGTGGATGCAGTGGTCCACGAGCCATACGGCGCGCACCCATCCTATTCCCAGGGCTACTACGATCGTGATACCCAATTTTATCTGGCCTGGGATCCCATCTCCCGCGATCACCAGGCATTGCTGGCCTGGCTCGACGAATGGGTCTGTGGGGTATCGGGGCGGGCCGACTACGTGGAGAAGATGGGAACTGAGGTATGGGATGGGCTCCAACCTGGTGACGCCTGGAGCGGTCAGGTCAATTATGGGCAGTACCGCTAGATCTCGGGGAGGGTGAATGACATGACTGATTATACCGCATCGGAGATGATGATCGTCGCCTCAGCGCGAGAGTTGGCCGACGCCCGCGTGGTATTCGTAGGCATTGGGTTGCCCAACATCGCCTGCAACTTGGCTCAGCGTACCGTAGCTCCGGGACTGGAACTGGTGTACGAGGCGGGTGTCTACGGAGCACGGCCCAGCCGGTTGCCGCTTTCTATCGGTGACCCGTGTCTGGTGACCGGCGCCAGGTCGGTGGTGTCTATGTCACAGCTTTTCCAGTATTATCTGCAAGGAGGGCTGATTGATGTGGGGTTCTTGGGTGCGGCTCAGATCGATCGCTACAGTAATCTGAACACGACGGTTATCGGTCCATACCAGGGGCCAAAAGTACGTCTGCCCGGCAGTGGCGGGGCCTGCGAAATTGCCTTGTTGGCCCGCAAGGTGCTCATTATCGCCCGGCTTGGCCGGCGCACCTTTGTGGAGCGGCTGGATTTTATTACCAGTCCGGGCCATCTCAGCGGTGGCGACTCCCGCTCCCGACTGGGCGATTATGGTCGGGGGCCGACGGCCGTCATTACCGACATGGGTATCTTTCGCTTTGATGATGAAACGCGCGAGATGGTGTTAACCTCGTTGCACCCCGGCTGCAGCATCGAAGCGGTGCAGGAGCAGGTGGGCTGGACCCTGCGGGTGGCTGATGGCCTGGCTGAGACGGAGCCCCCCACGGCTGACCAACTGCGCATTATGCGTGAGGAACTTGATCCGACTGGACGCTATCGCAAATAATGAGGCTGGGGAGTATCTTCTCAAAATGTAGGGGCGATCCCTTGTGGTCGCCCTGTTGGGCAGGCACAAGGCACTGCCCCTACCCCGAATTGTTGAGAAGATACCTGGTGTTGTTCATTCGTGCCAAAGCGGAGGAGTGATGGCTGATTACAGTTATCCCCAGGGGCATGTCTTCTATCGCCGCATGAACTTTCCCCGCCCCATGGCCGCGCGCGGAGAAGGGGTATATCTCTTCGACACCGATGGTCGGTGCTACATCGATGCTTCGGGTGGGCCGGTGCTGGTCAACATTGGCCACGGCGTGGATGAAGTGATCCAGGCGATTACTGAGCAGGCGCGACAGGTGGCTTACGTTCACGCCACAATGTTCACCAGCCAGGTTGTTGAGGACTATTCAAATGCACTGGCCGAGGTGACGCCGCTGCCTGATCCGCGTTTCTTCTATCTGTGTAGTGGTTCTGAGGCCACCGAGACGGCCATCAAGTTCGCACGCCAGGTGCAGGTGGACCGTGGTGAGGCAGAGCGTCACTTGATCATCAGCCGCTGGCGTAGCTATCATGGCACCACGCTGGGGGCACTGGGGGTTAGCGGCCGGCCGGCGTTGCGTTCGTTGTACCTGCCGATGATGCACGATATGCCGCACATCCCACCGCCATATTGTTATCGCTGTCCCTTTGGCCTGGCGTATCCATCGTGTGGGATCGCCTGTGCCGCGGCCTTAGAAGATCGGATCAAGATCTTGGGGACGAACACGATCGCGGGCTTTATCGCCGAGCCCATAAGCGGTGCGTCGCTGGCCGCGGCTGTGCCACCGCCGGAGTATTGGCCGATGATCCGTGAGATCTGCGACCAGTACGGTTTGCTCCTCATCGATGACGAGGTGATGACGGGCTTCGGGCGTGCCGGGCGCTGGTTTGCTGTTGAAACCTGGGAGGTAACTCCCGATGTGATCACCATGGCCAAAGGCGTGGCCGGTGGTTACTGGCCCCTTTCGGTCACGGCCGTCAAGCGGGAACACGTGGACGTGATTTATGGAGGGCGAGGGGATTTTGTCCACGGCGGCACATTCTCACACTACGCGGTTGGCGCGGCAGCCGGGCTGGCCACGTTGCGCTATATTCAGCAGCACGATCTGGTCGACGCCAGCGCCTCCAAAGGGGAGCGGTTGCGGGCAAAATTACAGGCTGCGCTGGGCCATCATCCTCACGTGGGGGATATTCGGGGACAGGGCTTGATGCTCGGCCTGGAGTTTGTGGCCGACCGGGCAACCAAGGCACCTTTCCCGGTCACGGCTCGTCTGGCTCGCCGGCTGGGCGATGCCGTCTTTGAGCGAGGGCTTATTCTTTATCCCGGGCAGGGGACGGTGGATGGAGTGCGTGGCGACCATATAATGATCGCACCTCCCTTCATCATCACCGACGAACAGATGGACGAAATCGTAGCCATCCTGGCCGAAGCGCTGGCAGCGGTGCTCCCGCCCCCCTAGTACCTTTTCACGATAAAAATGATGTACCCTGTCATTCTGAGCCGGAGCGCAGCGCAGCGGAGCGGAGGCGAAGAATCTCGATTACGAAGTGGGAAACCGCTTGCTTAGCGTAAGGGGGAGATTCTTCGCTCCCTTTAGTCACTCAGAATGACATGCATCAAGATCATCCTGAAAAGGTACTAGCTGGGGGACAGGCTGGGGATGGGGACCGATACCATGAAAACGATCCTTATTCTGCGTCACGCGAAATCAGACTGGAGCGTGCCATACGAGACCGATTTTGACCGGCCGCTGGCCAACCGGGGCCTCAAGGATGCACCTCGCATGGGCGAGGTGTTGGCGCTATTTCAATGCGTGCCAGACAGAATTCTCTCCTCTCCGGCCACCCGCGCCGAGCAGACAGCGAAGCTAGTGGCCAGGGCCTGCGGCTATCGGAGATCAATTCACTGGCACGACTCTTTTTACGGCGGCGGCAGCCATGACCTGATCGCGGCCCTGCAACGCCTGACGGATGCGATAGAGCGGCCCATGCTGATCGGTCACAATCCAACTCTTGAGGAAACAGCCGCCCTCCTCCTGGGTCACGGTGGAGCAGGGTGGAGTGAAGATTTTGTAATTCGAATCCCTACCGCGGGGTTGGTTTGCATTGATGTAAACGTCGTGGATTGGGCGGATTTGGAACCGGGCGATGGCACACTGCGCTGGTTCTTAATCCCCAAATTGGTTAAAGCCATCCAGTGATTTGAGGTAACTACTCAGACCAATCGCTGATCGTTACGGTTATTCAACCGTAACGGGTATTTGCGGATATACATCCGCCGAGTATGGGCATCAGACTGAGTAGTTACAGCCTGGGTGGGTTATGGGGGGACGGAGTGCAATGACCAAGAAGAAGCAACAGAATAGTAAGGAGCCGGTAGTCAATAAGACAATCGACCTGAATGATCCCAGACTCTATATCAACCGCGAACTGAGTTGGCTTCAGTTCAATCGGCGCGTCTTGGAAGAAGCGCTGGATGAAGGCCACCCCTTGCTGGAGCGTGTCAAATTCCTTGCCATTTTCTCCAACAACCTGGACGAGTTTTTTATGATCCGTGTCTCCGGTTTACGTCGACAGTTGGAGGCCGGGACATTAAAGACCCCTCCCGACGGCATGACGCCCGTCGAACAGTTGGCGGCCATCCGGCGTGAATTGCTGCCGGACCTGGCCCGGCAGTTGGACTGCTGGCATTACGATCTCTTGCCGAAACTGAGACAGGCGGGGATCTCAGTCCTGGATTATGACGATTTGAAGGGCAAGCAGCGCAAATTGCTGCGTAAGTATTTTGAGCAAGAGATCTTTCCGGTCCTTACGCCGCTGGCCTTCGACCCGGGCCATCCCTTCCCCCACATCTCCAATCTCAGCCTGAACCTGGCGGTGGTGATCAATGATTCGTTTCAGGGCAGGCGCTTTGCCCGTTTGAAAGTGCCGGGTACCTTCCCCCGCCTGGTGTCCATCCCCAGCGAGGAGACGGCTGAGGAATACGAACGATTGGGGCTGGGGGAAGTGATGTCCACCAATTTCGTATGGTTGGAGCAAGTGGTAATTGCCAATCTGGATATGCTCTTCCCTGGCGTGGAGATCGAGGCGGCCTATCCGTTTCGTGTTACGCGCGATGCGGATCAGGAGATTGAGGAAGATGAAGCAGCCGATTTGTTGGCTACCATCGAGGAGAGCGTACGGCTGCGTCACTTTGGTCTGGCGGTGCGATTGGAGATTGACAACGATATGCCGGAACGGGTGCGCGACATCCTGGTCTCTAACCTGCGCCTGGCCCCCTACCAGGTCTATACGGTAGATGGCCCCATTGGCACGGCTGCCTTGATGGAGCTGACACGCATTGAGCGTCCCGACTTAAAGGACCGCCCCTTTCGGCCAGCGGTACCTGTGTCACTCAATACCGAGGAGAGCATCTTCTCTGTTATCCGGCGTCGCAACATTTTGGTTTATCATCCCTACGACAGCTTCGCACCGGTAGTCGATTTCGTGCGTGAGGCTGCGCGTGATCCGGATGTGTTGGCCATTAAGCAGACGTTATACCGGGTTGGCCCTAACTCGCCGATTGTGGCCACGCTGATGAAAGCCCGGGAGAACGGCAAGCAGGTGGCCGTGCTGGTGGAGCTAAAAGCGCGCTTCGATGAGGAGAACAACATCGTGTGGGCGCGTTCGTTAGAGCGAGCGGGGGTGCACGTGGTCTATGGCCTGGTGGGCTTGAAAACGCACGCCAAGATCTGCCTGGTGATCCGCCGCGAACGAGACGGTATCGTCCGCTACGTGCACATGGCCACGGGCAACTACAACGGCGTGACGGCTCGTATTTACACGGACATCGGCTATTTCACCAGCGACCCTCAAATCGGCGCCGAAGCATCGCGCCTGTTCAATGCTCTTACCGGTTATTCCCGCGATAATAATTACGATAAGCTCTTGGTTGCCCCGGGGATGATGCGCCAGCAGATATTGGATCGCATAGAGCGGGAGATCAAGCGACACCGCGAGCATGGAGATGGCTATCTCTCGTTCAAAATGAACCAACTGGTAGATAAGGCCTGTATCCAGGCCTTGTATCGCGCTTCACAGGCCGGCGTTAAGGTGGATTTGCAGGTGCGAGGCATTTGCTGTCTACGGCCAGGTGTGCCGGGCGTAAGTGATAACATCGCCGTCACGTCCATCGTCGGGCGTTTCTTGGAACATCCACGCATCTTCTATTTCCGAAATGGCGGCGATGAGGAAATCCTGCTGGGCAGCGCCGACCTGATGCCGCGCAATCTGGACCGCCGTGTGGAGACTTTCTTCCCGGTGGAGGACCCCCAACTACGGGATGCCTTGCGGGATCATATTCTTGACGTTCACCTCAAGGACAACGTGCAGGCCCGGTGTCTGTTGCCCGATGGTAGCTACCAGCGCGTGCACCCGCAGGACGGCGAAGCCGAGCTGAATTCTCAGTTGTGGATGATTGAACATCGAGGCATCTGGCACAATGAGGAGGAGGGAGAGGCGACCAGGTAACAGGAGGCCACACCCATGAAGGCGGCCTTGATCGGGGACGTTCATGCCAATTTGCCCGCGCTGGAGGCGGTACTGGCTCACGCCTACGAGGCTGGCATCCAGGAGATCTGGCACGTCGGTGACTTTGTGGGATATGGTGCCTATCCGGAAGAAGTGGTGAAGCGACTCCGGCACGAGGATGCGCTAAGCATCGTCGGCAATTATGACCTCAAAGTGCTGAAGTTCAAGAAAAAGCGGGACAAATGGCGACACAGCAAGCGACCCGAAAAGTGGCTCGCATTTAAATGGGCGTACGAAAATCTCTCCAAGCAGAGCCGGGCCTATCTGCGTTCCTTGCCCAGGGAGATGCGGTTCGAAGTTGAGCGTAAGCATATCCTGCTTACTCACGGCTCTCCCGCCTCGAACGAGGAACACCTCACTCCCGACACCCCCAAAGAACGTTTTCAAGAGTTGGCACACATGGCGGATGCCGATGTCGTCGTCTGCGGCCATTCGCATGTGCCCTTTGCGCGCCGGGTGAATGGCGTGTGGTTCATCAACACCGGCAGCGTGGGGCGGCCCGACGATGGCGACCCACGTGCCGCCTACGCGATATTGCAGCTCGGACCGGAACGCGTTGAGGTATGCCATTACCGGCTCGAATACGACGTGGTCAGGGCGGTCGCCGCCATCCGTGAGCACGAGTTGCCGGAAGCCTTCGCGCAGATGCTGCTGCAAGGACGTAATCTGGACGTGGTGATGGAGAGATAGAGCCGCTCAGACGGTCCGCTTCTTCTCTTTGCCGTCGCCTTTTTTCTTCTTCTGTTTCTTCTTCTTGCCCTTGTTGTCTTTCTTGGCCTTTTGGACTCCGTCGTCGTTCTTTTTAGACTTGGTGTCCTTGCTCGGAGGTTCTGCCGGTTGGTGGTTGAGTTCTTTGCTTAGTAGTTCAACCAACGTGTGCAGGGCCTTGACCCGCGCGTACCACTTGTCGTTGCCTTCTACGATCGTCCACGGCGCGGTAGCGGTGCTGGTTCTGAGCAGCATATCGTTCACCGCTTCTTCGTAGGCATCCCATTTCTCGCGGTTGCGCCAGTCCTCGTCGGTCAGCTTCCATTGTTTGTAGGCCGTGCGTTCGCGTTCCTGAAAGCGGCGTAATTGTTCGTCACGGCCGATGTGAATCCAGAACTTGGCCAGGATCATGCCGAAGTCTGCCAACTGGCGTTCAAACTCGTTGATCTCGCGATAGGCGCGCTTCCACTCCTCCTCGGTGCAAAAGCCCTCTATCCGTTCTACCATGACTCGACCATACCAACTCCGGTCGAAAATAAGGATCTGTTTTTCATCCGGCGGCTTCAACCGGCGCCAGAAGCGCCATAGATAGTGATGTGTGGCGTCTTCGCCCTTGGGCGCGGCGATGGAGAAGACTTCGTAACCACGCGGGTCGAGTCGCTCGGTGACACGTTTGATATTGCCACCCTTGCCGGCGGCGTCCCAGCCTTCGTATACCATGATCAGCGTCCGTTGTTGCACGTAGAGTTGATAGGCCAGTTCCCGCAACTGCAACTGGTAGCGGATCAGGTTGGGAACGTACTCCTCTCGATTTAGCCTCTTGCTCAGGTCTATTGTGTCCAGCACGATCGCTCCTCCCTCTCCTTCGGACGGTAGACCTATTCGTATCTTCTCAAAATGTAGGGGCGGGACCCTTGTGGTCGCCCCGTTGGGCAGGCGCGAGGCACTGCCCTTACCCCGAATTATTGAGAAGATACACCTATTCCTGAGGGTTCTCAGCAGTTGGCTGAGCTTCTAGCTCCGCTTGGAGTTCTTGCTCTCTCGGGAGTTCGTCAGCGTATTCGGCTGTGTCCGCCAGGTCTATCATCTCCCGGTGTGCCTCCGGTAGAGGTACCCCGCGTTGTCGAAGGGCCTCTTCCAGGCGGCCGATGATCGTCTCGAAGATCTTGATCCGCGCCCAGCGGCGATCTGTCGCCTCTATAATCGTCCACGGACCCCATTCCGTTTCGGTACGCTCTAACATCTCCTCGACAGCCAACAGGTATTCATCGTACTTGCGATGGTGTTCCCAGTCTTCCGGCTGGACGTGCCAGGCAGTCAGCGGGTCTTTCTCCAGCTTCTTAAAGCGCCGTTCCTGCTCTTCCTGGCTGATGTGCAACCAAAACTTGATGATGACGTAGCCGTCGTCGGCGATGGTACGCTCAAAGTTTGCAATGTCCCGGTAGGCTTTGCGCCATTGTTTCTCCGGCGTCAATCCTTCCACTCGTTCCACCAGCACCCGACCATACCAGCTTCGGTCGAAAATGGACATCTCGCCGTAATTGGGTAGCTTGAGCCAAAAACGCCACAGCCAGGGCACATGCGTCTCGTATGTGCGTGGCGCCTGGATGGGATAGAGCTTGAAGCCGCGCGGTTCGAGCCTTCGGGTCAGGGCCTTGACCGATGTGCCTTTGCCAGCGGCGTCCCAGCCTTCGAAGAGGATTACGCTGGGAATACCGGCCGACCAGCATGCCTTCTGCAGGTCGTACAGCCGTTCACGCAGGTAGGGCAGGCGCGCTTTGTACTCCCCCTTGGACAGCTTCCTGGTCAGGTCTATTTTTTCTAACATGACCCTCTCCTCCCCCGACGCCTTTCAGGGCCTCAAACATCGGCGACAGCAGCACGCAGGTCGGTCTGGACCGATTCTATAGCCTGATCGCCGTCGATCTCTACCAGCACCCCTTGTTTTCGGAAGTAATCGATCAGCGGGCTGGTCTGTTCCCAATATACCTTGAGCCGCTGGCGAACTGTTTCTGGTTTGTCATCATCGCGCTGATATAATTCACCGCCATCGTTGTCACACACCCCGGGCTGCTGGGGCAGGTTGAATTTAACGTGATACGCCTCCCCACACACCCGGCAAATGCGACGCCCGGCCACTCGCTCGACCAATATCTCGTCGGATACCAAGATGTTGGGTACCACGCTGATCTTGTGCCCCTCGGCGGCCAGTGCCTGGTCAAGGGCTTCGGCCTGGGCAATCGTGCGAGGAAAGCCGTCAAGCAGCGCGCCGTCGGCGCAATCGGGCTGGCTTAAGCGGTCCATGACCATGGCGATGGTGACGTCGTCGGGCACCAACTCACCGCGATCCATATAGGCTTTGGCTTTCAGGCCCAGCTCCGTCTCGTTCTTGAGATTCTCGCGGAAGAGATCTCCACTGGCGACGTGAGGCAGATTGAGGGCCTGGCGCAATTGGGCCGCCTGAGTTCCCTTACCCGAGGCGGGTGGGCCGAGGAGAACGATGTATTTGGGTTCAGTTGTCATATCTTCACCTTCGTGGATTATGGTTGACATAAATGAATGATTGCTGGTGAACAACGGTGATAGAGCCGAAGTCACCAATTGGCTGAATTCAGGCCTGTGAAAGCGTGACCAGACCTGGGGAAAGGTGTCTAACAAATGCTGGAGCTCGGTTTGTCGCGCGGCCAGATAGACTGCCACGCCGGGAGCAACGACCGGTTCAATCGGCAGGAACGACCTTCTGTCTTTGGCCTGCTTGTGACCCCAGGTGCCCCAGGTCAGAAAATCGCGCAAAAGATTGCTGGCCACTACTGCATCTTGGAGGTCCCCGAGATGATCCTGGAGTGCCTTTACCTCGTCAATAACGGTCTCAGCCTCTGGCCCCAGGACTTCCCGGAAGTACTCCAACGTGTAACGCAGTCCTTTGGCAGCGATGCGGAGCTGGTGTAGCCGTTCCATGGGTACATCTGGCCTGGTCACCCACTCATCATAAGCCCACACGGCGGCCAATCGCTGGTATGCTGCCACCGGCACGACGTGTCGCAGGCGGTGGGGTATGGGTTCACCATCCTGGGCCAAAACTGGAAGTGCTCCGGCCCCAGGTGTTTGTAGAAACTCGCCGAATTCCTCGGTGAACCGGGCGTAACGCTTGCTGTCCAGGTAGGCCACCATCCGTTCCCTGGCGACCTCGCGTTCCGCTTCCCACACTGTTCGCAGTGGCTCCAGGTCGTGTGGCTGATCCGGGGGCAGTGTGTCCAGGTAATGCTGAGTCTTCTCCCAGAACACATCCAGGTCTCGAACGGCACCCAACGCACGGCCGGTTCGGCGTAATCCCTTGAGGAAGGGCGCCATGTGTTCCATATCCAGGTAGTCGCCAAAAACCTGGTAGGCGGCTCGCATACGTCGGGTGGCCACCCGCATATCGTGCAGCTCTTCAATGTCCTCTCCCAGGCGAGTGCCGGGCTCGTGATACAGCATGCGTTGGAAGTGGAGATAGAATGTCTTTCGGGCGGCCTCGGCCATCGAGTCATCTGGTTCGAGGCCTGGACTCTTGGGTGGCTTTTGGGGTATCTTTATCCTCGGCGTCTCAAGCTGACGCATAAGACTCTCAGTTCTCCTTGTTGGGATCGGCTTGAATTTCAGGTCTACTTCAAACAACATATGCCACAGGTCACTTTTCTTTTGTGCCCGTTTGGTGTCTACAGAGGCGAAGGGGCCGTCCACCTCGATCTCGACTATTGCGTCCGATTGTCGGACCTGTTCCAATCGACTGGAAGCAGTCTGGCTGTAGTCCAAGCCGTCCGCCAGACGCAGCAGGGCGGCCATAGCCAGCGCTCCGTTGCGTGCCCGTTCATCCAGATCGTCAAAGGAAGTCTGGGCCAGCTTATCCAGTTTTTTGCGGGTGATACGCTTGCGGTGTAAGAAGGTGATCAGCGCCACTATCAAGCGTTCCTGGCCGTCCAGGCCGGCTGGGGGATGGGCCAGAAGAATGTCACGTCCTGCGATGTGGTGGCGGTCGAGATCAGTCTCCAGGCCCACGTCGTGCACTAGTGCTGCCGTCTCTAGCAGGGAGCGTCGCTCCGGTGGTAACCCGTGGAAGAGGCTCAGGTGATCAAACAGCGCCAAAGCGTGGTCGGCCACGTGGCGAGCGTGCGACCGGTTTACGTGATAACGTTCGAACAAGTCGTCCAGCGGCAGGGGCTGGGGCGGCTCCTCCGGTGTCGGTTGAGGCTCCTGGGCCATAGGCAGGGGCGCGGGCTCTGGTTGAACCTCGTCCAGAATGTGCCTGGGAAAGATACCCAGCCGTTGGTGTCGGAATTCGGATAGCCAGCGTCGTACCTGCCGCGCCGACATTTCAGCGCGTTCACCGGCATCAACCTGGGTTGTCCCTTCATCCAGTGCCAGGAGAGCGATTGCTCGCCGGCCGTACAAATCATCCCGTTCTGAGATTTGTCGAAGGATCGTCCGCTCTTGGGAGGTTAATAGCCCGTCCTCTCGCGAAGCGGGAGCGGTCTCCAGGAAGGCCAGCGCTCGCTCGAATTTTGAGCGGGTTTCGGGTTCCAGTTTCCACTCTTCCTGCAAACAGGCTACAATCGCCGCCAGGTCCTCCTCAGTGCCTTGCGGGGCCAGCTCCACCTCCAGCTCAAAGAAGGACAACTCTTGATCTCCAGCGGCCAGGTGCACGCCGTCCAAACTCAGTTCGGCGATCGGACGTTCATCCTGACTTACTGCACGTTCAAAGCGTACTTGCTGCAACTCAAAAAGAGGGTACAGTGGCGCTTCTCCGATCAATCCCAGTACCTTATCGCGAGCCGGGCACGCGGGCCATTCTTCGGGCGGTTGATAGGCTGGTATCTGGATTTCCAGTTCCTCCCGCCGATGGATTGCTCCTTCAGCGCCTCCCAGCCCCTTGAGGGTGATCAGAGTGCCCTCACGCCCCTCTCGCCGACGGCAAGCGTAGTCGGCTGCCAAGATGACCCGATCCTGCGTGTCCAGATAGGTATCCTGCACTTGCTTGGCCTGGCCCGCCGAAAGCGGATATTGCGCCAACTGCTGGGTCGCTCGCAGACGGTGGAAGGTCTCCACGTCAGGTACAGAGAACTTGGCTTCTATTTCCATGTGCGGTTTGCCTCTTGGACATCTAGTACTTGCCCAATAAGGGTCTACGCCAAATAGTGGGGTGTAACGCCATTTGTGGAGCACGTCATCCTGAGTGACGTCAGGAGCGAAGGATCACATTTTCCCTTGTGAGACGAGATTCTTCGCCTATGGCTACTAAGAAACAAGCACGTTACATGTCATTCTGAGCGCCAGCGAAGGATCTCGTTCCTCACCAGACAACGAGATCCTTCACTTCCGCTGCGCTCCAGTTCAGAATGACGTGTTTCTTGCTCAATGAGTGACGCCTTAGCGTCATGGCAAAGCTCAGAATGACATGACCTCTTTTGGCAGTCTGAATTGTTCATCTACCCCACTAATCTGCGTAGAGCCCCCCATAACTGAGTGGAGAAGAGAGGAAGTAAGCCCAGGTGTGCCGGGTATGAGACCGGCACTTTACCTACTTATGGTGAATAGTGCATCCGCCGTATCTTCTCAAAAAGTAGGGGCAAACCCTTGCGGTTGCCCGCTTGGGCAGGTGCAAGACCTGCCCTTACCCCGAGATATTGAGAAGATACCATCCGCCTATTGAATATATCATATTTTGTAGGCGACTGCAAGCTCATTTCCCGAGTTTTTGTATCTGGAGCGCATCGGCGGATTAAAATCCTATTAATACGGGTGACGGATACATATCCGTCACCATCGGAAGCTCGGGATTTTCATCCCTCACGAGCAGTGGGCTGAGTGTTCGACAATGTCATGTCTTGCTGAAGACAGCCCTCACCCCCACCCTCCACTCTGCTTCTCTACCCCCCTCTCCCTAAGTTGGGAGAGGGGGCCGGGGGGTGAGGGCTGGGGGACAAACGTTGGGCCTCCGACTTTTTCAGAAAGCGGGGACTGACACGCTCACATAGCGGCCGCCATGGCGGCGCCTACGATGCCTGCCTGGTTACGCATCTCGGCCGGCACTACCTGAGTCTGAGCCGTCAGGTAAGGGAAGAACTTCTCGTGCTTTTTGCTGACACCGCCCCCGATGATGATCAAATCGGGCCAGAGCAGATACTCCATCGTAGTCAAATATTTATCCACCCGCTTAGCCCATTTTTTCCAGGATAGGTTCTCTTGCTCACGCGCGATGGCTGAGGTCCAATCGTCGGCATCCTTGCCACCGACCTCGATGTGTCCAAGTTCTAAGTTAGGCACCAACTGGCCGCGTACAAAAAGAGCAACGCCGATGCCTGTGCCCAAAGTGACGATCAGTACCACGCCATCCTGGCTACGACCGGCTCCGAAACGCATTTCGGCCAATCCGGCCGCATCGGCATCGTTGAGAACAACTGTGTCACATCCCGTCAGCTCTCGTAGAGCTTCCTCAAGATTAAATCCGATCCACTTCTTGGAGACATTGGCGGCCGTAAGAACCACACCGTTTTTGATTGCTGAGGGAAAGCCGCATCCCACTGGCCCTTGCCAGTCAAAGTGGCTTACGATCTTTCCTATAGTCACTATCACCGCCTTCGGGGTGGCAGGTTGAGGCGTTAGCAGCCGATAGCGCTCGGTCAGCATTTCCCCGCTTTCCGTTTCCACCAGCGCCCCCTTGATACCCGTACCGCCGATGTCAAGGCCCAAGACTTCCATGCTTACTCCTCGCCGGATATGCTCAATTCTTGAGCTAGTCTCTGGAATTATATTATCAATGGGGAAATCTGACAACCGATATACTTCTGCTAGGCATTTCCAAGATTCAGATTGTCCTAAAACTATTGCTGCCGTGATGCGTGAAACGTGATGCGTGATGAATCTTCTCCATAAATCCTCACGCAACACGCATCACGTTTCACGAAGCTTTGGCTAATTGTTTTCAAGGAACTGCCCTATTGCTCCTCAGCGGTGAATTCAACTTGGACCACAAACTCATTCTCGACCGAGAGGGTGTTGGCGAAATTAGGCGGGTCAATGCCGAAATCGGTCATCAGAAGTTGAGCTGTGGCGACTCCGGTGATGGTGTCCCCCTCTAACTTGGCCGTGACGTCAAATGTGGCGGGCTGGGTGATCTCGCGAATGGTCAGGTCGCCGACCAGCTTGAATTGCACCTCATCACCCTCTTGGTAAGTTGCCGGCGCGGCTTCGATAGCTGTGGCTGTGAATTCAGCAGTCGGGAACGTGTTGAACCGAGGGCCATTCTCGCGGACCCAATTATCACGTCTTGACTGATCCGTCGTCAGCGAGGTGAGATTTACCGTGAAGTAATTGGCTCCCAGTGGTGAAGAGAGATCGTCCAGATTTAGTTGAAGCTCCCCTTCGACTTCTTGGGTGCTGCCGATGACATCGGCGAGGCCGGCCTGGATCCCTAATTTTGCCAGGGCACCATCGAAAAATTCCTCGTCCACCAGATACGAGGCTTTGGTCCCCTCCGGTACGATCACAAATGTGCGTAGGCCGGTCTCTTCCTGGCCAACATTGTCTGCGTCTACGTTGGGCGTGGATGTGGTCGCTGATTCCGCGGCCGGTGTGGATGTGGCTGCCGGCTCTTCAACCGGCATGGGTGTGGTTGCTGGCTCTTCTACAGATGCGGGTGCGGCCGCCGGCGTTGAGGTCCCGCCACACGCCGCCACGAGAAAAACGGTCAAAAATAACACGAGGTATACGGGTCTTTGAGTCAATTTGCTAAACACCTTCTCATCTCCTTGTAGTGATTATGATTCAGCCTTGTCTGCACTGTCTTTCGGTATGATGCCATCCGGCAGGTACTCGGGTAGCACTTTGATGCCTTTGCCATATTGTGCCAGCATCGCTCGCACGAACATGGAGTAGAAGCCTTCGTGTCGCATCGTAGGTTGGGCATCATGGACCATCATGCCTCTCACAAAGCCATATTCCAGGAAGGTATCGACGAGAGCCGGGTCCTTGCTGATGATATGGAGTGGGGTGTCAAACCCGTCGCTGCGTCGCGACACCCGCTGCGGCTGGTGATCGCCAACCAGAATATAAATCGACTTATCATCGCCTGTCTTCAAGATGAAATCGGTCAGGAACCTTAGCTCATATTCAATCGAATTGAGGTAGTTGCTCCGCCTGATTTCGTGGGGGATCCCTTCCGGCAGAGGTGCGTGTTCCTCGGCTGTCCTTACGTTCAGAGTCCGCCAATCATCTACAACTTCCGGGAGTGGTGTCCACGGATAGTGAGAGTTTTGGGTGATGAAAAACAAGAAGATTGGCTTATTGGAACCGACGTTGGCAGCTTCGTGGGCAAATTGAAGCGCATATTGGTCCGGTGGAGAAGGCCCCCAGCCATATTGTGATCCCTGGTAGTCGAGGTCGCCGTAACTCATCCAGCGATCGACCCCGTAGAAATTCTTGTACTTGAGCCATTCTTCCTCCTTAAGTTCGACGGACAACGAGGAGAGTCGAACATATTCGTATTCCTGTGTTTTGAGATAATGTCCAAGGTCGGGGTAGGGATTTGCCTGGTACTGGCCAAACAGGGACAGGAACTGGGGGTGGGTGTCGATGCGCATGCCGAACAGTGCGCTCGTGTAGGACATCCACGAGCCGCCGCCCCACGTGGGAGCTTCGCTCAGCGTCGACGCGACATACCATCCGTCCTTTTGCAACTCTCGCTCCAACCGGCTCAGCAACGAAGTATAGGCTTCCCGATAGTCGTCGCGTTTGTACAGTACGCTTCCATACGACTCCACAAAGATCAGATAAATATCAGGTCTCTCATGCAAGTCATATCCTGAATAGTCGTACGCGTTATGTTGCGCCGTTTCACCGGTTGCGAGAACGTCGTGGTAGGCCGTGATGGAGTCGGTGATGTTTTTGTGGAGCTTGTAGACCAGGCTGCTCACGACCATGGTTGGGTTGGCCAGCGTCGTCCGGTATTTGAGAGTGGCAGCCACGACCAGAAGCGCGATCAGCGTCAAGCTAATCCTCGACCAGCGACTCAATCGCTCGACGGCTATGCCACCTAGCAGCGTGCGAACCAATGTGGCTACGATCATAACCCCGGCTACCAGGGCCAGGGAGGCGGCAACGTAGATGCCAAATGGCACCTGCAAATGCGAAACCACAAACTGAATACCTTCAACGATCAGTTGGTACTGGCTGTAGAACACCGGATCCACCTGGTAGAGAGACAGCATAATGCTCTCGTACAAGTAGTAGAACAACCCAGCGAAGTACACGGCCAGGAACAACCAGCGGAAGAATCGACGGTTGTGGGGACGCCGCATCCAGCGTACGTGCAGCCAGAGTGCGACCAGTAGGGTAATTTCCGCGTTGAGTCTGAACGGATCCAGGTTGTCTCGCGACAGGAGCAAGCGCTTGACGGTCTCGGCTGGGGTGTTGGCCTGGAGGGATGAGAGTGACACAAGTGTGCTAGTTTCCTGATTGAACAGGTATAGAGGCAGGAACAGCAGGCAGTTAAGCGCAAAGAAACATACCCAGAAGACCAGGTCTGGGTGGTGGGCTGGGGCAAATCTTGTGCCCAACTGTCTTAGCGTAAGCGGTGCTTGTTTCCAGGTGCGAAGATCGTCCATGTGCCACCTTGTTCCGTAATCTAACACGTATCACACGTGGCGTCAAGTTTATTATCGAGTTTGTGGGTCCTGGTTATCTTATACGCATACATCTGCAAATTGGATTGCACAAAAAGAAACCCTGGCCATCTCTTTGGCTTGATTGGGCTTCGTACCACGATCAAATTGCTGGTTGGAATTGGATATGGAGGATACGTGAGGGAAGAATGTAAGGGCAGACACCCAGGTCTGCCCCTACCCCGAATTATTGAGAAGATATATCATCCCGTGTTCATCACGGCTGGGGTGGCGGCCCCGCGTCTTCAGGGATAGAAGGGCCATCAGGCAAATTGCGCAGATACGTGCAGGAGACCGACTTCACGTCGTCCCACACGTAGCCCTCGGCCTCGAAGGTGGGGATGTCCTTGATCCAGCGTTTCTGCCCGTTCTCCAGACCATAAATGTGGGGACTGCCCTGGCATTTGAGCAGCACGTGGATCGGCTTGCCCGTTTCGAATCCCTCCAGGAAGCTGTCGTCTACGATGTGAACGTCCTCCCAGCGGTAATCGTAGAACTCAAACGCATCCAGGCTGCTGATCCAACGCAGCTTGTTGTCCTCCAGGACGTAGATCTCCGGGCCATCCCCCTTGAGCACCAATCCATCGCGGATGACCAGGGAGGCTGTGTCGGGCATGATGCGGGCCAGGCTGGTGCCGTAGCGGTTGACGGGGATGTTGATCAGTACTGCCAGCACGAACAGGACCAACAGCAAACGGCCCAGGGTCCAACCCAGGTTGATACTGGACAGTCGTGGTGGGGGCGTCCAGCCCGCCTCACCAGGGCCGGGTTCCCGGCGCTGAGATCCCCGTGGTGGTTTGGGGTCTCTCGGAGGAGGCCTATGGCTCGTGGTGGCCGACTTCTCGGGGGGCGCCTCCGAGGGCCGGGGTGTTATGGCTTGCTCTGGGGTGGAGGGAGGTGGGGCAACCGGTTCTGGTGCGCGGCTGGGTGCTGTTGTGGCTTTATCTGGGCCAGGTTTCTCCTCCGGGATTTGACGGGTGGCCTGCCGTTCCAGCAAGGCGTCTAGCAGCAGGTCCAAGATTCGATCGGTGGTCGAAGGTACCGGGGATGATGGTTGCTTGCTCATAGCTGCCTCCTATCTCACCGTGACGAAGCCCAAGATTTCGCCGATGCTGGCGAAAATATTGGCGTAGAAATTGCCCCCCAGTTGGCGGAATAGTTCGAACCCCATGCTGGGGGCACCGATGAAGGGACGCAGCGTCCAGGCCATCTGGCTGCCTACGAATGCGTAGACCATGATCCACAGATAGAGCAGCCGGCGACGCGCGCCGGCTCCCTCTTCTTCCGACCCCGAGACCACTCGCATCCCCTGGCCGAGAAAGACCACACCCCCAATACCGGCGATGGCAAAGATGACCACGTTGAGTAGTTTGAAGAATTGGTAGTGGCTGGTAGTCAGCAAGAAAAACATCGTGATCGGGGCGAAGCTGAGCAAGATGACGGCAGTCACAGTGATGCCGGTCAGGATAACGGCGATGTTCTGGGTCATGCTCTGGCTGGACCCGAAAAGTATATTGAAGAAGTACAGGGTCGGTGCGCACACGATCAGCGTCGCCAGAAAGAGAATGGGCAGCTTGACGGCGGAGCTGAGCGCCTGCCACAGGCTGTGAGTAGAGCCCAGCACCGCTCCATAGAGAGCCAGGAAGGCGACACTGGAGATCAGCATGGCACGCATCTTACCTTGTAGGCCGATGCCGTCACGAATCTCTATGAAGTAGTGGTATCGGTTACGGAGGATGGTTTCAACAACAGCCAGGTCTTTCATTGGAGTCGGCCTCCTGGTTTGTGGATTAGATAACTGCCTATCTTTGCACGAGCGTACCAGATCAGCATCGCCGCCGCCAGCGCGAGCAATAACCACTCCTCTGGTTCCGGAACACCCGTCACACTGAAGGCGCTTTGCGGCGTGGTCTCGCCAACCTCCTCGGTCTCACGCAGGAACCGGTCACCGCGCCTTTCGAGTTGGTTGAGCAGGTTCTCCTGTCGTGTGTTGACGAGCACGATCATCGACGAATAAGGGGTGACGACGCTTTGCTCGGTGGCGATGGCGTGCAGGTAATCAAGCGTGTCCAGTTGGTCCAGCGTTCCGCGCTGGCGCTGCATCGTGTCCAGGATAAGCCGGCGAGCGGCAAGAGCGGCGAAGCCGTCATTGGCTGTATGGACCGTGACGGCCTGATCGGTCTCGGAAGCCCCAGTCGGGACGGTCGACCACACGTAGCCGTCGACGATGTCGGGCGACGAAACACTTGGTTCGGCCTCAAGAGTAGGTGCCAATCGGGTAAGCGCTTCCTCGATGTCACCGGTCACCCCTCCGCCGCTGGCCTGGATGGCTTCCAGCGTGGCGTCGTCGTAGCCCAGTGGGAAGTCCCCGCCCAGATGGACCATCCATACCGGTGCGTCGGGTACCGAGACTTCGATATCGCCGGCACCCAGCTCGTAGCCATTGCCGTCGGTAAGGACCAGGATAGCGTCGTAATCTTGATCGGTGTGGAGCGTGTTGAACTGCTCCAGAAGCTCGGCCGAGTTCTGCCCGCCAAAGTACAAAAGGGTGTCGGGGTCAAACCGGGCCAGGCCGATGCGTGACGGAGCCTCGCCACGCAGTTTGGACGCGGTGAGATATAGGTCGACGGTCGTGCCGGAGTCCAAGGTCATGTCCAATCCTTCCAGTGCTGCCCTCACGTCCCCCGCGCGCTCGACCATACTTCGCGAGCGGTCGACAACAATGGCCAGCCGAAGGTCGCCAGGGAGGTCGGGCAAGTCGCCGGTCGATGCGGGCCGAACTATGACGGACTCGCCGCTCGGAAAGTCCACGCGGTGGGTGACCGGAGTTACGGACGATGTGGCCGGTACCGACACCGGCAGCCAGGTGTCGCTTTCCGCCATCATCGGTTCTCCGTTGACGGTCCGCACCGACGTGTTATCCCAATAGACGTTGCGCTTCTCGGCCAGGCGTGGTAGAGGCCAGGCGTCCTCGCGGATCAGCACGCGATAGGTCAGCCACATGTGCAGCGGCGGTCCCTCCTCAGCCAGCGAGCGTCCCGAGGCGTCATCCCAGCGCATACGCTGTGGTTGGACCGGGAATATCCGCAGCCGGTACTGGCGCGGCCCAATCTGCTCGACCAGTGCCGGGTCCCGTTCGTAGCGTACCTCGTTACGGTAGAGTGCCTGAGCTGCACCGCGTGGTGAGACGCGATAGCTGAAACGCGCGTCGCGGTCCGCGCTGTCGCCGAGCCATAGGCCGGTGACGACGGCCGATTCGGGCAAGCTGAAGTAGTATACCACTTCTTGCCGTTGACCTGTCTGGTTCTGATAGACTTCGTATAGCTCAAGTTCGGCCCAGTCGCCGTTCTCGTTGATCGTGACCTCTTGGCGCGCCAGGTGAACCTCGCGGTCGTCAGCGGCTAGCCAACCGGCCCGCGCCTGATCGATGGACCAGGTGGAGCGTACCGCACGTACAATGGCGTCACGCTCCGCGTCGGCGATTGGCTGATCGAAGAACGTCTCGTACAGCTTGGCGGCCTCGATAGGCTCCTCCTGCAATGCGCGAGGGTTCCCTCTCACGCCATCCTTCGGTGCGTTCACCGGCACGTAGAGCACTGGCCGGGCCACGGTTTCGTAGAGGCTCTGGACTCGCCTGGCACGTACTGGAGCCATGTCAAGTGCCTGCTCGTACATGGCGCTCACGTGACGAACCTCACCGACGGCGCTGACATAGCGAACGGGGGCCAGATAGGCATTAAGCAGACCGGCGCGGATTTTTTCCTGCCGATCCAGCAGCGCTTGGGCTTCGTCCGGGTTTGCGGGTGGTGTCTCGAGAAGCTCAAATGCCAGGTGCTGCGGCTGCCGGTTGGCCAAGATGAACAGGACCCCCGAGGCGAACAGAACCACCGCCGTGAGAGCAATGGGGCGTATCCGGCCATAGCCGACACCGAGGACACGCAAGGCGCGCCACCATGCCCGGATGTAGATGATGGGCACAATGATCGGCATGGCGATGAAGAGCGTTGCTGTGTAGATGCCCAGAATAGTACTCAGAACTGTGAACGGCATCCAGCGCCAATCGATGTCCTCAAATCTCAGGTTGCGTGTGAGATCGGTCAAGATATCTCCGGCCTGGGCCGCCAGCGGAATGGCGTAAAAGGCAACCCAAACGGCAGCGTACAGGCCGATGATCGCCACAAGCGTCAGGCCGATGACGCGCAGGTGGGCCAGCACCGGCCCGCGTTCGTCGATGCCGCGATCGAGGAGTTGCCACAGGAAAGCGGCTATACCCAGACCCGCCATCGCCAGGAGCAGCCCCACGCCGGGTGTCATTTCGCGTATCACAAAGAACCGGGTGGCCAGCATTAACATAAGGGGGCCTTCTACCCCGTAGCCGAGAGCGAAGAGCCGCCCAGGTGACCGGCGCAAAACGGTGAGCCCCAGGATGACTGCCAGCGCCGGGATGACGGTCAGGATGGCGGCGTAAGCCAAGAACGCCGGCGGGACTACGTCTGTGCGAACTGCCGTGATCATCTCTGGCAGCAAGCGTGGGGCAAAGCCCAAGAACATAAACGCCAGAAAGATGATGTTCCACGACCAGAACAGGCCATAGGCCCAGGTGCGTGGGTTGTTAAGCTTGCGGAGAAAAGTTGTTGACTGTTCTTTGGTCATTTCGAACCTCCTTCGAGGCTGTGTGCCACACCATCGTGCAGCGCTAAGTAGAGCGCCTGGAGATCGGTCGCGCTTGGATCGTGTACGCCGTCGAACAGAAGCGTGACCAGAACCCATCGATCACGCTTGGGCGCCAGGTCAGCCCAGATGCGTGTCGCGTAGTCGTCTGTGGTGCGGCCAACCGATTGGAACCAATAGGTCGCTGATAGAGAGCCGCGGCCATTGCCATAACTCAGAGAGACAAAGCGCAGCGGGAAATCGGGTGTAACAAGGTAAGTGTGCGAGTCATCCAGCGACAACCCGTACACTTCAAAACAACGCTCCGGACGATGTTGAGCGCGCCATGTCTGGCTGGTGATGAGGATCATCGAGCCGGTGATGCCTCGCCATTCGAAGCGTTGCCGCGCGGCCGACTCGGCGCCGCCGCGCGTCAACCAGTCGATCTCGTCAGGCTTGAGCGGCATAGGCTCGGTGATGAGCTCGGCTGGAAATTCCCACGCCGGAGGAGGTTGTGCCAGCCCGGTATGTGGCCGCGGGGTGTAGACAAACACCATTAGCAAGATGGTCGTCGCCAGGGCAGGCGTTAGCCAGGCCGGACGGTCAGTCACAGGTGTCTCATCTTCGAGGCGTGCCGGATTCTCGTTGTGTGGGGCGTCAGCATCCGTCTCATGGGGGATTGTGTTGGAGTCTTGCGCCGTACCGGTGGCCTCCCAGCCGGTGGGCCTCTGGAACCGCAAGAGAGCTACTGCAGCGGCGCAGGCTGCGATGAAGCCGAGCACGCCCAGCGGTACGTGGAGCATCTCAGCCACCAGCCGCCAGCCGGCCACCTGACCGACGATCACGAGAGCGCCGACGCGGGCCAGGTTGGCGACAAACAGGAGACCGCTGAAGACAAACGCAGTCAGAAGCCAGCGGTGATTGAAGGGGTGTCGATCGATCCATGTCACAGCAATGAGAAAAAGCAGGCCGGTCCACAGGCTTTTGACACCGCTGCACGGCAGGTCGACCTGCGACACTCCGTTTTCGAGCACCAGGATGGTATCGACTCCAATAGAGGAGACCCCGGCGGCCGTCAGCCCGTCGCGCACAATAGTTGCCGTCAGAATGCGCACGGGATAGCCTATGAAAGTCTGTATATGCTCGCCAAACGGCAGCGCGCCGATGAGGAGCAACGCAGCGGGCAGTCCTCGCCGCCAGGACCGGGGTTGCATCCACAACCCGATCAGCCCGTAGCTGGCCAGCCCAAATAGGCTTGCCGAAAGGGTGTTGATATCGAGGAAACGTTCGACGGCGAGGAAAAGTGCTGAACCGCCGAGGGCGAGAGCCAGTGCTAAGTAGTGTAACTGGGGGGGGGCATCGATCCGCAGATATTGGCGCTCTTTGCGCACGTGGACAGCGATCAGCACGATGACGGCAATTAGTACGACTTGGCTGGTGCGAAAGTCCTCACGTGAGAAGATGATGGCCAGGTAGTCGAACACCGGTCGGTAGAGCCAAAGCCACAGACCGATAATAACCGCGTTGGCGATTATGCGCATCGCTCGGGACGTCAGTGCATGCTGTCGCACCGACGCCAACGGGTATTTTACAAGTCCACTGGGTGATGCCTGGTTATTATGTCTCACCTGAGATTAAGTCCTGTGACAGGTTTCAAATGATAGTATACCTAAGAAACATAGGATTTGTGTATGCAAAAAGTTGGAAAATGGTGGGAAGATGTAGGCCTGCGCGGCGTTGGTGTTTCACCAACGCACGGCTGAACGTAGGACGAAGATAACGGTCATAATCCAAAAGAAACCCCAGGAGACCAGGGCATAGCGCCAGCGCTCGAATTTAAGCAGCGGCACCAGCAACGCCGCCAGAGCGACCGTCCAGAAGGCTGGCCGGATGAGCACCTGTTGCCAGCCCAGAGCGGTGCCATCAGGCGCGAAGACCATCCAACGCAGCACCAGGGCGCAGATCACCGGCAACCCAGCGGCGATGACGGCGTCGGCGGTTCCCCAGCCGGCGTGAACTTCTTGCAGCGTGGTGCCGACTTCTTCCAGGCCAAAGCGGGCTGCTGCCTGGGCCAGTGCCTCTGTCTCGTCGGCCCCCTGGGATTGGGCCTCGGCCACCACGTCCTCCAGGTGGGACCGGATTTCCTCCAGCACTTCGTGTTCAGTCTCGCGATCCAGGTCCAGTTGGGCTTGGATGCGAGCCAGGATCTGCTCTATGTCGGTGGCGGCCACGTCTTATCGCCCGCTCCTCGGCGTCGCACCTGCTGGTGCGTCCAGTAGCTGCATTAACTCCTGGATGAAAGTGCGCCATTCGATGGTTTGTTCGCTCAAGGCGCGGCGGCCTTTTTCGGTGATAGCGTAGTACTTGCGACGGCGGGCAGTCCCGGTTTCGCGCCATTCGCTGGCCAGCAGCCCTTCCTGTGCCATCCGATGCAGGGTGGGGTAGAGGAGCCCTTCCTTCATCTCGAAGTATCCCCCGCTGCGTTGGCAGAGTTCCTGGCTAATCTGGTAGCCATACATTGGCTCCTCGGCCAGCAAATTGAGGATAAGAATCTCGGTGCTTCCTTTGCGTATCTGATCCTGCAGGGACATTCTCCCTCCTTTGGAAATACATAGTATACTTATGCATAAGCAATTATAGTGTATTCTTGAGGTTTTGTCAAGACCGAGAATTTTGTTACGATTATCCTCTCAAAAAGTAGGAGCAACCCCTTGCGGTTGCCCGCTTGGGCAGGCGCAAGACCTGCCCTTACCCCGAGATATTGAGAAGATACGTTACGATGGAATGTTGGGGCTTAGCGAGGGGAGCGTCACATTCAGGTTCCCGATTCAGATGAGGTTGGATGTGCCCTTCGGACACGAGCCAGTAACTCATCGGTAGACTTGATGAGAGCCTCTCGTATCGGGGAGGCTTTCAGTCCTCCCATTTCCATTCCCAGCAGCACGCCGCCGACGACCGGTGGCACCTGTAGCCGGAGCAGGCGGGCGCCGGGCGCTATGGAGTGGATGACCTGGCGCATAGTCTCGGCCAAAAGCGGACTGCCCTTAAAAAAGCTGCCTGCAAGGACCACGTCAAATGTGTGTCCTTCGAGGCTGAGTTGGTGGATGATCCCGACCACCAGGCTCCCCAACTCGCGCCCGGCCCACAGGATCAGTTCGTTGGTGACGGGGTCACCTTCCGCAGCGACCTGGAAAACGAGCGGCGCCGCTTCTGGGCCTAACTGAATGCGCCCCAACGTCAGGCCCTCGAGCAAGTCTGCCGTGTCTCGAGCGCGGGTCAGTTCGATAAATGCCTGCGTCAATCGCGTGGGCGGGCCACGCTTGGTCCATTCCAGGGCGACTGCTTGGAGAGCTTTGATGACCAGTTCGTGACTGCCCGCAGCTTCACCCAACCAGGAGAAGCCGGTCATCTGGCCTGTGCGCCGGTTTTGGTCCCAACCCCAGCAGTTACAACTTGTGCCTGCCACTACAGCAACGCCCCAGCCTTTCGAAGTGCCAGCCAGCAGAGCAATGAGCGCGTCGTTTACGATTTCGACCGGCCCGCTCAGGCCAAGTGTGCGGATGGCTTGCAGGATAGGCTCGCGCTGCGAGGGCCAATCGTATCCACCGATGCCGAAGCCAGCGCCTGCGATCTGGCTTTTGTGGATTCCTGCGCTGCTCAGCGCCTCGTGGGTGATGAACTTGAGCAACTCGGCGAAAGCTGCGTAGCCGATGATGGCGGGATTGCCGGGACCGCCCTCTGCGAAGCCCAGCGCTCGACCGGTTTCATCTGCCACCAGAGCATGGCTCTTTGTCGCGCCGACATCAATGCCGAGGAAAAAGCGGGTCACGTTTCCCCCCAGAATTGTGGCAGGTGAGCCGGATGCGTTTGCAGTATGTCATCGAGGACCGTCTGGCCTCTCGGTTCGGCGGGGATAATTCAATCCGCCAGGCCGTTGCGAGCGATGACGTCGCTGTACCAGCGCGCGCTTTGCCTGGGAGTCCGCTCCAGCGTGTCATAGTCCACCCGGACAATGCCAAAGCGCGGTCCGTAGCCGGAAGCCCACTCGAAATTGTCCAGCAGGCTCCACACGTAGTAGCCGCGCACGTCCACGCCGGCCTGGATGGCTTGGTGGACCGCGCGTATGTAAGCACGCAGATAGTCCACCCGTCGCCAGTCGGCCACGAACCCGTGTGTATCGAGCGTATCTTCCACCGCGCAGCCGTTCTCGGTGATGTATATGGGCGGGTTGTCGTAGCGTGCCTTGAGGTCGAGCAGCATCGCCCGGATGCCGTCCGGGTTGATGCCCCAACCCATAGATGTGTAGCCCCAGTGAGGAGCGGTCACCTGTTGCTCCGACAGCTTCAGCAGTTCGCCGTGGTGATCAAAGGCCACCTGCACTGTGAAATAGTGGTTGACGCCCAGGAAGTCCATGGGCTGGCTGATGATGGCCATGTCGCCCTCCTGGATCCGGGGGGCGTGGGGGCCGATCCACTCGAACAGGGTCTCCGGGTAGCGGCCCTTAAAGAGCGGGTCGCCAAAGATGGCGCTCATGTTTTCGTAGGCACGCTGGCAAGCGACCTGATCGGCCTCGGACTCGCTGGCCGGCACATAATTGCCGAAGTAAATCACGATGCCGATGCCGCCCGGGTAGCCGCCGGCGCGGAAGGCCTGCACCGCTTTGCCGTGGGCCAGCAGCAGGTGATGCACGCTCTGGTAGCCCTGGGAGCAGTCGGCGATGCCCGGGGCGAAGCGACCACTGGCATAGCCGGCGTAGGCGATGACGTGCGGCTCGTTGTGGGTGGCCCACAGTGCCACGCGGTCGCCCAGCCGCTCAAAGACGACCTGCGCGTACTCGGCGAACCAGTCGGTGCAGTCGCGGTTGGGCCAACCCCCCCTGTCCTGGATGGCCTGTGGCAGGTCCCAGTGGTTGAGGGTGACGTTGGGCAGGATGTCGGCGGCCAGCAGTTCGTCCACCAGCCGGTCATAAAAATCCAACCCCTTGGGGTTGACCCGTCCGTAGCCCTCGGGCAGCACGCGCGGCCAGGCGATGGAAAAGCGATAGGTGTTTAGCCCCAGCTCTTTCATCAGGGCCACGTCTTCCGGCATGCGGTGGTAATGGTCGCACGCCGTATCGCCCGTATCGCCGTCCAGAATGGTGTAGGGGCGGTGGGTGAAGCGGTCCCAGATACTCTCGCCCTTGCCGTCCTCGTCCCACGCGCCTTCGATTTGATAGGCGGCCGTGGCCGCCCCCCACAGGAAATCGTCAGGAAACTGTCTCTCAGTCATC
>DAOUMD010000040.1:0-14880 GCA_034412795.1 Anaerolineae bacterium
GCAGCAGGCCGTAGTCGACCAGCTCCCCGAGGGCGCGGCCAGCGGCGGGAGCTTCTGCTTCAAGCGCAGCAGCGACCGCGACGCGGTCGAAGGAGGCCAGGGCCAGGATGCCGGCCACGCCCAGCGCCGCGCGGGCCGCCTCGCCCAGTTGGTCCACGCTGCGCGTCAGCAGCACGTCGGCGCTATCGCGCTGCCGCTCCCCGAAATGTAGCGCAGCCAGCGGCGTCTGCTCCAGCCAGGCCAGGTAGTCGGCGGCTTCCTCTCCCCGTTGGGCCATGTAGCGCCCGGCCAGACGCACGGCCAGGGGCAGCGCCCCGACCAGGGTGCAGATGCGCGCCGCGGCGTCTTCGTCGGCGGCGCAGTCGCCGCCCCAGGCTTGCAGCAACTCGACTGCCTGGGGGTTGGGCAGGGGCTCGACGTCGTCCCAAGCGGCGGGGGCGTCGGTGTGGCGGCGGGTGGTGATGAGGGCGCCGCACTGGCCACGCACGGCGAGCACCGCGTCCAGGTCGTCGGCGTTTTCGGCGCCATCCAGGATGAGCAGGGCGGTCCGGCCGCTCAGTGCGCGCTGCGCCGCGGCGGCCGGGCTGGGTCGGGGCTCCTCGCCGTAGGCGCGGGCGATGGTCTCCAGGGCCAGGGTGGCCTGGGGCTGGGTGTAGAAGGTGTGGAAGATGATGCCGTCCGGGAAACGCTCGGGGGGGATATTCTCAGGCGATAGGGTCCAGACGGCTTGGGCGGCCAGGGCGGTTTTGCCGATACCGCCGGGGCCGCAGAGCGTGGTCACCTGGCCGGGCTGGAGCTGGGCCAGGAGTTGGGCCAGTTCGGCCTGGCGGCCGGTGAAGTGGGTGGCGCGGGGAGGGCGTTGGAGGGGGACGCGTTCGGAGGGCTCGCGCCGCCGGGGAGGCAAAGCCGGGCACAGCTCGTTGAACGAGACGCCCAGCTCAGCCAGCGCCAACTTATTCAGGCTTTGAAGCACTCTGGAGCGCTCCGTCCTGAAGGTCTCGTTGTCGCCGTGAAGCATGGCCTGGCTGACGTTCTCCTCTAGCCGATGCTGGTAGGTGAGCGCTTCGGAGTAGTCAGGATGGTCGCGCCCGAGCTTCTCCAGCAGTTGGCGCAGTCCGGCTTGGTAGGCGGAAAAAGCGTCAGTTGGAACGGCTTCGTGTTCGGTCATAGTTATCCCCCCGAAGGGTGGCTACCCCTCGCCTCGCCGTGCCTCGCTGCGCGTCCGCATCGTCCGCGAACGGTTCACGAACATCCGCGAACGTTCACGAACGCGGATCCGGGCCGGGCTACGCCTGCGCCGGGCCGGGCATCGTCCACGGACGTACGGCGAACGTCCGCGAATGTCCGCCACTCGCTTTCCCTCAGGACTCCGCCAGCCCTATGGCATGGTGCCGAGCGGCGCCCCGCCTGAACCCAACGTTGCCGGCAGGTCGAGGTGGATTTCGGTGTGGCGATTGTTGGCGTGAGTCGATCATTCAACCAAAAGAATAAAAAGAAGACTCACTCTGGATATAGTTTCACCGGGCCTTGCAACACCTTATCGCTTCCACTCCCTTCCGGCCTCACGCTCCAGGGGGTGTAGCCGGGTGCGACGACGCGGATTTCGGTCGAGCCGTCGAGGGGGACGGTCACCTGGAACTGAGTCACGCCCTGGTAGGTGAGCGCGCCGTTGACGTAGACGTCGGCGGTCAGCACCTGGCCGGTGGTGGTGTCGAGGATGGCGGCCATGGCGCTGGCTGGGGCGATGATGGTGAGACTGGGGGCTGGGGGCTGGGGGCTGCGACGGGCTCAGGGCGCGCTCCTTCGACAGGCTCAGGGCGGAGCTCGGCAGGGCTGGGGCGGAGGGTGAGCAGGGCGATCGCGGCGGCGCTCGGTCATTGGATTAGAGCCTCCTCTTGTTTTGCATATCGACTAAGTCGGTTGAGCTTGTGGGTCTTCTTGCATCTTCCCCCGGTGCCCTCCAGACAAAATCTATTCCTGCTGCGCCGCGACGCACAACCGAAACCCCGCAAAATTGTTAAAGTCGGCAGGATCGAGCCAGCTACGGAACGCACAGCGAGCGTACCTGGGATTGTTGAGCCACGACCCGCCACGCAACACCCGATGGATATCGTCACCGGCCTTTAGATCCTCCCGGCCATCCTCGGGATCATATGGGTAGCCTTTGAACAGACTCAACGTCCACTCCCACACGTTGCCGGCCATATCCACACACTCGTAGGGGCTGTCCCCTCGTGGCGAATACCGGCCCACCGGCGAGGTGTCTCTTGGACTGCCTTCCCAAGAATTGCACCGCGTCGCATCCCACTCATCGCCCCACGGATAAATCCGCCCATCCGTGCCTCGCGCCGCCTTCTCCCACTCGGCCTCGCTCGGCAGCCGGTAGGCTTTGCCCGTGACCTCGGCCAACCAGTTGCAGTAAGTGGTTGCGTCATGCCATCTGACACACACCACCGGATGGTCCTCTTTGCCTGCTGGAGGCTTCCCACCCTTCCAGTGTTCCGGCGTTGTATGGCCGGTGGCCTGCACAAAAGCCAGGTATTGGGCATTGGTCACCGGCGTCTGGGCGATGCAATAGTCGGGCAGGTGCAGGCGGTGCTGCGGAAGCTCCCTCTCTACCCACCCTTTTATAAGTCCCTGAGCGATGATCTGCTCGACATGCTCCTGGGTCGAGCCCATCAGGAACTCGCCGGCCGGAATAAGAACCGGTTCGATGAATGGTTTTTTGAGAGAATCTTGCATGTGCTTCTCACCTATGTACGAACATCCAAACACCCTGCCGGGCGCGGGCCGGACCACATCATTCTCCACAATGGTGGAAAAGGGGTAACGTTCAGATCAATTATAAATGATAATGCGTCTCTGCGTTAACCGGATCTGGCCGGTCATGAGTTGGTGTAGCAAGGATTTGAAGAGGGCTTGGAGGGCGGCTTTGCGTTGCTCCTCAGCGGCGGATAGCGCGTTCACCAGATTGGGGGTCCGGCTTAGCTGTGGAGGAAGCGGACGTAGCACGCAGGCCCAGTATTCGCCCTGAGCCCGGACCAACCTGCCTGTCGGGCCGTTGCAGAATTGTTCGGGGTCCATTGGCTACGCTACCACCATGTCTGGGGGCCGGAAGCTCACTACCTGCTTACGGCCCGCTCACCATCACCGACACGTCCCCCCTGGCGGCGGCCGTCGCCCCCCCATCGGACGAGATGGCGGCCGTTATGACGTATTCACCCCCCTCACCCGGCACGATCCAGATATAGCGCGGACTGTTCAGGTCGGTGCTATCCTGGGCCAGCACCGCTCCCGACGCGCTTCGCACCTGCCAGGCCACGGCCAATTGACCCTCCACTGAGGGGATGATCAGCTCCTGGAACTTTCGCATAACTTCCCAGACCTGGCCGTCGTTCTCTTCGCCCAGCAGGTTCTGGATGCTTGCCCCCCGCAGATTGTACCCGGCCACGTATCCCAGTTTTTGGGCGATACTGGCTCCGTTTTCCACCCATAGCGTATGCTGCTGCCCGTCGGGACCCACGTAGGCGACCCAATATATGCCGCTGCTCGGATCAAACTGGATGCCCGAGGATTGTTGGGGCCCGGCCAGGGTAAACGTCACCTGTTGTCCCGAGCTGACGGTGGTGCTGCCCCCTTCGACGGCCACCTGGCCAAAGGGGGCCAGAGCTTCGGCATAAGGCACGTCTTTCTGCTCCTCATTGAACAGTTCGGTGCTGCGTGTTGAGAGCAGTAGCCGCACTTTGTTGCGGTTCACCTCACCGACGGCCCATTGGAGCATGGCCTCCATCTGTCCTCCAGGGACGTAGGCACCCGGGTCGCTGGGAACAGGGATATTGACCGCGTCGGCCATGGTTCCAATAGCGCGCCAATCGTAGGCGCCCGTGTCCCAGCGGTCAGCGGCGATTTGTGCCGGGAGGCCGAGGCTCACCGAAAGCTGCTTGTCATCCTCGTGCAGGGCGTCCGCCAACCCGGTGATGAATTCGGTATATTCACTCCGCAGATCGGGACTGATGCCCCGGTAGTCGACGTCGATGCCGGGGTAAGCATTGCCGGCTACTATCTCGACGATAAGCTGGATGTGCCCTTGCCGGGTACTCTCATCAGCGAGCATGTTGTCAACCAGGTCACTGCGTACCGCGCCCTCGTCTTCCCAATTGCGCAGCGTGGGCACGACCAGGTAAGGAGCACCCGGGTCGGGCCGGGGCAGCGTGCCAGAGTCGCCCCGAATAGCACCCCCCGCGTCCAGGTACAGGCCCTGGGGGTTGATTTCAGTCAGCGTGTCTCGCACCTGGTCGGGTACCTCAGCCGAGTACGGCACCTCGGCCGAGAGGGACGGCTGGAGAGGCTTGGTTTGCATGACCACCACCGATTGGGGCAGGTAGTCAAGCTGTACCTCAATGAAGTTGTCACCCGGCGGGATGAAGTGCGGTAACCACACCCAGGCTTCGCCGGTCCACGAGTACAGGTCCAACGTGCTCAAAGGCTCCGCATTGGCCGGCACCGGGATGCGAAGGATTACGTCGGTAGGCGGCTTTCGCCCCCAGAACTGAATCTGGTAATAGGGGCTTTTCATGATAAGCCACAAAGGGATGTTCTCTGCGGCCGTCAGGTTGTCGCTCCCGGTCGAACCTTCCAGGAATCTGCTGCGGGGGGTGGCCGTGAATTTGATTTTGGTCTTGCCCCGGATCCCTTCCGGCAAAACCACCACTTGTGCTCCGTCCTCGGCAGCCACGAAGCCGCCTTCCTCGGTGGGGATGTCGGTGTAGCCGTAGCTGAGGATTCGCTCCGCCGCAGAAATGGGTGGCAGCATGAAGATGGCCACCACCAACACGATGATCAACCCGTATATGACCAGGCTGCCCAGGAGGCTTGCAAAAAAGCCTGACTGGGAGTTGTCAAACTGATCCTGCATAGGACTCTCGCCCGCTCCTACAACTCATTTTGAATATACCCCCATCTAGATAAACGTAGATGCCAGCAGTTTTAGCAACATAATCTCGAAGCAGGACTATTTTACTCTCAGTTTTCGTTATTGTCTAGTGGTGCTTCCCAGGGTAGGCATGGGTCATTTTGCCAAGAGAACTGGTAAACAAATTGGCCTGCTTTGCCAGACACATGCGTAAAACGTAAGGCGTAAAACGTAAGGCGGCCAAGCCGCAAGCAAGCGAAGTTTGCGACTCACGGACGGAAAAGAACACTGACAAAAACGAATAGGCAAAATAAAGTCCGTGTTCCTTTCTGTCCGTGAGTCAAAATTCTCGCGACCGGCGCACATGTTGCCGGGTAACTATGTAATGATTCTGGGCGAATGCGCCTTGCAAATGTGCCTTTACGCATCACGTTTTACGTTTGACGTTTTACGTTTTACGCAGTTACTTTGCTTAATCTGACCGGTAAGAGGTGTCAACCAAATAGTGAACCATCCCAAAGGCCTAATCCACCGGTACGCCTCTTCTCGGAGGGAATCTCACATTGGGCGAAAACGTACCTCTTTCGAGGGAGAGCCAGGCCGGTGCGGCGTTTCTGCCGTCCTCGGTCCGGCCGGCGTCGACGTCGAACCAACTTGCGAATAGCGAGTCCAGATCTCGGCCCGCCACCTCTTCGGCCAGGCTCAGAAAATCCCACGTGGTCGCCACCCGGTAACGGTACTCCTCCTGGTAGCGCTGGAGCAACTCAACGAATTTCTTTCCCCCCAACGTCCCCCGCAATTCATCCAGGAAGAGGGCACCCCGTATGTAAACCGTGGCGTGGTACGGTCCCCAGGTCGAAAACGCCAGGGTTGAGCTGTTGACCGGCGGAGCCTCCGGGTCGCGCGCTCCGTCCGTGTCTTTCCAATCGGCTAACAGGCTTGCGCCCGCCTCGGGACCCTGGGTATCCTCCAGGTTGATGAGGGCCGAGTAAGTGGCCAGCGCCTCATCCAGCCATGGCTCACGCACGCTGTGGCTGCCGACCAGCCCATACCACCATTGGTGGGCCACCTCGTGGGCCACGGTATACCGGTAGTCCCGGTGCGTTTCTTGGGTACGCTTGGCGTAGTCAACGTAAGCCATGCCGGAGAACTCGTAACCATCGATGGGCACCACCGCCTCGACCAGGTCGAACTCGACGAAGGGATAGGGTCCGAAACGGTCCTCGTAGGCCGCGAAGGTCTCGGCCAGTATGGCCAGCCCGTCGCCGGGGGCGACCACCGGCTCATCGGCCGGCAGCGTGTACAGGCGCAGCCTCACGTCGCCGGCTTCGGTCTCCAACACCCGGAAGCGATCACTAACCGCCAGCGCGAACTCACGCGCCGGACCACTCACCACGTGCCATGTCATGCTATCGCTGCCGCTCTCCCGGTCGAGCACGGTGCCCGTAGAGACTAGCTGGTATCCCGCCGGCAGCGTTAGCCTGACCTCGTAAAAACTGGTCTCCGCGAACATAGCATCGCCGGCGGCGGGCACCGGCGACGTATCCCAGCCGTCGTCGCCGTGGGCGGCCAATACCGGGTACCAGCCGGCCAGGCACAGCGCCCCCAGCGCCCGGTTGAAGATGCCGTAGCCCTGGCCGGTTTGGGATGGAACCTGGGCACTGAAGCTCAACTCCAGCGAGACGGTTTCCCCCGGCGCCAGCGGCCGCGCCAGCGGGACGCGCAGGACGGTGCCGTCCGCAGACAGCTCGCTCTTCAGCGGCGTCCCGGCCTGCTCCACGCCCGCCACGCTCAGACTCCCCCCGCCATAGATAGTTTCGGCGTTGGGATACAAGCGAAAAGCCAGTTCCGACAACGTCTGGCCCGTGGTGTTGGCATAGTCCAGCCTCATCCGGCCCGCCAGGCTGCCGCCTTCAGGATCTATCCAGGCTTCGATCACATAACGCGGCGCGTCGGCCAACGCCTCCAGGTCGGCCCGAAACGCAGGCCGCAAGGCAGCCGCCTGCCGCGCCAGATAAGAATCGGGCGTGGACGGGTTGGGCGCTGCTGCCAACGTGCCCAGCAGCATCACCACCAACGCCAGCCTGACCGGCCGGTCAATATTCAACCGGTTACGCCTTTTCAATCCGGCCAAATGTCATCCCTCTGCGGTGGGCAGCGTCTTCAAGGGCCGGCCCTCCAAGGCGGCGGCCAACGCCTCCCGGTCGTTCCACGGATACTCGGTCTCCCCGAAGCATATGCTCTGCTCGTGCCCCTTGCCGCAGGCGACGACTACGTCGCCCGGCCCGGCCAGTTCCACAGCGCGAGCCAGCGCTGCGCCCCGGTCGGGCACCCGCTCAAAGGTTCGTCCCTCGACGCCCCCTGCTTCGTTACACCCTTCGGCGATTGCCTCAATGATGGCGTCCAGGTCTTCAGTACGCGGGTCTTCAGCAGTCAGGACGCTATAGTCGGCCAACTCGGCGGCGATACGCCCCATGATGGGCCGCTTTTCCACGTCGCGCAGACCGGCGCAGCCAAAGACGACGATAACGCGGGCATCGCCCGCCGTCAATGCCCGCGCCGTCTCCAGGGCATGGCGCAGCGAATTCGGAGTGTGGGCGAAGTCCACGAGGGCGGTGAAGGGTTGCCCCCGATCCACCCGCTCCATGCGACCCGGAATGCTGCGCACGGCGGTTACCCCTTCCTGAATCGCCTTCGGCTCAACCCCCAGCGCCAGCGCCGTGGCCGCCGCCGCCAGGATGTTGAACACGTTAAAGGTGCCCAGCAGGCTGGTCTCTATCGGGAATCTGCCGTAGGGAGACTCCACGTCGAAGCGTGTCCGGTTCGCGGATTGAACCAGGTTGTCTGCAAACACGTCTCCCGGCTTGCCTACATTATAAGTCAGCTTGACGTCGGCTGGATAGGATCGCAAGTATGCAAACGAACTGTCGTCCCGATTCAAAACGGCGATTTTGTCCACACCCGGCTTGCGGTATCCGGCCATCAACCCCTGGAACAGGCTGGCTTTGGCCGCCCGGTAGGCTTCGAGGGAGCCGTGGATATCAAGGTGCTCGTGGGTGACGTTGGTGACGAGGGCCACGTCGAAGTCGCAGGCGGCTACACGATGTTGCGCCAACCCGTGTGAGGTGACCTCCAGCACACACACATCCGTCCCGGCGGCGACCATCTGAGCCAGTAAGCGTTGTACGTCGGGTGCGTCGGGTGTGGTAGTGTGTAGACCCGTGTCTATGCTCTGTTCACCGATGATGGCATTGACGGTACTGATCATTCCTACCCGGCGACCGGAAGCCCGCAAAATGTGGTAAATCAGGTTAGCAGTGCTCGTCTTGCCGTCGGTGCCGGTGACGCCGATCATCGTCAATTGGCGAGCAGGGAAGCCGTGCCACGCAGCGCTCAGCCAGGCCAGCGCCTCGCGTCCGTCGGGCACAGTAATATAGGGAACCGTCAGCTCGGCGGGCAGCAGCATGTCGCGTACCTCCGACACGTCCCGCTCGCCGACGACTGCCACCGCGCCGTTCTTCAGCGCCGCGACGATGAACCCGTGACCGTCCACGTTCACGCCACGGTAGGCGACGAAGAGCGTACCAGGGACCGCCCGGCGCGAATCAAAGGCAAGCCCGGTGACATCCGCGTCAGGGTTGCCGATCACGCGGTAATGGGGTAAAGCCTTAAGAAGGTCAGTAAGTTTCATAATTAAATACCGTTTCGCTTCAACTTGAGTTTAGACAACTTGTAAGAAACCGGGTTTTTGAACTTCGGTGTGCAACCGCAACTATGAAAAAGCACCTGGCAACGTGCCAAACCCTATGGTCAGTCGACAAAAACCCGGTTTCTTGGCTTTTATCTAAACTCAAATTCGAGGATCGAGGGTCTAACGGACGAAATGCCGTCCTTGTCGGGCATCAGTATAACATACTACAAACGTGATGGAAAAGCCTGTGTCCGTGCCATGTTGAATTTCCAGGGGTGCATTTCAATTTGGGGGAACCAGCCTTGCGAAGGTGTGCGACCTACGGTCGCCTGAACCTTCACAATGGTTCGCCCCCAAAACAGCCTTTGACTTTCCTTCTGGTCATAGGTATAATCGTCGTCGTGTATTCATGAAGGTAACAGGGTTGCCACACGCTGATCACCTCTTCTCTTTGCTATTCACTCCTCAATAATTTCGATCTGGCGTGTGCACTGGCGGACACGGAACCTTGGTTTGGCTTTCCCTTGCAGAGTCGTCTGGCTTGTAAGGACATGCTTCCTATCTTATGTCCTCTATCTGGAAACTCGATACCGGCGACGAAGAAAAAGAACTTGCGTTCTCAACTGATGCACAGTCGTTGACCAAGCAAAGTCGGGGGTCGCAACCCCCTCCTCGAGCGAAACATGACATTATCAAGTTTTATCAACATATTTTGATTCTGATCATCGGCCGTCATTGCGTCATTTGCCAATTGCTCTATGAGCGTTTTGGCTGCCTATTACGCATATGACCGCAACAATTCATCGTTCTAGACGCGACGAATGTACTCGGAGCTTTACGCTATCACGCCACGCCAATCCACATGATCAACCACGGCGAGCTGGTAGACCAGACAAAAATGCAGGCTTTGCTTTGAAGGAATTGTGTTGACATGCGGGTGCATGTTGGAGACCTGCCAACCGAAACCACGTTGCTCCAGCAGGTTCGATACCAAGAATTGTCGGCCGCAAGTCCTGAGAAGCTTACCAAGAAGATTAAGACGTTGCAAGCCAGTGTGTGGGAGTCCCACTCGTTGAGTTGGCACTTTAGCAAGCACGGGGCTCAGGTCGGCGCATTGACGAAAATCGAATACGCCAAGTTGGCTGAGGATGTATTGAGCAACCCTACCCGCATTTTTAGTGAGATTTATATTGATGCACTCACCGCACATCAATATTGCCTGGGTCGTCTGCTGCCTCGGGAGCGTGAGAAGAAGATCAAGCAAATTGTTGTAAGCCTGCCAAGGTCGTGGATATTCGTTGACGAGCGGACTGGCAGAGTAGTAGTGGTTTCAGATACAGAGAGAATCCTGACGTTGTATGCTCATACTGTTCCAGAGGGGATCGCAACTTTTATCCACAACCGATTGCTGCCAGAGGGTATAGAAGTATTTATGCAAGGCGAGGTCGGAGAGGAATATCAAAATGTCTAAAGTGCTGAGCAGTAGCACTACGATAAGAGAGTGGCTGGAAATTCTGGCCGATGAGGTAGGCATTCTTGATAAGCCAGAGCAAATCACAGTGGGGGAAGCTTATACTCTGTTGACTCACCGGGATGGGTTACAATCGGCGTTGGAAGATAGCGAAATTCCGGAGGCTATGCGGCAACAGGTTGAGGAAATAGACGGCCGTTTGTTAGAAAAGGCAGAGGTGATCATCAATGCTGAAAACTTACCACGCCGACGTAAGCAGCGCAGTCAAGAAGAAGGTGCATCTATGCCTGCGTGGTGGTGGCACCTGGACGAAATCCTCGATGGGCTGTGCTACTTGAAGCAGGTACCGGCGGGGACACGAGAGAAAGCTCTGGTCGACCTACTCTCGGAATATGTGCAAGTGATGGAGAAACCCTTGCCATCCGTTCTTGAGGAAACCGTTCGTGAGGAAAAAGAAACTTATGCAGAAGATTGGCCGAAGAAATTCCTTGTCCCTAGCTGGAGATATGTTCCAACTACAGGATTTGTAGATTTCTGGGAGTCTCTATACCCAACCAGATTCCGGTCAGAAGAAGATTATCGTCTGGCAGAAGAGTGTTATTCGAAAAATGTCAAAGATGTCGAGGAGATTACTGAAGAGAACCTCCGTGCCTTGTTTAAATGGAAACATGGCCAAGATTGGGAAAAAGCTTCTTGGAAAAAGAAGTCGACCTTCCAAAAGGCGATAGATAATCTTGAAAGACTCAATGAGTTCAAACATTTTCAGCGAGTAACCGACGCACAGGTGGAGGGTTTTCTGAGATTTTTATCAAGAATCACTGGTGGTCGTATCTACAAGCCCTTCTTCTTCCACATCTGCCGTCCACTTGAATTTGCTCTGTATGACCAACACGTCTACCGAGGTTGGCAGTTTCTGATTCATTCAGAGCTTAAGGAAGTACCGAACGACTTCGAAGTATACAAACAGTATAACAGGTTCTTTGCAGAACATGCTCAGAAAATAGACTCTGATGACCGGTGGGAAGCAAGAAGAAGGCTAGATAAAGCCTTAATGGCATTTGGAGAGTATCTAAAACGGAATGCTCAAGTACTTCAGTCCAAGGAGATAGAATAATGAAACTGATCGACCTAACCATTCCACTGGGCATCGGCACCCCGCCATGGCCCACTTACGAAGCGTTGCAAGTAAAATATTTCAAGCGTCTGGCCCCCAACGGGGCCAACGGCCAATTGCTAACGCACTCGAATCACCTGGGCACTCACCTGGACGGCGAGATTCACTTCCATACCCCCGGCAAGGATATAGCCAGCCTGGAAATGGACTTCCTGGTCAACGCAGGCGTGGTGGTAGACCTGAGTGATGTCTGTGGTGACTACGATGTCTACACCAGTAAGATGGTCGAGGAGCGGGTGGAGGTACGAGAAGGCGACATCCTCATCATCCATACCGGCTATCACCACTTTGGCTGGGATCAGCCCTATGCCGACGAAGTGCGCTACATGGTGATGCACCCCGGCCCCGACCGCGAGTTTGCCGAGTGGGCCAAGTCCAAAAAGCTGCGCTGGATCGGCGTCGACTGTGGAAGCGCCGACCACCCAATGAACACCATCATCCGCAACTGGATGCCGCGCCAGGCCCGCCAGGCTGAGAAGGTGTTCCAGAAGAAATTTGGTAAATCGCTGGAAGAGTTCTTCGACGATACCAAGTATCAATTGATGCACCTGGAGATGTTCCCTCACGGCATCATTCACGCCGAGTGCGTCGGTGGGGACATAGATTTGCTGACCAACCGCCGGGTGCAAATCGGCTTCTTCCCCTGGCGATTTGTAGACGGCGAGTCGAGCATCGGTCGTTGCGTGGCCTTCGTCGACGATGACGAATATGAAGACCTCATGAAGAAGAAGGAGAGCATGCCCAACACCAAATTCAGCGATGCTTACGACCCGACCCATGTAGAACGCATCAACAACTTGAGCCGTGCCAACTTGAGCTAAGGCCGCGTCCAAGATTAACTTCCTGCATTTGAAACATTTCGCTCGGAATTCTGGCCTGAAAATAGGAAGCTATTTCTGGGGGCTTCCAAGGGCTCATCTGGGACGGGATAAGTTGGCAAAAACAAATTTCATTTCGATTAAAGGAGGATTTCACCATGCGACTCGAACCCCCTGAAAAAGTATCACGAGAACAGATAACGCTCGACGTGCGCGAGATCGAGCCATTGCTCCAGGCACCGGCGATGGATCTGAATCCATGGCCAGGTGCGATGATTACTCTGAAGGATGGACGCACCTTGTACATCCGCGAGGCGAAAATGGAAGAGGCGCCCATGATGCTAGATTACGTGGCAGAGGTAATGAAGGCCGACCACGACTTCTATGACATCGTTGGTGCTCGCGTCTACGCCGAGATATTGGGTTGGTACCGTAAGCGGCTCAAGGACCCCTACGCCCTGGTGGGCTTGATTGACGGTGTGTGGGCCGGTTTTGCCAATGGCCGCTTGATGAATGAGGATGTTAACATCAGTCTGCATACCATGGCTCTCATGCGTGGGGGACGCATTGGCGCTATTATGTACTACGCCAAGGCCTACTACGGCTTCGAGATTCTGGGCAACAAAGAGTGGTGGGCTACCTATGAGAGCTACAATGGCTGGTGGCGCTGGGGGGTCGGCATGGCGCAGCCCAGCTACCCCTGGCCCGAATACCAGCACGAACTCGGTGGTGCCCGTGTCTACTATATCACCAAGAAGTATTGGGACAAGGTGGTGAAGGACTACGCGCGCCAGATCGTAGGTGCAGACCTGGTCTTTGACGTGCCCGACGAGGTTGTCAAAGCTAATGAGGTTATGCGTGTGCCTGAAGAGGTGTTGGTCTAACCTGACAGGGTGGATCGGGACCTCCTCGAAGATGCCCCATCAGGGGCGTGGCGCTGCCACGCCCCTGATGGGTTATGTATGATTGCATTCAAGAATGGCTCTTGAACTATATCGGGTGAGGCAATGTGAAGTTGATGAAGCCGAAGGCTATGAGGGACTGGCAGTCGGACTCTCTTACAGGATCGTAAACAATCCGGAGGTATGACAAATTGCCTGTCTATGCTGGAAAACTCTTGCGGGTGGATTTGACGAAGGGTACCTGGACTGAGGAAACTATTAGCGAAGATCAAGTTAAGAAATGGCTGCTGGGATCCGGATTCGCTGCCAAGCTCTTCTACGATGAGATGGATCCAGAGCTGGACCCGCTGGACCCGCGCAGCCCGCTGTTGGCCTTTAATGGCGTGTTGGCGGGAACGTTTGCGCCCACCGGTTGCCGTAGTTCGTGGTGTGGACGCTCACCTCTGACCGGCATCTGGAACGAAGCCAATATTGGCAATTATTGGGGCGCTGAGTTGCGCTTCGCCGGTTATGATGGTCTGGTCATCACCGGCCGGTCCGAAAAACCGGCCTACTTGTGGATCAATGGCCTGGAGAACAGGATCGAACTCCGCGACGCTTCGCACCTGTGGGGCAAGAACTACTTTGAGACAGCCGACACATTACTGACCGAAACCGACACCCGGGCTCAGGTGGCCGGCATTGGACCAGCGGGCGAGAACCTGGTGAAGATCGCCGGGGTGTTGAGTGGCTCTTCTGATCATGTTCGAGCCGCGGCGCGGGGCGGTATGGGGGCCCTGATGGGTAGCAAGAACCTCAAGGCCATCGTGGTGCGCGGCAAACAGCGACCGCAATACCCGGACAAGAAAGCCTTTCGGGACGAGGTGAAGGTGCAAAATGCCTTCATTAGGGAAAATTCGATCGGCATGTCGAACTTCGGCACCTCGGGCGGCGTGGTCGGTACCGAGAAGGTCGGCGATATGCCTATGCGTAACTGGACGCTGGGCAGTTGGGACGAAGTCAACGAGGTCTCCGGGCAGACTATCTACGATAAGTATCTGGTTAAGCATACTTTCTGCTTCGCCTGCCCCATTGGTTGCGGCAAAGAGGTGGAGGTAACGGAAGGCAAATACAAAGTACCGCGCGGCGAGGGGGTAGAATACGAAACCGTGGCCGGCTTCGCCGGAATGACGCGCAATGCCAACGCAGCAAGTGTGATCCTGGCTAACTCTCTCTGCAATCGTTTTGGACTGGATACCATTTCCACTTCGTCGGTTATCGCCTTTGCTATGGAGGCCTACGAGCGGGAACTCATCGGGCCTGAGGATACCGGCGGTCTGGAGCTTCGCTTCAGCGATCCCGATGCGATACTGTCCATGATCGAGAAGATCGCGTATCGGCGCGACATCGGCGACGTCCTGGCCGAAGGGGTGCGTGAAGCAGCGCAGCGCATCGGGAACGGGGCGGAAGACTTCGCCATCCACGTCAAGGGATTGGAGATTGCTTATCACGATCCACGCGCTTTCATGAACATGGCCGTCAATTACGCCACCGCTAACCGCGGCGGCTGCCACCTGGAGTCGCTGAGCTATTGGAACGGTTATGGCGTGCACCACCCCGATCTGGGTTATTCTGAAACGCTTCCACCTCACGAGTCCAGCGCCGAGCAGGCCAAGATGGCCTATGACTATCAGAACTTCGTGGGTGTTTACAACCCCCTGGGGTTGTGCAAGTTCCTCGCCAAAGGCCTGATCGGGCCACAGCGCATCGCCCAGATTGTCAACAGTGGGTTGGGTTGGGACTGGACGGCTGAGGACGTCCTGACGACGGGCGAGCGGCTCTTTCAACTCAAGCGGCTCATCAACTTACGGCTGGGGGTCACCACCGCCGATGACACGTTGCCCAAACGGCTGCTGACTGAGCCGCGCCCCAG
>DAOUMD010000041.1:0-22322 GCA_034412795.1 Anaerolineae bacterium
GCGCTATTCGCAGTTACATCTCCACCGTCCGTAAACACGATCTGAACGTCATTGATGCTGTTCACCATGCTTTGTCTGGCAACCCGTTCATCCCTGCTTCCTTGGAAGTGGTAGCCTGAGTAGTAACAACTCTTTGATACTCAACCCATTTCTAAAGTCAGGAAATCGAGAGAGGATCTGTGGCATTGCCCCTGTCCCATCTTGATAAGCTATCTCATCAAACAATAAGTCATAACGACCAAATTTGTTGAAGAGTGGTACCCTATCAGCGAGTTCCATTTGAGCATACGCTTGTGAGAGCAAAATCTGTATGGGGCGAAAGTCAGCATCTGTTTCCTGAAGTTCCTCAACTACTTTGATGCTCGAGTTAATGAATTTAATACCTTCATTGAAATAGTCAAGCCCAAATTTCCATTTCCTATCTCTAGCGTTTGCGATGATCTCACTTGCGAGATATGCCAATGTAGACAAGTTGTATGGCTCGCTAATGCGCCTTCCAACCTGCTCCCTGTGCATATAGATTGGTTGCAGATTCTGCCTGACGTACATCTCTGACCATATACTAAGACTGCACTTGGCGATGTACATCAGAGCGTCTACTAGATTAATATTCTTCAAAATTCGTCTGTAAGGGGCATCTCGAAACGATGGCATAAAGGGCTATCCTTGTTTTAAAGGTAATGTCCAGGCAAAGCAATCCCACCGTCATAATACATGCTATTGTGCTGTTTTCTAGCTACTGACTTGATTATACCGAGCCGAGGGCCCCTTGTCTAGTCCAGCACCGATGCTGATTACTTTCATTACCGCCACGACGTTCAGTGCAGGTAGGATAATGGCGATTATGCTTTCTGACCCTGGGATGGCCGCTCATAAAGACTTCCGGCCAATGTTTGCGCGCAAACACGGTCTGTGTACACAGAAAAAAGCCCCGGCTCTGCCGAGGCTTCACATTTTACGCAGCACGCCGCGATGAAATCGCGCCTACGCACCACAGTACACATAATTGTTCTTATGTATCCTGCATCGGCTAACCTCAGTGGAGCAGTAGTGAAATACCTGCCCTATCGAGCTGATGACGTACCTTTCTTGCCAGCCATGATAAAGACATACCTTCAATACAGACCAGATTTGCTATGCAATTCCTGAATGAGATCCTCAGCCGACCTATTCCCTTCGTGGACTTGCCTCCATTGCTCGTACAACTGCACAGTAGTGATCAAGAGGGCTTCGATACTGCTAAGTAGCCCTACGGCGTTTGGACTAAAGCTCTCACGAGTCCTTTCTTTTGGATCCAGATGGTACTGGGTGTTGGCGACTATTATTAATCTATCCTTCTCTTCAGGAGTCCCGCCTCGGTCCATCTGATACTGCAATGCCTGCGCGATTTTTTTGCTGTCCTTCTGAATTGTGCCTTTTGTCCCTGTGACTTCGACTGCAAATCCAATGCCCAACTTGGGATGCTTAGCTTTCAAATCTATGTTCGCACCTTTTCGCTGAGGTTCGATGTCGAGACCGAGTTGCTCAAGCAAGAGAGCAACGCTGCTTTCTAGCTCATCTCCTGTTCCATAGAGAACGTGGGCTATCCTGTCATACTTTGTCTTTTCATCCGTCAGCTTCTTAATTTTGTTGGTCAAAGCTTTGGCGTGGGGCACCAAGTAGGGCTCAATCCATTGCGGAGCATCGCCGACAGGAACATGGCGTTGTGCGCGTTCGTAATAGCGACGTGCGACTCCAATCAAGTTGGGCATCGTGAGAAAATAATGGCCGTTGTCAAGAAGAGGAGGGGGAAGGATAACCAAGGTTCCCTTTCCAATCTGATGCTCCAACCCAACGACGATTTCCGTATCATCGACGACAGCAAGTGTGTTTTGAGGAGTATATTGCGGTTTCATCACTACCTGGTAGTACTTAGGCGCATATTTGAGATAATCCTGAATCACCTGCGCCCGACCAGCTCCGGAAGATTTGATATCTTCTCCAAAATTATCCTTCAATTCGACTTGCAAATGGGCCAGCCATTTGTAGGCCGATCTTGTGCCAACGGCGAAATCTTGAGATTGGGGTAGGCAAATGATCGTACGACCATTTTCAAGAGCCAACAGTGAGTCCTGAAAGATCTTAAGAGTGTTTCCAATGAAATTGCTTTGAGCGTTAGAATCTCCCTGCTCAACATGAACAACCGAAACATCGTAATCGAAGATGCTGAAACTAAGGTCAGGCTGAGTAGGATTACCCACTTCTAGGTGGACATCATATGGAGGGATATAATAAGGTGACTTATCGGGGCTTTGCTTCCGGGATATAGCGTCTGAAAGGATTAGAAGGCGCATTGACTTGACCCTGTCTTATAAGCTTGCAATTGGCTGACCAAAATCCTAACACAACCCCGCCCAAAGCGCAACCCCCGGATCCCCTGCTCGCCTACCACCGGGACCTCGCCGCCCAGGCCCGCCGCGACCTGGTCCTCCTGGGCCGCTACCCCACCCTCGACATAGCTGCCGACCCCGCCCACGATTATTACGAGCGCAACATCCGCGCCAATCTCCTCCCCGCCGCCCTGGCCCGGCTCGACCGCTGCGACCTGGTCGCCCTCTACCGGCTCGCCCAGCTCCTGGCCGCCCACCCCCGCGATCCCGCCTTCTCCGCCTGGTACCGCCGGGAGCGACGCGCCTGCCTGGCCACCTACGTCCAGGCCGGCCTCTTCCCCACCCACGTCCTGGATCGCCTCGACCTTTAACCGCGGCCAACACAAAAAGCCCCTGCCAAGGCAGGGGCTTTTTTCCCGGTATGGCCGGAAACGACAATTTCCGGCCATAGGAGATGACATGATAAAGCGACTAATCCACAAGTTGCGGCTGAAAACCGCGTCGGCTCCAAACGCTGTTATGCGGCGGTCTCATTGAGAGTGGTAAGTGTCATCAACGCAGCCTCATACTTCTCTTTCATCATTTCCTGCACTTGCGGGCTCAATTTGTTCCAACTGCGCTCCAGCTTTTCCTTCACCCACTTTGTTCCCTCGTCAATTCCCATCCCGTGCTGAACAAAAGCCAACTCCAAGAGAGAGGGCACTTGTTCAACGTGGGCCATTGCATCAGCGTTGGCAAGGCATTCGGCCTCTGCACTCCGTCTCTCCGTGGGTACGCTCCCTCGATGTGCAGCTATGCACTCCTTAACTGTTTCGATTTTCTCCTGTGGATAGCCAAAGCGTGTCAGGAGCTTCTCTGCCTCGATTGGACTATGTATGTGGTGGTCCTTGTACAGAGATTTGTCCTTGATGCTCGCGTAATCGTGTAGCAGAGCAGCAATCTCGACAACCTCCGCATTAGCACCGAACATCTTGGCCAGGCGTTTCCCGTTCTTGGCGACTTGCGTGATGTGATGAGTCCAGATTCCATAGCCGAAAATGTTGGTTTCTCTGGCACATGCTTCCTCTACAATTTTAACGATTTCCCTAATCACAGTTGGTCTTGTCCTCCACAGTTGACTAGACTGGCCATTGAGGTGCATAGTCGCCGCATAACTACTTACTGATTATAGTGAAAGCCTCGCACCTAGTCCAGTTTGGCCGCAAATAAAGATTAACGGCCGTGTTTGCGCGCAAACACGGGCTGTGTACCCAGAAAAAAGCCCCGGCTCGCACCGAGGCCCTCACGTTTGACGCTTTACGTTTGACGCTTCACTCAGTACACATAAGGGGAATGGGCCGGCCTTGAGGGACGGCCCATTGTCAGAAGAATGGTCCAGGAAAGGGAATTTACACCTCTTTGCCCAATCTTTCAGCAGGGTATTTGCAATCACTCACCTACATCCAGATAGTCGTTGGCAGACTCAAGCTGCTGCTGATGCTGATACCAAGTCTCGAGCAGCTTGATCAGAAAATGGACCAACCGGGCCTGGCTGACATCCACAAGGGACTGAGCCACGGCCGCTCTGGGCTCCGAACTGCGCTTGATCTCCCAATACAAGTCGACAAAGTTGCAGGCCTTGATGTCCTGCGCCATTCGGGTTACTTCAGAATGATCGTTAATCATGGTGAGCCTGCCCAGAATCTTAATATTATGCGGTATTATGCGTATATATATGATTATATCATAGCTCGTTGTTGTTTTTTGGTTACAGAATGGTTACAGTTTTGGGAAGGGTTGTCGGGGGTGGAGTTTTAGGCGTTACTCATAAGCCAACACCTCGCGCACGCTGAGGCGGGAGGCGTTCCAGGCGGGGAGAATGCTGGCCAGGGCAGCCAAGATCACGACGATGGCCAGCCAGAGCAGCGTGCCCTTGGTGGAAAAGGTGTAGTTGAGAGGCGACTCCAGGAAGGCCACGCCAACGGCATCGCTGAAGAGTTTGCCAATGGGCAGAGCCAAAATGGCCCCAACCAGCCAGCTTAACACGCCGATGAAGATGCCCTCCACGATAAAGACTTTGATCACGGAACCATCGGATGCGCCAACGGCTCGCATGACACCAATCTCGCGGGTGCGTTCGAGCACGTTGATGCTCATGGTGCCCATCAGTCCCAGGCCGCCAACGACGGCGATCAGGACGGCCATGATCGAAAGAAAGATAACGATGATGCCGAACTGATATTGAATGTTCTCACGAATCGAGGCGGTTGTTTCGGTGGAGCGGACCTGCATACCACGGCTGTCGAAACGGGCCTTGATCCTCTTGGCCAATTCCGACTGAAAGTCAGGGTCGTGCTTGGAAGCGCCATTGTTTGAAGCACCACCTGGCGGCTCGGCGGCGATCTGAACCCCGCTGGAGCGACCCACGTAGCGGATGACACGGGCGAAGTAGGGCTGATTGGCATAGGCGATGCGTCCCGTCATGATGCCTTGGACGATGCCGACCACGCGCCACGTCCCCTCTCGCCCCTCGATGGTGAGGAGGATATCGTCGCCGACCTTGAGGTCGGGCTCTTCTTTGATCACCTCGGTGTTGAGCACGATGGCGTTCTTGTCATCGGGAAGCAGCCAGCGCCCCTCAATTAAGACAGGCTGGATCAAGTTGGTGTCGGCAGGCGCGCCAAGGACGTAAATGTTGGGACCCTCGTGACCATCAGGCCGCATGCGACGAGCCGTGTTACCCGTCCAGGATTCGGCGTCAGCAACCCCCGGTATACTCATAGCTTCGCGTTCGATGGCCGCAATACGGTGGGAATGAGCAAATTGAATCTCAATTTCGTAATTCCAATAGGTCAGCGCATCCTCAAGAGTGGTCAGCAGGGAGGCGTGGACGCTCAGGACGGCGATAAAAATGGCGCCGCCCAGGGTCAGCGTGGATAGAGTTAGCAGCAGCCGCCCCTTGCGGCGAAAAGTGTTGCGCAGGGAGATACGGATGGGGCGAGACATGGCCCGGATAGCGGTCGTCACTTCCTCAACCAGCCGATCTATCAAGCTCCGGCCAAAAAGCCCCTTGCCCAATCCGTAAGTGCTAAGCGCATCGTGCACGCTGATACGCGCCCCGGCGAGGATAGGGTACAGCGCGGCCAAGAGGGGCACAAAAAGACCAACCGCCACCTCAAGGGCAAGCGCCTGGGGTGGAATGCGAAAGCCGGTCAAATCGAAGTTAATTAGATAGGCAAGATATTTGGACATGGCATAGGCGGCCAGCGCCCCCAGCGGGACAGCGACAACCAGCGAGAGCAAGCCAAAGATAAGGACCGCGCTCAAATACATCCCCATAATCTGAGAGGTACGAGCGCCGACGGTCTTCATAATGCCAATCTGGCGTATTTGCTGGGTCATCAGAGCGGCGATGGTGTTGATCACCAGGAAGCTGCTCAATAACAGGGAAAGCACGCCCAAAACACCCAAGATAATCATCAAAGGTTGCACTACTTCATTGGCAGGATGCTCGCCGGGCTCAGGTATCCAGGTCCAGTAGACAGTTCGACCGCTTTTTTCGATTTTTTCTTCTACCTGATCCGCGATGGCTTGAATATGCTCTTTGTCGGTTTCATTTTCGGCGACAAGGATCTGTAGTTCGTCGTAGTAGCGGGAATAGCCGAGCCACTCCAGGGTGTCGAAAGTGATATAGCCAAAGGGATGGCCGACGAAGGGGGCTGGCGGATTTTCCATATCATGTGCTAGCCCGGCGATGCGTAGCTGGCGTATCTTGCCGTCTGGTGTTTCAACCTCCAGCATATCCCCGACATCGGCGTTGGTCCACGGGAGCGACTGGCGCTCGATGAGAATCGCTTTTTTTGGGGGTGGCCAAGCGCCACTCACCGGCCTGACCTTACAGAGCCGCATATCCTCATAGTCACCGATCACGTCGATGACGAGGTTACGCCACTCATCGGGCCCGACTTTGAGACGCACAGTCAGCCAGTCAAGCCGCCCCTCCGCATCGCGGACACCGTCCATACGACGCACGGTTTCCACCAACTCGTCATCAAATGCCTCAGGGTATAAAAAAGCATTGGCCGGGTTGGTTTCACGGTAACTAGAGTCCATATCCTGGGTGAGCACGATCTGGGTGGTGACAATCATGCCAACGGCAAATACACCGACGGCGATGGAAAGCACGACAATGACGGTGCGTATCTTATTGTGCCACAGATCACGAATTATTTTGCGCCAACGTGGACTAAGCATGGGAGGTCTCCTGCTCCATTGATGACGGTAGGGTCTGTTTCCGGTCTCTTACCAATTCGTCCACAATCTCACCGTCGGCGAGGGTGACGGTGCGTGTTACGCGTCTGACCAGATCGCGATCGTGGGTCACCATCAAAATTGTCTTACCTTCATCCACCAATCTCTCAAAGAGTCGAAAGACTGCCTCGGCCGTCTTTGAGTCGAGGTTACCGGTGGGCTCATCCGCGGCGATAATGGGCGGGTCATTGGCCAGGGCGCGGGCGATTGCGGCGCGCTGCTGCTCGCCACCCGAAACAGCAGACGGCAGTTTGTGGGCGTGGTCGGCTATATCAACTTGCTCCAACAGATACATAGCCCGCTCCAGACGCCCCCGCATGGAGTACACATTGCAGAAATCCATGGGCAACATCACGTTCTCAATCACCGTCAGGGTGGGCAATAATTGGAAGAACTGGAAGACAACGCCGATGTGACGGCCACGCCACACCGCCGTTCGGCCCTCGCTGAGGGTGTGCACAGCGGTGTCGCCCACCAGCACCTCACCCGAGGTAGGCTTGTCAATACCGGTAATCATGTTGATCAGCGTTGATTTGCCACTGCCCGATTTACCGACCACAGCCACGAACTCACGGGTATCCACCTGCAAATCGACACCCTTGAGCGCAAAAAAGGTCCCGGCTTCGGTCTGGTAAGCTTTCACTATCCCCCGCAGATCAATCAAGCAAGATGACTTTTCTCCACCAGGCGCGTGCGGGTGTCTAAGGTTGCCACTGCCCGAGAAACGCCCATTTGAGGCATCACCCGTGTTTCGATTTCGTCTTAACCAACCCCCAAACATAATCCCTCCCCTAACCTGATTGACTGACAGATCTCATTGGGACGCAGATCGACACAGATTTTCGCTGATTAAACGTAACTACTCAGCCTGATGGTTGCAGATATGTATCTGCAACCCATAATCGGCGGATGTATATCCGCAAATACCCATTACGGTTGAATAACCGTAACGATCAGCGACTGGTCTGAGTAGTTTGACAATGTCACATTAACATAAAAGCGGGGTTTACAGGCTCCGAGTAGGTCCGCGACCGGTGCTCTCGGCGGCAAATGTCGTATTATGAACATGGATAAGGCGAAAAACGCCAGCTTCGTGTAGAACATTTGTCTAATGTGACATTGTCAAGGTAGTTACGTAATATGAAGGGTTGGTGATCAGTATGCCCCTATACGAGTATTATTGTGAGGATTGCAATACGAAATTCGACGCACTGCGACCGATGAGCAAGGCCGACGCGCCCATTCAATGCAAGAATTGCGAGAGCGCGCAAACATCGCGGGCCATCTCGCTCTTTGCTGCCTATAGCAAGGGAGACGGCGGCACATCGCAAGCCGTGGCCGGTGGTGGCGGTGGCTGTGGTAGCTGCGCCGGTGGGTCGTGTGGAAGCTGCGGCGTGCACTGAGATTGTTATAGTCTGAATTCGCTCAGAGGACAAAACACAACCGACTCATGGCTGAGGCCGGTTGTGTTTTTACATTCACACAACCGCTCTTAGGCAGATATGGTGAAGGGCCATAAAAAAAGAACCCGCCCGGAAGTAGGGCGGGTGCGGTGTCAAAACCCAGGAGGTCTATCTATCTTCGGCGGCTGGGCCGCACGCGAAGACGTATGGGATCCGCCGCTTGTGGGCGGGCAACCAGCACGATAACCCCACCCAGTACCATCATCAATCCTGCTACCACCGGCAATACCATTTTTGTACCTCCCTATAGTCAGTGGTTCACAGAAAAAGAACTGCCAAAGTCCATTCTCGACTTTAGTCTAACACGTGCCTATCCTGATGTAAATAGTCCTTTTCTCCCAACATTTGGGCAATGCCTTACACTATAATGTTGAAGCACCTCAGGTATGCGGATGTTGGGATGGGAAAGGAGGAATTCGCCCCCAAATCCGAACGCACCCAGCCTTTCTCAAGCATTGAATCCCTGGATGATTCGCGCTATAATACGGCGTAAGCGAGCACAATAAGAGTTCATAAAAGAATAACTTCCCGTATGTCATTTCGAGCGAAGGGCTTAATCCCTCTCGAGGTTGATTGCGCGGCCAATGCTGATGGGGATTTCTGGCTATCGCTCGAAACGACATAATTTAGGTGCGGGAACTTAGGATGGTTCAGAAATAAGGTGACACTTTCTCAGCCGGACGAACGACGAACGACGAAGATATCTGGGCCAATAATTGGTCCTTCGTCTTTCGTCCTTCGTCGGCAATTGTTATCCTAATTTCAGGGATATCTGAACCTGCCCGGGAACTTATATACTTACGGACCCTAAGAGTTGTGGTCACGTATTGGGCAAACTTGGATATGTCGATTAAGGCCAAATAGTCATGTTACGTCAGTCATTAAACGCCCAACAGGTGGGGTATTGGTTATCGTGGGTAGTGATGCTCATCCGCGTTGCGTCGCTGATCTACGCTTTGGGCATTCTCTTCTTCTATCCACATCCGATCATCGCCGCCCGGACCCTCTATCTGTTGGTTTTATGGGGGTTCGTCGCTCTTTATACCTTGGGCTTGATCGTCATCCTGCTTGTTCGGGCTGATGCCTGGCTGAGATCCGCCCCCTTCATTATATTCGACACGTTTTTTGCCATCTTGATCGTCAACCTGGCGGGGGGGGGCTATCGCAACATCTTCTCGCTCTACTCCCTCACCCCCACAGTGACGGCGGCCCTCTCGCTGCCCAGTGCCGAAAATCCGGTGCGCCGGGCGGTGCTCTTCGCTGGCGTGGTCATCGTATCCACCCTGGGCTTCGCCTCATCGCTGTATCTCGACGGCTACACGTTGCCGGTAATCATCGAGTACCGCCAGGTGGATGAGGTAGTGCTGCGCAGCGCCAGCTATTGGGTCACCGGTGGGTTGCTGGCCGCCCTGGCAGCTTTGATGATCGCCTGGCAACATAGCCGGGATCGAGCCAACGCGCTGCGCGAACAGGCCGCCGTGGAGGAAGAGCGACGGCGTATCGCAACGGATATTCACGATGGCGTCCTGAGTCAGCTTTCGGCGCTGGGGCGGCGGGCCGAGTACGCCAGCTTGCTGCTGGCCGAGGACCCGAAGGCGGCAGAGGAGGAAATACTGCGGGTAGTGGCCCTGGCCGGCGAGGTCCACGAGGGCATTCGCTGGATTGTTCGAGCCTTGAGGCAGGACCCGGCCCAGCTCACCCTGGGCGGCGAACTGACGCGCATCACGGACCGCTTCCGGCGCAATACCGACCTGGTGGTTGAACTAAAACTGCCGGTCGATGAGCCACAGGTACCGGTTGATACCATCCGCCACCTGGGCTACATCGTCACCGAGGCATTGACCAACGTTTGGAAGCACGCCGGGGTAGAGGAGGCCAGCGTTATCGTTCATCGCGTCAACAGCCAGGCCAGGGTACAGGTAATAGACGGGGGGCGTGGTTTTGATCCCGGTGAGGTGGGTCCCGGTCAGGCGGGTCTCGGGTTGTGGAACATGCGAGAGCGAGCACAGGAGATCGGAGGCGACATAGACATCCGCTCTTCGATCGGGAACGGCACCCAGGTCACCATCAGTGTTCCATTGGCCGGAGACAGGGACGGGACACTATGACCCAGATACGTGTTCTCATCGCCGACGACATGGCTCTGCAGAGGGAGCTGTTGGGCAAGCTGTTGGAACGCCAGCCGGATATCAGCGTCGTCGGTGAAGCGGGCTCGCCGGAGGAGGCGGTGTCGGCAACCGCTGAGCTGTCTCCCGACGTGGTGTTGATGGATCTGCGCATGCCGCGCCACGACCCACAAGGCGGCATCCGGGCGATCCGCCAAATTGCGGACAGTCACCCTCAGGTCAAAGTGCTGGCCCTGACCGAATCGGACGACGAAACCGACGTGCGATCGGCGGCGCTGGCGGGGGCGATCGGCTACATTGTCAAGAGCGTCAAGGCGGCCCAGATCGCTGAGGCGGTGCGGTCCGCGCACGCCGGCCAGGGCTGGCTGGACCCCAGTGTGACGGCTTACCTGCTACACGATTACCGCCGCGCTTCGCAGGAGTCGGCTGCGCGCCCGGTATTGACTCCGACCGAACTACGGGTGCTGCAACTGGTCGCCGCCGGACAGACCACGGTTGAGATCGCTGAGGAGTTGTTCGTGGCCGAGAAGACGGTCAAGAACCACCTGGCCAATATCTATCGCAAACTTGGGGTGAAGAACCGCAGCCACGCCGTTAGCGAAGGGTATCGGCAAGGTCTGTTAAAATAAAGAGATATCTGGAGGCCAGGAGCTGGTAGCCGTGGTCAGCGCTTCGCTATCGGACTCTGCTTCCGTACTTGACAATCGCTCATTTTGTTCATATGATTTCACTACCGGACACATTTTCACCTAAGCGAGCGGAGGCATTCTGAACGTGTCGAAGGAGCCTCCGTGAGTGCCCTTCGGCACGCTCAGGATGCTCGCTTCGGCTCAACTGGGTTTGACATGTTGCCTAATTTTGCAAAGTGTCCGGTAGTGAACATATGATAACGTACTTGGCCGATGTGATTGGTCACAACCCAGTTTGAACTTTACCCAAAAGACCTAGCCCTGAATAGGTCTTTTTCTGACATTGCGTTACCCGCCCGACCTATGGACATCATAGAGACGACGTAGTAAAATAAAGTTTGTGAAAAGTGTATTTTATTTGGTTAGAATTGGGAGTTAATAGAGTGTCATGGTACGCAAACACAATTGGCTTATTGCAGTATCGATCATCGCCATCCTCGCGCTGTCCCTGGCGGCCTGCGCGCCCGGCCAAGAGGCTGAGGACACCAATTTGAAGATGGGCCTGCTGCCGATTCTTGACATCCTGCCTTTCTACGTCGCCGAGCAAAAAGGCTACTTTGAAGAAGAAGGCATCAACGTCGAATTCGTGCCCGTCAAAAGCGCCCAGGAGCGAGATGCGCTGATGCAGGCTGGCGAGATAGACGGTATGCTCAACGACCTCATCAGCACCGGTCTCTTTAACCGGGATGAGGTGCAAATCAAGATCGTGGCCACGGCCCGGCGGTCTTACCCCGAGTCGCCCCAGTTTCGAGTGCTGGCCGCGCCGGACAGTGGCATCAGCTCGGCGCAGGATCTGGCTGGCGTGCCGATTGGCATCAGTCAAAACACCGTCATCGAATATATCACTGACCGCATGCTGGAGGCGGAAGGGCTGTCTCCCGATCAGATCGAGATCGTCGAGGTGAGTGCCATCCCGGTGCGTTTTGAGCAACTGATGGCCGGTCAGATTCAGGCAGCAACGCTGCCCGATCCACTGGCGCAAGGGGCGGTGGCCGGCGGGGCAAACTTGGTGGTGGACGACAGCCAGTACACCGAATACTCGCAGAGCGTGCTCAGTTTCAGCACAGAGGCCATCGACTCCAAGCCCAACGCCATCAACAAATTCCTCAATGCCTGGAACCGGGCCGTAGGTGACTTGAACAGCAATCCCGACCAATACTCAGACCTGTTGATCGAAAAGGCTCGAGTGCCGGAGAGCATTCAGGGCTCCTACCAGATGCCTCCCTTCCCCGAAGGTGAGGTGCCCAGCCAGGCCGAGTGGCAGGACGTGGTGGATTGGCTATTGGAAAAGGGATTGATTGACCAACCTATTACTTATGGGGATTCGGTTTCGACCGGTTTCGCTGAACAGTAGTCCGATACGTACCGCAGGAGCTAGAAACCTCAGCAGGGTCAGGGTCAGATGGGGGTCATCTGTCACTATCCCGGTTTCTGAGGTACCCTCAACTGACTTTACCGGGCAGTAGTTTGACAATGTCATATTCTGCTCCGGGCGGGTCTGTGACCCGCGTTCTTAGCTTGGGCACAGTCGTTGCCCAAGCTAAGTCGGGGGTCGTAGACCCCTCCGAGCGAAACATGACATTGTCAAGGTAGTCAAAAGAACAGGGCTTACGGTACTACCTTCGAGAAGACAATATATCTGCATCAGCCTCAGTTTGGAGCCTTCAGGTGAACGGCACTTCGCGATTAAGCACTGGGCCGCCCGAAAGCCCCTGGCACACCGAGGCGGAAATAAGCCGCTAGCTACCCAAAGGTGGGCTAGCTCAGGTTGTGTTTGTGGTGCAGCTAATGCAAAACGAGTAGAAGGGGAGATAAAGGCTAGATGGACGCAAAATCGATAACTACGATGTCGGTGCCAGGTGTAAATCTGGCTGAGGTCGTAGATCGCTTTAGTTTGCAGGAAGAGATGGCCCAGGTTGAGAACTATATGCAGGATCTGGTTACCTCACCGGTGATGGCCATCTCGGAGCCGGCGCGGCACGTGATATCGGCGGGGGGTAAGCGATTGCGCGCCCTGTTGGTGATGCTCGCCGCCAAGCTCAACCACTATGACGCGCCCAAAGTGGTGGCGGTGGCCTCGGCGGTGGAGCTGATTCACGCCGCCACGCTGGTTCACGACGACCTGATCGACCAGTCGCCCCGGCGTCGCGGGCTGGCGACGGTACACAGCAAGTGGTTTCGAGACGCAGCCCTGGTGGGCGGCGACTATCTCTTCGCGCTGTCGGCGACAGCCATCGCCCGCAGCGGCGATATCCGGGTGTTGGATTGCCTGGGGCGGGCATCGGTACGAATTTGCGAAGGCGAGATCAGCCTGGTGACCCATGTGCGTCCCATCGACCAGGCGCTGGAGGCCTATTACTTCAAGATCGGCGGGAAAACGGCTATCCTGTTCGATGAGGGGTTGAAGGCTGCGGGCGTGATCAGCGGTGCCTCGGATGCGGAGATCGAAGCGCTGGGGCGCTACGGCCACAACCTGGGGATGGCCTTTCAGATCACCGACGACGTGCTCGACTACGTGGGCGACCCGACGGTGATCGGCAAGCCGGTGGGCGGTGACCTGCGGAGACGACAGATCACGCTGCCGCTCATCTACGCCGCCGCCGATGGTATGTCACCCGCGATGCGGGCCACCATCGACCGCATTGACGACGGCGCTACGCCCAACGAGATTGAGGATTTACTGGTCTGGGTGCAGCGCTCGGTGGGCATCGAGCGGGCCCGGCAAGAGGCGCAGCACTATTGCCAGGCGGCCTGTGATGCGCTGGGGGCCTTCCCGCCCTCACCCATTCGCGACGCGCTGGAGGGCATCGCCTGGTTTGTGTTGGAACGCAACAAATAGAAAAAATGCATTGCACTCGCTTCGCGAAAGTGCACTGCACCTCAAAATCGCTCCCGCCAGACGCTCACGTCAGGTCTGGCGGTCTTCGTCTGGGATTTTGGCAATACGGCGGAGCCCCGAACTTGTTCGGACCACTCCGTCATATTTATAGAACAGCCTGACTGGAGACCAAGACATGAGCACCAGGACTGACGTGGTCGTCATCGGCGGCGGGATTGTGGGCGCCGCCTGCGCCTATAACCTGTGCGCCGCCGGGCTTGACGTACACTTGGTGGAGCGGCACTTTCCGGCCAGCGGCACGTCGCGCGCCTGCGACGGTCTGATCCTGCTCTGGGACAAGAGCGGCGCGGAGCTAGAACTGGGACGGGCCAGCGCGACCCTGTGGAGCGAGTTAGCCGAGGCTCTCGACCTGGATTTTGAGTACGCGCGCACAGGGACAGTCTTGCTGGCCGAAAGTGAAGAGGGGGTAGCGGTCGCCCGGGAAAGAGCCGCAGCTATGGATGCCGCCGGTGTTCGGGCCGAAGTCCTGGACGGTCCCGGCCTGAACTCGCTGGAACCCAACCTGGCACCCGACCTGGCGGGCGGTGCCTTCTTCCCGGACGATGCCCAGGTGGACCCACGCCGCGCCACGCTGGCGCTGCTGGCGGCGGCCCAGAAGCAAGGACTAACGCTCCACACCCACTCCGAGGTCATCGCCATCCGCCGGGCGGGGAAGGGAAAGGGGAGGGTCAGCCAGGTGGTGACCCGGTTGGGCGAAATCGCGACGGAAACGGTCGTGTGTGCGACGGGTGCGTGGAGCAACGACGTGGCCCGGTTGGTGGGGATCGAAACGCCGATCCGGCCGCGCAAGGGACACATCCTGGTGACGGCCAAAGCGCCGGGCCTGGTCCAGCATCCGCTGCTAGAAGGCGGTTACGCCGCGACAGTACAGTCGGCCTCCGAGGGTCTGGAAGTGGCCTTCGTGGCCGAGATGACGGCCAGCGGCACGCTGCTGCTGGGTAGCAGCCGCCAGTTTGTGGGCTACGATCGCTGCGTGTCGCGACCAGTGATGGAGGCGATCGCTGCCAGGGCAGCGCGTTTCTTGCCTGTCCTGGCTCGCAGCAAAGTCAAGGTGATACGCAGCTATGCCGGCCTGCGCCCCTGGAGCGCGGATCACCGGCCGCTCATCGGTCCGGTGGAAGCGGTGCCCGGTTTTTACCTGGCGGCCGGGCACGAGGGAGCGGGCATCGGGTTGGCGCCGGTTACCGGGCGGCTGATCGCGGATTGGATCATTGGTAGCAAATTGCCTGCTTTCGCCCACGACATGCAGCCGGATCGATTCGACCTCGTTCGTCGTGGTGTATCTTAACGGTAGAATTTTATGGAAAGGAATAAAGCGCTCTCAGGGCAGCGGATGCCAGACCAGCGCGAGGAGGATGGCAAGCGCAGCCAGGAGCGCGCCGATGGCCGTAAAGGCTACGCTGATTTCCGTGGTTTCTTGCCTGGTCCTTAAGAAGCTCGGGAGATTCTGGAAAACGCTTTGAAGCTCGCCCGCGCTTGTGGCCGAGTAATAGGTTCCACCGGTCATATCCGCGATTTGCTTCAGCGTTACCTCGTCAATCCCTCTGCGAAATTGGCCTCCAGACCCCCAGCTCCCTCCAAACCGCTGATCGCCGCCAAAAAGGTTGCCCTCCTGAAACTGCGGGCCGCAATCCATACCCCCCCCGCCCGTGGTGCCAAACCCGATGGTATAGACTCGGATTCCACGGTCAACGGCTTGCTGCGCGGCGTCCAAAGGCAATGGACCTACATTGCTCGCCCCATCGCTGAGCAAGACGATGACGTCCGGCGCATAAGCTTCATCTGGCACAGGCTCGATCTCGACCCCAGACGCGGTGTCGCTCACGCTCGGCGGGACATTCTCGTTCACCTCGGCAATCGCGTCCAACGATTTAAGAATGGCGCTGCCAATCGCCGTCCTGCGCGCCGTGGTCAGACCTTCGACTGCGGCTTGCAGTGCTTCTTGATCAGTTGTGGGTGATTGGGTCAGTGCCGCGAAACCAGCAAACGCGACGATGCCGATCGGCGTGCTGGGCTCTTGGCGTCGAATGAACGACAGCGCGGCAGCCTGGGCAGCCGCCAGGCGGTTGGGCTGAATATCTGTCGAGCACATGCTCCTCGAGACATCCAGTGCAAGAATGATGTTAGCTTGGCCGGTGGGCACAGTCACGTTGGCCACCGGGCGTCCTAATGCGATCACCAGGCTAGCCAGCGCGATGAGGAACAGGGCAAAGGGGAAGTGACGCCGCAGACGTGATTGGTGAGGCAGCGCCTCGCGCACCAGAGTCAGGCTGGAATAGCGCACCGCAAAACGCCGCCGTCGTCGCAGCATCCAAATATATGCCGCGACGATCAGAGGAATTAATCCCAACAAGATAAGGAATCCGGGCCAAAGTAAACCCATCTACTACCTCCAATCCACCCTTTGAGAGTATTCCAAAAGGATCTCAGAAACCAGGTTTCTCAGGAAACCCGGTTTCTAATCTATTCGCCAACACGATCACGGCAAGCGGCTGAACCACACGAGTGAAAATGTACCGCCCATCAGCAAAACGAAGATGCTGGCGCCTGCAAAGATAGAAGTAACCTCTGTCTTTTCTGGTTTGATCACCAATTGCAAGTCGAGGTTTTCGTAAATCGTGAGCAGGTCGTCCTCGTTCTCAGCGTCGTAATAAGCACCCTCGGTGAGCTGCGAGATTTGTTGCAGCATCGCCTCGTTGAGTTGCGTGTGAACGGTGAAACCGTTGATGTTCAGTGTTGTCCCCTCCGCGCTGCCTATGCCGACTGTGTAGATACGCACGCCGCGCTCTGCGGCTGCCTGCGCCGCGACCAGCGGGTCCGGGGCCTCGTTGTTCTCACCGTCGGTGAGCAGGACGATGACGGCAGACGTGTTCGTCCCTTCTGTCACGGGTGTCGGCGTCGCTACAGCGGTGGGCGCCGGCGTAAGGTTGCTTTCGAGGTCCGGGGCTTGCCGGCTGTCCGCGGCAATCGTGTTGAGCGCAGCCAGGATACCCTGCCCGAGCGACGTGCCACGCTGCGGCGACAGGCGGTTGATCGAGGCCAGGATGGCCTCCTGGTCGTTCGTCGGCGCTTGCACCGACAGGCCACCATCGCTGAACGCGACGACGCCGATTTGCACGCTGGATGGCTGGCGCTCTACGAAGTCCCGCGCGGCGGCTTTAGCCGCCTCCATCCGAGTCGGCTTCAAATCGTCGGCCGCCATGCTGCCGGAAACATCAAACACCAAGATGACCGTACCTTCTATCCTGGGCAGGCTGACGACCGTTTGTGGGCGCGCCAGTGCGATGCTGAGGACGGCGAGGCCGACCAGAAAGAGCGCCGGCGGAATGTGGCGGCGTATGCCCGGCCCACGCCCCGTAGCTCCCCCCACGAGTCCCAGACCGCCGTAACTTGCGGCAAGACGCCGCCGACGCTGCTGCAACATGATGTACAGCACGCCGAACAGCGGAATCAACAGCAGTAACAAAAGCATCGCGGGCCAGATGAATGACATCTACCATTACCTCCAGGTTCGCGCAAGACATCCATCTCGTAGGGGCGACCCTTGTGGTCGCCCGATTTGGGCAGGCACAAGGCACTGCCCCTACGTCCGGCGCTGCCGCCGCAACGTCGCAAAACGCACAATGGCGCGGACCAGGTCTTCTTCAGTCGAGAGCGACAACACGTCTACCCCGGCACGTTTGAACGTATCGTTCAACTCTGCTTCGCGCCGCCGTGCGGCTGCCTCGAATCGGGCACGGAATTTTTTATCGTGCGTGTCCACATACAACTGCTCGCCCGTCTCCGCATCTTCCATAAGGATCGGACCGATGTCCGGCAGCTCCACTTCGCGCGGGTCCCACAGGCGTACGGCGAGGACTTCGTGCCGCCGGTTGAGGGTGTTCAGCGGCCGCTCCCACCCCGGCACGCTGATAAAATCCGAGACGATGAACACCAGCGAGCGCCTTTTGATCGCGTGCAGTCCACCTTCGAGCAGCGGCGTCAGGTCCGTGAACGGCGCGCGGGGCAAACGCGGCTGCTTGAGCAGATCGTTGACGAGGCGCAGCACCTGGATGCGCCCGCCTCGGGCGGGAATGGTCCGCTCAATGCGGCTGCCGTAAAACATGGCGCCGACGCGATTGCCGTGACGCGTCAACAGCCGTGCCAGCGTGGTGACAAAATCAATCAGCACCGTCCGCTTGACGCTCTGCGTCTTAGCAGTGCCAAAGTCTACCGACGGGCTGAGGTCGAGCAAAAACCACGCCGTGATTTCGCGGTCTTCGGCATACTGCCGGACGTACGGCGTGTCCATGCGCGCCGTGACGTTCCAATCAATGTAGCGAATATCATCTTCGGCTTGATATTCGCGCAGATCGGCAAAATCCACCCCGTAGCCGTAGAAGAGGCTGCGATAATCGCCTTGCAGCAGGCCATCCAGCCGGCGGATGACTTGCCAGTCGAGACGCTGTAGGACGCGTTCAGGCGTCAGCGCGGACGTTGGAGTGCTCACGTAAAGGCACCACTGGAATCGGTATGCGGTCGAGAATCTGTTTCAACAGGTCGTCGCTGGTTACATTGTCCGACAGCGCCTCGTACGACAACACGAGACGGTGCCGCATCACGTCGAGCGCCATATCCAGAACGTCCTGCGGCAACGCGTAGTGGCGACCGCGCACAAAGGCGAGCGCCCGTGCGGTGAGGATCAGATTGATCGAAGCACGCGGGCTCGCGCCGAACATGATGTAACGTTGCAGTTCCTCCAGGCCAAAGTCTTTCGGCTCCCGCGTGGCGGTCACCATCCGTACGGCGTACTCAATAAGGGCTGGGTCCACGTACACGCTGTCGGTTTCTTCCTGCAAGCCCAGCAACTGCTCGGTGGTCAACACTTTTTGCACGGCCTGCAAAATGCCCGTCATACGCTCGACGATGACGAATTCTTCCGTCACGTTGGGATAACCGACGAGCACCTTGAGCATAAAGCGGTCCACCTGCGCTTCAGGTAAAGGATACGTCCCTTCTGCCTCGATGGGATTCTGAGTTGCCAGCACGAGGAAAGGATTCGGCACACTAAACGTCTCGCGCCCGATGGTCACCTGCCGCTCTTGCATCACTTCGAGCAGCGCGCTTTGCACCTTGGCGGGCGCGCGGTTGATTTCATCCGCGAGCAGGAGATTGGTAAAGACCGGGCCGAGCGAGGTGTTGAATTCGCCCGTCTTTTGATTGTAGATGCGCGTGCCGATTAAGTCGGCGGGAACCAGGTCGGGCGTGAATTGAATACGCTTGAACTCGCCGCCAATCGCTTCCGCGACAGTCTTGATCGCCATCGTCTTGGCCAGACCGGGCACGCCTTCGACGAGGATGTGCCCACGTGCTAGCAGCGCGACGACCATGCGTTCCAACAGGTGGTCCTGTCCGACGATCACCTTCTTCACTTCGTACAACAGGCGTTCCATTGGTTTCCTGTCTTCGGGTCTCATATATTGATCCATCCGCATTCTCCTTATACGTGATACGTACTGCGTAAAACGTACTGCGTATTGCGTACTGCGTATCTCGTAACGGAATACGCAATACGCAATACGCAGTACGCGATCCCTAATACGGCAGCGAGCCTACGGCACCCACCGCAACCTGTATTGGCACGGCAAAGCCGATGCCGATAAAGACCTCCTGATCGGTCGGGTTTACAATTCCTACGACGATGCCGATCACCTGTCCGTAACGATTAAGCAGCGGCCCTCCCGAGTTGCCGGGATTCACGGCGGCGTCTATTTGAATCAAGCCCTGCAGTTTTTGATCCCTGTCAGGGGGCTGAAAAGAACGTTCGAAACCGGAGATGACGCCCGCGCTCATCGAGCTGTACAGGCCGAAGGGATTGCCGACGGCGAACGCCTCGTCTCCTACGCGCATGGCATTCGGGCTGCCCAGCGTCGCAGGCACGAGCAGCTCTGGAGGCTGGCTCGCGCTCAGGACGGCGATGTCAGTCTCCGGTTGCGTGGCCGTCACCTGCGCGCTCGACTGGGTGCCATCCGCGAAGGTTAGCACGATGTCAGCCGCGTTCGCGACAACGTGCAAGCTGGTGAGGATGTCGCCGCTATCGTTAATGACGACACCGCTCCCTAAACCATGCCCTTCCTCACCGTTCTCGCCCGGGGCTTGAGTTTGGATGAGAACGAGGGAAGGTTGCACCGCCTCGTACACGCGCGCAGAAAAGGCGGGTGGCGGTGTGGCAGACGCCAGCGCCTGGGCAACTGTGTCGTTTACCTCTTGCGGGGTCAGTTGCTGTGCATCGGGAACGAGAATGTTGTAAAACAGGAGCGCCACGAGAGCGGCTAACACACCCGAAGCAAACAGGACCGCACTCCCTGCGCGCTTGCGCAAGTGTCCCAGGCGTCCTCGCCACAGCTCTCCGATCGTCAAACCCACGGTTTGTTCCATCTCATGTCCGGTCATAATTAAAGAACACCATAAACCCAGAAACGCAAGCGAGAAGTAGGGCAGTGGGAGTAATAAGAGTAGTATGAGCGAATTGGTCTATAATTCATGTATACCATACTTTTTATTCTGCGTCAACTCCGTTGCTTGGGGCCGAAAGGCTACCATCGCCTGACCAACTTGTCAGAACAACCACGCGTTATTCGAGAAGCCCGCGCCAGGTACGAAGAGGACGATGAGAGTGCGAATGAGCACGATTAGGCTCTTCCTGGATGAAGACGTGTGACCAGACCTGGCGGTCGCTCTGCGGGAGCGAGGTTTCGACGTAGTACATGCTTATGAGGTGGGGCGTGGTGGACAGCACTGCTGCGGCCCAACGCGAGGGACTGTTGATAAGGGGTGCGACGATTGATCCTGGGAATTTAGGCTGCCAGAGGTATTTCCTTGCGTTGATATTGCCTAGGTGGCGGGCGAAAGTCAGACCAGAAATCATCCCAGCGATCACTGAGAATAGCAGCACGGATATGAGCGACCGCATCAGCACGCTCAGGAGCCCAACGCATGCCGGCTTGGTTGATACGAGCGCCTACGACCTGTTTGACTGCGCTCTCGGCAGAGCCACTACCAATCTGAAGCCCTTGTTCGACGTAGAATGGGTAGTTCATCCCATCACCTTGGTTTTCAAAATAGGTAATGGCCTTTGTCACAGGTTCTGGGGGGTTGCTGTCTGCCGAGCAGAGTGTGCGCAAGGCTTGTAATACAGAGTCTGGGCCATCATGTTTGAGGATATGACAATATTTTTCACCCCAAGCCTGGGCGCGGTCTGTTTCTTTGCCGAATACAACATTGCCAGCATCCCAAATGTACTCACTGGCGTGATAAAAGTCTACAATTTCAGTGGTTCTATGTTTTGGGAACATGGCTGCGATGCGGTTCCAGATCCAATTAGCACCATCTCCCAAGACAATGATTTGTTCTGCCAACTCGGCACCGCGTTTTACAGCCACCAGATAGACAGCACGAGCTAACTCTTCGGCGTTAATGGCAACCACGTATTCAATGTCAACAGCACGGATCTCCGTTTTTCCTTTCTTGGTAAGCCGCTCCTTGGTTTCATACACAGCAGCCACTTTGATTTCCCTGCCTTGACCATTCGGTAACAAATGATTGATCCCGTCCGCACTCACATATAAACGCTTGGGTGGCGGGCTGGCTTCACAATCTGGCAGACGGCATTCTTCCCAAGCGCACCGGACAAACGCCTCTTGCTTTTCAAGTAGGATTTGCCCAACCTCTACAGTGGCATTGTTCACCGTGTCGTGACTGATGTGAATGCCCTGATACCTGGATAGATAGTTTTGAGCTTGTTCAAAGGGCATAAATCCCCCCAAATAGCTGACCATCTCCTGCACTCGTGGACTCAACTCACTTGCTCCAAGCCCCAATCGTTCATCCAATGGCACCCACCTACAATGGCATGCTGAATGATGATAATATGCCCGCTCTAGTTGCATCTCTCCTAACGACGTGATGTAGTGCCGTGGCTCGTAACCCCTCCAATACACTCCCTCTCCACATTCAGGGCAACTCTGTTTGCCCTTACGACGGTTTCGGTCCATCCCTTCCAGGACCAACACCTGTGTATCTTCTCCTATCTGCTGAATCCACTCACGAATCTTGTCCTCTATTTCCACTGCCATAGGCTCATAGCCTGCTTCCTCTCCATTACTCCATTCGTATAACGTGCTCAGTTGTTGACGAAATGCCTCCGTCATCTTTTCAATCTGCTTTTGCACTCCATCTGGTATTGCCTTGTTCATCGTTCCTCCCTCGGACTATTCACTTGTCTGTTGGAGGAATCTTATCTCCCTTGCATAAATGATTTTTCTCCCCGGCAAAGGGGGTAGAGTGCGTCATTTGAATTGGGCAGGCACATCATTGGTGGGTCCTTAACAATTGGCTATATTGTGGCATAACTGTCTCTATCTCAACCATATCTGAGGGGGAGACTTTGATGCCACGACTTAGGCTGCAAGCGGATGGCGAGAGTGGCCGCGCCTGGATCACGGTGG
>DAOUMD010000042.1:0-17494 GCA_034412795.1 Anaerolineae bacterium
ATCCCCAAGACTTTCGTCATCGCCGCCGTCAACGTCGTCTTCCCATGATCCACGTGCCCAATGGTCCCCACGTTCACATGCGGCTTATCTCGTACAAATTTCTCCTTCGCCATTGCTGCTGTCCTCCATCATATCGCAAAGATAATAGCCTCGTTAGGCAAACGAAATTATTATAGGCAAAAAAGGTTACATGGCAAATCGAACACCATGATTTTGACCCCTTATCTACGCCATCCTGACAAAATCTGTTGAGACAGGGCCTCAGGGACTCCGTCGTAATAGTCGAATTCCATAGTAAATGTGCCTCGCCCTTGAGTCATCGAGCGCAAATCGGTTGCGTAGCCGAACATCTCGGCCAAAGGAACATGAGACCGAATAGCTTGCATACCAACGCCCCGAGGTTCCATCCCATCTATGTTGCCGCGCCGAGATGACAAGTTACCAACGATATCGCCTGTAAACTCCTCAGGGCCGACAACTTCAATATCCATAATCGGCTCCATCAAGACAGGGCCGGCTTTCTGCACTGCCTCTTTCAATGCCATTGAGCCCGCAATCTTAAACGCCAACTCTGAGGAGTCGACTTCATGATAAGATCCGTCAACCAGCGTGGCCTTGAGGTCAACCATTGGATAACCCGCCAGCACACCACTTTCGAGGGCGCCAACCACTCCTTGATTTACGGCCTTGATAAATTCTTTGGGAATCACACCACCGACGATTTCGTTTTCAAACTCGAAACCAGTACCTTTGGGCAAAGGTTCGACTTCTAGAACAACGTCGCCAAACTGCCCCCTCCCGCCAGTCTGTCGCACAAAGCGCCCCTGGGCACGGGCTGGACGGGTGATCGTCTCGCGGTAAGCCACCTGGGGACGTCCCACCTTAGCCACCACACGAAACTCACGCAGCATGCGGTCGACCAACACTTCCAGGTGTAACTCACCCATACCGGAGATGAGAGTCTGACCCGTATTATCGTCAACCCGCACCTCAAAGGTAGGATCCTCCTCAGCCAGCTTCTTCAATGCACCAGACATTTTGTCCTGGTCAGCCTTGGTCCTCGGCTCGATAGCAACTGAAATCACTGGCTCAGGGAATCTGATTGCCTCCAGAACGACCTGGCGGCTGGGGTCAGACAGAGTATCCCCGGTGAAGGTCTGTTTAAAACCCAGCACAGCTCCAATGTCGCCCGCCGAAAGCGAATCGATCTCTTGGCGCTGGTTTGCGTGCATTTGCAATAGCCGCCCGACGCGCTCCTTTTTGCTTTTGGTAGCGTTGAAGGTATTGGATCCAGCTTTAACTGCACCAGAGTAAACTCGAATATAGGCCAGCCGGCCGACATACGGGTCGGTTACGATTTTAAAAGCTAAGGCGGCAAAGGGTGATTTGGGATCTGATGGACACTCAACTGGCTCCTTGGTTTTTGGATTTTGTCCCACAATGGGAGGCACATCCAAAGGTGAAGGTAAGTAATCCACCACCGCATCCAGCACCCGCTGGACACCTTTATTCCTGAGTGCCGAACCACACAAGACCGGCACCAACTCTCCGCTGATGATCGCCTTTCGCAAAGCAGTTCGTAATTCCGCCGGGGTAATCTCTTCCTCCAGAATAAACTTCTCGGTCAGCGCCTCGTCGGTTTCGGCCACGCGCTCAACCAACTCCCGGTGTAAGCGTTCTGCCTCTTCACGGTAGGCCTCCGGTATCTCGGTTTCCTCGGATTTCGCACCCAGGTCGTCAACATACATGACGGCATCCATCTTTACGAGATCAATGATGCCGGAAAAGGAAGCCTCTGCGCCCATGGGCATTTGTATGGCCACCGGCTGCGCTCCCAGACGATCCACAATCATCTGAATGGTTCGCTCAAAATCGGCGCCGACGCGGTCCATTTTATTCACAAAACAGATACGAGGCACGTTAAAACGGTCGGCCTGTCGCCACACTGTCTCTGACTGTGGCTCAACACCAGCCACAGCATCAAATACGACCACCCCGCCATCAAGCACCCGCAACGAGCGTTGCACCTCGGCCGTGAAATCGATGTGTCCGGGTGTATCAATGATGTTAATCTGATGGTCTTTCCAAAAGCAAGTCGTGGCAGCAGCGGTGATCGTGATACCACGCTCCCGCTCCTGCTCCATCCAATCCATAGTAGCGGCACCGTCATGAACTTCGCCCATGCGATGGATCTTCTGGGTGTAAAAAAGGATACGTTCAGTTGTAGTTGTCTTACCGGCATCAATATGAGCGATGATACCGATATTTCTTACCCGCTCCAGCGGGGTTTTTTTGGCCATCAGACTATTCTATTAGTTCGCTATAGATACTTAAAGCCCAAAGCTACGCTCCAAATTGACGCGCTTTGGACTTTGCCCGATCAACTAAAGAGAGTGAATCTGTAACTAGATTGTTGAAGTGATGCGAGGTGCCGACAGAGCGTCCCTGTCACTTACCAGCGATAGTGAGCAAAAGCGCGGTTGGCTTCAGCCATACGATGAGTGTCGTCTCGCTTCTTGATACTGGCACCCTGACCGGCCGCTGCATCCATCAACTCGCTGGCCAGCCTTTCGGCCATAGACCTGCCAGGGCGCTGGGCGGCACTCTGCAACACCCAACGGACCGCCAGACTCATACGACGTTCAACCCGCACTTCCATCGGGATCTGGTAGGTAGCGCCACCCACACGACGCGGACGGACCTCGAGCAACGGTGTTACATTCTTGATAGCTTGTTCAAAAACATCAAGAGGCGGCTTCTTGGTACGCTCTTCGATAATATCAAAGGAATCGTAGAGGATTCGCAAGGCCGTACTCTTTTTGCCGTGCCGCATTAATCTATTGGCAAACCGGGAAACTAATTCACTGTCATACTTTGAATCCGGCTCAATGACACGCCGGGGCGGACGATTCCGTCTTGGCATCTTTCACCTCTTAGGGTCTGGGCATCCTAGTTCTTAGGACGCTTGGCACCATATTTGGAGCGACCTCGCTTACGGTCATCTACACCAGTGCTGTCCAGGGCTCCCCGTACCACGTGGTAACGAACGCCGGGCAGGTCTTTCACACGGCCGCCACGTACCAGCACCACCGAGTGCTCCTGTAGATTATGCCCCTCGCCTGGAATGTAGGCTGTCACTTCGATGCCGTTCGATAAGCGCACACGCGCGATCTTGCGCAATGCCGAGTTCGGCTTCTTGGGCGTCATAGTTCGCACCTGAGTACATACGCCTCGCTTTTGGGGTGCTCCCTTGGGCCGAGGAGTCATTCTCCCCTTCAGGGCATTGAAGGTGTACCGCAGTGCCGGGGCCTTGCTTTTGCTTCGTTTGGCTTTTCGTCCCTTGCGCACAAGTTGATTAATCGTTGGCAATGGGTCCTCCCTTTTAGTTTTCAGGCATTGGACGAGGCCACCGGTACCTTCCCATAAGCACCCCTACTGGGGTACAGAGGGGACTGCAAGTGCACGATGGCCTCGCTCTTTTCCAATTGTCGACTCAAAGGCCCATCAGCTCTTTGAGTTCCCTATTCTGTGGGCCGGAAGCAGCTTCTCTGTGCAGCTTCCGTAGGCGGATTTGTTTGAGCTCCCCTTGAAAACCCACGAAAGCCAACTATAGCATAGATGAAGAAGTCTGTCAAATATCAGCCACTATCACGATTTATCCTTAGTTCCGCTTAACGCGGAGAGCTGGGGAGTTTGAATCCCAGTCCCAGTCCCAGCTTCGGCATTTTCTCTTTCCGGTCTTCTTTTCCAAACTGAACACGCTCTTCACTATCGGAGATAACTTCCACCGACAGTCCTAGCGACTGGAGCTCCTTGACCAGCACACGGAAGGACTCGGGCACACCAGGCTCCTGGATCGGTTCACCCTTGACGATGGCCTCGTAGGTCTTCACCCGGCCTGACACATCATCGCTCTTGACGGTCAGCATTTCCTGAAGCGTGTGAGCAGCACCATAAGCCTCCAATGCCCATACCTCCATCTCGCCAAAGCGCTGGCCACCGAACTGGGCCTTACCGCCCAGCGGCTGCTGCGTCACCAAAGAGTATGGACCAGTTGATCGCGCGTGGACCTTGTCTTCAACCAAGTGTGCCAGTTTGAGCATATTGATGATGCCTACAGTCACCGGCCGGTCATATGGTTCTCCCGTCTTGCCATCATACAAGATCATCTTACCCGTAGTCGGCAAGGGGATACCGATCTTGCGGGTAACCTGGATAGCGACCTGATCAACCTCTTCGTCTTTAAGATCCTCCACATTCACACCATCCAGTGCCCCTTCATAGCGCCGGTCCGCATGTCTCATAGTACGATCGTGGATCATATGCAGCCATTCTCGCAGACAGACTACACGCACCGCTTCGCGAGCGGGGATACCAATCGACTCTGGACGACGGTCGCCCTCAAAGGCGAGCAGAAAATCAGGGTCATATCCCCTATCTGCCAACCACTCGTGCAAGGCAGCACGGCGGGCGTATGCCTGGTCAAGAGCGAGGAGTTCTTCATCGTACCCTAATTCGCCCAGCCAGCCGGTCAGATAGATGGTTCGGACGTCGACTTCACTCTCCAGGTCTTCCTCGGTGTAGCCCTGTTCGTCGGCCCAAGCCCAAGCCCGATCAGTAATGATATCCCAGGCACGGTCAATCAGCCAGGCCCGCGCTAGCTCGGCCGCAATCTCATCTTCGTGAGCGCCGTCAAATACCGAAGTAACAGCCCGAAAGCCCAGGCGTGATGAGGCCCAACCGAGATGGGTCTCAAGGATCTGTCCAATATTCATACGCGCTGGCACACCCAACGGATTCAGAATCAACTCGATTGAGGTGCCATCTTCCGTAAACGGCATATCCTCAATTGGAACAACCTTTGAGATGACGCCCTTGTTGCCGTGGCGACCAGCTATCTTGTCGCCTTCCGTGATTTTGCGGCGCTGGGCTACCATGACACGCACCATCTTATCCACACCGGCAGGCAGGTCTCGATGTTCATCGCGACTGAACTCTTTTACGTCAACCACGATGCCTTTTTCACCGTGTGGCAAGCGCAGACTTGAGTCTTTTACCTCACGTGCTTTTTCGCCGAAGATGGCTCGCAAGAGTTTCTCCTCGGGGGTCAACTCGGTCTCGCCCTTTGGAGTGATCTTACCAACCAGAATATCGCCAGGTCCCACCTCCGCACCTACGCGTATAATCCCCCCCTCGTCCAGGTCCTTCAATGCATCTTCACCTACGTTGGGAATATCGCGGGTGATCTCCTCAGGGCCAAGTTTGGTGTCGCGTGCTTCCACTTCGTGTTTCTCGATGTGAAATGAAGTGAACTTGTCGTGCCGCACCAAATCTTCACTGATGAGGATCGCATCTTCGTAGTTGCCACCCTCCCAGCTCAAGAAAGCACACAACACATTCTGCCCCAGTGCTAACTCTCCCTGGTCTGTCGAGCTTGAGTCGACAAGCACGTCACCTTTTTTGACATATTCGCCCTTCCAGACGACGGGACGCTGGTCAATACAGGTAGATTGGTTTGAGCGATTGAACTTACGCAAGGTGTAGACACGCTCGTTCCCATCTTCTTCGCGTACGGTGATGGCACTTCCGGTGACACTGATCACTTCGCCGGGCTTTTCGGCAACTACGACCTGGCCAGAGTCAATGGCAGCCTGATATTCCATACCTGTACTCACGATCGGCGCTTCGGGCTGGATGAGGGGTACCGCCTGGCGTTGCATGTTGGACCCCATGAGCGCCCGGTTGGCATCGTCGTGCTCCAAGAAGGGGATAAGTGCGGCACTGATCCCCACGATTTGCTTGGGAGACACGTCCATATAGTCAACCCGTTCGACACCTTCGAGAAGGAAGGTCTGGTGTCGCCGTACACTGATGCGTGACTTAACAAATTGTCGCTTCTCGTCCAAATCGGCGTTGGCCTGTGCGATAGTGAAACGGTCTTCTTCATCGGCCGACATATAAACAATCTTGTCTGTCACGACCGGCCTGATTTTAACCGTCTCCTCCAGAGGCAACTGGGCAATCCGAATCGCCAGATCTTCATCTATTTCAGTTTCGGTTTCAGCAACCACTTCACCGGACGCAGGATCTACTACCGGTGCCCGCAAAGTCTTGCCGACCAAGACATCCACATCCTCGTGAGAAACCTCCCTGATGACCTTTCGGTATGGAGTCTCAATGAACCCGTATTCATTGACGCGACCAAACGTAGCCAGCCGACCAATCAGGCCAATGTTAGGACCTTCTGGAGTCTCAATAGGGCAGATACGGCCATAGTGGCTGTGGTGAACGTCACGCACATCAAAGCCAGCGCGCTCGCGCCGCAGACCGCCAGGCCCCAGAGCACTCAACGTGCGCTTATGCGTCAGCTCGGCCAGCGGGTTGGTCTGATCCATAAACTGCGAGAGCTGGCTACCACCGAAGAACTCGCGGGTGGCGGCGACCACGGGCCGAATATTGATCAACGACATGGGTGTTACTTGTTCCGGATCACGGATGGACATGCGCTCGCGCACGACACGCTCCATGCGCAGCAGTCCCACCCGTATTTGATTCTGGATCAGTTCACCGACCGTCTTGACCCGGCGGTTACCCAAGTGGTCGATATCATCCGGGTCATCTACGCCATTGTTGACCTTGATCATATAGGCTACGACTTTCACCAAATCCTCTTTGGTGAGGGTGCGCTGATCAATGGGCACCTCAAGCCTCAAGCGACGGTTCAGCTTGTAGCGTCCTACTCTGCCCAGATCATAGCGACGTGGCGAGAAGAGAAGCGAGGTCAGGAAGTTGCTGGCATTATCGAGGGTTGGCGGGTCGCCAGGACGGAGCTTCTTGTAGAACTCGAGCAGCGCCTCATCCACCGACTTGGTAGGGTCACGCTCGAGAGTCGTCGCGATATAGGCATGGTCGGGCATGTTGTCCACATCTTCGAACAACTCAAACAACTCCTCGTCTGTCCCGTAACCGACCGCGCGCAAGAGAATTGTCACCGGCAGTTTACGCTTTCGATCTACCTTGACCGAAATGACGTCTCGCTTGGAGGTCTCGAACTCCAGCCAAGCCCCTCGATTGGGAATGAGCTTGGAAAAGCATAGGGCACGTCCGGTAACCCGGTCTTCTTCGGCCGTGAAATACACACCCGGCGACCGGATAAGCTGTGAGACCACCACCCGCTCGGCACCGTTGATGACAAATGTACCGTTCTCGGTCATTAGCGGGAAATCGCCCATAAAGACTTCCTGCTCCTGAATTTCGCCTGTCTCCTTATTGATGAGGCGCACGTTCACCCACAGGGGACTGGCAAATGTCATATCACGTTCACGACATTCCTTCTCAGGATACTTGGGATCGTCAAACCGATAATCCAGAAAATGCAATTCCAGATTCTTATTGAAGCTGACAATAGGTGAGATTTCTTGAAATAGTTCGGCGAGCCCCTCGTCGAGGAACCACTGAAAGGACTTAAGCTGCACTTCGATTAGCTTAGGAAGCTCAAGTACATCGGGGATTCGAGCGTAGCTTTTGGACTCCGGGTTGTACGACATACGTCTATTCACTCCTTATTTAGCTACCAAACTTGATACACGATATACAATAGGCGAAACAATCAAAGACTCTACCGAAAAAACATGCTACAGGCCGCCGATGATGGCCTATGCTTCCGGCCTTGCGTGACAACCCCTATGTTCCCGAGATACAGACCCCCCCCTATATTCCGGGAAGCAAAGCGGGCTGAGCGAGATTTCTGATGTAGAAATATGGGTAAAAAGTACTGGAGACGAAACGATCTCTCCCTTTCCTCAAAACAACAAGGTGCTTCGGGCCGATTCTTGAACAGGCACTTGGTTAGATCGTCCGCCTCGTTGCGGGGAATTGGGCGTATATTAATGTAGATGATGACAGCACAAAGCAGTGAGAATTTAGATCAAACTCGGGTAAATTGCGTGTCGTCAGCAAATTCCATATGCCAACTGCAACTTGATATTATAGACCATTTCCGTGTTTTTGTCAAGCACCTTTTTTGCGTTTTTCCTAGGACTTTCCCAAAAATCACGAGTATGACAGTGAAATCAATGAAACTTGGGGCAACTATTTTTCTGGAACGGCCCTATACCGTTTTTTCGTCTAAGGTGCCTGTCTGCGATGGAGATGAAGATGTCGTCTGTTCGCGTATTGATGGATGTGTACCGCAGCTCCGGTAACGAGTCTATTTTCCAAAAAGCCTGAAAAATGGCTCGGTCTACCATAAAAAGCACAGAATTGAGCGCGAAAAGGCCCTTTTCGGCCATTTTGCCCGTACCTTTCCGCAAGTGCTTGTGTTATAATCGAATAAAGATTTCCGTATCTAAAGATTGCCGTTATCTAAGAAGGGCATCGATTCGACGCCCTCTTAAGACGTTTAGGAGGTAACTATGTCCAGACGAGTGGTCATTACCGGCTTTGGAGCAATCACGCCGGTGGGGAACGACGTAACACAAACATGGGAAACGCTCAAGGCTGGACAGTCGGGGATCACCCGCATCACGCACTTTGATCCCTCGGACCTACAGACCCATTTTGCAGGAGAGGTTAAAGACTTCGATCCAGCTGAAATCTTTGGGCGCAAAGAAGCCCGGCGCATGGACCGGGTCGCCCAATTTGGAATGAAGGCTTGCTCTGAGGCCATAACCCATTCCAGTCTGCTGGAAAACGGAATAGACCGTGACCGGGTTGGTGTTGCGATAGGCAGCGCCGTTGGCGGAATTACCACTCTGCTCAAGCAGTACGACACGCTTAATTCACGCGGCCCACGACGGATAAGTCCATTTTTAATCCCGATGATGTTGTCCGACACACCAGCGGCTACAATAGCGATTGAATACGGACTACGTGGCCCAAATATGTCCATCGTCACGGCCTGTGCTACCGGCACCAATGCTGTCGGAGAGGCATTTGAGATGATCGTCCGCGATGCGGCCGATGCGATGTTGACTGGTGGCACCGAAGCAGCGCTTCATCCTATGACGATTGCCGGCTTCAACGTGATGGGCGCTCTCTCCACAAATAACGACGACCCGTCCGGTGCCTGCCGCCCCTTCGAGGCTGACCGGGATGGCTTCGTCGTGAGTGAGGGCGCAGTCGTGCTGCTGATCGAGGAACTGGAGCACGCTCTGGCGCGTGGCGCGACGATTCATGCCGAAATCATAGGATATGGTACCTCAGTGGACGCCAACCATATGGCAGCTCCGCTGGAGTCGGGCGACGGGGCACGCCTGGCCATGCAAAACGCACTGGACCGGGCCAGAATAGACTCTGAAGAGGTTGATTATATAAATGCACACGGCACCGCTACGCAGCTCAACGATCCGGCCGAGACTCGGGCCATCAAAACCCTGATGGGCGAACACGCATACAATATCCCTGTCAGTTCCAGCAAGTCGATGACGGGGCATCTGCTGGCTGGGGCAGGGGCGTTGGAGACACTGATTTGCGCAAAAGTGCTGGAAGATGGTATTATCCCTCCCACGATTAACTACGATACCCCCGACCCGGATTGTGATTTGGACTACGTACCTAACGAGGCACGGGAAGCGGACGTGCGAGTGGCTATGTCTAACTCGTTTGGGTTTGGCGGCCACAACGCGTGCGTAGTTCTTCGCCGATACGAAGAATAACTTCGGCAATCAAGTTCCTGAGGCAACGTCGGGGGCCACGGAAAGAAGCAACAGGCCTTGGTACTACGTCTCGCCTCGCTGAAGCACGCACTGCGTTGAGGGTGCGCATTGTTGCCTATCCCTCGACGGCTGTGCGTTTCTGCTTTGGGGCACGAGGTCCTTTTCGGGAAGAGGAGCGCGATTATGGCTCGATATGCCCATATATGTGGCTGGGGGATGAGTGTGCCCGAGCGTGTGATGACCAACGATGACTGGGCACAACTGGTTGACACATCCGATGAGTGGATCCGCACTCGGACGGGAATTGTCGAACGGCACATAGCGACTGAAGGGGAAACAACACTCACCCTGTCGCTGGAAGCGGCTCGCCAGGCGCTGGATGTGGCCAAGCTTTCGCCAGCGCAACTGGATTTGATCATCGTCGCTACGCTTACGCCAGAGCACCTGTTTCCAGCCACGGCCTGCCTCGTCCAGGACAAGTTGGGCGCAGTAAACGCGGGCGCTTTTGACCTGGAGGCCGGCTGTTCTGGTTTCATCTATGCCCTGGCGATGGCGACTGATTCGATACGGGCCGGTAGCTGCCAACACATTCTGGTCATCGGCGCTGAAACCTTATCGCGCATTATTGACTGGGCCGACCGGGACACGTGTGTGCTTTTTGGCGATGGAGCCGGGGCAGTCGTGATCAGCGGCAGTGAAATGCCAGGCGGGATTCTGTCCAGTGCGTTGGGCTCCGACGGTTCGGGTGGAGACCATTTGATTATCCCCGCCGGTGGAAGCAAGCTCCCGCCCAGCCAGGAAACGATCGATCAAGGCCTTCATTACGTGCGCATGAACGGGCGCGAAGTCTTCCGCTTTGCCAGCCGCACGATGGACAAAGCAGCCCGGCTGGTCTGCCAGAAAGCCAACGTGCCATTGGACGACATAAAACTGTTTGTGCCTCACCAGGCCAACATCCGCATCATCAAATCGGCGGCACGCTCCCTCAAACTGGATAACGATCAGGTGATTACCAATCTGGATCGCTATGGCAACACGTCGGCGGCCTCGATTCCCATTGCCCTGGTCGAAGCGATCAAGGCTGGTCGCATCCATCGAAACGACTACCTGGTACTGGTGGGCTTTGGTGCCGGCCTCACCTGGGGTGCGATCGCGCTGCAATGGGGTGTGCCACTCCCGGTGAAGCCCGCCCCCTGGTATGTGCGTACGTTCCGCTGGCTGTACTATCGCTGGGCTCGGGTCCACTCCTGGGGTGCCCGCCAGCGACGGCGTGCTGAAGATTGGCTGCCCTTCAACGGGCGCAACGGCTACCATCGCAATGGTACGTCGCCAGCACTGCCACCCGTTCCCGCCAAACCGGAGCGCGAGGTCGTAGCTGAGCCGGAGCCAGAGCCGGAGGCACCGAAAGAACCGGTGGCTGAGGGTGAGGGAGAGTAGGGTTGGATGGATGGTTGGTTGGATGGATGGTTGAGCGGGGCTTTGGCTGAGTTTGGCAGGGAGTTCGATTGACTTGCTAACAGCCCGGGCACGAACGTTATCTGTAAGCTTTCGACGAAAGAGAAAACGGCTCAGAGCGTGTATTTTTCGCTGGTGAGCCGTTTTTCGCATTTGTTGGATCGAAAGCGCTGGCCGCGCGATAATCACGTTCTTTCAAGCCAATACCAGGCCGCCGACGGGCCAGTGGGGTCGGCGCCTCCTTCTCTACGCAACAGGCGAAAGTCAGGCTCGAACAGCCTCTGCACTTGGTCGGGGCTGATGCCCATTTGCATAAAGCGCCCCTGCTGACGCGGGCCGAAGGCGTAGAGCATAAAACACGCACTGGGAGCCAGCAAGCGGAGGAGTTGATCACGGTAGCGGACCCAGCCCTGGTCGTCGAGGGCGTGGAAGCAGCCGATGTCGAGGGCCAGATCAAAGGGAGGCTGGAGGAAATCAAGGCGGGTGACATCAGCAGTGTAGAATTCCAGCGCCAGGCCGGCTTCTTTAGCCTTGCGCCGGGCCTGGCGGACTGCTTTGGCCGCGAGATCGACACCGACCACCTGCCAGCCATGTCGGGCCAGGTACAGGCTATTGGTGCCAGTGCCACATCCCAGATCCAAGGCCCGGCCCGGGGCCAATGCTTCGGAACCCTCGATGGCTTCAACCACCTCAGGTGGGGTAATGCCGGTGTCCCACGGTGGGTCGAAATAGTACCACAGGTTGTAGAATAAGCGCTGTAGCATATTTAATCCCCCAGATGCAGCACACTTCGCCCTACTTTTCACGGGACTTCGCAAAATGCGTTGCGTTTTATCGCTAGCGTAGAAGCGCTTCATCGAAAAAGCCGATGACCCGCGATTCGTACTCATCCGGCCAGGTCTGGATGTAGCCGCCGTGCCCAACGCCGGGTACAATCCACAAGGACTTGGGTTCACCGGCAGCGGCAAATTGTTGGTGAGCATGTCCATTGGCCACTTCGCGCTCACCAAAGATGAGTAACACCGGTCGAGGGCTGATATCACCAATGACGTCGATGGGGCTGATAAGATGGGCATCAACACCGGTGTAAAAGCGGTAGAAGAAGAGGATAACCCGGTAGTAGAAATCTGCGAGCAGAGAGTTATCCCCACCTGTATTGGCGATGTCATGACCCAAGTTGTAGAAATTGCCTTCGGAGACTACGGCCCGAATGTCGTCTAACTGCGCGGCGCTGAGAATGGCAGTGGCGCCCCCCACTGAATAACCCAGCACCCCAACGCGATGTGGGCGCACCTCCGGCCGGGCCTGAACAAACGCCAGCGACCCGGCCACGTCCTGAACTTCATTGTAACCGGCACTGAAAACCGCGCCAGGCGTGGCACAATAGCGGGGATCAATGAGCAGCACACCGTAGCCGTGACGGGCTAACATCGCGCCTTGATCGAGCAATCCATCGCGTGACTGGCCAAAGCCGGGGATCAAGATCACGGCTGCCCCGTTCTTGGAAGGCAGCCACCAGGCAGTGTGTTGCACGGTGTCGGTGATCCCTTGTGGTGTAAAGGTCACCTCCTGGTAATCGAGAATGCCCACATCAAGGGGGCTGCGATGAGGACCGGAGCAATCAGGATAAGCCAAAGCGTAAGCATAGCGCCGACTGATTTCAACCCCAATACCCAGTACTCCCAAAACGGTCAGCAGCGCGGTCCACAAGAGGAGCAGCCCCCAGCGAATCAGTCTCGATCGAAGAGGAAGGGAATGTCGCCTCAGACGTGCCATATCGGACGGATCAAAGACATCTTAGTATTTAGGCCAGGATGGTTCAGAAACAAGGTAAAACACATTCTCAACTGGACGAAGGAGCAATTACTACTCTAGTTTCAGGGACATGTGAACCATACCAAAAAGCCCCATATGAATAGATCCATTTACAATTATAAGGGACGGGGGCTTGGCTTGTCAAGAGATGGTCGAATTTTGCCCCGAATTGCGTTTATATATTGAATATGTCCTGCAACTTGACGAAATGATAGAGATGAACTAAAATCGCACATTACAGGTTTTTCGCCAATGTTTGAAAACTTACAAGACAAACTTCAGGGCGTATTTCAACAACTAGGTAGACGCGGCAAGCTAAGCGAGGCAGACGTTGACGCTGCTTTGCGGGAAGTCCGGCTGGCGCTACTGGAAGCCGACGTAAACTACAAAGTAGTCAAGGACTTCATCGGCCGGGTGCGTGAGCGGGCAGTGGGCGTTGAGGTTATGCAGAGCCTGACGCCAGCTCAACAAGTCGTGAAGATCGTCAACGAAGAGTTGATCGCCACGTTGGGAGAGCCGGCCCGCCTCAATCTGGATGGGCCGACGCCCCACGTAATTATGTTAGTCGGCCTCCAGGGCTCGGGTAAGACGACGACCGCATCGAAACTGGCGCAGTTCCTCAGAAAGTCGAACCACCGCCCACTTATGGTTGCAGCCGACACGCGGCGACCAGCGGCGATTCAACAACTCCAGGTTTTGGGACGCCAGCTCGACATCCCGGTGCACGCCGAAGGTACGGAGGTTCCCCCTCCAAAGATTTGCGCCAATGCCATCAAACAGGCGCGCCAGGGAGCCTACGATATCATCATCCTTGACACAGCCGGCCGTCTGCACGTTGACGACGCGTTGATGGATGAGCTGACGCAGATCAAGACCAAGACCAATCTGCAAGAAGTGTTGCTTGTTGCGGATGCTATGACTGGTCAGGATGCAGTTCAGGTAGCTGAGAGATTTCACGAGCATGTCGGACTGACGGGTCTCATTCTGACCAAGATTGACGGCGATGCGCGGGGCGGCGCCGCTATCTCGATCCGGTCTGTGACCGGGGTGCCGATTAAGTTCCTGGGCACGGGTGAGAAGACCAGCGACCTGGAGAAATTCCACCCTGACCGTATGGCATCGCGCATCTTGGGGATGGGCGATGTCCTGACCCTGATCGAACGGGCCGAGAGTGCTCTGGATCAGGAAAAGGCACAACGTGCTGGAGAACGGCTGCTGAGCGGAGATTTCAATCTGGAGGACTTTCTGGAACAGTTGGGCGAAGTTAAGAAGCTGGGACCGATGAGTCAACTGCTGGAAATGGTGCCCGGAATAGCCAAGGTCAGCCGTGACCTATCGCCCGACGTGACTGATCAGCAACTACGAAGGATTGAAGCGATTATCAATTCAATGACATTCACCGAGCGCCGTAACCCCAAGATACTAAACGCCAGCCGCAAACGGCGTGTGGCGCGAGGTAGCGGCACCAGTGTACAGGAAGTCAATCAACTTCTTGCCCAGTTTCGCCAGATGCAGCGCATGATGAAGCAGCTTAGCGGTGGCAAGGGGCAACGTGCCCTGGCAAATATGTTGGGGGGGTTCAGACAATAGAGGGCAGCTTATTTCAAAATCTTATATATGAAGTTGTAGAAGTCATCAAATTCTCCATTGACAAAACTCCGTAAACGTATAAAATATATAGGGAGGTAACATTAAGCACACATGGTTAAGATTCGTCTCAGACGCGTAGGTGCAAAAAAACAACCCAGCTATCGGGTGGTGGTTGCAGACTCCCGCTCACCACGCGATGGTCGCTTTATCGAGACTATCGGGTTTTACAATCCACGGACCGAGCCGCTAACCGTGGAGATAAAGGAAGATCGGGCTCTGTATTGGCTTTCGCAGGGCGCCCAACCAACGGATGCGGTTGCTGGTCTCCTGACACGCCTGGGGACTATGGACCGCCTGGCCCGGTATAAGAGTGGTGAGTCGCTGGATGTTCTGCTCGCCGAGGCGGCCGCTGCGCGTGAACAAGAAACAGATGGGTTGCAAGTAGAGGCTGAAGAAATCGCCGAGGCGGCCGAAGCTGAGGTCGTTGAGGCCGAGGCAGAGGAAAAGGAGGTGGTCAAGTCGGAGGAAAGAGAAGCCGAGGCCACCGAGGGTGTGGCCAACTCTGAAGAGATCTTGGAACCGGCGGAGGAGGAAGCCTAAACCTGGGTTGCTTGTCTCTCAGTTCCCCCCCTCTCCCCCCCTCAGACAAGGAGGCAAGTCGGATGTCTGACATGAAGGAACTCGTCGAGTTCATGGCAAAGGCATTAGTCAACGATCCCGACTCCGTTGTGGTACGCGAAATCGAGGGAGCCAGCGCAACCATCTACGAACTAAGTGTGGCACAAGAGGATATGGGTCGCGTTATCGGTAAGCAAGGACGGGTGGCAAATGCAATGCGCACTTTGTTACGCGTCGCTGCGGTGAAGGAAGGCAAGCGCGTTACACTGGAGATTGTGTAGATGCGGTCTGATCGACCGATTATAGATGAAAACAGGCGGGGCTCAGACGAAACGATGAATTCGTCTGAGCCCCGTTTTATCGCGATTGGTCGCATCATCCGTCCTCACGGGCTGCGGGGCGAATTAGCTGTCGAAGTGTTGACCGATTTTCCCAAACGCTTCGATGCGATTGAAGCAGTATATCTGGGAGATTCGCAGCAGGCAGACGCGTGGCAAGTAGTGGCCACTCGCTGGAACAAGAAACGCATTTTGTTGAGTTTGCAGGGCTGCGAAGACCGGACGAGCGCCGAGGAATTACGAGGCTTGCTGGTTCAGATTCCAATTGAGGAAGCAATGTCACTACCAGAGGACGAATACTATCCTCACGAGCTGGTTGGGCTGGACGTCGTGACCGTGGACGGAGAAGAGCTGGGAAGGATCAGCGAGGTTATTTTTACCAACGCAAATGAGGTCTATGTCGTCGTTGGTCCACGCGGTCAGATACTACTGCCGGCCATCGCGGATGTGATTGATCACGTTGATCTGGACACCGGCCAGATAAGAGTCAGGTTAATGGAAGGTTTAGCATAGCAGGGAGTCTGGGACTTGCAACTGGGAATCCTCGGCGGCACCTTCGACCCCATCCACTTCGGACATTTATTGGCGGCTGAGGAAGCAAGGGTTGCCCTCGGGTTGGACCGAGTGCTCTTTGCACCGGCCGGTGATCCCCCCCATAAGCAAGGATACACTATCCTGCCAGCAGCGCACCGTCTGAGCATGGTACGTCTGGCCATCGCTGACAACCCCACGTTTGACATCTCCACAGTTGATATCGACCGACCCGGCCCGCACTATACAGTGGATACTATCCACTTGATACGTGACGAGTGGGATACGGACGCCGACGAAACTTATTTCATTATGGGCGTTGATTCGTTGGCCCATTTGCTCACCTGGCACCAGCCCGCTCAGCTCATCAAACTTTGCCGGCTAGCAGTAGTGGCGCGACCAGGCTACCGTGCGGATCTGGCAAAACTGGAAGCGGCCCTGCCTGGAATCAGCCGCCGCCTGGATTGGGTGGAGATGCCGGTGCTGGGTATCTCATCCAGTGACTTGCAACGTCGCGTGCGCGAAGGGCGTTCGATTCGTTACCAGGTGCCGGCGAACGTGGCAAACTATGTAACCGAGCACAGGCTGTATCGCGACGACAGGCAAGAGTAAGAGTGATATCGTGACGTGTCGCCTCTATTTATTGATCGGTATACTCGCCTCGACCCGTGTTCCCTGACCTGGCCCGGTCTGAACTTTGAATTCCCCACCTAGCGCCCGGGCTCGAGCTCGCATCGCCTGGAGTCCGGCGCCACCCGCCTCTGGAGAGCGCGTGCGTAATTCACCCGGGCTGAAGCCCTGGCCATCGTCCTTGACGATCAGTCGCAGCGTATTATCGTCGAATGACAACGCGACGACCACCTGCCGAGCCCGGGCGTGTTTGCGTGCATTGAGCAGCGCCTCTTGCAGAATACGCAGAAGCGCGATCCGCGTGGCGTCCGACAGCCCGAGGACGGGGTGCTGGGACTCAAATTCAAACTCGATGGGAGGACCACCCCGCGTCAGGTGGGTGTCTATCTCAGCCCGGACCCACTCGACGAGGGGGGCATCCGGTTCGCCGCGCGGCGGGCGCATATCGGCAATGAATTCACGCACCTGTTGGGAAGCAGTTTGAGCGCGGGCTTCCAAGGTGACGAGTTCTTCAGCCAGCGTTTCCAACCGTCGCCTCTCCAGCAGCTTGAGGCAAAGGCCAGCCTGCAGAATGATCTGCTGGGTCGTCTGAGCCAAGCCATCGTGCAGTTCACGGGCCACATAACTGCGCTCGTTCTCTACGATCTGGAGTTCACCAGACACTTCAGCCTCCATCTTAGAATTGACCATAACTAATTATACCACTCCCTGAGGTGGATGCCAACAGCCAATATCGAGAGCGTTACACATTAGGGACAAGCACCTGGAGGGTTTTGGGCGGCCACCCGAGAAGTTGTCCCCGCAGGATTTGAGCAATGGGCATGCGAGTGATGTCATAGCCAGCCAGTTCCAGAGGACACT
>DAOUMD010000043.1:0-7062 GCA_034412795.1 Anaerolineae bacterium
GTCCCCCAGCTAAAGTCAATGGTCACGTCATTGCGCACCAAGGCCGGGCTGCCACTCAGGCCTGTATTCGACCAATACTCTCCCTTCCAGTCGGGGTAATAGGAGGTGTCGCCCTCGACCTTCTCCCACCAGACCTGGATGACGGCATCGCCCGTATGCTCGTAGTATTCTACGCGCAGACTGTGATTACCGGACGACAACCATTGTTCTCCGCTGACCTCGCGCCAACTGCCGTCGCTCCAACTGTCAATCACCAACACGTCGTCCACGTACAGCCGCACCCCATCGTCGACGCTGACGTAGAAGCGGTACAGACCCTCATCCCACGCCAACGTACGCATCCAGCGCGCCGAGAAACTATCTGCCGGCAGATCGCTTGCGGGCGAGCTGGTCCCCCAATCGAAGTTGATGGTCACGTCATTGCGAACCAGGACCGGGCTGCCCGCCAGGTCGCGGTTGGCGTAGTACTCACCCTGCCAGTCTGTAATGACGGGTAGAGACGTAGGGGTGGGCGTGGGGGTCGGTGTAGCCGTCAGGACAGAGGCCTGCACGACCGGGACGTTACCGGTATTCTCGGCAACGACATAGTTGACCGAAACCCAGCCGACCTCGTCGGCTGTCCCGGAGAACTGGATTTGCCACCAACCGCCATCGGAGCTGATGCCGGTGATTTGGGCCGATTGGCCGGCGAGCAACACGCCCAGCACCGAGTATGTAGTACCGGGGCCAGATCGGACGTTCAAATCCGTGGTAGCTGTGGCCGTCGCCTCCTCAGGCTGCGTGGTTGGCACCGGGGTGGCCGTTATCAGCTCGGTAGCCGTGGCCGTCGGCTCCACCGTTACTACCTCCGTCTCGGCAGGCTGCTGCTCCGGCTGCGTGACGCTAAAGAATTCCTGGGCGGACGCGCCTCCCCCAGCCACCTGGGCGGTGACCGTCGCCAGTCCCTGGTTTTCCCATTCCGGTCCGGTTGGCACCACGAAGCCCCCGGTAAAGTGTCCCTCGGCGTCGGCAGTGAGGCCGGCAACCGCGTAGCTGGGGAGCTCGGTCTCACCCGGGGCCGCCAGGTAAATCATGACCAGGCTGCCTGGGTCCCAGCCTTCACCGTGCACGAAAACTGTGGTGCCTGGCGGGCCGGCGGCCGGATCCAACGTGATGGCTGGCGTCGTCCCATCTAGCGTTTGCGGCGATGTCTGCGCCTGGCTTTCCATCAGCAGCCCCCAGCCAGCCAAAAGTGCCACCAACACCAATCCCCACACCAGAACCACGGCCACAGTGGCTACTTGAATGGTGGTTTGGCTTTTAGCAAGACGATTGTAGAGCCCTTTAATACTATCCATCTTACTCTACCTCCTGGAGTCGTTACCTTTTTCACAAGCGGCGTTTGTGACGAGCGTCCGACACTACCGGCCAGCCACAAGCCGTATCCCTATCTACTCTAATAATAGCGCAAAGTTGTTCACAAGTTGTTAAGAACTATTTAGCAGAATGTTTAGATTTCAGGTCTCAGAGTCACGTCGTCATCTACTGGGGAAAAGACGGGGGCAACGGCTGGGGTAGAGAGGGGTTATACGGGCAAGGGGCGCCTGCGCAGACATAACGCCGGGATTTGCCAATCCCTGGCGAGCAAATAACTATGGACCTATTTACGCTGAGATGTGCTAGTTTGTGCCTCGAAAAAGCGCCAGATAACCTGGTTGGCGTCGATATCCTGGCTGGTCCGGCCAATGATCTGCCTGGGCAGGTATTGCCAGCCGCCCGGCCAGGTATGCCCGCCTCCCTCGATGGCGTACAAGATGACCTGTATCCCGCCATCGCACACCTCGTAGGCTTCGCGCCGCACCCGAGTGCCATCCTTGGGTTCTCTGTCCGGCTCCTGGGTAATGCGGGGTGGCGTATCACAGCCGTTGTGCTCGACCCAGAATTGGACGCCATCGGCTGCCGACAGCACCCGGCCTCGCTTTTGGCGTCCAATCACGATTTCACCACCCTGCCAGGGTACCAGGGGATCGGCGCTGCCGCCGATGATCAGGACCGAAACCGGCAGCGATGGGTTGCAGGTGGCCGACAGTGCCTCCGGCATCGCCGACGCAACTGAAGCCACCGCCGTGATCCTGTCAGACAAGTCGCAGGCCAGCCGGAACGACATCATACCACCGTTGGAAATACCGGTGGCGTATATGCGAGCCGGGTCGATATTGTACTCCCCAGCCAGGTGCTCGATCAGAGCAGACAGGAATCCCACGTCGTCGGCATCGCTAACGACTGAGCTGGTACGGCCATCGCTCCAATGCTTATCGACGCCATCGGGGTAGACGACGATAAAGCCCTCCTGGTCAGCCAGTAGGTTCAGCCCGCCTGTCAGTTTGCTCATATTGCGGCTGGTACCGCCTCCGCCGTGCAGGGCGAGGACGAGTGGGAACGGTTGGCCGTCATCATAATTGTCGGGAAGGTGCAGCCGATAAGTGCGTTCCAGGTCGTTATGGATGATGGTCTGCAGATCCAGGACTGTGTTGGCGTTATTTTGCCTGCCGGCGAGTTGGCAACCGACACTTAGGAGCAGGAATAGCACCAAGATTACTGGGACTACGCCATGCGGTTTTCTTTCAAGGCTCATCAGGCTGCCCTTTCCAGGATATTGGCCGCTCTCGGCAGGCTGCGGCAGGCCTTGATCTCTTGCTCAAGGGGCAAGCAGATTAACGCGCGGCGCTGCTCGGCCTTCACTCTAGCAGTGATAGTCCGGCGAGCAGCTTGCAGCCGCGGCTTTGCATAGCCGGGCTTCCGCTATTAATGAAGGCCCGTCGCAAAGCCTGGCAAGAGCGGACCACTTTCGTTTAAGTCCGTTGATGATCAAAAAGGGTTATTTAAGCTTCATCTATTGCGAACGATCCCTCACTCTCCCTTAGATTCAGCATAGCTTGAGCCAACTCATCATTGATGACAAATACATTCGCGTATCCGCCTTTGATCGCAGCCCGGGCGATTTCGGCCTTCCGCTTGCCCGAGGCGATCACCACCATAGGCACTCCCCATCGCACCATCTCTCGCAGATTCTCTAGCTCAATGGAGCAAATGAGGTTGTCGATTTCTGACGCGACCGGCTGCCCATCTCGATCAATCAAGTGATACAGTATGTCACCAACAGCCCCCCGTTCACGCATTATTTCGAGACTTAGACCTCGACTCTCCAGAAGATCACCTAGCCAATAGATGGGCACAAGTCTGCGCCTAAAGGTGCCCAGCCCCATAAAGGCGACATCCACACTTTTGGCTTTGGCCAGAATCCGCCGCGTAAGCGCGAATTTCTGGCTATCTCTTGCCTCCCTCAAGTCTTCTGGGCTGGCATACTGTAAACAATAGCCTCGTACATTGTATCCGTAATGCCTGTAAGCCAAGGCGCCTACTAAGCTATTCGTGTCGACGGCAATAGCCTCGACGACTGGGCTGATGGCCAGCGGGTAAACATCGATGTTTTGACACTCCCCGCGCCTGAGCGAATAGACCAGCCGACTGACGGAATAGCCGCCCGCGATACCTACCTTCATCCCTTCATAAACACGTGCCGTAAAATAGGAACGGGCTGCTTCACCTAACAATATATACCTGAAGAGAGACGTCATCTTTGGGCCCATGCGTACGACTTTAACCTCTCTCAACCCAAAGGTCTGCCGAATCTGCTCTGCCAAGCCAGCATCTTCCGGCAGATGATCGATCTTTATCATGTCCGCATAGATGACATCTAGCAGATAGCGCTCAATTTCTGGCCGGAAAGGCGTTGCTAGCGTATTCATGACTGCCTCAGAGCTTTCTCCCTCGGCCATTCGTTGCCAGATCTCTACTCCTTTTTCTTCATTTTCCGTCTGCGCTGCCCGGCGTAATGACCAGGCTAAACCGGTCTTGGTGGTGGTCTGCTCTGGGCTAGCTTGACCACGGGCAGTGTGCCCGAGCAAGAAATCGACACTTACCTCGAAATAGTCCGCTATCTTGGATAGCAAGGCTATATCGGGCTTAGTACGGCCTGACTCCCAGCTACCATAGCTCCCGGGAGAAATGTTCAACGCTGCCGCAACCTCCCGTTGCGGAATTTTGCGCCGTCCCAGTTTTCTGGCCTTATTCGCTCGTAATTCCTTGAGCCGGAGCCCAAGCTTTTCGCGATCTGTCATCTTAAACTCCTGATTGGCTAGCCAAACGGACTAGGCTGGCCGAGCAAAAATGCTGCATTTACCAAGCACCTTGGACTAGACTCGAGTCATGCAAGTTTCAAGGCTACAAATTGCAACTGTTTCTCAAGTTATCTGACAAAAACCGGCGGATCTTCAGAATAGCTCTTGACATTGCTACATTTATCGCGTATATTATAATCGAAAAGCTCAGAGAATCAAGGACCTTTACTCAACAATGCCATAGTTCAAACAACTCCTACAGGAAGGATCACTTCGTCAACCTCACAGCAAAACTCTATAGCTTTTCCTAGTGCACAAGGGTGTGCCGTGTTGTCTTCCAGGGGGTGTGGACATGCCTTCCAAATGGCAGTTCTGGAAGCAGTTAATGAGGCTCAAAAGCCATCGACAGCAAAACGTCTGAGGACGTTGGGCAGTCGGCGGCTTTTTTCTTTCCAAGGGTGAGAGTAACCGTCTCTGCCTTTGAGCCCTGAGGTCCAAGTACTTGATTGTAACTTAACAATGAGCATACATAGCCCTTAAGGGCGCTGTAAATCGCTGCTACTGTGGTGTTTTCGTTTGAGGAACGTGAATTGCGTGTGAGGGATGGTCATGTGGAAAGCAAGTGCTGTGGCAATTTCCAGTGCGGTGGCTGCCTTGGTGGTCACCGATGAGTGGTGGGCAGGCCTGGTAACAGGCGTTGTTCTGGTGGCCTTGATGCTAGCCGCTAAGGCTACGATCGTCGTCGTGCCGGAACGCAAATCGGCAGTGATCCGCAACCGCCTCAAGTTCTACGCCGGGCTGCGCGGACCTGGCTTCGGTGTCATACGCCCTCTGTGGGAACAGGTAGCCACCTATCTGGATTTGGGACCGAAGTCAGCCCAGTTTGTGATCAGCGACATACGCACCTGTGATCGGGTGCCTGCCGCCATCTCTGTGAGCTTCTTCTACCGGCTCGACCCTTGGGAAATGTGGCCTGAGTTGCGCCCCCATCTCATCGACAGTCTGGAACGTTCGGCCCCGGCCGTTTTGCAGCGGCACGTCGAACACCTGCTGCACCAGTTGGTCGGCCAATGCCGGACAGCCCATCTGCTACAGCCACGAGTGCGAGCCTATTTGGAAAGCCGCCTGACCGACCAGTTGCCTCATCTCGTGGGTCGTTTGGGCATCGTGATCATAGGCCAAGTGATGCTCGGCAGCATTTTGCTGCCTGAAACAGTCCAAGCTGAAATTAACCTGGCGCAGCAGGCGCGAATGCGTGCGAAGGCCAGGGCAGATACGCTGGATACCTTAAGAGAAACCCTTGGCGCCCAGCCGAGTCGGGCCTGGGAGAAAGTGATCGAATTCGAAGCTGTCGAAGCCATGGCACGCAGCGGCGCGCCACACTTCTTGCCCTATGCGGCGGGATGGGGTTGGGATGTTTTCACAGGCCGAGCGAATGGTAAAAGCCGGAATGGCAAAGACGTGTAATACCTGACGCTCGGCTGAACCAAGCAGACAATAACAGAAATGGAGGAGACCAAATGCCAGCGGGGAGGCTGGGTTGAACGAAGGTGAAACCCAGCACCCCGTTATTCCTTTGGTCCGCGTGGACCACCTCCCGCAGGCATCAATCCTGCGGGAGAGTTGTTTGAGCAGTGATCAGCAGGACTGTACCCGGCCTGAGAATAGCCAACCACGTTGTATACGTCAATGGTCGTGCCTTTGACCCCAACCCGCCAGCCGCCGGGGCCCTCACACTACTCCAATTCAAGATAGCGTTCCAGGTCCAGATGCTGCTTGAGTCATCTTTCGACCAGCGCGTTCATCGGCTTGCCGCTGCGCATAGCCTGGCGCTGCAAGGCTGCATATACTTGCTGGGAAATGGGGATGGTTCATTTCACGGAACCCACAAAGTAAAGTCAGGCACACGGCGAAAATCGCGATCATTGCTGGCCAGGTGCTGGATGCGCTCAGCAATCATGAAGCCTGACAGGAGACTGTCGTTGGCCATCAAGCCGTAGTCACGACGGAACCGTTTGGCCGCGTGGAGGTGGACGTGAGTGAGGGGACGGATGTCAACTTTGAAACGGTGTAGCAGGCTGGATATATCCAGGTGTCCAGTCAATTGGCGCACAGCTTCCGGATGTTGTTTGAGGTAAGTGGCTAGTTTATTTGAAGGAATCTGAAAGCGAAGACGAGCTTCGACCATCATAACGCGGTGGATTACATCGGACACTAGCTGAGGCGTGGTAACAATGTGGATTTGCTCACGCAAGCCACGTTCCAGAAAAGAGGTACTGGCTTCGGACAGTCGCTCTACTTGGATGAAATGATAGACCAGTACGTTGGCATCGACGCAGATCAGGCTGCCGGAGGGTAACTCACTCAGAGGATGCGGCGGTGTAGGATTCATCTTCGTCGGCAAGTTGGTTGATCGGGGAATGGATGTTTTCTTGGGCTAAGTCAGGACTTTCAATAATATAGCGCACTTCTTCAGCGAGCAGGTCGCCGTCTAGTATACCGGCGCTCTCGCGCAGAACCCGTAGGTTCTCTTCCAATGTATACGACTCAACATCTTCCAGGCCGACGCCCTTCTCTAACGGACCGCGTACCTCGATCTCCAGTGTCGTGTCTTCGGCGATATCCTTCACAGGGGTCAGAGGGATAAAGACCCCACGTCGAAACACTACAGGGATTGTCTTAATCATAGCCATACCCTTGGAGTTTTACTCAAGAACACAATGCTATCCAGACTATACCATCTTTCCTGGGCACAGTCAATACTCAGCTTATCAACGGGAGCGACGATTGATCCTGGGAAAATGACCAAGAAGCACAAGGGAGATAAGATTCCTCCAACAGACAAGTGAATAGTCCGAGGGAGGAACGATGAACAAGGCAATACCAGATGGAGTGCAAAAGC
>DAOUMD010000044.1:0-71730 GCA_034412795.1 Anaerolineae bacterium
TACTCTTCCCCCTCTGCCCTGATAAGTCCCCCCTCTTTTCGAGTGCTTTTTCCCTTCATTTTCCCCCCTGACTGGTCAGCTACGATGTCTGTCCAGAGTCAGGGTCACGATGTAGGTAAAGAATACACCAGATGCGAACTCCAACCTGCACGACGAAATTGGGCTGTTCCTAAAATTCGAGGTGTGAGAACTTCATGGGGCCGAGGGCCGCCATACCTGCCCGCCCTGCATACGCAGCCAGTCGGCAACCAGTGGGCGCTGCTGTTCGCGTAGCCGGGTGGCGAAGCGCCGGAAGATCACCTGGGTGGTCAGAGCATCGGCCAGCGCACGATGGGCGCCCGGCGTGCGAATACCCAATTGGTATGCGATGGCGGACAGTCTGTTGCGCCGGAACCAATATTGGCGCCGGGCGAAGGCCAGCGTATCCAGCACCACCCCGTCCCAGACCGGTGCGCCAGCCCTGCGTAACTCCGCTTCCAGAAAGCCCAGATCAAAGGGGGCGTTGTGGCATACCAGGACCACGTCTTCAACCAGGGGCAACAATTCATCAAGTAGCTCGGAGAAGATCGGCGCATCGGCGACTATGTTGGGAGTGATGCGATTGACCCGCATCGCTTCAGGGTTAAGTCGACGCTGTGGGTTTACCAATGAAACAAAACGGGCCACCTCGGTCGGCCCTTGCGCCCGGACGACGGCGACCTCCACCACTCGGTCTTCCAAATCGGGGCGCAAACCGGTCGTCTCTACATCCAAGAAGGCCAGTGGTGCTTCGTGTAAGGGCAAGCTGGTCAAGTCGGACAATGTCGGTCTCCCATGTAGGAAACTCAAGTCTGGCGAATTCCTTTTGGACACAGATTCACACAGGCTTTCGCCCCCAGATTCTAAAAAAGCTTTATCAGTGTAAATCTGTATTAATCTGCGTCCGATTCAAGAATCGCCAGAGTTCAGCAGGAAAAAGGAAATCGGCCACCACAAAGGTGACCGATCGAGTTCCTAGGCGGGGAGGGTGGGATTCGAACCCACGGTGGAGCTTTAAACCCCACAACCACTTAGCAGGCGGCCCCAATCGTCCACTCTGGCACCTCCCCGTGTTGTGGTAGGATATTAATAGCGTTGCGCGCCATTATCTGTTTTGGCGGAGGGAGAGGGATTCGAACCCCCGGAGACCTTGCGGCCTCAGCGGTTTTCAAGACCGCCGCAATCGTCCACTCTGCCATCCCTCCTCTTCAGTACCCGGGACACGGAATACTGGACGGCGAGCGAGGATACCCCCTCTCCACCGGGTACAGTCATAGTATATCAAAAGGGAGCAACCTTGTCAATTAAAGATCAAGTGTATCCTCGAAAATTCGCTCTTTACTTTGTGGGGTAGCTTGTGGTAGAATGTGAGGGAGTGAAGATAGAGCACGTTATCCGCAGATTCTAACACTTTGCATACCTATCGAGTGTTCGTCCGGCAAGAGCTTGTTTCATCGTTTGAAAATTTTCTGAGGGGCCTGCGGTGAGCAATCAAAAACAGTCACTTGAGACGACATCAAGCTTGAGACGAAAACACAGCGCTCGTTTGAATAGCCTGACGGGGCCAGTCCCACCGCTTCCTTTGTTCCTGTTGGTGGTCTTGCTCGGGGGATTCCTTTATCTGGTCGTTTTGATTTATCAAGCGGGCCGGTCAGCGGAAGATACTCGTTTGCTGCTTGTGGCGACGCGTGTGCTAACGGATACGATTGATCCTCTGGTGTTGGAGGTTGTCTATCCCTATGAGGTGCGGTTAGACCCTACGGCCAAATCTGGACAGCCGATGTCGGTCTGGCTCAGGTGGGCTACACCAAGACTCAGCCCTTCACCCACGCCCACTGGCCTGGAGACCGGAACCCCGACTGCTACTCCCACACCGAATCCCTACTTGCTTCTCGTGGAGCCGTACGACGATGGACTGGTGTTTACTGACGAAGATGGATTGCCGGTTGCCCCTAGAATCATTCTGACGCCGGCTTTGTACTCTGCTACCCCAGCCACTCTCTATGTCCGTCGCGCGCCGGGCCAGGTATCATCATCATTGTCGTTGACCTTGAGCCTTTACTCGCCAGACGGTCGTCCACTGACGAGCACTGCTGTCTCATCTCCACTCGTTGTCAAGGCTGAAAGCAGATCTGAAGCACGCTGGCGATTCTTCTTGGACCGACTGCTCGGCCCGGCTACCCCTCTGTTGGGAATGGCGGCTGCATTGTTAGCGTTTGGGGTGAAGTGGTATGAAGAAGCTCGGAAACAGCAAAAGGAGGAGGCGAAACAGTCCCGTCGGGCCGAGGTCGAGCGGATTCGATTGCTAGTTGTTGAGGGTGATTTGTTTGGCGCATTTCAACATTACGATTTACTTTGCCAGAAGACCGAGACAGATAGTGAATGGAAGACTGACGATGAAATCATCAGACAATTGAGAGAAGTTTCGGAGGATATTAATGCCACGCCAGTTCGGCGCACTGCTCTGAGCCAGGCAGCCAGGTTGCTGAGCCAAAAACAGTATGCCGCTGCCTCACAGCTTGTTGACTTGGTCGTGACACTGAATCCGGAAGATCGATTAGCAGCCGACTTAGCTTCGGTCATCGAACTTGCCGATCCACTTACCGAGACTTCCGAAGCGTCGCGCGATAGGATTGCCCCATTGTTACGCGTACACTATGAGTTTCCAGAGCTTCTCAGCGAAACTGTGAGCGGTTTACTTGCAGAACAAATACGAGAGGGTGATGGCAGCCGCGTGATTCAATTGGCGCAATACGAGCTAGCGCGCAATCTACTGGTTACTTCTGATGAGCTGATAAAAGCCGTATCCGAATTGGCGCAAAAAACGACTTCGCCCGAAGTGAAGACGGCCGCAGACAGATTACTGAAATCGCGGCGGCGGTTGTGGCAGCAGGTGATAGGATGGCACGAAACACGTCCGGACGATCCGCCGCAACTGGCAACTTGGCTAAGACTGGCCGAACTTTCTTTCAATCCTTTTGGTCCAGAGGCAGCAGAACTCGACCCCCTCCTGCCAACGTTTGCCCTGGATATCACTTTCGAAAGAGTACGTGGGGCTCGCTCGGTATTGGCCTATGGCCAGCCTGGTTCTGGTAAAACGGCAGCCGCGTTGCTCTTGGCGCACGACTGTAACGATCCACCAGACAGACCCCGTGAACCGGGCACATTACCAGTTTATTATCGGTTGTCCTGGAGTGAGTTTCCATTACTTTGTGATCGCCGCACCTGGCTGAGAGTTTTTGCCCTTGCCATTGCCAAGACTATCATTCGTTACGTGGCGATCAGCCCTGATACCTTTCTGGATCTGGTGCCCGCTCGACAGGAGCGACTGGGTAAATTCCTCATAACCTGCGCTGGAACACAGAAACGTCTCATTCGCCAGTTACGAGAGTCCGCTATCGCCGTATTAGTAGACGATCGCCTAATCAGCGCGATTGAACAGCTAGACCCAGATGTTCAGCATGCCAGTGGGTTGGATGAAGTGTTGTGGATAGACCTTTTGCGAGATGTACCACCTGCTGGGTTCTCACACATCTATTTGTTGATAGATGTACTGGACGAATTGAAGGATGCCAAAGCTGCTATTGCTTGCCTCCGCACGATTGTTGATCTAAGCACGGCTTTGGCGACTGTCGGAATCTACCTGAAGCTGTTTTTGCCTGAAGCTGTTGTACCACACCTGGGTGACTTGAAGGGCTTGGATGTGGTCGCCTTGTCCTGGGATAAGCAAGAGCTGCGCTCAGTGCTCACAGAACGTATCCGGCAGGCAAGCCGCGAAGGGACCTCCGCCGGACGCGAAAGTCTGAAAGCGCTGTGTGACCTGGACGCCCAGGGCATGGGTGTGGATGACTCTTTGATCAACATGGCTGCAACCCCACGGGACCTTGTCCGGCTGGGTAACCAACTTCTGCAGATACACGTCGATCGTGCCCCACATGAATTGCCATTAAGCGTTGGTGACGTGGAAGATTGGCAAGACCACCTTTAATGGCGACAGACTGATTTTGGATTCTCAGAGTGAGCACTAGAGCATTACCTGAGCCAAACGAGAACATTTCTCCTGCTCTCTCAGCTTTCGATGCCCTGCGCGCCGAAGATGAGCCGTGGCTGGATACCTGTTTCGTGCCACCACCTGACTTCGATCTGATCGCCGGTGCGCGTTCGGTATTGGTCTTTGGCGAGGCTGGTTCTGGCAAGACCGCGTTGTACCAAGCCCTGCGGCGTCGGTTACGTCCCGCCGGCCACAAGCCGGACCGGCTGGTCGCGGAGTGGCAACCTGTCTCGCTTCCGTCAAAGGCCCCAGCCGACTCCCTCACGGCCGAAGCCCAGTTAGACCGCGTGTTGTCTGTTTGTATGGCTGAGTTGTCAGACTTCGTCGCTCGTTGGCCCCAGGAATTCAAGCATGCACCCGATGACGTGCAGAATACGCTGGCCTGGTTTGCCCATAAGTACTTGGTTCCACGTGAGAACATCCCGCACCAGGAAACAGATCTGGCCCGTCCCGCACGCGACGATTTCCTTGATCAAGCTGAACCTAAGCATCGCATCGCCGAACTGGTCAAGGCAGTTGGTGAGATTGGGCTATCTGGCGTATGCGTGCTGGTTGGGCCCGACAACTTGGGCGATATCGAATCCGTCCAACCTGGTCTCAGTGCGCTTCTGTCCTCCCTGAACTTGTTTGAGCAGCCCCATTTTGTGTACAAGCTGGTCTTGCCCACTGCGCTGAGTCAGAGCCTGTTGACTGCCAGCAGCGTAGAGCGAAGACGCCTGGACCCTATTCCACTGCGCTGGTTCGAGCCTGAGTTGATCGCGGTGGTCGAGCGGCGGTTCGTACTGGCTACGGATGGAAAGGCGGCGCACCTGGATGATGTTTGCCAAGATAAAGAGTTGATCCAGTGGCTGTCCCGCTGTGGCGGTGACGTGCCACGCGGGTGGCTCGAGCAGGTCCGCCCTCTAGCTGCGCATTATATTTCGCGCGAACGGCCGCTTACTACCCAGGAGTGGCAGGAGATCCGTGAGCACCGACCACCTCGTCTAAGTGTGGATATTGAGACAGGGCGTGTCACCGTGGGCTATCGCCAAATCAAGGACATAGGACAGGTGGAAATGGCCCTGTTACACTATCTCTATCAGTATCGTGACCGTATCTGCACTCGTGAGGAGCTTTATCATAAGGCATATCGCCCCTCCATGTATCCTGGTGGGGATGAGCGACGTGCCTCCCCTGCGGACTACCAGGGTTTGCTGGATACCGCATTGTGGCGCTTGCGGAAAGCCATAGAACCTGAACCGAAACGTCCAGTGTTCGTCGTCACCCGTCGAGGCAAAGGGGTGAAGTTAGAGAACGCCTGGTGACATTGAGGTAAGTGAGAGGTAAGTGAAAGGTTAATGAAAGATAAACACAAGCGTGTAAAGTGTCAATTGTGAGATAATACTATGGGAGATGCCGGAGGAATCATTGACATAGGGCAACTGGAACGTGATCAGGGGATTGCCACAATGCCGCACAGCGCCGACGACCACCGGGCATTGCAGTCACCAGATGGTGCCTGGAATTTGACTGATTCCGAGGGCCCGGAAGATGAGTTGACGGAGTCTCAACCGGAAGACGAACTCAACATCAGGCTGGCTGCCTGGCGGGCGGAGGTAGGGCTGCATTTTAACCCCTTTGCCTCCACCACGCTCAACGCTGGTGATGACACTCGCCTGAGCATGTACCTGATTGGTCATGACGACTTTTCAGCTACGTGGGGCGATTGGATATCGACCATCTTGGCGCCTACTGGCGGCGGTAAGTCTGCCTTTCGGGTTCGTCTGGCCTATGCATGCCGGGTGGGTGAAGACGGTCGCCGGGTATTTCCCCTGGTGTATGCATTACCCCGTGCTGCGACCACTTTGGATGCTCACCTCGAAGCCTTGGTCCGTGCTGCTGCCTACGAGTTATTGCTTGAGATAGTGTATCGCCCCTGGCGCTTCGAAACCCTGGACGCTGAAGCCAGGCGATCGGTGCGTCGTGCGCTCGACCACAATGCGCCGGGATGGGAACGCTTCTTACCCCAATTGGAGCGTGGCGGGGGGCCTACGCCCCTGGCTGAGACCTTTGATCGCTCTGCAGCGCGCTTACCCAACCCCCCAGACCCAGCTCAAGTGCGTGCTTTGTGTGCCACGCTGCGGCAAATTCCAAGCGATCCGCGTCCGCCATCTGTGGAAGAACGCTGGCGGCAATTGGTTGAACTCTTATTGAACACGTTGCAAATGCAAGCCATTTATGTCCTGGTTGATGGCGCAGATGCTTATCCGGAGACAGCCAGGGATCCTCGATCGGCGTTAGATTGGCTCGCACCGCTACTTGATCAGGCGGGTACCTGGGCCAAGTCACACGTTTTCCTCAAACTGTTTCTTCCGATTGAGCTGTATGACGCTTTGCAGCAAACTTTTAACAACCTATTGACTTTGCCTGCAAGATTTGCTAAGATAGAATGGACTCCTGAACGGCTCGCCGAGGTTCTATCAGCCCGCTTGCGGAGCGCTAGCGATGGCGAATTTGACAGTCTGGACGCCCTCTGTACTCCCGCATTGCGGGGCCTCAATCGCGAATTGGCCGGGATGGCGCATCCAACCATCCCACGTGAGGTGTTGGTGCTGGCCGGACACCTGTTGATGGAGCACGTCCGCAGGCAGGGTGCAGGTGATTTGTTCGAGCCTGCGGATCTGGATGCGGTAAGAGAATGGTATCGGTTTGATCGTCTGATTACTAACTCACCCTAGCTATACGTTTTCACTGTGCGCTCCGCTGGAGTGAGCAGCGCGGGCGTGTCCTGTACAGCGATGCAAATAACAGAGATAACTATGTGATCAACAACGGGACGATGCTGATGTTTCATCAGTATGTGTCCCGTTACGTTATTTCAGCCTTGATGACCTCATTGAAGGGGGGAGCGATGGCAATGGAATCTCTACCAGAACGACTCCCTTACGACCATGGTAAGTTTGTGAACCGCGCTAACGAGATATGGCTGGTGATTGATAAAGCGCGGGAGCTGGCATCTAGCCACCCTGTGGAGAAGCGTGTCGTGATCTTCTATGGCGCGCGAGGCTCGGGTAAGAGCTGGCTGTTACAGGAGATCCACTACTTGCTCAAAGCTGAGCATCCGTCAATTCCTTGTGTCTATCTAGATCTTTCGACCTACGGCGGCAAGCCCCCAGACGAAGCTATGTGCGCCATTATCGGGCAGATACTTCAAACCCTTGCCGGACCAAGCGCTGAATCGTTACTAAGCAATGCCATGCTGGATCAGTGGTCTGCTCTACTCGTCAACGGAGTAAATCGACCCGCGCTCATGGTGTTGCTATTTGATCACGTGGATGAATCCCACAAGGATCTGCTTACTTTGCTGGAAGATCGCTGCTTGTCCCCGCTGGCCGTGTTGCCCAACACCCTCATTGTCCTGGCCGGACGCGGTAGGGAATACGTTTGGAAAGGCCCGGAACTCCGCCTCAAGTCCGAAGAACGCGATTTGCCTTACTTCGACCTGCCCTGCACCCAAGAACAACTGGACAAGCAAGTGCCTCACCCAATACCGTCTGCCGACGAGATCCAAATCTTGAGCGGTGGGTATCCCTGGTCAAATTACCTGCTTGGAAAGCATGGTGATGATAAGGCAACCGCTTTGCAGCAGTGTGTGGTGATTCTTCTGGGCGATTTGCTGGGCAGTGAAGTGGACTACGCCCATCTGCAAGCATTATGTGTATTGCGCGCTTTCAGCGACGAAATGGTTCCCCCTATGCTGGCAGCCTATTTTGACGAACCTGATTACCTGAAATGGCAGTATCGTCGATACCGCCAGATACGACAGGCCTTGATTAGGACAACGTTGGTCAAATGGGATGAGCCATGCGGCGGTTACGTAATAGATGAAGCACTGCGACGCGTTCTTGAGCATCAGCTCTACGAGCGTGATCCGGAGATCTGGGAACGATCGCACACCGCGGCTCGCGATTTGTTCGACGCCTGGCAAAAAGAATACCCCCGGACTGCTGTCCGCTGGGAAAAAGAGATGGCCTACCACGCTGGAAGGCTGACTCACGGCTCGCTCTGGATGCCCCAACAGGAGGAGGGCGATGATTGATTCACTCGCTTACCACGTGGCAGTCCGTTCAACCCCGGCCTTGGTCGGACGCAGGAGGATCATGGAGCAGATTCAAACTGCCGTCGAGTCGGAGGGGGACGCTGTCGTATTTTACATACCCGGCGCTGGTGGCATTGGCAAGACTCGCTTGCTGACCGAAGTATTGCGGTTGTGCCAAGAGGGCCTCTGGAGAAGCCGAGATAAGCCTTTGCTAGCGGCCGAGGACCCTGTGGACCTCTATCATACCCAAACTCACTCCTTGGAAGGTCTGGCGCGTGCGATGGGTACCGTGATCGGACCGGGGATTCGAGATGAGTACTTCAAGTCTTACAGCGAGGAACTCGAGACCTTGGATCAGAGAAAGCCCGACTTGCGCTACGCGTTGCCCGAAATCACCGAGCTGCGTGACCGGGTGACACAAACCCTTATCGAAGACTTCCGCGGGCTGGCCCAAAGCTATCGAGTAGTGATGGCCTTCGACACTGCTGAAATGTTGCTATACGAGACGGACGCCGTCCAACAGATACTGCGCCTGGGAGCGGAGGGGGTAGGAGTCCGCCACTGGCTGATCGAGCAACTGTTGCCGGGCGTGCCCAATGCTGTGTTCCTCGTCGCCGGTCGCCCCCGGTCTCAGTTACTTGAGGACCTGAGAACCAGCCTGCGCAGTCGTTTGCAGGTGATCGAGCTTGAGCGATTTAATGAGCAGGAAACACTGGACTACTTCGTCGAGGTAGCGGCGGCGGCTCGTGCCGACGACGAGCTAGACGTAGCCCAGCGCGTTGAAAACATCCCGGAGGATACCCGTAAGGTCATCCACTTGTTGGCCGATGGCCGGCCGATCTTGCTTTCTTTGGTGATGGACTTGGTCGCGCTGGCCCGGCGATTGCCGGATGACCTCAAGATCTCCCTGAGCCAGGCGCGGAAGCTCACCTCCGGTGAATTGCAGACGATTCGTGCCAAACTCGAGTCCAGTGTCGTCAGCCAATTTCAACACGTTGGTTCGCCCGCCGACGAGGCCATCCGCAGTTTGGCCTTCGCCAGCAAGGGGATGGACCCCGTTCTGCTGGCGCGTGCGGCTGATATGGAAGAAGAGGAAGCCAAACAGGTACTCAGTGCGCTGACTGGTTTGCGCTTCGATGGAAGGGACGGATGGCCTGAGGCCATCCAGGAGTTGCGGCCTTTATCTTTTGTCAAAGTGCGCCCGGCGGACCAACGTGTGTTCCTGCACGACGAGATGTACGCACTGATGGACCGCCACGTGCTTAGCCGGTTGCCCGAGGCTGACGTCAAGCGCACCCAGCGTGCTATCCTGGCCCATTATGCCCAATTACTGGAGGAGACAAGGGGAAGGATCGAAGCCTTGCAGCCGTCTGTCCGTGAAGAGATCACGCCTGATCGGCGTATCATCACCGTGCCACGTCCGGCCATGCCACCTGATCTCCTCGAAGAGCGGGCTAAGGCAGAAATATACCTGGACTATCTACGATCCGAAGAAGTCCATTACTTGTTGCGCTATAACGCGCTAGAGGGGTTTCAAGCTTATTGTCGCTACGCAGAGGTGGCTTATGAACAGAGCGATATCGAACTGGACATGCAGTTGCGTGATGAGTTGCTGGCGTTCATCAATATGCCGGAGCACGAGGGCTTGTCCACTATTGATGAATTGTCCCACGCTGAGGTAGATCTGGACGCGGGCGTTCGATGGATTAAACGCAATAGTCGATTTGGTCGCAACCCTGGTGTGGCAGTGAAGATTGCCAATCGTCTGCGGAGAGAAGCACCAGATTTGGTTGAGCGGGGAGGGGAACTTGGTGCGGCGTGTCTGGATGTTTGGGAAGGTTATGCACATGCCTATTGGGGAGAGAATTATGATCGGGCCGAACAGTTGCTGCGGCGCGCCATTGAATCGCTGGGCAGTGCACAGCCTACGGACGAATTTCATCAATGGCAGAGGGATCTGGAACTGGCCAGTGCCTACAATGGTCTGGGATATCTGCTGGGGCTACGCGGCCGCCATTACCAGGCAGTGGTGGCTTATAAATTTGCTCTGCCACTGTGGCGTAAGCTGGGTAAAGGATACGAGGCTGAGCACGCCAATACCCTGAACAACATGAGTTCGGCGCTGGCTGGGTCTGGCGATTTTGATGACGCCATCCGAAAGTGCAAAGCCGGGCTCGAACTGCGGCTCCGGCAGGGGGCGCGCTATCCCATCGCCCTGAGCTACAACACACTAGGGGTGATTCAAATCCTCAATAACCAACCACATCGGGCGCGCTCCAATTGCGAACGCGCGCTGGCCATCTTCCGCGAACTGGAAATGATGCGTGGTATCGGCATGGCCAACGTCGCGCTGGCCGAAGCTATTCGTCGTATGGGGGCGGTGGACGAAATGTATTTCCCGGAAGAGCAGGTCGACCTTATGCGTCAGGCCCTCCAACACGCGCGTGAGGCGGTTTCTATTTTTGGCCCCTACCGGGACTGGCCGGACGTCGAGCGTGATGAACCTCTGGTCTCGGAGCCTTCACGCTTAGTGGATGCGTTAATCGAGTTGGGTTGTGCACATCGAGACTGGGCATACCTATGGCCGCACTATGCACCAAACCCTGATGACCCAACTTGTGATGAACTGGTAGAGAATGGGGAGCAAGCCCTGCGTGAAGCAGCCCGAGTTGCCGAGTCACAACAGCCTCACCGTGCCGTGGATGCGCTGGTCAATCTGGCCTGGCTGAAGTATTACGTTGAAGATCTTGCCGGCGTCGATGTGGTCCTGAACGAGGTGCAGGCCAAAGTCGGCGACGACTATCTGATTACCGAAGGGACCGGTCTGCCGACAGAGGAATTGGATCGGCCTTGGTACTGGGTACAGTTAGGCAAGTTGTACGTGCTGAGAGGGCACATTGCTTTTAATCGCTACCACGAAGAGAGGCACGGCGATCTGGAGCAGGCTTATGCTGCATTGAAAGAGTCGGCCACAATGTATACGTTAGCCCTGGCATACTATGATCTATTTGGACAGGGCCAAGCGTTCCGTGATATGAAGCGTGCTGAGGATCGTATCGATGACCGGTTCAGAGGGTTGAACCTTGAGGAATTGGGCGTCATCACCGAGGCTGTTCAAACCACGGCCGATGCATATCGGCTGGGACAAACGCGTCTGGTGACGCTGATGGACAAATGGTTCGGGCCGGTGTGAGAGTCAGATGGGGACGATTGATACGCCCTTTCGCCGCTGGCGACCAGACGAGTTTGATTACTACCATTGATACGGTCTGCGGTGAAAGCCGCTGGATGAGCACCCGTCGCTTTGAGCCAACCCCAGCCTGGACCCACGCGCTTGTTCAACCCGACTGTCCCCGGCACCTTTTGTTGGTGGTTGGAGTCGATGAGGCTATTATGGGTTGGTGCCGACTGTTTCCGACCGATCTATGCAATGGGGCTCCACCCCAAGTGAGCTTGGGGATAGGGCTGCTTCAACCATATCGTGATATGGGCATCGGTACGGCTCTCGCCCGCGAAGCATTAGAATGGGCTTCGTTGAACGAAGTGCAGAGTGTGATCCTCTCTACTCGACCAGACAACACGCGTGCGATTCACGTGTTCAAAAAATGTGGGTTCAGCATAACAGGATACATGTCAGGCAATCTGTTGGCGATGCAGTGGGAGTCGTGCTTTTTACATAATGGAGCAAGTGATTATCACCTAAGGAGAAAGCATCTGTGATCGACAAATCTGATGTCTCTCAGATCCTTTGGGATGCCAATGATCAGCAATCTGAGCAAGATTGTGCCTGCACTGCTCAAGATGTGGAACCCAGGTTGTTGAACGCGGTACCGGGTGAACGAGCGGAAGACGATTGCGCCTGTCCAGATACCAGCTTTGCGCGCGTCGCCCCACCGCTAACAGAGGCAGAAACCACCAACTGGCAGGTCGCTCCTTCCCTTCATCGTGCACCCTTACCAGACAGGCACGAGCTTGTTTTTAACTACCTCAGCTCGACCGGAGTGGTGGTGCTAAACGAGCCCGCGCGTGCTGTCCTGGATTCTTTCACTTACCCCCGTATGTTGAATGGCACAGCTTCACGCCAACTGGCCGCTCTACGACTGCTTCAACCCGTGGACTTCGTCAGGTCGCCCGTTGATTCGCAACCGCATACACTGACTGCTTGGCTGCACATAACCAACATCTGCAATCTGCGTTGCGCCTACTGCTATCTGGCTAAGACCGACGAGACGATGAATGAAGCGACGGGGCGAGCAGCGTTGGAGGCCATCTGCCGATCGGCGATACGTCACGACTTTCAGGCGATAAAGTTGAAATATGCTGGTGGTGAACCTACTCTCAATTTTCAGTTGATTCGTGCTCTTCACGAGCAGGCCATAGCGTTGACAAATGAGGCTGAATTAGGTCTACGCGAGGTGGTGCTGAGTAATGGCGTTGCACTAAGCGGTCGGATGCTGGATTATATGCGCGATAGCGGCATGCGCCTGATGATCTCCCTCGATGGTGTCGGCGCAGGCCACGATGCGCAACGAGCCTTCCCTGATGGACGCGGCAGCTTTGACCGGGTTGTACGTGGTGTGGACCGGGCCCTGAATCGGGGCCTGCGACCCTATCTTTCTATCACGGTCACGGGGTACAACGCCGGAGGCATTGCTGATGCCGTGGCATTTGCCCTGGACCGAGATTTGCTCTTTAACCTCAATTTCTATCGCGACAGCGACAATTGCCACAAGAGAGCAGAGATGGCAGTTGAGGACGAGCGCTTGATTGCGGGCATGCGTGCTGCTTTTTCGATTATCGAAGAAAGGCTGCCTCGTCAGAGCTTAATCGCTGGCCTTTTGGACCGGGCCAGCTTTGGCGCTCTACATGATCGTGCCTGTGGAGCCGGTCGTAACTATCTGGTGATTGATCATCACGGGCGCGTCGCGCGCTGCCAGATGGAGATCGGGCGGACAATCACGGATGTGTTCGCGGACGACCCGCTGTCGGCCGTTCAGGGGGAGGCAACCGGGTTTCAAAACGTGGCGGTGGACGAGAAAGAAGCGTGCCGTGATTGCCCCTGGCGCTATTGGTGTGCTAGTGGATGTCCTCTACTCACCTACCGGGTTACAGGACGCAGCGATTTCAAATTGCCCTACTGCAACGTGTATCGTGCCCTGTTTCCCGACGTACTCAGATTGGAGGGCCTGCGTTTGTTGAAATGGAAATCGTCACTCGTGTGAAATATCGTTACTACACGCGGAATAGGATGCCGAGGGGGAAGGTTAAGACCTTCCCCCTCTTTCTCTTTCCTTTTGTGTGTGAGGTTACAGTGAGGTTTGGGTGACAATGTGGCGATGTTATGGTTAGCTAACATTGATGATTGTGCGAAGTAGTGGTCCAGAAAATATGCTATAGTTAGGTTAGATTTCGGATCAACAACTATACCCTTAAGCGCGTTGGCCTAAGTGCCACCGCCGAAAAAAGGAGGATTACAATGGAACCGTTGGAGTTTGAGCTAATTCTGAGTTTGGTGTTCGGTTTGGTTATCGCTGGCTTGCGAATGCGGCCTCAACTCATTCCTCTCTCAATCTTTGACGAAGGACATGGCCGTGATTCATCAGGACTCCATCGCACAGGCTCGGCGCGATGTGGTCGTCCCTTAGAATCGTACCGATTAGCGATGCATGAGAAGGAGAACAGACTATGGAAAATTCAATAAGCTTCTGGAAAAAGTTAGGCGTAGGGAAACTGATGGACATCTTCTGGCATCTGATCAGTGGCCCTATCTACGAACCTCCGCCCGTTGGTGAAAATCTGTTTTCTCCCCCCTTCACGCTGTCTCGTGGTCTTTTGGGCTTAGCCGGGCTGCTCGCCGTGCCCAATACGGGCCGCGTGGTTGTGCGGGGCCAGCGCGGATTCTGTCGAACTTTTGGCCCTGGTGTTCATAGCTTGCATACCTGCCCATCTGGCCGGCTGTGCGGCCAACTGGTGGATATGTCCCAACACAGCCTTGAGGTCGGTCTGGATAACCTCAACACGGTAGACTTGGCCCAAGTCTCCTTGCTCATTAACGTGGAATTCAAGGTTGACGATCCGCAGGCAATCATCCAGATCGCTTCTCCGCTTCAATCACTGACTCGAATGGCTGAGAGTGCCGCTCGGCGGGTGATTGAAGCCTTGCTTCACCGCTCTTTATTCGGGGATGCGAACGTTTCACAAGTGTCCAGTAAGTCCACCCTCGAACGTCAAATTCGCCTGACTTTGCTTGCCGAGCCGGCTCTCAAAGGACTACGCATTCTCAGCATAAAGATTGTCAAAGTCGAAGGAGACCCGGACCATCTCCGTCTCGCGGCCCAGGCAATACTGGCAGAGCGGAAACTCTTGGCTGAGGAGGCTGACCTTCAGGCTCGTCGCCTATTAGCCAACGACCAGCGCGAATTAGTCCTGTTCGAGGCCCAGACAGAACGGATGGCAGCCTTCATAAAAGGAGGGGTTGCGGTCGACGACGCCCGGCGCCAGACTGACATCTTCAACCTCGAGAATGCCCACCGCGAATACGAGCGCATGATGGTGGAGACGAAACTGGCTCACGAACGAGCACTGGCCCGCATTGGGGCGCTGGGGCAGGCTGTATCCGCTTTAGCTGATCCTCGCCATCTGGCCGTCGCCAACGCCACCTACGGTCACAACGGTTACACGGACGGACGTGATCAAGCCTTAGCTCAGGTCATTGATAACTTGGTCGAGCAGGATGCAGTCGGCGCCCCGACCAGTTCAAACGGCCATTCCAGCCAGTGAGAGAGTGCAACTCGTGGACGGCCGGTCATAGGGAGCATCATAATGGATTTACACATCCACCTTGTGCGGCAAGAATCTCGGTTAGAAGGGCAACCACTGCCCCCTGAGAGTGACGAATCAGGCTACCACGCCATTTTCGCATTTGAGTTGTTGCGACGCCCCTACAACGAGTTCCACGCTCGGGCCCGGAATCCCATGATGGCTGCGCCCCTGTTTGAGGCCTGGGACAGGCAGATTCACTTTATTGAGAGTCTTCACCTACCTGGTTCAATTCCCTCCTGCAATCCCGTGTTCGAGTTGCGCTTCATCGCTTACCCCGATCGAAACCAGGTGGACCTGTTTCTATTAGGCAAGGCGTTTGCCCAGACTTCTGACCAGGCTCGATCCCAGGCTCTGGTTCTGGGCCATGAGGTGTTTAGCCTGTTTCCCTTTGATTTTATCTTGCACCCGTTGTCGAACCGAGTTGACTTTGAGAGAGCTTATCGATCCGAATGGATTGCCAACCTAAAGCGCTTTGAGCAGATAGTCGAGGTTCGACGCTTTGAACGATTGGTATCTTGCTCAGATCATGGCGATGGACTCAATCCAATCTACCTCACTCACAACTGGGAGTGGCACCTGCAGAGTATGGAACAAGTGTGGTGTGCCCTACCGAAGTATCAGCAACCTTTGATGTTCATCGTCAACCTCTCACCCACCCTCTGGAATCGCGCGGATTACGTCTATTTGAACGAACTGGAACACTTAATCAATGAGGGAGCGATTCCTGCTGCTCTGGCTCCGGAGGTTGACTCTGCCCTGAATCTGTATCGTCTATTACTGCATCGGACGCCTCGACCCTTTACAATGCGCATAGTATTGGTGGGGATATCTGCCGCACCTCGTGGTTTAGCCAACGCAGTTGGAGCTGGCCTTTGCCTGCCTTCACTTCAGATAGGACCCAACGAAACGACGCCGACCGCGCACTACACTCTAACCCAACCTGGAGACTCAACGGATTTGTCCCTGGCCAGACTTAACCTGGCGCAACTGAGTCAATGTGAATGGGGTAGCGATCTGGTAGGCATCCCTATTCGGCGATTGCGGTATGCGGTCAATGCCAGGCAGGCGCAGGCAGTCTTTCGGATTCCGATCCCTCCGGAGGCTGGATTCCCTGATATCTTTCTGGGCCGGGAGGTCATTTGAGAGGTATCTTCTCAATAATTCGGGGTAGGGGCAGTGCCTTGCGCCTGCCCGACAGGGCGACCACAAGGGATCGCCCCTACATTTTGAGAAGATACTTTGAGAGTAGGGTGCATTCAATTTCAGTTGTACGCGCAGGCATACCTACCCTGCCGGTAGGCACGGGCAGGTATGCCTGCGCTTTTCTTTTTGTACAGGCCTTTTTGCCTGAGCCCTGTGTCTGAGATATAATAACCCACAGGAACATTCTATTCTTATGTCCCCTTCGCCATTAAGTGGAGGGGGCTTTCCATATAATGTATGCTCACGCGTTCTACACGTGGTTAGGCTTTTCCAAGAATTAAATTGCGCAAACGTCCCGCCAAGCCTCGTTGAAACAAAGCCAGACAAGTGATGCCTGGAAAAGCCTAAGGGTTCATAAAAGAATAATTTCCCGTGTGTCATTTCGAGCGAAGGGCTTAATCCCTCTCAAGGTTGATTGCGCAGCCATCGCTGATGGGGATTTCTGGCTATCGCTCGAAATGACATAATTTAGGTGCGGGAACTTATATTTTCTTGGCATTGCCTTAAACGAAATCCCAATCCTATGAAAGTCCTCATGATCTCCAAGGCCTGCGTGGTGGGGGCCTATCAAAAGAAGTTAGAAGAGATAGCCCGGCACGATGGTGTCGATCTTACGGTAGTGGTCCCCCCCGAGTGGCAGGACGAGCGTGGTACGCTGCACTTGGAGCGGGTTCACACCACTGGCTACGATTTGCGCATCGAGCCCATCGCTCTTAACGGTCACTTCCACTTGCATTACTACCCGACTCTTGGCAGAGTAATGCGTGAGGTAGGACCGGACGTGGTGCACATTGACGAGGAGCCTTACAATCTGGCCACCTTCCGGGCTACGCGGGCCGCGCGGCGCTTGGGTGCACGAACGGTGGTTTTCACCTGGCAGAATCTCCAGCGTCGCTACCCACCGCCTTTCGGATGGATGGAATCTTATGTGCTGTCTCGCACCGACGCGTTACTGACCGGCAACGCCGAGGGAGTAGACGTGTGGCGGGCCAAAGGTTACACGGGGCCGGTGGAGGTGATCCCTCAATTCGGTGTGGATCCCGACTTCTATCAGCCCATCACCCGTCCTTCGCGTCCCAGCAAGCCAAGCGTGTTGCTGCGCCGTAGTGCGCGCCGACCCTCGCAAAACGAGATGGTCATCGGCTACATTGGCCGCCTGGTGCCGGAGAAGGGCATAGACATCCTCCTGGAGGCCGTCGCCCAGCTTCAGGGACCGTGGGAGTTGCGCATCTTGGGTAGCGGACCCGAACGTGATCGACTGGAGAAGATGGCCCAGTGGTTGGGCATTTTGCCCCGCGTCGCCTTCGACCTGCCCATCCCATCTACCCAGATGCCTTATTATTACAGCGGCCTCGACGTGTTGGTGCTTCCCTCTCGCACGCGCCTCAACTGGAAGGAACAATTCGGCCGGGTACTCATCGAGGCCATGGCCTGCCGGGTGGTGGTCGTTGGGGCGCGTTGTGGCGCGATCCCTGAGGTCATCGGCGACGCGGGTCTCACCTTCGCTGAGGGGGACCCGGCTGACCTGCGTACGCAACTTCAGAGATTGTTGGGAGATACTCAATTGCGCCTCGATCTGGCGCAAAAGGGCCACCAGCGCGTCTTGGACCAGTTCACCCAGTCGCAGATCGCAGCCCGCACCGTGGAGATCTACAAGGGACTGGGTTGAGAACCTATTTGCAGAACGCTTCGCCTCTGTCCAACAAGTGTGGTATAATATTGCCGTGGACGCACAAGCCCCATCTTTGACGCACATTGGCCTCAACGCTCACCTGCTCTCTCTCAGCCGTAATTACAGAGGGGCAGGCATCAATTCATATATCTACCATTTGTTAAAGAACCTGGGTCAGATTGACACCGATTATCGCTTCAGTGTCTTCCTGGGTGACCGTCGCTTCGAGGATGAGCGACTTAGGCTCCATTATAGCCGGTGGCCGACGCGCACGCCAGCGATGCGCATCTTGTGGGAGCAACTGGCGCAACCCATGGTGCTGCATCAAAGGGGGGTTGACCTTTTGCACGCCTTGGCCTTCACTGGTCCCCTGGTGACGCCCTGTCCCTTTGTGGTAACCATCTACGATCTGAGCTTTTACCATTACCCGGAGGCATTCCGACCCTGGAACCGCTGGTATTTGAGCCTCTTCACCGCACTTTCGGCCCGTCGCGCGCGGCGGGTCATTGCTATCTCTGAGAACACCAAGCGCGATGTGGTGAAGATGTTAGGCGTGTCCCCTGACCGGGTAGATGTGGCCTACTGCGGAGTAGATAAGGATTTCCGTCCCCTAGCGGCGGCTGAGGTGGCTCAATTTCGGCGAGAGCGTGCTTTGCCCGATCGTTTTATTCTGTTCCTGGGCACGCTCGAGCCTCGCAAGAATGTACAGAAGCTAGTTCAGGCCTATGGTCAGTGGCGGGTGGCGGAACCCGATCTTCCCAAACTCGTGGTGGCTGGAGGCAAGGGCTGGTATTACGACCAGATTTTCGCTGAAGTAGAACACCTGGGTTTGACTGGTGATGTCATTTTTCCCGGCTACGTGGTGCAGCAGGAGCTACCATTGTGGTATAATGCCGCTGATCTTTTTGTCTATCCATCGCGCTACGAAGGCTTCGGCCTGCCGGTGCTGGAGGCGATGGCTTGTGGCACCCCAGTCGTCACCACCCACGTTGCCTCGTTGCCCGAAGTGGCAGGCGACGCTGCTCTGTTGGTGCCGCCCGACGATGAGTCACAACTGCTTGAGGCCATGCGCCGTGCGTTGAGCAATGCTTCGCTGCGTCAAGAGATGGTGACCAAGGGGTTGGCTCACGCTGCCGATTTTACCTGGGCACGTACCGCCCTGCAGACCCTGGACACCTATGGCCGGGCGCTGGGCAAAGAAAGGGTTGTGGGCAAGGAGTAGCGAGCCCTTTGCTTGCTCTTTAGGAGATACTCCTGTGGTAGAATCAGGATCAACTCTGGCTTCCGTTAAAAGAAGAAACAGGCTGTTGGCGAGCATCAAGCGTCGCTGGGTGCTAATTGCCGGTTTGGTGATCACTGATGCTCTCCTCATCAATATTGCCTTTGCCATCGCCTATTACATTCGCTACGATCTTCAATGGCTACGCGCCGTTGACCCTGCCTATGTCGTTCCTTTTTCCGTTTACATCCCCTTTGCCCTGATCCTCACCTTCGTGCTCATCCTGGCCTACCGGCGGCAAGGTCTCTACAACCTGCGTCAGGGAGTATCTTGGTTCGACGAACTGACTGCCATCGTCAACGGCAGCACGACCGGGATTGTGATCATGGTCGTGTTGGTCTTCATCTCGCGACCTACCTTCTACTCTCGTCTTATTTTCTTCTACGCTGGGGCGCTGATTGTCGTGCTGCTGAGTCTCAGCCGGCTCGTCAAAAACATTTGGCTGAAACACTTGCGTCGCCGGGGTATTGGCGTGGCTCGGGCCGTTATCGTCGGCGCGGGCGAGGTAGGACGCACCGTAATGCGCACTATGGTCGCGCATCCTGACTTGGGTTACGAGATTGTCGGCTTTGTAGATGACGACCCGGCCAAGGGTACCACCGACATCGGCCGATTTAAAGGACTGGGCAGCCTGGATAGCTTGGCTATCTTGGTTCAAGACGAAGCCATCGATGAGGTCATCATCACCTTACCTTGGCAGTACCACCGCAAGATCATGGCCATCATGGCTCAATGTGAGCGGGAGAACGTCCGGGCACGTATCGTGCCTGATCTGTTCCAGATGACTCTCAGCCGTATGTCTATCAACGAGATGGCAGGCATTCCGCTGATTGGGGTCAAGCAGGTACGCGTCAGCTCTCTTACTCGTTTCCTAAAAAGAGCAATCGATGTCGCTTTTTCGCTGACTGTCCTGATATTTACTGCGCCGCTGATGGCACTCATTGCCCTGGCTATCAAGATGGATTCTCCAGGGCCGATACTCTTTCGCCAGGATCGGGTGGGCCAGGGTGGAAGACCTTTCATCCTGTATAAATTCCGCTCAATGACGATCGGTGCTGAGAATCAAAAAGACCTCCTGCGCGATCTGAACGAAGCCGATGGTCCGATTTTTAAGATGAAGGATGATCCGCGCGTCACGCGCGTGGGGCGCTGGCTGCGACGCTTCAGCTTGGATGAGCTGTCCCAGTGCTATAATGTACTGCGCGGCGACATGAGCATCATCGGGCCACGACCTCCCCTGCCGGAGGAGGTCGCCGAATACCAGCCCTGGCATATGCGCCGCCTGGACATCGCGCCCGGCATCACCGGCTTGTGGCAAGTCAGTGGACGCAGCGAACTCCCCTTTGACGAGATGGCGCTCCTGGATATCTATTACGTTGAGCATTGGAACCCGACCCTTGATTTGAAGATTCTCCTGCGTACCATCCCTACCATCCTCTTCGGCGATGGCGCGTACTAATCACAAATGACAAGTGCCAAATATCAAATATCAAATATCAAATATCAAATTTCCCAATATCAAGCTCTAATTTTCGAATTTGCCATTTGATATTTGCCATTTGTCATTTGATATTTGATCTGCGAGGATCTCATGTTTAGATTTACCCCACAAGACCAACAAGCCTTAACATCTTTCCTGCAAGACCTGGTGCGTATCCCCAGTTTCTCGTGCCGGGAAAAGGGTGTCGCCGAACGCCTGGAGGCCGAGATGCGCGCTGTCGGCTTTGATGAGGTGTGGACCGATCGCATTGGCAACATAGTGGGCCGCATCGGGCCGGGAACTGGCCCTCGCTTGCTGTACAACGGGCATATGGACACCGTCGGCGTAGGTGATCCAGGGGCCTGGACTCACGATCCTTTCGGCGCCGAGATTGATGATGGCCTCCTTTACGGGCGTGGCGCGACCGATATGAAGGGACCGCTGGCCAGCTTGGTCTATGGTGCTAAGGCACTAAAGGACAGCGGCGTCAGATTGGCTGGCGACCTATACGTGGTTGGCGTGGTGCAAGAGGAGCCGTGTGAAGGGTACGCCATGCGTGTGCTCGTCGAAGAGGAGGGACTGCGGCCTGATTGGGTGGTGCTGGCCGAACCGAGCAACTTGCGAGTGACCCGAGGACACCGCGGGCGGATGGAAATGCACGTCACCGTGCGGGGCCGCTCAGCTCACGCTTCAATGCCTCATTTGGGTGAGAACGCGATTTACGGCGCGGCGCGCATCATTTTTTCATTAGAGTTGCTGGCCGACATGTTGGCCGAGGATCCCTTCCTGGGCAAGGGGACGTTGGCTGTCACTCGTATTGAGAATACTGCCGGTAGCAAAAACGTCATCCCCGATAGTTGCACCTTTGTCATCGACCGGCGACTGACGCTGGGCGAAACCGAGGCCAAGGCCCTGGCCGAGGTCGAGGGAGTCATCGTGCGTGAAAACGTGCGCGCCGAGGTCTCTCTGGCCGAGTTTGACTATACCAGCTACATCGGCTATCGCTGCCGTGACGTGGAGCACTACCCGGCCTGGGTGGTGTCCGAGAACCACGTTCTGGTGCAGGCGACCGCTCGCGCAGTGCGGGCGGTGACTGGCGAGCGCCCTCCCATCGGCAAGTGGGATTTTTCCACTGACGGCGTCTACACCATGGGCGTCGCCGGCATCCCCACCGTGGGGTTGGGTCCCGGTGACGAAGCCCAGGCTCACACCGCCGACGAGTGCATTCGTCTGTCCGACTGCTACACCGCCGCCCGGATCTACGCCCAACTAGCCGTCGAATTGCTGGGCCAGGGTTGATAGGCTCTTGTTCATTCGGGGTAAATTGATTGAACCGCTGCTACCCAAACGGTAGCAACAGGAGTGAGATCAATGGCACGCTTGGGAGCACACATGTCGGTTAGCGGCGGGGTTGATACGGCTTTTGACCGGGGCGAGCAAGTCGGCTGCGATGCTATACAAATCTTCACCAAGAACAGTAACCAGTGGCGGGCGGCGCCACTGAAAGAGGAGAACGTCGAACGCTATCATCGCCGACAGGCCGAGACAGGCATCACGCCTGTGGTCGCCCACGCTTCGTACTTGCTCAACCTGGCCACACCCGACGATGGGCTGTGGCACCGATCCATCGAAGCCATGCTGGTCGAGATGGAACGTTGTGACATATTGTCTATTCCCTACCTGGTCGTCCACCCCGGCTCGCACATGGGATCAGGTGAGGACTCCGGTATTGCACGCATCGCCAAGGCGCTGAACGTCGCCTACGATCGCCTGCCCGACGCCCGGGTAAAGATCACCCTGGAGACCACGGCCGGCCAGGGCACCAACTTGGGCTACCGTTTTGAACAGTTGGCTGCCATGATCGCTGCGACCGAGGTGGAGGAGCGTCTGGCCGTATGTTACGACACCTGTCACACCCTGGCGGCCGGCTACGACTTCCGCACCCCCGAAGGCTACGCCGAAGTATTCACACAATTTGACGAGATTATCGGTCTGGAGCGCCTGGCGGTCTTCCATTTCAACGACTCCAAACAAGGTCTGGGCAGCCGCCGCGACCGGCACGCACACATCGGCGAGGGATCGGTGGGCCTGGATGGTTTTCGCCCCATTCTAAACGATCCCCGCTTCGAAGACACCCCCATGTTGTTGGAGACACCCAAGTCAAAGGATATGCACGAGGACATTGAGAATCTGGCGCGGCTGCGGGCGCTGATCGACGCATAGAAGAAAAAGACGTTCCACATAGGAGCGCCTTTTGAAAAGCAACGACCTATCTCATCGCTGGATGGTTACATTGTAACTGCTTCCAAGAATGTTGAGACTGCCCTTATAATCAGGGTGCAGTTACATCTTTTCCTCGTAGACCCTCAGCATAGCCAACATGACCTCGTCAATGAAGACGTTGATCTGCTGGTAGGTGCTGATCAGGTCGATGCTGACTTTTTGGCCCATCGTCTCCGACATCTGGATGACGCCGTCCGTCAAGAAGTCGTGGAAGTACAGGAAGGCGCAGACCGCCTCAGTGAGAGTCAGTTTGCTGACCAAAGAATGCTCACCGTATGAGCGGCCTAGCTCTCGGGCCTCTTCCATAATTTCCTGGCGCTCGGAAGGTTGTGACAGGTATTGCATCACCATTGATAGCAATTTGCGGCCCAACTCCCGATGTTCGGCTTTGTCTGTCTCGTCGAAGCGCTGATACCAGCTCTGTTCACTTAGCTTGCCCCCGCTCACTTCAAGGCGGGTGCGGCCCAGCGCGCTTTGCACCAATAGCTGGACGCCCGATGGCTGCAGCGGTTCCGGCTCAAGTAAAGCCCGCACGTCGCTTTCGGCGAATCGGCGGTGCCCTCCCGGTGTGCGTACTGTGGGAATTTTGCCCGAGTCAGCCCACTGGCGCAAGGTGGATGGATGCACACCAAGCATCTTACTTGCCTCTTGCAGAGAGAGCCATTTCACATTAGGTGGAAGCCCCAGATCTTTACTTGACATAAGCATACCTCTGTAAGTCTTCTGTAAGTCTATTGCATCTTGCCGGGATGTAGCTCTGACAGGATGCGTTACGAGAACTTCACGTCCAACTTCCTGCGTACTATAGGAATTATACAATAAATTGCATACATTTGCAACAGGCCAATGGTAACAGGGTATAATTCACTTCTGGGGCGAACTCAATCTGGTATCAGGGCTTTTAACGCAGTCTCGTATGCCTGGTATGCCCGTTGCCCAAAGAGCACAAAGCGAACCAGCGTGATCTCTGGGTGCTGGCGTAAGTAGTTGATGACTGTAGCCAGAGCGATGGGTGCAGATTCTTCCATAGGATACCCGTAGGCGCCAGTGCTGATGGCCGGGAAGGCCACGCTGGAGATGCCGCGCTCCGAGGCGAGTTGCAGCGCGTGCTGGTGGACACTGGCCAACTGTCCAGCATCGCGAGCCGAGCCGCTGTAAATTGGACCCACCCCGTGGATGACGTATTTTGCTTTCAGTCGATAGCCTCGCGTAAGACGTGCCTCACCCACCGGACACCCACCCAGCGTCCGGCACTCGGCCAGTAGCTCCGGCCCGGCTGCGCGGCGAATCGCTCCGTCAACGCCACCGCCGCCCAATAAGCTGGAATTGGCCGCATTCACAATTGCTTCAGTATCTTGTTGTGTGATGTCCCCTTCCACTAGCTCCAGCACCGAGTCGTGGATGTGGACTTCTGCCCAATCTGAGCCTACAGACATTTTGTAGCCCCCTTCCCTCGTGTTATAATCGTGTCATGGTTCTCACTCAACTCGCTCTGATCAACTTCCGCAGCTACGTCCGGCTGGCGCTTGATCTGCCGCCGGGTCTTGTTTTGCTGCGAAGCGACAACGCGCAGGGCAAGACCAACCTGCTGGAAGCGATCTATTACCTGGCTACTACCCGATCCACCTTCGCCCGGGCCGAGCGTCAGCTTATCAACTGGGAGGCTATGGAGCGAGACCCCTTCCCTTTTGCCCGACTCGAAGGGCATATTATCCGCAACAGCAATATTTTTCAGATTGACATCACCCTTTTGCCCGGCGAGAAAGGAACCGTCCGCAAAGAGATGCGGCTCAACGGTGTCAAAAAGCGAGCTATGGACGTGGTTGGCCAGCTCAACGCGGTTATTTTCCTGCCAGAAGATATCGAACTGGTGACTGGCTCACCCAGTATCCGTCGTCGCTACCTGGATGGCACTCTATGCCAGATCGACCATACTTACTGTCGTGCTCTTGCCCAATACAACAAGGTATTATCTCAGCGTAATGCGCTGCTCAAGCAACTGGCTGAGCGAGTTGGGGGCCAGGTTTCACCTGGTTGGGACGATGACCAGCTCCTTTTCTGGGACGACCAATTGTCAGAACAGGGCGCGACCCTGATCGTGACTCGGCAAGAGGCGATTACCAAACTGGACCAGCTCGGCCACGACCGGTATCGACTGCTCACCGGGCAGCCGGAGGTATTTCGTTTGCACTACGCCCCCAGCTTCGATCCTCAACATCGCCCTTTGCTCGACTATCAGCGCCCGCTGTCCCTTGAGGAACTATTACCGTCGGCCCAGACACAACTATCGCCGCCGGAAGTTGCCGAGGCATTCAAGTCCCACCTGCGCCAGGCCCGCCGCGAAGAGATTGCGCGGGGCGTGACCGTCGTTGGGCCTCATCGCGACGACTTGCATTTTACCGTTGAGGGCGTGGACATGACACTCTATGGCTCACGTGGCCAGCAGCGCACCACCGCCTTGGCACTGAAGCTGGCAGAAGTCGATCTGATGCACCAGGCAACTGGAGAAACGCCTCTTCTCCTCCTGGATGACGTGATGAGCGAGTTAGATGCCAGTCGCCGTGCCCGGGTGATGGGCATGGTCGATGGTGTCGAACAGGCAATCCTCACCACCACCGATTGGACCGATTTCACGGACGAGTTCCTTGCCCAAGCCCATCTGCTGCAGATAACATCCGGTGAGATAGAGGTGGTAGCGCTGCGTTAAGTCGTGGTGGTGACCTTCGCCTGCGTGTAGTGCAGGTGGATTTGAAGTACGCTAAAAGTCACCCAATTTTGGTTTCCCTCAGCCGAGAGGCCGCTTAGCCGGCATCCCTGGCCGACGAGGATATTTGGCAGGAGTAGCAGAGACTTTTTTCAACATCACCAAGTGACGCGCGCCATCTAAGCCAGGGACCACCACTGGGGCGATCTCCTGTACCTGGCCACCCAGAGTATCAATCGCCTTCCGGGCAGACTCCACCTCAGCCGCCGGATTTTCTCCCTTCTGAGCGATAACCAGCCCCCCTACCCGCACCAGGGGCAACGTCAACTCAGCCAGTGTTGCCATCCCGGCCAGCGCCCGAGCCAGCGCCAGGCCGTATCGCTCGCGGTGCACTGGATTTTGTCCCGCTTCCTCCGCTCGGGCGTTTAAGATTACCACATCTTCCAGCCCCAAACGTTCAACAAGGGCTTGAAGAAACTCGACTTTTTTGCCTGTCGCCTCCAGCAGCGTCAGGTGCAACGCAGGCAAAGCAATCTTGAGTGCCACGCCCGGAAAGCCTGCTCCAGTCCCTACATCGATCGCTCGAACATCCACGTCTGCTCTCTTGGCCGATACCCCCCAGACGCGCTCGATCACCTCCAGGCAAGACAGAGAGTCTAGGAAGTGCTTCGTCTGAACTTCCTCGCAGTCGCTGATCCGGGTCAGATTCACTCGCTGGTTCCAGTCGATCAACGTCTCGTAATAGGCTTGATACGAGCCCAATTGGTCGTTGGTCAGCGAGATGCCCATTCTCTCAGCGCCGTCGGCCAAACGTTTCAACGTGCTACACCCCCGCCTGGCATTATTCGTGATAAGGCCGCGTCCAAGAATAACTTTGTGCATTTTGAAAGACTACACTCGGAATTTTGGCCTGAAAATAGAAAGTTATTTCTGGACGCTTCCTAAGTATACCAGGTCCTCAACCTGTTTTCAACTCTTCAGCCTCGGGCAACTCTTTAGCTTGGGGTAAGTCTTCGGCTTCGGGCAACTCTTCAGCTTGGGGTAAGTCTTCGGCTTCGGGCAACTCTTCAGCTTCGAGTATCTCTTCAGCTTGGGGCAACTCTTCGGATTGGGGCAGACACTCTCGAATGGCGTTGACCAATTCCTCGGCCTGGAAGGGCTTGGTCATGAAGTTTTGTGCACCAGCTTCTCGCACCCGTTTGCGATTGTCGGCCGTCGGCCAAGCTGAGATAACAATGATGGGGATATTCTGAGTGGTAGGGTCTTCCTTGAGGGTGTTCATCACTCCGAATCCGTCCATTAGCGGCAAGAGCAGATCCAACAGGATTACATCTGGCTCCCATTCGCGGACTTTCTCCACACCCTCAAGCCCGTTTTTTGCCGTCTCGACGGTGAAGCCATGGGAAGTCAAGAGGGTGCTCAGCATCAGGCGGTGTTCGGTATCATCTTCAATATAGAGCACTCTACACATTGGATGTCTCCTTGGTACTTCTCTCCGTAGTTTCGTTGTGCCCAATTGGTGCTCAGTAGCTTGATAATAAGCGTTTCGTGATCCTCGCTCAAGCTATGATTCCACGTTATACACTTTATCACAAATCCATCAATATCAAGGTTACAATCTGGTTACAATCCAATCTGATCGGCCAAATCTACTGCATGGATGGCCGTTGCTGCGTGGTGAGAGAGGGTCATCGGCACCCGATTGTACATATAATATCGGGCAAGATTCTCGGGCAGGATGATGTGCAACACACCCAGCACCTGCAGGTTGGCGACCAAGGGACAGACCAGGGCAATACCTTTAACGGCGATACAAAGCTCTGTCTCTGGCTCCAGGTCAACCTCTGCCAGATTCGGCTCTTGAAGCAGCCTGGCGACGGTCCGGCCGGTCAAATTTCCGCCCAGCTTTTCCCGTTCTGGTGGCGTAACTTCCACCAGTCCCAGTTGCGCGATCCGCAACAGTTCTTGTTTGTCTAAGTCCAGCAGGTGTATCGATGCCTGCAAACAATCAAAGTTTTGTACCATCGTCTCCACCAGCACTGAAGCCACGCCTTCGCACGAGGTCTGATTTGCCAACGACTGAGCCGCCATTTCCATTGCGATCAGTCCCTTATTCGTTTCCCCTGAGAGCAAGTCCAGTTTCTTGTGGACGCCCTTCAGTTGCGCCTGCAGTCCGTGCTGATTCTGCTCGATGCGGCTGGAATCATCCTCAACCAGCACCGAAGTCAAAGACGCAGTGAAAATACCGGTGACTGTGAATCCCAGCAATACCAGGCCGGCGGTGATGACCCGACCGGTGAATGTGTTGGGATTATGCAAATCGGCAAAGCCCCCCGTCACGACGGTGGTGAAACTCCACCACAGACTTTCACCCATTTCCTGTAGCGATTTCTCTTCTACCCCTTCCAATGCGCTTATGCTGAGTGCGCCGAAGATCAATAGCACTACAGCAATCAGCACCGATCGCTTCAGTAAGTTCACCTCAAATGTTTTGGTCAGTTTGTCCAGACCGCGAAATGCAAAAAGGAGTACTCGCAATGCCCGGCCGAGACGCAGCAGCCGGAACAGTCGCAGAAAGCGGTTGATACGGACCAGGCGGCCAATGCGCAGGATACCGTAGTACGGTATTGACGAAACCAGGTCGATCCAATAGCGGCGAAAATACCAACCTTTCTCCTCCGCCAGGCTCAGGCGTAAGAAAAAGTCACCGATTAGGAACATACAGATGACAAAATCGACGGTAATGAACCAGGCAAGCGTTCTGTGTGGCAACGGGAAGAGTAACTCGATTATCATCAATGCCAGGGCGATAACAATCAAGACGAAAACAGCACCATCCAGATAGTAAACACGTCGTTCGCCGCCCAGTCGCTCAGCCAGACGGGTGCGCAGACGGCGTTCCAGCAGTGCATTATTCACATCTTTCAGGTGCTTGTTCAGCTTCTCCCATTCCGTGGACAAATGCTCGATAATCTCCAGAGTTTGCTCCGTCTCCAATGGCAGCCCTTCTTCAACGTAGACCATAAAGCGCTTATCAGTCTCTGCCAGGCGACTTTCGAGGGCCTCCATTTCTACAGTCAGTGCATCACGCATCTGCCTGAGGGTATCTTCTTCACAGTCCATCAATCGCCAGGTTTGTGCGCGACGTTTGATTTCGGCGACGCGTATTTCGTGTTGCTTTGGTTCTTTGGCTTTTGGGTGCTCAAGTGTTGTGTCCACGGGAGTACTCCTTTTAATACGGCTGGCGCAAATACCGTCGTCCCAAATTGCCTCGTGTATCAAAAAGCTGTAAAATGTAGCCAGATCCTGGGCCGGTGGCGGAATGGCAGACGCAGGGGACTTAAAATCCCCTTCCTGTAGGGGAGTGTGGGTTCGAATCCCACCCGGCCTACCTCTTGGCCAACTCCATTCTTTCTCTCGCCCAGCGTGGCTCTTCCACCCACCAGCGCATCAAAACCAGTGCCAGCAAGTTAAACCCGGCACTGAGCGCAAAAAGCCAATTATAGCTAACACTGGCCAGCCATGCGCCCAGTAAGGGTGCCACCACGCTAACGATCCCCACGCCTGTGTTTGCCATGCCTATGTAGGTGGGCCGCCGTTGGGGTTCGCAGAATTCCATAGCCACCAGAATGCCGGAAACGATGATGGCTCCCAGGGTAATTCCCAGTAGGGCGAAGGTCAGATAGTACCACTCTGCCTCCTGGGCTAGCCAAGCTATGGCGAAGGCCAGACATGCGGATAGGGCACTTAGTTCCAGAGACAGCTTGTGTCCATACCGATCCGCCAGGAGTCCAAAGGCTAGATTACCCGCTGTCTGCCCCAGCAGTAGCGCGGCCGTGTAAATGCCCACTGTGCTGTCGGGTATCTCCCAGCGCTGTACGGCCGCCACGGTGACAAAGCCCGCTCCCATGTAGCCTATGGCCAGCGTTAGCCGCGCTACCAGGAATCGACGAAAATTATGGTCTTTGCGCAGGATGCCCAGCAAGCCGGCCCAGAACTGGCGGTTGCTTTGCCGAGGTGCGGTGACCGCTTGCGCCGGTTCTCGGGTCAGGGCTATGAAAATCCAGCTCACGGTGATGCCAATCGCGGCGATGGTGAAGACGTAGACAAAATTTGTGGAAAAGCTGAAATTGCTCAAGATACGTGTGCTGAGGGCAGCGCCTAGTATCCCCGTGCCAGTACCAATAAATAAGGAAATGCCCATGAAGCGCCCGCGCCGGTCGACCGGGAAGCAACGAGCGATCAGATCCTGCCAGGACGTGGCTACCAGGCCGGCTCCCAGATGGTGCCACGCGTAGCTGATCAAGAACAACGCCAGTGCCAGCGACGCGGAACGGCTGGCCACCAGAGCGGTACCTGCCAATATCCAGAGCGGTAGCCGTTCCAAAAAGAAGCCCAGGCTGACGACGACCGGCTTCTTGCGGGGTAACCGTTCCACCGCATTGGCTGTGAAGAGTTGCGGTAGATACCAGCCGCCCTGGGCAATAACCGACGCCAGGCCAATCGGCAGCGGGCTGGCGCTAAGTTTGCTGATGTATAGCGGCACGATCGTACTGGAGGAGATGAAACTGGATCCGAAAAAAAAGCTGGCGCCATCAACTACGTTGACTGTGAAGTTCCAATGGTAATCACGCTCTACCTCGGCGGCAATTTCATCGTCGCCGCGCGATGGCACGGGCTTGTCAACTTGTAGCACACGGCGCAGCGCCAGCCTAAACCCAGTGTTAATCCACAGTATCAGGGGCATAGCACGCAGTTTCTCCTTGAGGCAGTTTTGAAGTCTACGTTTGGTGTCGGCCAGCGCGGGGCCGGTTGGTTCAGCGTAGCAAGATATTGTAATGATGACCAGGTTAATCGTCAAAATCGAAAGGTGTCAAAAGTCGGAGACAATAGCGACAAACTTCACTTGGATAAATGCCCTGCCGGGACTATAATATTCACTTGGGTTAAGCAAGCATATTATCCCTGAGTGCGAGCGGCTGTTGGATTTGCTTCCCTCAGCATCCCGGCCCAGGGAAGATTATGCAACTTTGTTGATTCCCAAAAACGAACTCATTTTGTGAAATAAGATCGCTTTGTTAAGGAGGCAATATAATGACACGCAGTCAGGTAACCATAGATGGCAACGAAGCTGCCGCCTATGTTGCCCACAAAACCAACGAGGTGATTGCTATCTATCCTATCACCCCTTCCTCTTCTATGGGCGAACACGCCGATGCGTGGAGCGCCCGTGGCGAGAAGAACATCTGGGGTACAGTCCCGCTGGTTGTGGAGATGCAATCGGAGGGTGGTGCGGCCGGTGCCGTGCACGGGGCATTGCAGACAGGCTCCCTAACCACCACCTTCACCGCCAGCCAGGGCCTGTTGCTAATGATCCCTAACATGTTCAAGATTGCCGGTGAGCTGACCAGCACCGTCTTTCATATCTCTGCTCGCACCGTGGCCACCCACGCCCTATCTATTTTCTGTGACCACGGCGATGTGATGGCAGCCCGATCCACCGGTTGGGGTATGCTCTTCTCCAACTCGGTGCAAGAGGTGATGGACTTGGCCCTCATCGCCCATTCCAGTACCCTGGAGGCACGCGTGCCTTTCTTGCATATCTTTGATGGCTTCCGTACCTCTAGCGAGGTGATGAAGGTCGAGAAACTGACGGAAGACGATATGCATGCTATGATTGATGACGATCTGGTTCGAGCCCATCGTGCACGTGGTATGTCACCAGATCGGCCCGTCCTCCGAGGCACAGCCCAAAACCCGGACGTCTTTTTCCAGGCCCGGGAGACGGTAAACCCCTACTACGCGGCAGTCCCAGATATCGTGCAGAAGACTATGGACAAGTTTGCGGGAGTGGTGGGCCGCCAGTATCATCTCTTCGACTATGTCGGCGCGCCGGATGCCGAGCGCGTGATTGTTCTGATGGGCTCTGGCTGTGAGACCGCCGAGGCGACCGTAAATTACCTCGTCGGTCAGGGTCAGAAGGTGGGTATGTTAAAGGTGCGCCTGTACCGCCCATTCTCAGTCCTACATTTCTTGGATGCCTTGCCGCCCAGTGTCAAGGTGATTGCCGCTCTGGACCGCACCAAAGAGCCAGGGGCGATCGGTGAACCTTTGTACCAGGACATCGTGACCGCCATCAGCGAAGGTTTCGCCAGTGGCATTGCTCCCTTTGCTGACCATCCACGTGTGATTGGTGGTCGCTACGGCCTGTCGTCCAAGGAGTTTACGCCGGCCATGGTCAAGGCCGTCTTCGACGAGATGAGCGTGGATCAGCCCAAGAACCACTTCACCGTTGGCATCGTTGACGATGTGAGCCACACCAGTCTCGACTGCGATCCCGATTTCGATGTCGAATCCGATGACGTGGTGCGTGCTATGTTCTGGGGACTGGGTGCCGACGGTACCGTAAGCGCCAACAAGAACTCCATCAAGATCATCGGCGAAGAGACGCCCAACTACGCCCAGGGCTATTTCGTCTATGACTCTAAGAAATCTGGTGCGCGCACCGTATCTCACCTGCGCTTTGGCCCGCGCCCCATCCTCAGCACCTATCAGATCCAAACTGCCAACTTCGTGGCTGTACACCAATTCGGCTTTCTGGAGCAGTACGATGTTTTGGGACCCGCCGAGAAGGGCGCTACTTTCCTGCTCAACAGTCCCTATGGGCCGGATGAGATCTGGGATCACCTGCCACAGCAAGTACAGCGACAGATAATCGCCAAGAACCTGAAATTCTACATGATTGATGCCTACGAGGTGGCCAGAGAGACCGGCATGGGCGTGCGCATCAACACCATCATGCAGACCTGCTTCTTCGCCATCAGCGGCGTGTTACCCAAGGATGAAGCGATTGAGGAGATCAAGAAGGCCATCAAGAAGACCTATGGCAAGCGGGGCGAAGCGGTCGTGCAGAAGAACTACGCGGCCGTGGACGCAGCCATAGCCTATCTTCACCAGGTGAAGGTCCCCGACGATGCGACCAGCCTCCTCGAAATGCCGCCGGTGGTGTCGCCCGAAGCGCCCGAATTCGTGCAGAACGTGACCGCCAGGATTATGGCTGGCGAGGGAGACCTGCTGCCGGTCAGCGCCATGCCGGTTGACGGCACTTTCCCCACTGCTACCACCAAGTGGGAGAAGCGCAACGTCGGCCTGGAAGTGCCAGTCTGGGAGCCGGATGTCTGTATCCAGTGTGGCAAGTGTGTGTTGGTCTGCCCCCACGCCGTCATCCGCTCCAAGATCTACGATGAAAGCTCTCTGGCTGGAGCCCCGGAGACCTTCAAGTCCACCAGTGCCCGCTGGAAAGACTTGAAGGACAGGAAGTTCACCCTGCAAGTGGCTGTTGAGGATTGCACCGGGTGTGCTATGTGCGTGGAGGTTTGCCCGGCCAAGGATAAGAGCCAGGCAGGCCGGAAGGCCATCAACATGGAACTGCAACTGCCGCTGCGCGAGCAAGAGGCAGAGAACTGGGAGTTCTTCCTGAGTCTACCGGACTTCCCGCGCCACGATGGCATGAACTTCAACAACGTCAAGAATGTGCAGCTCCTGCGGCCTCTCTTCGAGTTCTCGGGTGCCTGCGCAGGCTGTGGCGAAACACCATACGTCAAGCTGCTCAGCCAGTTCTTCGGAGATCGCGCCATTATCGCCAACGCGACGGGCTGTTCCAGCATCTACGGTGGCAACTTGCCTACTACGCCTTATGCAGTTGACGACGAGGGGCGGGGACCGACATGGAACAACTCGCTCTTCGAAGATAACGCCGAGTTTGGCTTTGGTATGCGACTGACTTTGGATAAGCAGACCGAATACGCCCGCGAACTGGTGGAACGTTTACGAGATCAGATCGGCACTGAGTTGGCCGATGCGCTTCTCAGCGCCGACCAGTCCGACGAGGCTGGCATAGATGCTCAACGCCAGCGGGTGGCGGAGCTGAAGGCTAAGCTGGCAGGCAGCGACGATCCTTCTGCAAAAGACTTAACGAGCTTGGCCGATGTGTTGGTCAAGAAGAGCGTCTGGATTTTGGGCGGCGATGGTTGGGCTTATGACATTGGCTACGGTGGGTTGGATCACGTGCTGGCCAGCGGGCGCAACGTTAATGTGCTCGTGCTAGACACCGAGGTCTACTCCAACACGGGAGGTCAGGCCTCCAAGGCCACGGGGCTTGGTGCGGTGGCCAAGTTCGCTGCCGGCGGCAAACCCACTCCCAAGAAGGATTTGGGTATGATGGCCATGACCTACGGCAACGTCTACGTGGCCGAGGTGGCCATGGGCGCTAACGATGCCCATACCATCCGGGTCTTCTTGGAGGCTGAGGCCTACGATGGCCCATCCTTGATCATTGCCTACAGCCACTGTATCGCTCACGGCATTGACATGGCCAAGGGCTTGGACCAGCAGAAACTGGCCGTCACTTCTGGCTATTGGCCTCTCTACCGCTACAACCCGGCCCTGAAAGACGAAGGTAAGAATCCGCTGCAGCTCGATTCCAAAGCGCCCAAGGTTCCGCTCAAGGATTACGTGTACAACGAGACTCGCTATCGTATGCTGGCCCAGAGCAACCCCGAAGCTGCTGAGCGTCTCCTGATCCTTGCACAAGATGCAGTGAAGGAACGCTGGGAAAAATACGAGCAGATGGCGAACATGTAGTAAAACGTGAAGCGTTACTGTTTATGTGTAACGCTTCACGTTTTACGTACCAGGCTGTACTGCAAGAAAGGGATAATGAGCTATGGATCTTAAAACCACCTATATGGGCCTGGATCTCAAGAACCCGATAGTGCCGTCCGCGTCACCCCTGTCCGAGAATCTGGGCAACATCCGTCGTATGGAGGACGCAGGCGCTTCCGCTGTGGTGATGTATTCTCTGTTTGAGGAACAAATTACCCTGGAAAGTCACCAACTGGACCATTACTTGAGTTATGGGACCGAAGGCTTCGCCGAAGCCTTGAGTTACTTCCCGGACATGGAGACCTACAAGGTGGGTCCAGACGACTACCTGGATCGGATCCGCCAGACCAAAGAAGCCGTGGATATTCCCATCATCGGCAGCCTCAATGGGGTCTCGACCGGCGGATGGATCGAATACGCCCGCAAAATCGAAGAGGCCGGCGCCGACGCATTGGAGTTGAACGTCTACTACATCCCGACCGACCTCAATATGACCGGCTCCGAGGTGGAGCAGATGTATCTGGACGTCCTGCGCGATGTAAAAGAGGTCGTCTCCATCCCGGTCGCTATGAAACTGAGTCCTTACTTCAGCGCCACCGCGAACATGGCACATCGGCTGGTCGAAGGGGGTGCAGATGCTCTGGTCTTCTTCAATCGTTTTTACCAGCCTGATTTTGACCTGGAAAATCTGGAGGTGGTGCCGCGCATCGTGTTGAGCAGCGCCTACGAATTAACCCTTCCTCTACGCTGGATCGCCATCCTCTACGGACGAGTGCCAGCGGACTTTGCCATTACCAGCGGAGTTCACACCGTCGAGGAAGTGCTCAAGGGATTGATGGCTGGCGCTAAGGTCACCATGATGACCTCGGAACTGTTAAAGAATGGCATACCGCGCATTGGCCAAATCCTCGAAGGTATGGTCCAATGGATGGAAGAGTACGAATATGAGTCAGTGGTCCAGATGCAGGGCAGCATGAGCCAGAAAAATGTGGGCGAACCGGCTGCCTTTGAGCGGGCCAACTATATGAAGATGCTCAGCTCTTGGCGCCCTGAACCGGGCGGCAAGCTTGTCTGAGGCTGAGTACCTATCTAGGTAGTGTTGGCATTTGCGTATTCCCAGAGGTGCATTCAGCTATTTGTTGAGGGGTTCTAGGCGCAAAGACTCAAATGTCAACACGGCCTAACCAAATATAGGGGGCGCGGCCTTGATCTGTCTTGCCTGCCCTTCGTCCCACTCACCTGCTTACGTGCACGCAGATGGGGCATTTGGGACTCGGCAGGTTGGATCGGAGTCGCGCTCCTACGATTCTTCTGGAATGGAGGTATTGTTTGACGCTTCGGCATCCCAATGATATGATAGGCAGATTATGAGCTCCCATTTATTGCTCACAGGTCCACCTCGCGTGGGCAAAACTTCCCTCGTCGTTCGCGCCCTTGACAGCCTGCCGCTGGAGACTGCATGTGGCTTTGTCACCCGTGAACTACGGCGCGACGGCCGACGGGTGGGCTTCGCTGTGGAAACGCTGACCGGCCAATCGGCAGTACTGGCCCACGTAGACATTCAAAGTCCACATCGCGTCGGCCGCTACCGAGTGGACCTGGCTGCCTTCGAGTCAACCGCCTTGCCAACTATAGACCCGGCGCGTGTCACCGCACCCCTTATCGTCATCGACGAGATCGGCAAAATGGAATGTTTCTCAGACCGTTTTCGAGAGTTGGTCATAGCTGCGCTAAATTCAGATCGAGCGGTCCTGGCTACCATTGCCTTGCGTGGTAATCGCTTCATCGAAAGCTTGAAGGCCCGACCCGAGATAACCTTGCTACACGTTACCCAACAGAACCGTGATCGGTTGGCGGGCCAGGTGGTTAGTTGGGTGAGGGAGGTATTGGCTGGTGCCTGATCGCCGCCAGAAGGGGGACACTGCCATCATCGGTGTGCTCTCCGACACTCATTTGCCCTATCGCATGCAACGTCTCCCAGATCAGGTCTTCCACATCTTTCAGGACGTTGATCTCATCATACACGCGGGCGACGTGGATCGCATTGACCAGTTGAATGACCTTGCTGCGCTGGCCCCACTCCACGCGGTACGTGGTAATCTGCATTTTGCTGATCTGAGTGATGGAGGACGTGATCTGCCGGTTGATGTGAACCTGGCAGTTGCTGGTCGTAGCGTCGTCGTCAACCACGGCGGTTGGACTGGCTTGTTGTCAGTGGCTGGTGATTGGTTTGTAGAAGGTGTTGTCAGTCCGGGCGGGCATCGGCTTAATGTGCGCATTGCTGATAGGCTGGCTCGACTGTATCCTCAAGCCGACGTTATTATCTTTGGGCATACCCACCGGCCATACCAGGGTTGGCATAACGGCATTTTTCTTTTTAACCCTGGCGCCGTTTGTCCTGCCGTGGGACGGACTACGTCGGTGGGCATACTTTACCTGGGACCTGATACCGTTGAGGCTCAGATCATCCCTCTGGCCTCTGTAGATCCGATTTTCGAGGAGTGAGATACGCCCCCCACGTGTTGGACGGAGCCGCACCTGGGGGTGCTGGCTCCTCAAATATGGATCTATTGTGTCTGATAGGTGGACAGGAGAACCTGATTGGCTCAAGCTACTACTCCCCTCAGAGAAGACTCATCGGCTGCACGTCCGGTCGCCAGCGGATTGCCTCTTCAGATCGGGGCAGCGACATTGGCTCGCCTGATTATCAATACCTCCAAACGTTTCCCCTACACCTTTGCAGTGGCACTCAGCCGAGGACTGGGCGTGCCTATAACCGGTATCACCTCCCTTATTGCCGTTAACCAGGCGACCGGTATATTGAGCCCAGTCTTTGGACCCTTGGGTGACCGGTGGGGCTACCGGCTGATGATGCTGGCCGGGTTGGGTATATTGGCCGTGGGCATGTTGGCCGGTGGTCTGGTGCCGGTATACCCGGTGATACTGCTGGCTCTCTTTTCGGTCGGATTGGGCAAAAGCTGGTTCGATCCTGCTCTACAGTCTTACATTGGTGAAAGGGTGCCCTATCAGCGCCGCGGGCTGGCCATGGGCGTGGCGGAGTTTTCCTGGGCCGGGAGTGCGCTGGTGGGCATCCCGCTTGTTGGCCTGCTGATTACGCGACTGGGATGGCGTTCGCCCTTTCTTGTGCTGGGTGGGCTGGCCTTGCTGGGCGTCGTCGCACTGGCGCGCCTCATCCCTCGGGATGATCGTCGCAAACTCGGTGCCGGGAGCACACTAAGTTTCCGGGAGTCGTGGCAGCGGCTGAGTCGGGAGCGGGCTGCTCTTGGATCGCTTGGCTTCAGCTTGCTGATCACGGCTGCCAACGATAACTTGTTCGTGATCTATGGCATCTGGCTGGAGTCGTCCTTTGGCCTGAGTATTTTGGCTCTCGGGGCAGCGACCGTGGTCATTGGACTGGCCGAGTTGCTGGGCGAGGGACTTACCGCCTTTATCGCCGACCGGTTGGGGCTAAAGCGGGCGCTGTTCACCGGTCTGGTGCTGTCGGCATTAAGCTACGTCCTGCTCCCATTCGTGGGACATACCTTGTCTTTGGCGTTGGCCGGATTGTTTGTCGCGTTTATCACCTTCGAATTCACCGTCGTCACCGGCATATCCCTCTTTACCGAAATCTTGCCCGGCGCGCGGGCGACAATGATGTCTTCGAATCTGGCAGCCATGGGCGTTGGCCGGATGATTGGCGCTCTTATGGGAGGCGCGGTATGGCTGGCCGGCGGGTTACCGGCGATCGGTTTAGTGTCGGCCGTCGTTTGTGGGTCGGCACTGGTCTGCCTGATCTGGGGCCTGCGCCACTGGCGTGCTTGAGTGTGGAAATGCGAAAGCAGGTATTTGACTCTTTAACGTACTTGCCGACTATCCACACAAGTGGTACGATAGTTACGCAATACGCAATACACAATACAGGGGTGCCCATATGCTTCGAATAAGCCAATATCATCGACCTGAGACTCTGGATGACGCGCTGGTACTTCTGCGGCGTGACGAGACTACCGTGCCCTTGGCTGGGGGTACCAGCTTGCTGCCCCCGCGCGATCCTCATGTTCAGACTTTCGTGGACCTGCAAGCTCTGGGACTGGACGAGTTATCGGTCGAAGGATTCCATTTACACATTGGCGCGATGGTTCCTTTGCAGCGCCTGGTCGAGTCCCCGGAGGTAGGCGAATTCCTGGCCGAGGCGGCCCGCTTGCAGGGTCCACTCACCTATCGCAACGCAGCTACTGTAGGGGGTATCATCGCCACCGGCGATCCCCTTTCGCATCTGCTCATCGCACTGTTGGCTCTTGATGCAGAGGTTCATCTGCGTCTGCCAGACCCGGCCACCGTCAGTCTGGATCGTATCCTGGACGCCCCGAACAAGTTTCTAGACGGCGGGCTTATCACCGGTATCACCGCTCTGTCGCCAGACGGTGCCCCCGGCACATTGATGGCTCGCGTGGCGCGTACCCCCCGCGATAAGCCGATTGTGGCCGTGGCCGTTCGCGTCACCCGCGATGGGGATCTTCTGTGCGGCGGTGTGCGCATCGCGCTGGCTGGTGTCGCCGACCGCCCCATCTGCGCTTATGAGGTCGAAGACCGGCTGAAAGGACAACTGTATGAAAAGAGGTTGGTAGATGTAGCGGTGAAGACTCTTGTAGACCATCTGGATCCACCATCCGATTTCAGGGGAAGCAGCGAATATCGGCGCGAAATGGCTGCCGTCCTCACCCGGCGTGCGCTGCTGGAGGCGTGTGAAAAGCTGGGGTAAATGCTACGATATGAGCGACGTTATTTCAGTTCTCGATCTTCAAACCAAATACGACGAGGCCACCCGCCGAGCTGTAACGATTCTTAAAGGATCGAACCCGCTGAGAATCATCCGCTTCGGTTCGGCAGCCTGGGGTCCGCTGCATAAAGACAGCGACCTGGATTTATGCGTGGTTGTTGAGCGAACCGGTGAGCGCCACATTCGAGACATATGGCGCGATTTGAGCAAATCGCTCTGGGACCAGTATAGGCCAGATGATGTAGAGATACAGCTCCACGTCTATTATCGGGATACATTTGAGGATTATCTCTGCCGCGAGGATCCTTTCTTGAGTGAAATAGTCAAGGGAGAGGTAGTCTACGAGGCATCAGGCGAGGTGCATAAATTACTGAGGGAGCCGTCCGCCTCTTATGGTCCCAGCCGTTTTGGGGAGTTGGCGCGAGTTTGGCTTGAGGCTGCCACACAGGATTTGGACCATGCGAGGTCAGCGCGGGAACTTGGCTTCTTTTCGCACGCTTGTTTTTCGTGCCAGCAAGCCGTGGAAAAAGCTCTCAAGGCTTACCTCTTTGCTCGGCGACAATCACTTATTCGGACCCACGATCTGGTTAAACTGCAAAGCCACTGCATTACTTTCGACGAGTCTTTTGAGAATTTACGCGAGGCTTGCACAACTCTGAACGAGTATTACACCGATACGCGCTATCCAGACACACTAAGATTTGGTGTCGCGTTTACTCGGAAGGAGGCTGATGTGGCCCTAACGTGTGTTGAGACCGCACTTGGTTTTATCCGTCCTCGGATAAAATACCTGCTCGACGAAGAGGCAGAACGATGGAAATCAACCTGAGGATCAACGCTGAAGACAAAACCTTCCAGGTTGCGCCGGGTGACCTGCTGCTGGACCTGCTGCGCCGCGAAGGCTATTTTGGCGTCAAGCACGGCTGTGAAGACGGCACGTGCGGGGCCTGCACCGTGCTCGTAAACGGCACGCCCCGCACCAGTTGCACCATGCTGGCCGCCCAGGCAGACGGCGCCGAAATCACCACCATTGAAGGTGTGGCCCATATCGCCCCCGATGGGCAGGGTCCCAGCCAGGGCTGGCGCGGAAACGTGGACCTGCATCCCATTCAGCAGGCCTTTGTAGAGACGGGCGCCATCCAATGCGGTTATTGCACGCCGGCCATGATTCTGGCCGCCAAAGTCTTGCTGGAAACTGAGCCTGACCCCACTGAAGACCAGGTGCGTGACGCGTTGAGTGGTATGCTCTGCCGCTGCACAGGTTACGTCAAACCGGTACAGGCCGTGTTACGGGCGGCGGCCGTGTTGCGCGGCGAGGAGGTGCCGCCTATTGATGGCGGAGATGGGACCATCCCCGCCCCGCCGGGCCTCTTCGAACCGCCGTCCTCGCCCGAGGAGATGGGGCCCGAGCCGGTCGGCGGTGGTGATCTGGCACTGAAGACGACTCCTATGCCCACCATGGTGGTTGCGCCCGAGACCGACCGCCTGCGCGTGGTTGGCAAGCCGGAACCCAAAGTAGATGCCGTCAAACTGGTGCAGGGCAAGCCGGCTTTTGCCGCCGATGTGGAGATGCGCGGTATGCTCATCGGCAAGCTGCTGCGCAGCCCCTACGCCCACGCTCGCATTCGGGGCATCGACGTCAGCCGGGCGCGTGCCTTGCCCGGCGTCCACGCCGTGTTGACCTATGAGGATGTGCCGCGCGTGGCCCACTCCACGGCGGGCCAGAGCCACCCCATCCCTGGTCCCTTGGACTCCTTCAGCTTTGACACCAAAGTGCGCTACGTTGGCGACCGGGTGGCAGCCGTCGCTGCTGAGACCGAAGAAATCGCCGAAGATGCCCTCCGCCTCATTGAAGTGGACTACGAAGTGCTGCTTGCCATCCTCGACCCGCGTGACGCCCTCGACAACCTGGTAATCATCCACGACGAGCCGGACTACGTGGATTTCGCCCACTCCGATCCTAAACGTAACCTGGCCGCCCAGTTGCGCATTGACCTGGGAGACGTAGATCGGGCAATAGAGGAAGCAGATCACGTCTTTGAGGCGGAATATAGCGTGCAGCGTGTTCAGCAGGCTCCTATTGAGCCTTTCGTGTGTATTACCCATTGGGACGAGGACGATCGTCTGGTTATCCGTACCTCTACCCAGGTGCCCTTCCATATCCGGCGTATGCTGGCTCCTGTCCTGGGGTTGCCGGTCAAACGCATCCGGGTCATCAAGCCGCGCATCGGCGGCGGCTTTGGTAACAAGCAGGAGGTGATGATCGAGGACGCCTGCGCTCACTTGACCATCGCTACCGGGCGCCCGGTGAAGATGGAATACACCCGTGAAGAGCAGTTCACCGGCAGCACCAGTCGCCACCCGATGATCCTAAGGATGCGCACCGGTGTGATGGATGACGGAACTGTCGTCGCCAATGAGATGATTGTCCTCACCGACACCGGTGCCTATGGCAACCACGCCCTGACTGTCACCGGAAATACCGGCCACAAGGCGATGAGCCTCTATAACGCCCCCAATGTTCGCTTCCACGCCGATATCGTGTACACCAACCAGCCAACCTCTGGCGCTTACCGGGGTTATGGCGTGCCCCAGGGCTTCTGGGCAGTCGAGTCTCATATGGAGCGTATCTGTCGCCAGATGGGCTGGGATCCCATCGAGTTCCGGCTCAAGAACGCGGTGAAGGCGGGAGACGAGCACCCGCTTAGCAAAGTCTGGAGCGAGGGACGCGAGCCCAAGCCGGAAGTCATCCAGACTTGTGGCTTGCCGGAGGCCGTGCAGCGTGGCGCAGAACGCTTCGGCTGGCGCCAGAGCACATCTCAAATCACCAATCACCAATCTCCAATCTCCAACGACTATCACCTGATCTCCGGTGAACCTCATTTACGCAGGGGCCAGGGGGTCGCCATGGTGATGCAGGGCACGGCGATACCTTACCTGGACATGGGTGCGGCCAGCATTAAGATGAACGACGACGGCAGTTTTAACTTGTTGGTCGGCGCCACCGACTTGGGCACCGGCTCCGATACCGTGCTGGCCCAGATGGTGGCCGAAGTGCTCGGATGCCCCCTGGAAGATGTCATCGTTTATTCGTCCGACACCGATTTCACTCCGTTTGACAAAGGAGCCTATGCTAGCAGCACCACTTATATCAGTGGCGCCGCCGCTGTGCGCGCTGCGGAACAGGTGGCGGTGCAAATTCGGACCCGCGCCGCCAGGATGTTGGGAGATGCTGCGGGGGATTCTGAGTCTTCCTGGCAGCCACACGACATTGATCTGTATGATCGCCGGGCTTGGGCGCCCGGCGGCCGGAGCGTGAGTCTCGAGGAGGTCGCCCTGCATACGCTGCACAGCGAAGATCAGCACCAGATCATGGGCGTCGGCTCCTATGTGAGCCCCGTCAGCCCGCCCCCCTTCGCTGCCCAGTTCGCCGAGGTGACGGTCGACACCGACACCGGCCAGGTAACGGTTGATCGGCTGCTAATGGCCCTCGACTGTGGCATCATCGTTAACCCAACCACGGCCGGTGGCCAGGTCGAAGGCGGCATGGCTCAGGCCCTGGGCTATGCCGTCAGCGAGGAGATGGTCTTCGACCAGTACGGGCGCCTGGTCAACCCTCGCTTTGGCGACTACCGCATCTTCAGCGCCGACGAAATGCCCGAAATGGATGTTGTGTTCGTCGAGACCTATGAGCCCAGTCATCCCTTCGGTGTAAAAGCCGTGGCTGAAATCCCCCTGGACGGCGTGGCACCCGCCGTGGGCAACGCCGTGTATGATGCCATCGGGGTCCAGATCCCCGATATCCCTCTTACGCCGGAGAAGGTGTGGCGAGCACTGCCTGAGGAAGGCGAAAAGTAGCCAGGGGGAGCAAAGAGACGCCGCGCGCTTAATCGACTGCAATTTGTGACACTTGTTGCTTTAGTGCTATAATCCTTGCATCATTCTAGGGGGGACAAACCAAATCCAGCCCCTGCGCGTCGGGAACCGGGCAAGGGCTTAGGGGTGAATGTGATACTGTGACAACCACAACACGAAGCCGCCGCCCGCCGGCCAGAGATCCAAAGGGAATAGTGGGCGAAGAAGGAGGGAACGCGCGAGCGATGCGCCCATCGACATTGAAGGCTGGATTGGCAGGCGGTCTGTGCTTACTGATCATCTTGTTAATCAGCCTCATCCCCATCCCGTTAGGCACTTGCCTGGTCACATTAGGCTTCGTCGTAGTCTGGATCGGCACCGGGATATTGGCTGGGCTCTTAGCCGAAGAAGAGATTCAGACCCGCCAGCAGGCGGTGAGGACTGGCGCAATGGCCGGCTTCATAGCAGGTATCAGCGGGGGCGTTGCCGGGATGCTGGTCGCTGCTTTTGGCGCTCTCTTCCCTGATCTGGGCGAGGGCGTGCTGGCCCAATTTTCCCCGGTCCAGGTCGAGGCGTTGACACAAATGGGGGTTGCTCCCGACGCCATCCGGCTGGCAGGCTCAATCATGTCAGCCATGCTGGTCTGCGGCATTGGCGGTATAGTTGTGTCGGTCGCCCTCGGTTCGCTGGGTGGGCGTATCTACTTCCGCGTGCGCTGAGCGCGAAACGAGAACGTAAAACGTGAGGCGTGAGGCGTGAAACGCGAATACACTGATCACGCCTCACGCATCACGCGTCACGTTTTACGTGTCTCCAGATGATGGGCAATGCCGCCCGGACTGCCGCGGCCCGGTGGCTAATGCTATTCTTCGTCTCCGGCGACAGTTGTGCCATAGTGCAGTCAAATTCCGGTATGAAGAAGATTGGGTCGTAACCAAAGCCGTGTTCCCCCCGGGGTTCAACGGCGATGACCCCTTCGATGGTTCCCTCCGCTGTCTTTACCTGACCCTCCGGCGTGGCAAGGGCGACCACACAGCGAAAGCGAGCGGTCCGCTCCGCCCCTGGTACCCCCTCCAATTGACGTAACACCAACTTGTAGCGGCGCACATGCTCGCCTCGTCGTGTGCCTCCGTACCGTGCTGAATGAACCCCAGGTGCGCCGCCTAACTTATCTATCTCCAACCCCGAGTCGTCGGCCAGCGTCAGCAACCCGCTCCGCTCGGCAAAGGCGCTGGCCTTTAGTATGGCATTCTCCTCGAAGGTCACCCCTGTCTCTTCCGGTTCGAAGTTGATTCCTTCTTCGCCCAGGCTGGTGATCTCCAGGGGAAGGTCGCGCAGCAAATGTCGATATTCCTCCAACTTACCGGTGTTGTTGGTGGCAACCAGTAGTTTTACCTGCTCATTTGTCTTTGACATATCCTTGCTCCCTAAGTACAGCGATGCGTAAATTCGCTTCGAGTATCGTGCATGTCATTCTGAGGCTGAAGGCCGAAGAATCTCGTCCCACAATAGGGAAACGAGATCCTTCGCTCGTGCCTCGCTCAGGATGACGTGTCATTCACGATGACATGGCTGCCGGAACCCCGTTGCGAATTAACGGAAGGCTGTACTAAACGTCTGACTGCCTGTGCATCAAAGCGAACGATCGATGTGGTAGCGACGGAAGTAGAATACCACACTCAGCAATTGCTGCAAGTTGCGCCTGTCTGGTTGCAGAGGTATAATGCCTTCGTTCACACGCTTTTACGCGCACCTTGCCAAGGTGCGTTTTCTTTACCGATACAGGGGGATTGTTGTAATTTATGGAAGCTGTTCTTCAAAAAAACATACGAATCGCCGCCGGTGACGAGATATTGGGTGCGGTGGATACTGAATTACTGGAAGCCATTCGTGCCGAGCGGGGACGCCAGTGCGATCAAATCGAGTTAATTGCTTCGGAGAACTACGTGAGCGATGCCGTATTGGTGGCTCAAGGCTCAGTACTGACCAACAAATACGCCGAGGGTTACCCCGAACATCGCTATTATGGCGGCTGCAAGTTCGTGGACGTGGCCGAAGAACTGGCCAGGGAGCGGGCCAAGAAACTCTTTGGTGCCGAGTATGCCAATGTTCAGCCTCATGCGGGCTCCCAGGCCAATGGCGCTGCCTATCTGGCCTTGCTCGAGCCGGGTGACACGATACTGGCTATGAAGCTTGATCACGGCGGGCATCTCACTCACGGCGCAAAATTCAACTTCTCGGGCCAGTTCTATAACTTCGTCCACTACGGTGTGAGCCCCGAAACCGAGATGCTGAACTACGACGCCATCGCCGCCCTGGCCGAAGAGCACAAACCGCGCCTCATCTTGGCCGGGGCCAGCGCCTACCCTCGCATCATCGACTTCCCGCGTCTACGCCAAATCGCGGACAGTGTGGGCGCCTATTTGATGGTAGACATGGCGCACATTGCCGGGCTGATCGCTGCTGGTGTGCATCCCAGTCCTGTCCCGTACTGTGATGTCGTCACCAGTACAACCCATAAAACCCTGCGTGGTCCGCGCGCCGGGCTCATTTTGTGCAAAGCCGAGCATGCCAGTAAGATAGACAAGGCCGTCTTCCCCGGCTTGCAGGGTGGTCCCCTGATGCACATCATTGCTGCCAAGGCGGTCGCCTTTGCTGAGGCGCTCAGACCTGAGTTCAAGGCTTACGCCCAGGCCGTCGTGGACAACGCCCGTGTACTCGCCAGGTATTTGGCCCAGGATGGACTGCGCATCGTCTCCGGCGGTACCGACAATCACCTTATGCTGGTGGATGTACGCGGCGCTAATATCACGGGACAGGAAGCCGAGGATGTGTTGGATCAAGTCGGCATCACGGTCAATAAGAATCTTATCCCCTTCGACCCTGCGCCGCCGCGTGTCACCAGTGGTATTCGGTTGGGTACACCGGCTGTTACCACCCGCGGCTTCGGCCCGGCTCAGATGGAAACTATCGCCGATTGCATCATACGCGCTTTGCGAAGTCCGGCCGACGAGACGCTGAAACGCAAACTGCGCGACGTAACCCGTGATTTCTGTGATCGTTTTCCTGTACCAGGATTGGAGTCATGACTACTATCCTTCTCGTTCGTCACGGTCAGACGGCCTGGAACCGCGAGGAGCGGTTTCGAGGCCAGGTTGATTTGCCTCTCGACGACCGGGGGCTACGACAGGCGGAGTTAGTGGGTCGCCGCATAGCCGACCGGTGGCAGCCTACCGCCATCTATGCCAGTTCGCTACAGCGCACCCTGCAAACGGCGGCTGGCATCGCCCGGGCCTGTAATCTGCGTACTGTCATCCACGATGGCTTGCTCGACATAGACTATGGTGCGTTTGCGGGCCTCACACCCCAGGAAGCGGCCGTCTACTACCCAGACATAGCCCGCGCCTGGCAACACGCGCCACATATGGTCCTCTTCCCCGACGGGCAATCGCTGGGTGACGTACGCGAGCGCGCTGAGGCAGCCCTGGAGGGTATCGTTGCAAACCATCCTGACCAGACGGTAGTGCTGGTGACCCACGTCGTTGTCTGCCGGCTGTTGCTGTGTGCGGTTCTGGGGCTAGATAGCAGTCACTTCTGGCAGTTCGAGCCAGCTACCGCTTCTATCAGTGTCTTTGAGATTTTCGATGGCCACAGTGTTCTCTTAAGCTTCAACGATACTTGCCACCTGGCCGAGTTAGGCAACGGCGAACAGTCAGAGGCAAATTAGCACTCTCTACATAACTTGTAAACTCGCTCTAGTTATTGTAAAATTGACCCTGGGAAGCTGATCAACGACCTAGGAGGTCGATTATGATCGTCCATGAGAGCGAACGAGGCCAGGGTACGGTTGAGTACGCATTGCTTCTTGTCCTGATAGCTATCGTCGTAATCGCGATACTCTGGATTCTGGGGAATAGCCTGTCAACAGTCTTCTACGGGATCGCCGAGGCGCTCCAATTTGGATGCGGCGAGGTCAGCAAACAAACCTTTCGCAGCTATGCCGGCGAAGGCGGGGAAGCGCAAGGCAGTCCGACTCTATCCTACTCCCCCACGCTTGGGAAAACCACTCAACGCTACTGGTTCTGTCACAATGGGTGGGATATCGCCAACCCAGAGGGCACGCCCGTGTACGCGGTTGACGACGGTGTGGTCAAGTTTGCCGGCTGGAGTGACCGAGGCTATGGCAATATGGTGGTCATTGACCACGGTAGCTACCAGACACTCTATGCTCACCTCAGAGATGCCCCCTCCGTGAGCGAGGGGCAATCAGTCGTCGCTGGGCAGGTCATCGGTTCTATGGGGAACACAGGTTTTTCCACCGGCCCACACCTGCATTTTGAGATCCGCCACGGCAGCAGCTTGATTGATCCCGGTCCCTATATTCCCTAGCATATCTTGGGATGATTCACTATTGGGTTGACACTTTTTACCGGTCAAATCAAGGGTAGCAACCTCGTAAAACGTAAAACGTGATGCGTGAAGGCACATTTGCAAGGCGCATTCGCCCAGAATCATTACGCTTTACGTTTTACGTTTTACGGGTTTGTCTGGCTAAGGATTGAGAATTAAATAACTTCCTCAAATGCAAGCGAAATACTGGCCTGATTCAGTCGGCTAATGAGTAAGTTATTAAATCCTTAGCCCTAAGCAGGCCAAATTGTCAACCAGTTTTCTTGGCAAAATGAACCATGCTCACATCTTGGTGCAATTAATCCCCCAATCCCTACTTTGCTTACGTCAGTGGCCAATTACGGCAAAATAATCTGCCAGCGCCTCCTGCCAGGGACGCAGAGTGATACCCAGTGCTGCGCCGACGGTGTTACGCAAGGGCGCAAATGGAGGTGGCGTAGAAGCCCGCTCGAACTCGTCGCTCGTGATGGGCGATATGGGAACCGACTCGTGTCCTGATTGCTTCAATATCTCCACAGCAAATTCATAGCGAGAGCAGTACCCCTCGTTAACCAGGTGATAGCTGCCGTAATGCCCTGTTTGAATCAAACGTGCAATGGCATCAGTCAGGTCCGGTGCATAAGTGGGGTTGGCAACTTCGTCGGTGACAACGCGCAGTCGGCCATGTTTGTCGGCCGCGGCGGTTATCTTGTCAACGAAGTTATTCCCCCCGGGGGCGAACAGCCACGATATGCGCACGATGTAGAGCTTGTTAACCAGCCGATCTGCGATCTTTTCGGCGGCCAACTTCGAAGCGCCATATGGGTTAATTGGGCGACGAGAATCAAACTCGCGATAGGGCTCGGTGGCTGTGCCTTCGAATACCTCGTTGGTACTGATGTGCACCATCGCCGCCCCTGACCGTTGACAGGCCAGCGCTACGTTCTGCGTGCCAAAGGCATTGACCTGGTAGGCCAGGTCCGGATTTCGGGCACAGCCATCCACGTCGGTCATCGCCGCACAGTGAATCACCACTTCTGGCTTCAGGTCGGCCAAAGGCGCTACCGACTGAGGATCAGTGATGTCCCAATCTGGAAGGTCAATTAAGACCAGGTCGGCTTCAGCCAGGGCGTGTTGTAACGCCTTGCCCAATTGTCCCAGGGCACCAGTGATAACGATGCGCATCGGAGAAAACCCTTTCTATACAGAACGTCACTCCAATTGTACACCAACTCTGCCAGCTACACCAACCCCCAATTTAGATGTCTTCTCAATGTAACTACTCAACCTGATGGTTACAGATATGTATCTGCAACCTATAATCGGCGGATGTATATTCGCAAATACCCGTTACGGTTGAATAACCGTAACGATCAGCGACTGGTCTGAGTAGTTACGTGAATTCTAAATTGACAATTCAAAAGATTCACTTATAATAGTTCTCTATATATTTAGAGAACTATATTTTATAAAGAGGATCGAATGACTAATCTTAAAATTTTAATGACGTTAGATAAACAAAGCCATATTCCCATCTATCGCCAGATTCAGTCGCAGCTAAAGCAACTCATCCTGGACGGACAGTTCAACCCCCAAGATATGCTCCCCTCCGAGAATGAGTTAGCCCAACGTTACCAGGTTAGTGTAATGACAGTACGCCAGGCGATGAATGAATTAGTCAGTGAAGGATTAATTTACCGCGAGCGTGGACGGGGCACCTTTGTTGCCCGACAACTGATTGTTCAACCCTTGCAACGTTTTGAGAGCTTCTCGGAACATATCGCAGCGCGTGGCCTCGTCCCCTCGGCCCAAATTCTTGTCTTTGAGTACGTTGCTGCTCCGCAAGAGGCTGCCTTAGCCCTGGAATTGCAACCGGTTGACCAGGTGCTGCGCATTAAGCGGTTGCGCCTTACGGATAACTGTCCGGTGGGCATTCATGATTCCTATCTACGTGATGTTCACTTCGACCAGACAATGTTAGATGAGTATGGTTCGCTTTACGCCCTACTGGAAGCCCAGGGATTGGTTTTGGCCGAACAGGAAGAAATCCTTGAGGCAGTTGCTGCCGATGCGGAAGCAAGCGAGTTGTTGAATGTCCTTTCAGGTTCGCCTTTGTTGCAGGTTTCATCAACAGCCTATCTGGAATCGGGGCAGCCCATTGAGTTTGTCAAGGCCATCTACCGTACCGATCACTACCGGTACGCCGTTCGACTCAAACGGTAATTGAGACAAAGGAGGTGGAAAATCACGACTATTATGTAACGAACATTCAATGTACCCCACAGAGCAAATTGATTTTCCAACAAAAAATAGGAGGGGAAAGAAATGAAAATTTACAAACGCTTTTTGATGGCTGCGTCAATAGTTTTTGTGCTATTGGCCCTGGTAGCCTGCACCACGGTGGCTACGCCTCAGGTAGTTAAAGAAACGGTGGTTGTTACCCAGGAAGTTGAAGTAGAAAAAGAAGTTGAGGTAGTCGTCACCGCTACGCCTGCCCCAGAAGCAGAAACCGCAGCAGACTTGCCCCAGGCCCCCGATAAAAAAGTGGCTCTTATTATTGCCCAGGGCGGCTTGGGCGACCGCTCCTACAACGATTCCGGTTTTGCCGGACTAACCAAAGCCGCCCAGGACTTTGGCGTTGAGGTTGTGCCTATCGAATCGTCGGACCCGGTGGGCGAAGGCGAGCAGCTTTTGCGAACGGCCGCAGAAGCCGGCTTTGATCTGGTGATTACCCTTGAGTACTCTCACTTTGACCCGCTCTCCCGCGTGGCGCCAGACTACCCCGATACCACCTTTTCTATTGTCAACATTGTAGTGGATGAGCCCAATGTTGTCTCAATAATGTTCGATGAGCATACCGGCTCTTATCTGGCCGGGGCGTTGGCCGCAATGGTCACCACCGATGACTCAATTGAGCAAACCAACGATGAAGCCATCATTGGGGCCATTGGCGGGGCGCAATCCAGCGGCATTGACGTTTTCCTGCATGGCTACCTGCAAGGAGCCTGTGCCGTTAACCCCGATATTGATGTTCTGTTTGCCTACTCTAACGATTTTGGCGACCCGGCCAAAGGTAAAGAAATCACCCTGGGCATGTATGAGCAGGGGGCCGACGTTGTATTCCAGGTGGCCGGCGGAACCGGCGCCGGGGTCATTGATGCAGCCAAAGAGCAAAACCGCTTTGCGATTGGCGTTGACAGCGACCAGGATTATCTGGCCCCCGGCAACGTATTAACCAGTATGTTGAAGCGAGTAGACATTGCCGTTTACGACCTGATCAAACAATTGGCTGCAGGTGAACTGGAAGGTGGCATGGTAGCCCAGTACGGCTTAGATCAAAGCGGCGTGGGTGTTAGCGAAATGACCTACACCCGTCACTTGATCCCCAGCGAGTACATAAACCAGATGAATGAGTTCCAAGATGCCATCATTGCCGGTGAACTGGATGTCATTGACGTTCGCACTCTTGATGAAGAGCAACTCGCCTTTATCAGTGCCAACGCCACCTGCGAAGGCATTGAAGAGCTACGAGCAATGTTAGGCAAGTAAAAAAGGATGAGGGATGAATTATGAAGGATGAATCTTTTCTACATCTTCATTCTTCATCCCTCATGATTCTTGAAAAAGGTCAATTATGGCTTACCTTGAAATGCGCGGCATCACCAAAGAATTTCCGGGCGTGATTGCCAATTCTGATGTGGATTTACAGGTTGAACAGGGAGAGATTCACGCTCTGGTTGGCGAAAACGGGGCGGGCAAATCAACCCTGATGAACATACTCTACGGTATCCACACCCCGGATGAGGGCGAAATTTTCCTCAATGGTCAGCCGGTTAAAATTCCAACGCCCTATGTGGCCATTCGGCTGGGTATTGGCATGGTGCATCAGCATTTTCAACTTGTCCCTTCATTAACAGTGGCAGAAAATGTGGCCCTGGGATACGAACCGCGCCGTAATCTATTTGTAGATGACAAACAAATGATGGACCGGGTACAAACCCTGTCTAAAAACTTTGGGCTGCGAGTTGACCCCCTGGAGCGTGTGGCCGATTTATCGGTGGGGGAACAGCAGCGGGTTGAAATTCTCAAGTTGCTTTACCGTGATGCTCGTCTGTTGGTTTTTGATGAGCCGACAGCAGTGCTAACCCCGCAGGAAACGCAGGAACTATTTCAGGTGATGCGTCGCCTGGTAGCCGAGGACCGCACCGCCATTTTCATCACCCACAAACTCAATGAGATTATGAGCGTGTGCCGCCGGGCCACTGTGCTGCGCCAGGGCAAGGTAGTGGGTAACGTGGAAGTGGCCCAATCAAGCCCGGAAGAAATTGCCCGGCTGATGGTGGGCCGCGATGTTGGGTCTGTGCAGCGCACCGCCGAACATACGCCAGGGCCGGCAACACTTGAGTTGGAAAACCTTGACGCTAACGACGAGCGCGGTCTGCCGGCGCTGCGCCAGGTGAGTTTCTCTGTTCACGGCGGCGAAATTTTGGGGCTGGCCGGCGTTGAAGGCAACGGCCAGCGAGAATTGGCCGAGGTTCTGGTGGGCAACCGTAAAGCCGAAAGCGGGAGTATTACCTTGAAAGGGCAGGTCATCACCACTCTCAGCGGACGGAAGCGCCGTGAACTGGACATGGCTTTTATTCCTGAAGATAGAAACGGGCAGGGTGTTAGCGACCAAATGACTATTTGGGAGAATAACATTGCCAATTCCTACTATCGCCCGCCGGTATCAAAATGGAGTTGGATAAACATAAAATACGCTCGCGAAACGGCCCGGCGGCTCATTAAAGAGTTTGACATCCGCACCCGTGATGAAACCACCGTCGTCGGAACGCTTTCCGGCGGCAATGCCCAAAAGGTAATTATTGCCCGTGAATTGGCCCATACCCCAGCCGTGCTTATTGCCGCCCAGCCCACGCGAGGGTTGGATATTGGCGCAGCCCGGTTTGTGCATAAACAACTGCTAAAGCTGCGAGATGCGGGCGTGGCCGTGTTGCTCATTTCCGCGGATTTGGATGAACTGCTGGCCTTGTCAGACCGCATTGCCGTAATTTACGAAGGCCAGATTCAAGAAACAATCCCCAATGAACAGGCCACCCGTGAAGAGCTGGGGCTGCTCATGGCCGGTAAACACAAAGAAAGCGGCTCATGTTCAGAACAAGTGCAAACGTGTCTTTGACGCTCGCGGCGGATTTGTCAATCCAGCGAGAGCAATCACTAGTTCTGAACATGAGCTAAGAAAGCATCGTTGCAGGTGAAGCGCCATAATGGAGAAAGTTGAAAACGTACTGCGAGTCATTCTAACCCTCGCCCTGGCTCTAATTATTGGCGGCGCGATTGTACAGCTTTCCGGCAAAGACGCACTCAATGCCTATCAGGTTTTGCTTAACTCAGCCTTTGGTAGTCAGGTGGCCATTGCCAATACTCTGCTGGCTGCCACGCCCCTCATCTTTACCGGGCTGGCTACGGTTGTGGCCTTTCGGGCAGGTGTGTTCAACGTGGGGGTCGAAGGCTCGTTGTATATTGGCGCGTTTGCCGCGGCCTGGGTGGGCTTCACTTTTACAGGATTCCCCGGTTGGGTGTTGATTCCGTTGATTTTTATCGCCGGAGGTGTGGCCGGCGGCTTGTGGGGAGCTATCCCCGGCTACTTGAAAGCGCGTTTGCGGGTAGATGAGGTAGTCACCACCATTATGTTCAACTACATCGCCATTTTGCTCACCGATTACCTGGTTAACGGCCCCTTCTTGCTGGAAGGGATGTCCAATGCTATGTCAGAGGAGATTGCGCCCCAGGCCCAACTAACCCGGATTATCTCCAAATCGCAGTGGAATGCCAGCTTCTTTGTGGCCCTGGCCGTATTTGTATTTGTGTTACTTATGCTGCGTCGCATGACTCTGGGTTTTGAAATAAACGTCTTGGGCACAAACCCACTTTTCACACGCTGGTCGGGAATGCATGTTGGCAAAATCATCATCGTAGTGATGTTTATCAGCGGCTTTATCGGGGGATTGGCCGGGTCAGGTCAGGTTGGCGGCGTGCATTATCGTTTTATTTCCGGCTTTTCGCCGGGGTTGGGCTTTACCGGCATTGTAGTGGCCTTGTTGGGCCGCAATACTCCGACCGGAGCTTTGCTGGCCGCCCTCTTTTTTGGGGCGCTGCGGAACGGCGGCTCCACTATGGAGCTATTTACCCGCATCCCCCGCGATTTGATTGACATTTTGCAAGCCCTCATCATCTTTTTTGTAGCGATTGAGTTGAGCTTGACCTGGCTTCGGTCTCGCCGTAAAAAAGTAAAAATCCAACTTGAAGTCGCTCAAGGGTAATGAATTATGGACTTACTGGAACTTACTGCCGGTTTATTGGCTTCTACCTTACGTCTGGGCGCTCCGCTGATGCTGGCGGCTATGGCCGGGCTGCTCAGTTATCAAGTAGGGCTTATAAATATTGCCCTTGAAGGCTTCATGCTGGTTGGCGCTTTTGTGGCGGTGGTCATGAGCTTTTATACGGGCAATACCTGGGTGGGGGTATTGGCCGCCGGCATGGGCGGCGCGTTGTGCGCGGCCTTGTTTGCCCTGTTTGTTACAGATTTACGCGGCAACCTGATTGTTACCGGCCTGGCAATCAACTTTTTAGTTTTGGGCAGCACCGCTTATTTGCTGCAAATTTTGTTTAACACCAGTGGCACTATTGCGCCTGACGGTTTGGAAAAACTGCCCGTACTTTATATCCCTGGCTTGAGTGGGCTGCCGTTTTTGGGCAAAGTGCTGTTTAGCCATTCACCGCTGGTTTACCTGTCCTGGCTTATGGTTCCTGTCACCTCGGTTTTTCTGTATCGTATGATACCGGGCGTCCACATTCGGGCCGTTGGCGAAAATACAGAGGCGGCGGGTACAGCCGGCATCTCCATTAGAAAAATGCAATATCTGGCTTTGGTGCTGGGTGGTATTTTATGCGGCCTGGCCGGAGCGCATCTCTCCGTGGGAGATTTGTCGCTGTTCCGCGAAAATATGACCAGCGGGCGCGGCTTTATTGCCCTGGCCGCCGTTTACTTTGCGGCGGGACGGCCTAAATTCACCGCGCTGGCCTGTCTGCTATTCGGTCTGTTCGATGCGCTTCAATTTCGGCTTCAAACTATCAGCAACATTCCCTCACAATTCTTCCAGATTTTGCCCTATTTAATGGTTGTGGTTATGTTGGTGCTAATTTCTATTCCCAAAGAGTGGAAGAAGGGCTGGTAACAATGGAACATACAGCCGTTCTGGTTATTGATATGGTGCGTGACTTTACCGATGTGGAATACGGCAAGGTTGCCAACCCAAACTCGGCGGCGCTGGTGCCGGTAGTGGATGAATTCGTTAAACAAGCCCGACAGCAAAATGTCCCCATTATCTGGGTCATCGAATCGCACCGCCCCGGCAAGCCGGATTGGGAACTGTTGCACGTGCGCGACCATTGCATCGCCGGAACATTGGGCGTTGAACTGGCTGCGTCGTTGGTCCCGGTTGAAGAAGATTACGTAATTTACAAACGCCGCTACAGCGCCTTTGTTGGCACCGACCTGGACCTGATTCTGCGCGACAACCATATCCACACCCTCATTCTCACCGGCACCAAGACCAATGTCTGTATTCGAGCCACCGCTCAAGATGCCTTCAGCCGCAACTATCAGGTTATTGTACCCCGCCAGTGTGTGGCTACCGATAAGCAGCACCTGCACGAGGCCAATCTGGAAGATATTGACCGTTATTTGGGCAAAGTGGTGTCGGCTGAAGAAGCCCTGGACATGTTGAGCCAACCAAGGGGGGCAAAAGCTGATGCTTGATGTTCTGTCCACTGGCTACCCCAGCCTCGACTACATCTACCGGGTCTCCCATTCCCCGGTGGTGGGCGAAACGGGGCTGGTACGCACCCCGCCCTCGCGCTATACTTTTGGCGGCTGCGGGGCTAATGTGGCTGTAGGGCTGGCCCGCCTGGGCTTCAAAACCGGGGTCTCTATGGTGGTGGGAGATGACGAGTCGGGCAGGGCTTACATTGACCATTTGCAGAGAGAAGGCGTAGACACCAGTGACATCATCCGTCTGCCCGACAGTGGTACCTCCGAAAGCCGCCTCTACGTCAACCCGGAAGGCGAGTACCAAAACTTCTTTTACCCCGGTGCTGCCGATGCTTGGCAGGGAGAATTGCGGCTCGACTCGCTGGCCGAAGCGAGTTGCGTCTTGCTGACGGTTGGGCCACTGCATTACAACCGGCAGTTCGTGGCGCTGGCCAATCGGGCCAATACTCCCCTCATCTGGCAGCTTAAGCCCGATATTTACGCCTACCCGCCCGACGCCCTGGTCGATTTAGCCCGCAGCAGCGTTCTGTTGCTGATGAATCGTTTTGAGTGCGATTACCTTACTTCTACCCTGGGGCTGAAAGACCCCGCTGATCTTCTCTCAGAGAAAACGCGTTTGGTGGCGTTGACTCTGGGGAGCGCAGGCAGCCGTATCTTTGCTGAAAGCGGCGTGCACGATGTGCCGGTTATTTCGCCGCCCCAAGTGGTTGACTCAACCGGGGCGGGCGACGCATTTACCGTCGGCTTTCTGTCCGGCTGGCTGCAAGGCCGGTCGCCGCTTGTTTGCGCGCAGATAGGGGCGGTGGTGGCCTCTTTTGTCCTGGAAACCGTCGGCTGCCAGACTAATTTGCCGGACTGGTCAGCGATGAAACAACGTTATGAGGAGAATTTTGGAGAGCTATGAGTGAAACCCTATATCTTAAATGTGAACCTGGAAACGTGGGCGAACTGGTCCTGCTCACCGGTAGTCCTGAGCGGGTAGACCGTATTGCCGCCTTTTTAGACTCACCCCAAACTATTGCCCAAAACCGCGAATTTTACACCGTGACCGGCCACTACAACGGGCAGCGCGTCTCCGGCGTATCCGCCGGTATTGGTGCCCCCTCAGCGGCCATTGCCATCGAGGAGCTAAAGCAGTTGGGCGCAAAGGCTATTGTGCGGGTGGGCACAATGATGGGTGTCAGTGTGCCGATGGGGGCGTGTGTTATTGCTACCGGGGCGGCTCGTTTTGAAGGCACTTCGCAACATTATTTGGATATGGCCTACCCCGCTGTGCCGGATTGGGGCTTGGCCCAACACTTGCTCGCCGCCGGGCAAGGTCAGGGGTTGGATATGCGGCTGGGCATTACAGCCACCTACGATGCTTTCTATCCCAAAATGGCTCCAACCTTAACCGATCACACCCTGCCTGATATTGAGGGGTTGCGGCAGGCTCAAGTTATCGCCCTTGATATGGAAACGGCCTTGTTGTATGTGCTGGGTACGCGCCTGGAAATATCGGTGGTGGCGATGTGTCTGGTGACAAATAACTTTGACCCTTTCGAGATGCAGGGCGCTGACACTCGCGCCAAAGATGAAGATAACCTGATTCGGGCCGTACTGGATGGTTTGTTAGTGTGGAGCAACAATAATCAGCCATACTTCACTATCCCTGACGGGCAGGCGAGCTGATGGTATTGCCCGGTTTGCCGGGAATGGCATATTATGATACAGAAAAAGCGAAATTAAACATATGAACAAACAATTCAACTTACTTATCAATGGAGAATGGCTCCCAGCCAACTCCGGTGAGCAATTCGATGTCCTCAACCCGGCCACCGGCGAAGTGGTAGCCCAATGCGCCAAAGCCGGCGTGCCCGAAACACAAGCTGCATTGACAGCCGCCCAGGAAGCCTTTATAAGCTGGCGCGAAAAACCGGCTCGCGAACGCTGCGACCTGATGCACAAAGCCGCCGCCATATTTCGGGAACGAATTGACGACATCGCCCAACTACTGACCCTGGAACATGGCAAGCCTTTGCAGGATTCCTACAAAGAACTGCATTTTTCGGCAGACGTCATTGATTATTACGCCGAAGAAGCTCGCCGTCAGTTTGGCACCCACTTTGAAGGAGATGCCGGACCAACTCACAGTTTTATCTTACAGCAGCCTGTGGGCGTGGTGGCGGCCATCACTCCCTGGAACTTTCCGGTAGACCTGCTCAGTTGGAAAGTTGGGCCTGCTCTGGCGGTAGGCTGTACGCTGGTGGTCAAACCTCCCAGCGATGCTCCCACGGCGGCCATTGAATTTTTACACTGTTTTGAAGATGCGGGTCTGCCACCGGGCGTCATCAATGTTGTTACCGGTAGCGGGCGCATCGTGGGTGCTGAATTGGTGACCAACCCCATCAGCCGCAAAATCGCCTTCACCGGCTCAACTGCCACCGGCCTATGGATTGCCCAGGAAGCCGCCAGGCAGCTTAAGCACGTCACGCTTGAATTAGGTGGCAGCGCTCCGTTTATAGTGTTCAAAGATGCCGACCTCGATTTGGCTGTGCCCCAAGCGCTACGACGGGCCTTCTCCCATACCGGCCAGATTTGCATTAGCGTTAATCGCATTTTTGTTCACGAAGCCGTGGCTGATGAATTTACTGAACGTTTCACCGAACGCGCCGCCAAATTACGGGTTGCTAATGGCCTTGAGGTTCCTGATGCGGATATGGGGCCAATGATTAACGAAGCTGGATTGCAAACCACTCGTGCCCACCTGGCAGACGCCTTGGAGAAAGGGGCGACTCTTTTGACCGGTGGCAACGTGCCTGCTGGCGAAAGCTTTGCCAAGGGCTTTTTCTTTGAGCCGACCGTGCTCGCTCAGGTCACACCTGAGATGAAGGTGATGCAAGAAGAAACATTCGGCCCTTTGGCTCCTATCGCAACCTTTAATACTGTCAATGAGGCCATTGACCTGGCAAATAATTCTCCTTATGGCTTGGCTGCTTATATCTTTACCCGCGATTTGGATATTGCCATGTACGCAGCGGATCGGATTGATGCCGGAGGAATTGGCATCAATATTAATGATATTACTGACATACGCGGCCCATTTGGCGGACGCAAGATGAGCGGTGTAGGACGTGAGTTAGGCCAGCCAGGGCTTGACGGCTATTTGCAGTGGAAACACGTTCGGGTGTTACGACAGCCGCCAAGAGACTAATAAAAGAGGAGAAAGTGAATGTCTATCACCAAACGTTATTTTGACTTGATTCAGGAGCGGATGACCTATGTTGTCGAAACACAGTCGGAAGCCATTGACCAAGCGGCTGAGGCTTGTGCCAACAGCATTGAGAAAGGGAAGCTGGTTTTTACCTTTGGCACGGGCCACGGTTCTTTCCCGGCGATGGAAATGTTTCCTCGGACGGGGACAGCGGTCGGATTTCGCCCCATCGTAGAGAGCTCGATGATTTCTTTTCATCGCGTGCTGGGCGATATGGGGGCGCGGCAATACCGCTTTATCCACGGGCAGGAAGGCTATGGCAAAGCCATTTTGTCGGCCCACCAGCTTGATCCAGAAGATACCATGATGATTTTCTCCCATTCAGGCCTTAATGCGGTCAACATTGATATTGCCCTCGGTGCCAAGGAGCTTGGTATGACCTTAATTGGCATCACCAGCATCCCGCACTCATCCAGTACCCCCTCTCGCCACTCCTGCGGTAAGCGGTTGTACGAATTGGCCGATGTGGTGATCGATACCGGCGTTCCAAAGTCGGATGCGTCTATTTACATTGATGGCTTGGAACACCCAGTCGGGGCTACCTCGACCAGCATCACAATCGCGATTGCGCACGCCATCAATGCAGCCACCGTTGAGAAGTTGATCCAGCGTAATTATAAGCCGTTCATCATGGTCAACCCGAATACCTCTTCAAAGGCAGAGGCCACTAAGCAGAATGATTTAAACTACACTGAATTGTGGCGGCGATTATCTAATCGGTAACGATCACCCTAGCGGCGTCGAAGTCGGGCCATAGGGTCCCACGCTTGGGCACGCGCCTCGGAGTAGGTGCGCCATTGGCCTACACCCCACAGCAGGGGTGCGATAATCCAGGGCAGGGGAATCGCCACAAGAGCCGCGATGGTTACCTGCACCAGAGTCACAAATTGCAGAACAGTAAACTTCAAGTCGGGCAGGTACCAGCGGATAGTGGCTCCGTATTGCCAGAAGCCGACCACGGCCGGCAGCACGGCCAGAAATACAGCGTAGAGTCCATAATCGTAGCCGGTTTTGATGGCTGCTGACCAGTGCCGTTCGTCTTGATAAATGAGTCCAATCAATAGAACTAGCCCACCGCCCATAACTCCGACCACCGCGTAGCGAATAAGTGTTGCCACAAAGGCATCGATCGAGTCAATGGCACTGAGGGAAAAGGTGTAACCTCCTAACCGGTACAAGATATGGTATGTAGCCACTGCCACACCCCCGCCAATGATGCACACCAATGTGTGAGGTCCCCGTTTCCCCCAAAAGGAGAGCAATGCCAGGCACAATCCTACAGTCGTTACTAACACGCGTGGCACTCTCCCGCCGGCAATGCGCGCTGCTTTGGCCGATGCCATCTCGGCGACTACCTCTTTGCTGATCAAGGTGGCAAGTTCCAGCGCCCCTGCCTGGTTGCCGTCCAGCAGTGTCTGTTGCGCGCCTTCCAAGTCCTGGTGGATGGTCTGGCTTAAACCGCTCTCACCCATTAGCCTTAAGTAGGCATCGCCCAGCGCCACTTTCTGTGTGGCCAGTTGTAACTGGCCACGGGTTAGTGCCTCTTCTTTGAGTCCTACCATTTCGTAGAGGGGACGTCCCTGAGCGACAGCCGGCAGCCGGATACCGAGCAGCGCGGCGGCGGTAGGAGCGACGTCAATCTGGTGCATCGGGCTGTAAGCACCTGGGATTATGTTTTGCCCGATCATTGCAAATGGGAGGTTGGTCAGCTCCGGCTCGTCCCCTCCCAGGTGACCGTCCTCCGTGAGACCGTGGTCTGAGGTTATCATTAGCACCGATTGGGACGTGTCCACCGAGCGTATTATCTGCCGCAAGTGGTTATCTACCTGCTGAGCGGCGCTGGCATAGGCGGCGCTGCCGGTCCCCTCTGCTCTTCCAGCCGCGTCCACCTGGCTAAGGTAGACCCAAATGAGATCGTATTGTGGATCAGCAATAAACTCCAGTGCCGCTTGTACCACCTGGGCGTCGCCGATGGCGTCTTCCCCTGACGTGAAGACGCTCGCGTCAACTGTGTCGGCCGGCAGTAGTGGTTTCCACCCTTCGTAGCCTGTAATGGCGGTGCGCAACCCGGCGTCGTGGGCAGCAGCAAAAAGATGGTCGAACGCTATGGGCCGCTGGTCAGCCGTCTTGGCCTTTAGAATGGGCGCGTTGTTCAACTCGGGCCAGGTGCCGGTCAGTAGCGTGGTCCAGGCCGACAGCGAGAGAGTCGGGGGTTGGCTAAGCATCGGCGCTGAGGCCCCGGCTTCGATGAATGCCTCTAGATTTGGCATATCTAGCGAACCGGCCGCAGCCCGTCCCAGCCCGCCGACCACGACCACCACGACACGTTGTGTTTGAGGTGGTACCTGCTCACCGGGCTCAACCTGAACCACCAACAACGGTGATTGGTAGGTGAACAGCGAGTATTGTAAAGCATCCGCCGCTCGGTATGCGCCGACTGCGACTGCTCCCAGGATCAGCAAACTAAGGAAAATACTCACGTATTTTTTCATCACAAGTTGGATTCTACCCCCCGCTGCGCCTATGCGCAAGTACTCTGCCCACGATACCTCTTTGTCTGTCCTCGCTGATTGATGTATACTTGGATACTTGTAGCCGCAATACGTTGTGATGGGTTCTATCATATGTCCCCCACCGCGATTTCTACCCCTTATGGTCTGGCGACTTATACCGTTGACTATCATGCAGTGCAATTTGTACTGAGCCAGACCACCACGCCAATTACTGTCCAGAGGATCAATCTATGGGACCTATAGTATGCTCTACACGCGGAGGAGAATCCAGCCACCGCACCCAAGAGCGAGCCATTAAGTTGGCCTGCGAGCGGGGAGATGCTTTGATCTTCCTATTTGTGGTCGACCCCAGCTTTTCTGAGCCAGTGGATGAGCTATTGGCAGCAGCCTTGGCCGATGAATTGAACCGCCTCGGCAATCAGTTATTGTGTATCGCCCGGTTGCGTGCCCGCGAGTACAAAGTGGATGCCGACGTGGTTGTGCGCTACGGGGCAGTGCGCCAGACGATTAAGGACTTCCTGCGCGAGGTGAATGCCAGCGCGCTCGTCCTTGACGTGCCTCATACTGACATGGGAGAGCGGGTTTTTGCTTCGTGCAAAGCGTCCCAGTTTGCCCTGGAGATTCACTCGACCATTGGAGTTGAGGTTTTTATCGTAGAGTAGGTATTATATGTGTCGTTGGCAGCCTCTTGTTTGCCGTGACCTTCTTCTGGTTGGGGCGGTAGCGACACCAATCTGATTGCTTTTCCGTCGCATCTTGAAGGAGGTAGCCCATGCCCGGCATTCACTATGAACCAAACATCTTGACTGTCATTGGTCTGATCATTTCTGTATCCTTCTTGGGTAGTAAGATCTTCCAACGCTTAGGCATCCCCCAGGTAGTTGGATTCATTGTCATCGGCTTGGCGTTGGGTCCTTCGCTCGTCAATATTGTCCCCCCAGAATTGAGTGAAGAACTCATATTTATCAGCCAGATTGCCCTGGGACTCATTGGCTTTGACATGGGCAGCCACCTTCTCTTCAGTGAGCTACGTAAGCTGGGGCGTAGCATTATTTTCATCTTGTTGTTCGAAGCCTTTGGTGCCTTCGCTCTTGTCACAGCCGGTGTCTACGCCATTACCCAGTCCTGGTATACTGCGCTCATTTTCGGCGCCGTGTCGTCCGCAACTGCCCCGGCGGCCACCGTCGACGTACTGGCTGAGTATGACGCCAGGGGGCCGCTGACCACCACCTTGTTAGCCGTAGTCGGATTAGACGATGCGCTATCGCTGCTACTTTTCAGCATCATTGCAGCCCTGACCGAGTGCATGATGGCTCAATCCGGTGCACCTTCGTTGCTTGCGATGGTGGGGCTGCCGCTTATCGAGATCGGCGGCTCGGTCGTGTTGGGCGTGGCGATGGGCACACTGCTCGACTTCATTATGCACAGAATGAAGCGGCGTCACGATGCGATGGCCATTTCCATTGGCTTTGTATTTGTGTGCGTGGGGCTTTCTCAGGCCTTTGGTTTTTCGCTAATTCTGACCACCATGGTTATGGGAGCGGTCGTCGTCAATCGTTACCCAGAGCACGGCCGGCACATTCGATTTACGATTGAGCAGGCAGGCCCGGTCATCTACGTGTTGTTTTTTACTTTGGTGGGCGCGCGGTTTCAGATTGGCTTGTTACCCACTATGGGGTTGTTGGGGATAGCCTACGTTCTGTTACGTAGCAGCGGTAAGTTCGTTGGCGCCTGGTTAGGTGGCAACCTGGGTGGCGCAGAACCAGCAGTAAGAGACAACCTGGGGTTGGGGTTGCTCTCCCAGGCGGGTGTGGCCATTGGGCTGGCGCTGTCCTCAGCCGATCGCTTTTGCGTCTTTGGAGAAGAAGGAGAATTGCTGGGAAACTTGGTCCTCAATGTGATCACCGCTACTACCTTTGTGGTGCAGATCGTTGGCCCTATTGGTGTCAAGTTTGCCATCAGCCGCGCCGGAGAGATCGGACGTGCCAGACTGGAGCATGACCCCTGGGCTTCCGAAAGCGTACCCGAATAGCAGATCTCTCCTTATTCCTCATCATCCTCTTGCATCGCTCGCCACGTGAGCCATATACGCTGCAGTGCAGTGAGATTTGTCAACGGCGCTAGAACCCAAAGGGCGAACGTTAATTGGTTTAAGAGCAGCAGAATGACCAGAATCACCATACGTTCCAGACGGCTGAGAAGCCCTCCCCGAACGGAAACGCCTAAGCCTTCTCCCCGTGCTCTCGTGTAGCTGACCATCAATGAACCAACGATGGTGGCATAAGTGAGGATAACCTGGGTGTTCGCACCTTGCCTGAGGAAGTAAATCAGAACACCGAGGAAGATGGCCGCCTCGGCGAAGCGATCCAAAGTCGAGTCAAAAAAGGCGCCAAAGCGCGTAACCCGGTCTTGCATACGCGCCAGGGCGCCGTCAATGGCGTCAAAGAAAGCCGCCACGATCAACAAAATCCCAGCCAGTCGCAGATAACCTTGCGACAGCACCAAGCCAACCACGACCATCAGTAGGAAGCCTATGACGGTGATGCCATTAGGCGATATCCCGGTTCGGTTCACGAGCCGAACGATGGGATTGATGATGCCTCGACTCCATTGACGCACCCTATCTGTTAACATAATTCATCCCACTTTTTCCTCGAAGGGGAGCTCTATCCTGGTAAGCGGAAACACACTCGGGTACCAAATCTGTGTCCCACACGCTATCCGGCTCCCGTTTCCATTCCAAAGCTTCGTAGTAACAGTCTAACACTCGATCCGCTACTCGGTCCCAATTGTAGCCTGAGGCCGTAGCTTGACCGCGCTGGCCCATTGACCGGCGCAGTTCGGGGCGTTGTAATAACTGGATGAGAGCCTCTGCCAGCGCGCTCGTATCCTTCGGTGGCACCAGCAGCCCTTCGGCGCAGTGAGTGACCACATTCCGATAGCCCTCAATGTCAGAAGCGACAATCGGAGTCCCGGCCGCCATCGCTTCTAGCAGAACCATGCCGAAGCTTTCGAACCCCGTGGATGGCGCGCATAGGACTTGACTGTGTTGATAGTAGCGTGCCAGTTCCTCGTCGGGCACATATCCGATAAAGTGCACGTCGCCCAGCCCCATCGAATCCAGCGCCTGTTCATAGGGCCGGCGCTCCTCCACACTGAACGGTCCCACCACCAGTAGCCGAGCCTGAGGAAGAGCCATCTTCACTCGGGCGTACGCTTTGATCAGATAGCGAAAGCCCTTGCGGCGGTCCAGCCGCCCCACAAACAAGATGTTGAGACCCTCTGAGAACTGGGGCAAGGGTGGGTATGTCTGCTTTCCAAAGAGCGTGACGTCGACACCGTTGGGGATAACCTGGTAAGAGCCAGGAAAATAGGTGCTAATATAGTCACGGGCTGACCGTGAGACAGCAATGCGCCCGTCCAGGCGATTGACGACACGGCCAAAGATCGGTCGTACGTAATTGTAGGGTAAAGAGGATGATTCGCGGTAAGAGTGAAAGGTGCCCAACAGGGCCGTTTGTGGGGATAGCTTCTTCATTTGCCACGACACCGTCCAGGGCAAAGTCGGCGTCGTCGGTTCGTGCAGGTGCATGACGTCAAACGTCTCTCGTTGCAAGAGCGCACGCACTCGGCGGGCAAGCCAGGGCGATAAGCTGACGCGTGCTACCGACCCGTTGTAGGGCACCGGGACCACGAAACTGGAAATGCGGATAACATCCGGCGGCATCTTTTCTACAGCCTGCGAAGAAGCGGCAATGATAGATACTTGGTGCCCTTGCCGCCGAAAGCTTTCCGCTAGATTGGTAATGTGCTTGGTCACCCCGCCAGGATAAGGAAAGTCATAGGGTGACACCATGGCGATCCTCATGCCATTCCCCAATTTGCCCGGCCTGTGTTGCAAGTCTACCATGTGCCAGGCACTTCCAGGATGACTTCCAATGCAAAAACTACGTCCAAATTGCCCAGTTGCTGGGGTCGAACATTGGCCTCAAAGTATCTTCTCAATAATTCGGAGTAGGCCCAAGAGCGAACCTGGGTGTTCGCCCTTATTTTTTGAGAAGATACGCCTCAAAGAGATCTGGCACCTTATTTGAACGGCATTGGAGCTAATCCGGGTCGTCCCACATGGGCACGGTCACCACCCACTGTTCGGGGTGGGCGCTGATGGCCTCTTCCAGCCCCTTGACCACGTAGGCCATACCGGCTGCCATACGCTCATCCTCTGACCCCTCGTCTGGGATGCAGAAGTGAGGCCAAAAACGGGCTTCGTAGGCGTCCCGGCCCAGTCGTCGGCTGAAACCCATAATCAGGGGCGCCCCTGTGCGCAACGCCAGACGCACGTGACCGTCGGGCAGGCGGGCCGGCGCGCCAAAGAACTCCACCACCGCGCCTCCGTCTGTTACGTTTCGGTCACCCGCTACACCTGCCACACCGCCACGTCGCAAGGTACGGAACAGGTCCAGCATGGGGCCATCCACCGGGATGAGCTTCAGCCCTTTGCTCATGCGTAGCTTTGTTAAGTAATCGTATAACTCCGGCGGCTCTACGCGTTCTGCCGGGATCGTGATGGACACACCCCGCATCAGCATCGCATACAGCACAATTTCGATATTGCCGAAGTGGGCCGAGGTCATGACCACGCCCTTTTCCAGGCTCAAGGCTGCCTCGACGTTTTCCCAGCCTTCTATGCGCACCATTGCTTCCACCTGGTCTGGGCTAAGAGTGGGCAGCCGAAATAGATCGTAATAATTATACGCCACGTAGTCAAACGTGGCCCTAGCCAACCGCTCGACTTGAGCCTGGGACGCGCCAGGCCCCAGCACGTGGCGAATATTCTCGTGTACGTTGGTGCGAGCATTGCCATTGAAACGGTGGGCGAGTCTACCAATTAGGGAGAAAAGAGGGTAGCCGATGGTTGGCGGGATGCGGGGCACCAGAACCCCCGCCAGGCGATAGAGATAGAAACTGATCTTTGAGTGATTGAGCTTAGCCATGCTCGCCTGTCCGGGTTGATTGATGAGTTTAAGGTGCCTTTTCCCTGCGTTGGGGGCTGCTACCTCGGCTTAGTTTATCCGAAAAGTAAAGGAGTGTCAAACGTGATTGGGCGCAATTTAGGACTAAGGATTTAATAACTTACCCATATAGAAACGCCCCCTTCTCTTCTATAGCTTGTCGAGTATACTTTCCCTGAGTTGCTTATTCTCGGCCAAAAGCCTCTGCTCCTCTGCGGCAAGCCTATCAATCTCCGCGTCTTTTTCCTTGAGCGTTCCCATAAGCATCTCTTCTTCTTTCTTGAGCTCTTCATACTTGCGTTGCTGATCCTCGCGCTTCCAGTCTAGGATGCGTTGTTCCTCCTCTCGCTTCCACTGTTTCACCTGTCGTCTGCCGCTAAGGAAATGCACCAGAATAGCCATCAGCGCACTACTTGCAAAACCCAACACGCCACCGGCTATGAATGATTGCACATCATAACTCAGTTGCAGATCATAACCCATTCGCGCTCTCCCTTTCACTCTGTTTGATGTCTAATCAATTGAAGTCACCCTACTCTGACCGTAAGCCCGTCATACGCTACTTCGTAGCCGTGTCGCGAGGCGAAGTCCGCCAGTTCCGGGTGGACAGGGTTACCTTCGTGGGCTATATGCGTCGCGAAGGCACGGGCCTTGTCAGTCAGCAAACCCTCCTCGCGCATGCGTGCCACATGTTCAATGAATTGCCGGGCATTTAGGTGATCACTGCCGGGATCGTCGGGGCTGTAGGTGTGATCCAGAATCACCAAACCGAATCGCAGCTTACGTCGGTGAAAGCCTTGCCAGGTCTCCTCTGGCAGCGTTGCCGTATCAGCCCCGTAGAAGATGCTGCATCCGTCCATCTCAACCGCGTAGAGCAATGGGTCCACCGTAGGGTCATGATTCGCTGGGAATGCTGTTACTTGGTAAGGACTGGCGGTGAAGGATTGCAGTGTCTCAATCTGATGGATTTCCAGATTCAGTCGCCCGCCTACCTCAGGATCGAGAAGGCTGGCGGGGGCGCAATCTCGTTCGAGGAGTTGGGCGACCAGTTGCACCGTGGCAGGCGAGGCATAGAAATGCAGACGGGGCGCACCGACTATGCCGAACTCTGGGCTGCGTGAGAGGAAGTGAGATGTGTCCAGATGGTCTGCGTGCGCGTGTGTCTGCAGGCAATAGCGAACCCTGGATAGAGGGCGACCATGTACGTTGGAAGCAGTCATAATATCAGGGCCAAGGTCGATCAGGAGGTCGTCGTTGACCAGCGCGGCGGATCGCTTCCGCAGACTTGGGCCGCCGAGCGCTCGTGCCCGCTCACAATTGTTGCACCGGCAGAAAGCTTCTGGATAGGCATTCGCAGCGGCGGTTCCCAGGAACGTGACGACCATCTTTGCCATCTTTTGTCTCCGAATTTCTGTGCTATGTATCCATAATCCACTAAGGCCTGGGCCTATTTTGCTCTAGCCGGGTCTGAGCCCCGGCGATTCTAGGTGCAAAACCGCCGGTCACCCGTGCTTGCCGAAAGACAAGTGCAGACCAGCCAGGAGCACAATATATATGACCAAATGGCTCGCGGAGTGATATACCCTTTTGCTTGAGAGCAAGGACAAGGTTCCGGCTCCCAGATCGCCTTTATCGAGATGGCATCCACTCCAATCTGTCTTGATGCTTGTTGGCATTGATTGCCCCCAGCACGAGTGTCAATACTTTGGATTCCATACACCACCGTGCGAAGTGGCAACTACAATGGCCCTGCTTGTTTTAGCTCTGGATTGTACTCAATACGAATGCCTCGATAAATCGTATCTGGCTTATGGACGAAAATCGGACTGCGGCGTCTCATCCACCATATCCACTCGGACCGGGCAAGTAATTCTAAGTCTTTCCATCCCCGTGATTCCAATGTTCGGACACGGGCATCAGACTTGTGTAGCCGAATCCAGACATACGCAGGAAGGCTGCGGATACGACCCGGACCTGCTATGTCTATGTTCGGAATTGCACTACGTCTTAATCTTCTTGTCGCGTGCCTCAAAACGCCGTGGATAAGGGCAGGGGTAACTGGCCTGTCCTCAGTGAGTACAATCTCTGCTTCCACTCGTCGTATCCCGGCCACACTTTTGTTCTTGACCTCTCGTATAAGATATCGACTTCTCCAAACTTTGAACCCAATCTGTCGCCAATCAGCAATCAATTTCTGATAAGCCTGAGCCCAGGCGAGGGACATTATGGTCTTCCAGACGTAGAATCTTCTGGAAAGAACCGATACATCATACCATAGTAAGTTGGTGTCATAGATTTTTGCCAGTGACTCCAAGGGAGCATTAGGTCTCAGAGCTTCAGCAAGTTCTTGTCCCCTGATAAAAAGCGATGCTGGAATTGCAAGGCCACAGTTAATTGAGATTGAAAACCTCTCGTAACCCTTACCGCCGGTTGTCTGAGCAAAAATAGCCACGCTAGTACCATCTAAAAGGTGCATAAAACGCGACCGTGTGAAAGAGGTGCAATGGATATTCAATTGAGGCTTTCCTTGGGCCATCCTTGATTCTAACATCGCATCCACTTGAAACCCTCGGTATGAGGCCAGGCCTTTTACCAAAAGAAAGCGCACCCCAAGGGGAAGACGCTGGAGCCCAAATTGCTGGACGACGGCCCTGTTCCTGCATAGGAATACCAAAATTGCTGCAACCATTCCATTACAGGCATCGACTAGTCCGTCAAATAAGACGGCAAAATCCCTGGAATACAGATTTCTTTCCTTGTCTCGGTCAATATAGCGAATCTGCAACTCTTCATAGACTGTAGATCCATGTGAGATGGCGTTCCGGACTATTGGATTGTAGCCTTGGGTCAGTTCGCTTAAACCATTGCTATTCAAGATGCTGACACGGTTTGCTAGTGTCGGTGATTGATAATCTTTACCCTTTGCCTGTCCTAGTATTTCTAGAGGCAAGCGGATCAAGTGATTATAAATATGCTCTGCATATCGCTGATACTCGGGGTGCCAAACCTGCTCAAACAACATAAGCTCAGACGGTTCACGAGTCGAAAGATGGTTTTCTCTGCCCCAGCTATTGCCCGGTCTTAAAAGTGACTGGATAGCGTGGCTTATTAATTGATCTTGAGTAGCCATCGCGGTGAGGGTCTGGTTAACATTGCGTTCGAAAAACTCAAGTGCACGCTCAAAGCTGTTCCAGTCGATATAGCAAAGGGGCCGGATCTCAGTAAATGGATAAAGTGCTAGAGCAAAATCCTCACAGTCCTGGACGTTGATCCAACTTCCGAACGTATTAGCAACTGAACTTCTGTGAATGTTGGCTTCAATACGAAGGAAAGGCTGCTGAATAAGGCTAGTGACGGACAGTTCGTTCATTGCGTTTTTTCTTTTGGCTCGCTAAGCACGCTGGTCATAGACCCGCTCCGAGCAAGATGGCACGGTTGGCTTTACCCTAAAAACTTTTGAAATCGTGGTCTAGCCTCAAGTTCAGTGCGCGATAGGGTGGTCGGGTGCATGTGATTTTACCTTGCTGCCTTACTGATTGATAAACCCCCTTGATTCCAGGAACACTGCAACCTGGTCAATTAACCACTGTAGCTTAGTGCACTCTTCCAGCTCGAAGTCAATGTATTGGTCTGGTTCAGCCAGTAGCTGTCCTGCCCAAGTCTGCCGCTCCTCTGGGCCCAAAGGCAATTGAATCTGGATGTCAAGTGCCCCAAACACACATCCTCCGATGCGCACAGGAAAACACATTTCCCAACCAATTGGTGGTGGAAGAGCGCTCTGCAAACGCCAATTCGTCAGTTCGGCCTCATCTGCCAGATGGAATTCAAGAGGCGAATCAAGCTGCACCACTGGCGGAAGCGAACACTTGTAGAATCTGTGCCCCCAATAATATGAAGCGGGATAGACTGGCTCATAGACGTTGATTTCGCCAAGATTGATGACTTGGGCTACTAAGCTACTATTTCTATTCAGGCGAAACCTATGGCGGTGTACCAGCAGTTGTCGTCCGGGTTCTCCAGTTCCCGCTCTAAATACCGCCTCTTGCCTATTGGAGTCGATCAGAAACAGGCCCACGTAGTGAAAACCGAAGTTGTCGCATATGATATCTATTATCTGCCCTAAATACTGGTCTTCATCTACGTGCGCCGGTAATGAAGAGATAGCCGAAATAACGAAGTTCAGAGTCCCCCGGTTCATCATCGGTAAGCTTTTCCACATCTGTCAGAACCAACGCCAAGCTCCAAGAAGTGTGTCACAGACTTAGATTGTATCCGGCGATTGAGCACGGCAGATAATTGCTTGTTATCAGCCGTGGATAAGAGCAAGGACTGAGCGATTGGAGATCGCGGCTACAGGCTGTCTCTGACAACTCCTTGCTTCTGCTTGGACTCAAACCAAAAATGTCAATCTAACTTTCTATAGTTCTGAACCATATCTAATTCCCAGACCCACAAATTATCTCGATCCTCTTCAAAATCCGAACAACGGTAGGCCAACCGATCGCCACTTGGCGCCCACTTTATTGTAATCGAGTCACATTTTCCAGCAGACGCCATTTGTTTCCCATCCGGCGATATGACAAATACCGAATAATAGTCTCCATTTTGCCACTCCGCCGCAATCCAATGCCCGGACGGTGACCAATGTGGGAAATAGAGGGTATATTTTGGCCCGACCAGCCATCTCCGCTTAGACGTTTCAGTGTCAAAAACCTCCAACCCAAAATCCCCACCCCCGAATACAAACTCTTTCTCGTCCGGCGACCAGCTTGGCCAAACAGACTGGGCGGGGAAGTCAATCCATTTTGGTTCACGTCCTACAACTGCCAAACCAAATGTCCTTGAAGTCGTATCCAGCAGCCACAATTCCTCTCGACCATTTGACTCTGTGGCAATCCAACCACTCAAAACCAGGACAAACTTGCTACAACTTGGGGAAAACTCAGATCGCGGAGTTGGGGCATAATATCCAGATGGCCATTGGTCGGAGGAAAAAGAGAAGCTCTTGATCAATATACCATCCTCCCAAAGATTGAGCTCATAGTCCTCCCCTTCAAAACTACTTCCACTTACCACCATGTTTTGATCTTCACAAACCGACCACACAGTGTGATTTTCGTCCAAGCCAGACATTTCGCTTGGAAATGCCTCTGCCAAGACTGTCTCTCCTTCCTCACTTGGCTTGTCGTAGACCTTCATTGTACCTGTTTCTAAATCAAAGGCGGCAATCGTGGACAGGCTGCCTTTGTTGCAGATTCGGGCTTCGACAGCTGAGCTGTCCTCAGACCAAGAAATCCCAAAAGCCCTTGTCGAGAATTGATCGTATATAAGCTCAGGATCGGATAGATCGACCTTTTTCGGGTTGGGAGCTGAAATGTTAGCCGATATCCTGTCATAATTTAGAACAAGATATACAGCAGCACAGCAAGATAAGAGGCCCAAGATCGATAGCACGACGAAGATGATGAGGCCCTTTTCGATCACTTGCACCATGCGGAGCATACCTCATTTCCAACGAAGGTTTGCGCTTATTATATTGGAGATATCTAAACCAACTGCCTACATATTCATTTCTAGTACACCGAGGCGTAAATGGGTCTATAGTTAGTTTTGCTCCGAGGGGATTGCCAAATCCCCGATTTAGGTACAAAAGGCCGGGATTTGCCAATCCCTGGCGAGCAAATAGCTATGGATCTATTTACGCCGAGATGTACTAGCGTAAGTTATGTGCAACGAACCACGAAATCGTTCGATAACTTGAGTTTTGTAACTTTTCTCTGGAGCAGTTTTGCCACATTCACAAGGCCGGAGGCCTTCCGCCAGTGATTTTGCGGAATAAA
>DAOUMD010000045.1:0-16334 GCA_034412795.1 Anaerolineae bacterium
CAACTATTTCGATGCACGGGTCTTCTTCATGCCACAAAGGTCCACGATGCGTTGGCACTTCTAGGTATCACAGAAGTCAACGATGCGCTGGCACTCAGTTGGTATACGATGCGTTGACATCTCGCACGTATCGATGATCAGAAGCAGACGGTAATAAATAGGCAACTAGCTGAAGATGTAGTGTTGGACATTGGTGAGGAGGATCGGATTGTAGGTATTGAGATCCTTGACGCCTCCAAGCGTCTCAACCTTGAGAAGTTGTTTCCTGTGAAGTACGAGGTTTCGCTTGAGGCAGCGGCATAGGGAAGCAATCTGCAGGATAGGCGACCGCGCATCCCAACATCACCCTCATCGGCAGCGCCATCGACGAGCGCGCCATCTTGGGCGCCATCCATACTTTGGGGCCGGAGCGCCTCTGCTTTGACAGCGATATGCCCTTCCGCTTGATGCACGTGGCCCTGGCCATGTACCGCGCCATGCTGCGGGGCGTTGATGAGGCGGATCAGGCTAAGATATTGGGCAGCAACCTGGCGCGAGTGTTGGGGTTGGGTTGAAGTGGTTGGGTGGGTGGTTAGTTGGGTGGTTGGAAGAGCTGACGGATTTGGATGTGTGGGCGTAGGCATGTATAATCAGGAAGGTTTAATGGCATTGGATTAACTACAAAAGTGAAAATTTCCCCGCCATTGTGGAGGAGACTTGTGGTTCCTACGTTACACTCCTACCATGTCTATGAGGGACAACAATAGAGGCAGCTTCGTGCATTAAGCACAGGCTGCTTTTGTGCTTTCGAGGGATGTAGTTACGGTCGTAGGCCCTCCCTGGATTGGTGAACAGGGAGTTAAGCAAGATTGACACTGCTAATAGTATAGCTGCTCACAAGTTGCTGGGCTAACATAGCCCAGCGCAGGGTAAGATTGCCGCTGATTGATTATAGAAGGCTTCGATGAAGAAGAAAAGATCAGCCTTCGCCTTGTGGCGTTTGTAGACCCGTGTTGGAGGTCAGTTATACGTGGACTACTTGAAACGCTTCGCTAAACTCCGCACCGACACCAGCCCCACCCGCTGGGAGGCGGTGACACGTCATCGTGCACCCCATAAACCTTTCCTCCTTCTGGCCGTCTTGGATCTAATGGCGCAAGGTGTAATCCAGACCAACTTCATTGAGTTCAGCGCTGACCTGATGGATACCTTTGATTTATACTGGGACGAGATTATGGGGCAGGAGAAGGATAGCAACCCAGTATTACCATTCTTCCACCTCCATCGAGATGACTTCTGGCATTTGGTGCCAGCGCCAGGTAAAGAACAGTCGCTGGCTGACATACCGCAAATTCGGTCGATTGGCCCATTGCGCCAGCTTGTGCTGGGCGCTACACTGGACGAAGATTTATTTGAGATGTTGTTGAACAAGGAATCGCGCGATGATTTACGACGCGTATTGATCGAAACCTATTTTGCGCCAGAGGCGCGCTCGAAGTTAGTTGAGTTAGGGCAGATTAGCGCTGAGTCATTCCAATACAGCCTCGAATTGCTCGGACGTTCAAAAGAGTGCTTTAGGCTTGAGCTGAAGGAATCGTCCGAAGACTATCACGCTGTCTCACGTTCTACAGCATTTAGGCGTGTCGTGGTGAAGGCTTATGATTTTACCTGTGCTATGTGCAGAATCCGCGTATTTACACCGGAAGGCCATGCTGCGGTTGTTGCAGCCCATATTGTACCCTGGAGCGAGAGCTACAACGACGATCCGCGGAATGGTATTGCTTTGTGCGGCCTGCACCACTGGACACTTGATCAAGGGTTGGTTGGTGTAACTCCAGACTACCGGGTTGAGGTGTCGCCTGTGGTGCCTAAGGATGAGGAAGGTACAGAACCATTGTTGTCACTAGTTGGGTGTAGGCTACATTTGCCCACCGAACGTACCCTTTGGCCAGCGGAAAAGGCACTCAAATGGCATCGGAAGAACGTATTCTGTGATGAAGTACCATCGCGCCTGCTATAAGGGGAACAGCCGTTGCTCTAGATGTAGTAGTTTGTCAGTAGGCAATCACTATAAGTACCCAGCCCCCCCTGCTCCATCCTTATGGTATCTCGGCCAATTCTCTCCTGGCCAAACGTCTCACTCACTCACTCACTCAATTCATCCTCTGGGCCGTGGCTGAGAAAGTGGCTCTCTAAACCAGGGACTGCATGATCTCGCCTCCCCGCACGTCACCTACCGGCGTGGGGCTATGCCGGTGCTGCGCAGCACTGGGGTTCGCGTGTGGACGTTGGTGGTGATCACCCAGGCATGGGGGTTATTTCCGGCCCAAGTCGCCGTCGAGTACAACCTGACTGAGGCCCAGGTGCAGGATGCCCTGGCTTGTTCGAGTTCGTGCGTCTGGAGCGCCGGCTCAGCCAACAACTGGGGGTTCCGGTATATCTCGTCGTGAAAAGTGCACTAAGGCCGACCATCGGGCGCTACATTCTGGAAGAGGTCGTACCGGTATGAATGCCCGACGCGACTACACCGATTTCCTGCGCGACATCTTGGAGTATGCCTAGAAGGCTGCGCATTTTGTGGAGGGGGTTGACTTCCAGGCTTTCCAAAAGAGTGAGGAAAAGATGCTGGCAGTAGTCCGGGCGCTGGAAGTCATTGGCGAGGCCGCCCGACACATTCCTGGGTCACTTAGAGCGCAACCTCCTAGTCCAGCTCACTCAACCTGCGTGCCAGCCAGCGGGCCGCCGCTTCGCAGTAGGCGCGCACTTCGGACCAGTTGACCGGGACCAACATATCTGGCATCGGCTGTTGCTCCGCTTCCTCGAAGTACGCTAACGCCCGGGCAGAGATAGTTAGGAAGCTGGGACGATCGGCATATTTGACCGTTGCCAGCTCCAGCAAATGGTCCAACGTCGCCACTTGGCGCAGGCAGAACAAGTCCACAAAGTCGCGCCGCGTGCCGCGCGAGTTGATAGCCGCCAATTTCATCAGCCCAATGTCAGTGGGTGAGGCAAGTCGCACATCTGTATACTCGACGCTCGGTTCGAGCAGTGGATGGTGCTGATGAATAAAACTGGCATCTACCCCGAACAGCCGGGTGTACAACATCCCATCCTGCTCCGAGGCAACCTCGAATTGACCGCTCTTGCCCAGCGCCAGACGGATCGTCTCACGTTCTGGGGTTAAAAGTGGACTCGTGGTGCTGAACCAGTCCAAATCCGTTGACACACGATGCCCGATTTGCAGAGCCAGCGCGGTCCCACCCGCCAGGTAGAAATCGGCGATGAAGCTATGTTGGCGCAGGTAGCGGAGCGCCTCCAGACAGGCGGGCGTAGCAGCCTCCTCGAAAAATCTCACCATGGCTCCATCTCCTTGGCGGCTACCGCCCAGTCGGGCGCGTGGTAGTCGGAGATGTCCAAGGCCAGCCGCCACAGCGCAAACGAGCGTTTCGATAGCAGGCGAAAGCCGTGGCGCCGCACCCAGGCGGCCACCTGCTCTTCGCCGTAGGTGGCAAACAACCAACGCGTCTGTTCCCAGGTGCCCCGTTCCAGAAAACGTTCGATAATCACCCCCCGATGGCGCTCCTGATCCATCTCCTCAAAGGTGTATTCAGGAAACAGCCATGCGCTGTCCGTTGGTAGCCCTGGGCCTGCCTTGGTCAGCCTAGTCATACATCACCTCAGCTCGCACCTGTCGTGGACGGCGGGCACGGTTGCTCTTTCATCCGAAACGCTTGTTGCTTGCCCTGACAAAGTATAACATATCTCACGGAAGGGTACAATCGCCGAGGAGTCCAGTTCTCGTTCGCCGATGCTCTGATTGCGGCCACGGCTCTTCAGCACGACCTCACTTTGGTTACGATCAACGCCAAGCATTTCCCCATACCCGAGCTGCGCCTCTACACCCTGGAATCGGAATAAGGGTCTACTCCCTACCCCTGCGCTGCGCGGCACCGGGGTTCGCGTGTGGACGTTGGTGGTGATCACCCGGGCGTGGGGGTTATCTCCGGCCCATATCGCCGCCGAGTGCGACCTGACCGAGGCCCAGGTGAAGGATGCCCTGGCTTTCTACGAGGCTCACCGCCAGGAAATTGAGGCCGGCGTTTCCGCCGAGCAGGCGTTGGAAGAGACTCGTGCCTAGACCACAGAGCAAACCAGCCTATACCCACCTGAACGGGTATAGGCCGGAATTTTACCTCTGTTTGACGAAAGCGGAGGACAGAGAGGTGCTCCGAGAGCCAGACATAGTTGTATTGGCTACTGAAGATTACGCTAGTCCAGCTCACTCAACTTGTGTGCCAGCCAGCGGGCCGCCGCTTCGCAGTAGGCGCGCACATCGGACCAGGTGACCGGCACCAGCATGTCTGGCATCGGCTGTTGCTCCGCCTCCTCGAAGCACGTCAAGGCCTGGCCGGAGGCGACCAGGAAATTGGGGCGATCTGCATACTTGATGGTAGCCAGATCCAGCAATTGGTTCAAAGTCACAACCCCACGCAGGCAGAACAAGTCTACAAAGTCGCGCCGGGTGCCGCCCGAGTTGATAGCCGCCAATTTCATCAGCCCGACGTCAGTGGGCGAGGCAAGTTGCACATCTGCATACTTGACGCTTGGTTCCAGCAGTGGATGGTGCTCATGAATGAAATTGACATCTACCCCGAACAGTCGGGTGTACAACATCCCATCCTGCTCTGAGGCAACTTCGAACTGGTCGCTTTTGCCCAGAGCCAGACTGATCGTCTCTCGTTTTGGGGTTAGAAGCGGATCCGTCGTGCTGAACCACTCCAAATCAGTTGACACACGATGCCCAATGTGCAAAGCTAGCGCGGTCCCACCAGCCAGGTAGAAATCGGCGATGAAGCTATGTTGGCGCACGTAGCGGAGTGCCTTTAGACAGGCAGGTGTAACAGCTTCCCCGTAGAAGCTCACCATATATCCATCTCCTTAGCGGCTACTGCCCAGTCAAGGGCGTGCTAGTCAGAGATGTTCAAAGCCAAACCGCCACAGCGCAAATGAGTGTTTTGAAAGCAGGCGAAAGCCGTGGCGCCGCGCCCAGTCGGCTACCTCCGCTTCGCCGTAAATCGCGAATAGCCAGTCGGTTTGCTCCCAGGTGCCCCGTTCCAGAAAACGTTCGAGAATCACCCCCGGATGGCGTTCCTGGTCCATCTCCTCAATGGGGCATTCAGGAATAGCCATTTGGTGACCTTGCGCCGGCCGTGGTCGGTCTGCGCATAGATCACCTTGGCTTCCATCAGCCCCTGTCTTCGAAAGCGAGCCCAATTGCTTCCAAAGATCTTCCTTCATCTAAAATTGAAGGGGTGTGTTCAAAACCAGTTAGAACCGCAGCTCTAGCCGGATGACAATCCGGCGGGTCAAGCCGTGGACTGTCGTCCACTTGGAGCAGTTCACCAACTCATTTTGAATGCACCCAAATTGAAGTGCCCACTGTTTACTCTAACAAAGTATATCATAGAACAAACAAGCGGGCAACGTCAGCCCCCCAAATCCGAATGCACCCACATCGGCCGCTGCGTAACCTCGTTCTAAATATGTTTCAATGTCACGTGTTTGGCCACTTCTTGGTCGAATAAGGAGGGACAGGTCACCCAGACCTGTCCCTACCTGTTGACCCAAAAGTCAACGACTAGGCCGTGTTGACATTTGAGGCTTTGCGCCTAAGAACCCCACAACAAATAACGGAATGCACCTCTGGGAATGCGCAAATGTCAACACTAACTAGCTCATCTTGTTACAACCAGGTTATATCAAGTGACGGCCGGCCAGGGTGCTAGCGACGGCGCCGGCCCATCGCCGCCCAGCGCTTGGCCAGGCTGGGCGGTTCCTGTATCCGATGTTGTAGCGCGATGCCGGCCGGGCGACCCATATACGAGGGTGGCTCCACGTCGTAGTCAAAATGGCTCAGACGCTGGCGCGCCAGGGTCTGGCCCGTGGCGCGCTCGATGGCGCGCACCGTTCGCTCGTTGGCCGGCGTCACCAGGCTTATGGCCTGGCCCACCGCCTCAACGCGGGCGGTGCGGCCCGCGCGATGCACATACGCCTCGACCGTCTCCGGCATGTCATAATTGATCACGTGCGAGATGCCTTCCACGTCAATCCCGCGCCCGGCCACGTCGGTGGCCACCAGCACCCGGTACCGGCCGGCGCGAAAGCCCTCCAGCGCAGCCACCCGCTGGCCCTGGCTGCAATCGCCGTGGATTTTGGCAGCCGCGATGCCCGATTTGGCCAGTTGGCGCGCCAGCCGTTCGGTGCGCCGCTTGGTCCGGACAAACACCAGCGCCGACTCCACGTCCGTCTCCTCGAGCAACTCCAGCAGCAGCGTTTTCTTGAGATGTTCCGGCACCGGGTACAACGTCTGGGTGATGCCGGCGGCAGGCGCTGTCTCCGCTCCGATTTGCACCCGTACCGGGTCACGCATCACACCCTCGGCCAGGCGCACGATTCCGTGGGGCATAGTCGCCGAGAATAGCAGCGTCTGGTGTTTGCTGGGCAGATACTCCAGGATGCGCCGGATGTCGGGCAAAAAGCCCATATCCAGCATCCGGTCCGCCTCGTCCAATACCAACACCTCGACGTGGCTCAAATCCAGCCAACCACGCCGCATATGGTCTAGCAGCCGGCCAGGCGTCGCAGTGACCAGCGTTGCACCGGCGTTCAACGCCTTGCGTTGAGGTTTCAGCGACACCCCGCCATACACCACTGTTCCTTTAAGAGACGTATGCCGCGCCAGGTGGGAGAACTGATCGTGTACTTGAAGCGCCAGTTCGCGAGTCGGCGTGATGACCAACGCCCGCGTCCGGCGCGCCGGCCCGGTCAGCAAATGTTGGAGTGTCGGCAGCAGGAAGGCGGCTGTCTTGCCTGTACCCGTCGGCGCCCGCGCAATCAAATCGTGGCCTTCCAACGCCGCCGGGATAGCCTGGGCTTGAATGGGCGTGGGGGCGTCGTACCCCTGGTCGTGCACGCCTTTAATCAGGCTGGCATTAAGTTTCAATTGTTTAAATGTCACAGTTAATCTTGTTTCCTTATGCTATATTTGATGGCCCTCAGCTCAAGGTGAACTGACAGCCGGTTATGGTTTTAGCGCTGTACGCCCGTTGCTCAAAACAAACGCCGCCCAAGTGAAGTAAGACCTGGACGGCGATTTGGCATTAACCAACGTACAGCTTACATTGTTCTGTCAGGGTGGATTCTACTCCCCTTGCCTGTGCCTGTCAAATCGGGTGCCGGGTTGTTTCTTAACGACCCTTATCTGGAATCTCGCGGATTTCCCCCATTCAGTGTAAAATTGGATGCACTTACTCCCGAAATGTCCGGCTCCCTGGGCTATTCGAATGACACAACGATCACCACCGTTACCCGTAGCTGATAGTGAAACCGGCCTGAAGGTCTTGAGAGGGTTGGTACGAGATCGTTCGCTGCTGACAGCCCTCCGACTGATGCATCAACACGCCGGCAATGCGTTTCAGATTACACTGCCGCGATTCCAACCGGCCGTTGTCGTCGGCCCGGAGTCGAACCGGCAGATACTGGTCACCGAGCGCGATAAGCTCCTGTGGCGGGTTGAAAACGATCCGGTGGCGCGCTTGCTGAGGCGCGGGATGCTGGTTGTAGACGGGGCCGAACATGATGAGTTGCGCAGACACATGGAACAGCACCTGCAGCGGCGAAACGTCCTGCCTCACATCGCGGCCATGTGGCGCTACACAGACGATATTACGGCAACCTGGGTGGACGGTGAAACTCGCGACATGCTGGTTGAGATGCGGCGGGCAGCTCTGCTGATCTTGATGGGCACGCTGTTCAAGATCGAATTCGAGCCCGACATGGCACGTATGTGGCGGCCAATTATGCACTTGCTGGAATACATCTCGCCTGGCCTGTGGATCTTGTGGCCCGGTATGCCACGCCCCAGGTACCGGCGAGCCATCCGGGAAATGGATGCCTACCTGTATCACATCATCCGGCAGCGCCGGGTAGAATTGACCGATCGCCCGGACAGGATAGAGCCGGGTGACCTGCTGAGTCAGCTAATCGTAGCACCCAACTTGACAGATGATCTGATCCGCGATCAGCTATTAACTATGTTGATTGCCGGGCACGATACGAGTACGGCGCTCCTGGCCTGGGTGTTATACCTGCTGGGCGGCCATCCCGCTGTGATGGCGCAGGTGCAAGCGGAAGTGGACACAGTTCTGACCAGCGATAGCCAGCCGCCTGCCATCCAGGAATTGAACCGGCTACACAATACCGACCAGGTCATCAAGGAGACACTGCGTCTGTATCCGCCCATCCATGTTGGCAACCGGGTTGCCGGAACCGACCTGGAGATCCAGGGGTACAATGTACCGGCCGGCACGCGTGTTATGTATTCCATTTACCTCTCTCATCGCGATGGAGTGCATTGGACGCAGCCGGAACGCTTCTGCCCGGCCCGCTTTGACAAACAGCAAGCGGAGAAACGGCCGCCTTTTGCCTATGTACCCTTTGGTGGTGGGCCGCGCAACTGCATCGGCGCGGCATTTGCCCAGATTGAGGCCAAAGTCGTACTGTCGCGGCTCTTGCAGACGTTTGAATTTCAGCTTGTCAACGGGCACCAGATTCGGCCACACATGGGAGCTACCCTGGAGCCTCGACCCGGCGTGAAAATGCGCGTCCACCGCCGGAGGCTGCGCCATGTATTTTAGCTGGCGGGCCGTGGCTGCGCTTACTTTCCTGGCTTTGCCTTTGGGGCTGAGGGCCGAGCGCTCCTACCGGTCGATGCCGCGCCTGTCACAGCCCCGTGGCGACGAACGGCTACCCATGCTCTCCATCGTCGTGCCCGCCCGCAATGAAGCTGCGAATTTGCCCCACTTGCTGCCCTCGCTACAAAAGCTCCAGTATCCAGGTCGCTATGAGGTGATTGTCGTCGATGACAACTCGACCGACCGGACGGCTGATATCGCCGCAGCCTATGGGACACGAGTCATTCACCTGGAGAGCCTTCCCCCCGACTGGCTGGGCAAACCACATGCCTGTCACCAGGGCGCCTTGGCGGCCTGGGGAGAATGGCTGCTCTTCACCGACGCCGACACAATTCACGTCCCTGCCGGGCCGGCTCAAGCGGTTGCCTATGCCGTCCAGAACCGGCTTGATGGCCTCAGCCTCTTTCCGAGGCAAGAGTGCCGGAACTGGGTCGACCAACTGCCGCTTATGGCCGCGTTTGCCGGGTTATTTGCCGGGCTTGGGCGTGGCAGCAGTCTCTTGAACGGCCAATATATCTTGCTGCGACGCGAAGTTTACCGGGACAGCGGTGGTTTTGCTGCCGTACGCAATGAACCATTGGAAGATCTGGCACTGGGGAATCGCCTGAGCCGGTTGGGCTATCGCGTCCCTATGATGCACGGGGAAGATCTGGCGGCAGTCCAGATGTATGCCGATGCATCCCAGGTGTGGCACGGGATGACCCGTCTTGGCTCCGGCGCTATGCATTGGTCGGGCTTCGGGGCGGTGCTAACAGCCTTGTTCATCTCGGCCCTCATGTCGCCGCTGATGGTTGTGATAGGCGTGCTTACCGGGCGGCTGGATCGCAAATGGTTGCCCGCCACCTGGCTCGCAGCCGCTATCAGCATGGTTACCTGGGCGCGGCGCTTCGGCTCGGCCGGATCGGCAATCCTGGCTCCAGTCGGTGCCGTCTTGGTGCAAGTGGCAGCCGTTTGGGGCCTCATCAGCCGCTTACTCGGTCGTGGCTTGCGCTGGAAAGGACGCAAGATCTAATTATGTTCTGGATCTTGTTGGCGTTTCTGACAGGTTCGCTGCCGTTATCGCTCTGGCTGGGTAAGATAGCGCTGCACACAGACATACGGCTATGTGGCGACGGCAATCCTGGAGCGGCAAACGTGTGGCGCGCTGGCGGCAAATGGTGGGGCATCTTAGCGGGTCTGCTTGACTTTCTCAAGGGGGCACTGCCGGTCGGGCTGGCGAACTTCCTCGCAGGCTTGGAAGGTGGGACATTAGTGGCCGTTGCTCTGGCGCCCATTCTCGGTCACGCCTTCTCACCGTTCCTGCGCTTTCAAGGCGGCAAATCGCTGGCCGTCACGTTCGGCATCTGGACAGGCTTGACGCTGTGGGTTGTACCGACTGTGTTGGGCCTGGCCTTTGGCTTTTGGTTAGCCGTATTGGTCGTAGAAGGCTGGGCCGTGCTGCTGGGCATGGTGACTTTGCTCGTTTTCCTTCTGGTAGCCTGGCCAGATGCGGTCTTGATCGCCGTCTGGTTTGGTAACCTGATCATCTTCGTCCGGAAACACCGCGCTGACTATGGCCGCGCCCCTGAGTTGTCGAAGGGCATCTTACGACCACTCTTTCCCAAAACGTAAGAAGAATAGGTGGTCATCCTCTATGTCTGCAGCGCTGACCGATGTCGAAAAAATTCGCCGCTTACCGTGGCTGGTTGCCGGCAATGCGTTAAACATCATCTTTGCCTTACTCGCCATGACTGGCCCCGTTTTTGTCCTCTTTCTTAATCAACTGGGGCTGGGTAGCGCCCAAATAGGATTCTTGCTGTCGCTCATCCCCTTTTGCGGAATTGTTGCACTCTTCGCTGCCCCGTTGGTAACGCGTCTGGGCTATAAGCGGACGTTTGTTGCTTTCTGGGGAATTCGTAAATTTGTGATAGCACTTCTGCTTTTGACGCCCCTCTTCCTGGCTCGCTTCGGCTCCCAGGCGGCCTTTGTTTGGGTGGCCGGGATTATTTTCTTTTTTTCCATTTGCCGCGCCATCGCTGAGACCGGCCGGTATCCCTGGCAGCAAGAAGTGATCCCTGACTCGATACGCGGTAAATTCAGTGCCATCAGCAGTATGAGCACTACCATAGCGGCCATCCTCGCCACCACCCTGGCCAGTTTTGTCATTGGCTCGGCGGCTGGCCTGGGCCGGTTCATAAGTTTGATAGGGCTGGGCATTGGTAGCGGTTTGCTGGGGGTGATGGCCTATTCGCGTGTGCCGGCTGAGACGCACGGGGCGCAGCCCGGTCCTCGCTCGGGACACTTAAAAGGCGTGCAGCAAGCCTTGGGCGATAGAAACTACCTCTTATTCTTGGGGGTGCTGGGACTGGCTACCCTCGGAAGTGAGATGGTGATTCCTTTTGTACCTCTGTTTATGAAAACCCAGGTGGGGCTGGGCGAGGGAATGATAGTACGGCTCAGCATCGGCACCTATCTGGGGTCGCTGTTAACATCCTACCTGTGGGGCTGGACGTCTGATCGTTACGGCAGCAAGCCGGTTATGCAATTCACCCTGGGCCTGATGCTCTTATTGCCTCTGACCTGGTTTTTTATGCCCAGGCACAGCCCGGTCAGCGCGCCCCTGGCCATGGCCATTGCGTTTGTAGCCGGCATGGCGACTCTGGGCTGGCAGATTAGCTGGCTGCGTTATCTGTACGTCAACGCCACGCCCCGCGAGAGAAAACTCTCCTATATGTCCCTCTATTACGCCTGGTTCGGGTTGGTCAGCGGCTTAGGGCCGCTGCTGGCCGGCCAGATTCTGAACCTGACCGGGGACATCAGGGCTGAGCTAGGCGTTCTTGCCATTGACTCCTATACACCTCTCTTTGTCTTAAGCCTGTTTCTGCTGGCAGCCGGAGTTGTCACCGTATCTTGGCTGCACAGCGAAGAGCCGACGACCTTCAGACGCTTGGCGGGTATGTTCTGGCGCGGTAACCCCATCATGGCCCTCTTTTCGTTGATCCGATACAGGTTCGCCGGGACGGAGGTTACCCGGATTGTCGCCACCCAACGCCTGGGAGATACTCATAATCCCCTCAGCACCAATGAGCTTATCGAGGCGCTGAACGATCCCAGCTTTAACGTTCGCTACGAGGCTGTCAATTCGATTGGCCGCATGCCACCCGATCCGGAATTGGTAGACGCCCTGCTGGCTGTGTTGGATGAAACTGAGGCCGAGCTGAGCACGGTTGCTGCTCGTTCGTTGGGGGTATTGGGGGATAGGAGAGCTATCGTCCCTCTGCGCCGGGCCTTATCTTCAGGCTATCCCTTCCTGGAGGCCAGCAGCGTGCGTGCCCTGGCCATGCTTGGCGATGTAGAAAGCATTCCATGCTTTCTGAAGAAGCTCAAAAACGAGCCGGATGGTATGCTGTGTATCGCCTATGCCTCCGCCCTGGGGAAATTACGTTCGACGCAGGCTACTCAGGAACTCTTTGCCCTGTTGCGCCAGGCAGAACCCGGGGCGACGCGGGGGGAGATCGGCCTGGCTCTGGCCCGCATTGCCGGTGATGAACGCTATTATTTGCAACATTGGCATTCGTTGCGCTCAGATTTTAACACCGCCGCTGCCCAGTCTGTCCTGGCTTTGCAGAAACCGGCCAGACACCTGAAAACTGACGCCTTTGGGATCTTGGCTGAGGTGTGTGCCGGGTGTTTTGCGCAGGGCGACCTGTCGGGGGGTACAGCTTACCTGATAGACATGATTAATCAATTGCCCACCCATAGCTTGGATGAGACCTTGGTTTGCATTTTGAGCGAATGTGCCACTGGCCTGGTTGACTTCGGCGGTACCCATTTTGAGTTTATCCTGCTTTCGTTACACACCCTGGATATCGCCTTGCGCCAATACCACTCACCCGTTGTTCCGAAACCGTTACATCCTCGACAGCCCTAATCACAGTCCTCCGGCCACGCACCGTCGAGCGCCTCGTCGATCATGGCGTCAATCTCGGCCTCTTGGTTTGACGCATCTTTCTGGCCGACAAGCTTCAACATGGCATACATCTCTCGCGTCCAGCCCATTTCGGCGATGGTCTCCGGGTCCACCGGGACGATTTCAATCCTGTCTTCTTTCAGAGTCAGTTGCAATATTGCACCCTCGCCGATCCCCAATCGGCGGCGGAATTCCTCCGGCAGGCAAACTTGCCCACCTCGTAGCCGGCGCAGAACTCTAGCCAGGGAGCCGTCTTCCATCAGTGCACCTCCAGATCAAAAACCCGGGTTTTTCCGCTTGCTGGGCTACTACTCAGGCAGGTGGTGAAAATGGCCTCAGTGTTCTATCAGATTTATGCCACTATTCTGCAAAAAGCCATAAACAGAAACCCGGCATCTCGACCGGGAGAGCCGGGCTCCTTGATCTACATATCGGCGTCAGTTCAGGTCATAAACGTCCATCCGGCCATATGTCCAGTCGGGCCCTGGGTCGCCGTAGGGGATGATCTGCTGCTGGTTGCCCCCGTCGGCACTCATTATGTAGATGCCCCAGGTTCCTTCCCGTGCGCTGCGGAACACGATGTACTGGCCGTCCGGCGTCCAGGCCGGGAGCGTATCCGGGCCTTGGGCGTCGGTCAGGCGACGCACCTGGCTCCCATCGGGACCGTGCGCCCCGGGCGCGGGCATCAAGTAGATATCTACGTTGCCCTCTGCTTCGCGTTGGAAGGCGATCCACTTCCCGTCGGGCGACCAGCGCGGGAAGGCATCCGTACCGTCGTCGGTGATGCGCTGCACGGCCGAGTCAAACCGGTCGGAAACCCACAGGCCTTGCTTGCCCTCGCGCCCGGAGCGGTAAACGACATTGTTACTGTCGGGCGACCAGTCAGGATGCTCACCCGGGATTTGGATCGCCGACTGCGCCTCATAATCGGTGCCCTCTTCGCCATAAAAGAAGATGGTGTAACTGTTACCACCCGGCTTGGCGTCCCAGGTGATCATGTAACCGTTCGGTGACCATGCCGTCGCCCGCGCCGAGCCCTCTTTGATAATTTGGGTCAGATGCAGTTGGCTCAGGTCTTCGGGCCAGTTCACCACCGAGACCACCAGGATGCCATTGCTGATTTCCTCGAAGTGGACTTCAGCTCCATTCTGCTCCTGGCGGTCAACCCCTTCCTCCCCGTAGATGCTGAGCTGTTGGCCATCCGGCGACCACGATGGCCCAGCCGCCCGCTGCAGCAGCATCTTTTCATTACTGCCGTCCGTGTGCGCGATGTACAGGTCGTGCTTGCTCCCATCCCAGCGGGCAAACGCCAGTTTATAAGCCTTGGGGCGATGCGTAGGCGGGGAAACAGAGACACCCGGAATGATGAGCTGCTGCCCGACGTAGATGAGGTTGGGATTGGAGATATTGTTGGCCCGCATGATGGCCTCCTGGCTCACACCAAAACGCCAGGCAATGGACATCAAGGTGTCACCGGGACGCACCGTGTAATAGGTGTATTGGGGTGCCTGCCTGGGGGGAGGCCCGGACGATGGTGGTGCGGATGGCCCCACGGCCACCCCACCCGGCGGTATACACAATCGTTGCCCTTGATAGATGAAGTCGCTGTACAGGCTGTTGGCCTGCATCAGCGCGTTGGTCGTGGTCCCATAATGCCAGGCGATGCCCGACAGCGTATCACCATATTGCACCGTGTGATGGGCGGTACATCCACCGCTAGACGGGGGGGGCGATCCCGACGGTCCCCCGCCCGGGATGATGAGCACCTGCCCGACGTAAATAAAATCCGTTTCGCCCAGTCCATTAGCTGCCGTCAAGGCCGCTACGCTGGTTCCGTAGTGTGATGCAATCGACGTCAGCGTTTCGCCCGGAGCGACTACGTGCTGCCCCCCCGGGCTGGACCCGCCTGCGGACGTGGGGATGATCAGCCTCTGCCCGACGTAGACGAAGTTGGGGTCGGACAGCCCGTTGACAACCAGGATGGCTTCTACCGTCACACCGTAGTGGCTGGCGATGATCGATAGCGTCTCACCCCACTGTACCACGTGTATCGTCTCACCCGTTGTCTCCGGCGCGGCCAGGGCCCCGGCCGGAACCAACAGCATGCTTACCACAATCAAGAATCCAACAAAACGAATAGACGGGGTTGACATCCTGCGCCTCCTTACGTCCCTCACCAGCAGTAACCAACCACCCCAAGATATAGTGGCATCTCGACCACATACCACAATATCTTGTTATTACATCATACACTATTCCCGTCTATATGTCAAGCGTTTTCTTGAAGTGGAGTATACCGCAAAAGTGTGGGGAGGCTGAGGTAGCGTGATGCTGGTCAGATTTAGCCGATGAGGGAGCTATGGAGTAAACTGGTGTAAGCTTATGGGTTGCAGCCAGGAGGGAGAAGCCATGTATCGTCAGATGTCGCGTGCTCAACGTGAGGCTGTCTTTGTGGAGAAGGCAGCCCAGATGTATAGCGCTTTGGAAGAGTGGTACGATCAGCATCCCGAGGCCAGCTTTGGAGAGATTGAGGCAGAGGCTCGTCGTCTGCGGCGAGAGTTGATGGGGGAAGGATTGGCCGTCTTGATCAATGGTCGGGACACCGGCTATCAACTGGAAGGGCCGCTTTGCGCGGTTTGTGATCAGGTCATGGAATTCAAAGAGTACCGGAGATGGGGGATATCAGGCTTGGAGGGAGAGACGGTGTTGATGCGAGCTTACTACGTCTGCCCGGACTGCGCCGGGGAGACGCTTTTTCCCCCTGGATCGGAAACTGCAATTGCGAGCTGATCATTGGAGCGAAGGGGCGGCGCGGGTGGCGACGCGACAAGGGCTGATGGCCAAATCGTTTGAACTGGCCGCGGAGGCCTACGCGGATGCGGTAGGCGGGTCGATGTCGTCAGATAGTCTGCGCCGTATCACAGAGGGCTGGGGGCGAAGGGTGGAAGCGCAGCGGGAAGAAGCCGCTGAACAGGCCAATGCGCCCGCGCAACGAGGAGAGAACCCCCAAGAGCGGCGGATCGTTGAGGTCAGGCCTATTGCCGGACAGGCCAATCTCTCGACCGATGGGGGGATGGTCTTGGTTCGCGGCCAGGGGTGGAAAGAGGTGAAGCTGACCACCATTTCGGAGGTGGAAGTCAGGCCAGCAGAGGAGCGACCGGCAAAGGCAGGCCGGGCAAGCCGGCGCGCCGACGACCCGGTAGTGAAGCTGAAAGGACACAGCTACCAAGCGGGGTTGTGGGATGCAGACACGATGGCACTTCACCAATACACCGAAGGGTTACGACGCGGGATAGACCATTGCCAACGCTTGAGTTCGGTCAACGACGGGGCACCATGGATTGAACGTATCACGGAACTCAACTTCCCAGAAGCCGTACAGATTGTGGATTGGCCCCACGCCCAGGGAAAGCTCTGGAAAGTCGGAAAGGCAGTCTTTGGCGAGCAGTCTCCTGAAGGCAAAGAATGGGTAGAAGATCAACTAGACCACTTGTGGGCAGGGGAGGTCAAGCCAGTGGAAGCAGCCCGGGAGCGACGATTGATCCTGGGAAAATGACCAAGAAGCACAAGGGAGATAAGATTCCTCCAACAGACAAGTGAATAGTCCGAGGGAGGAACGATGAACAAGGCAATACCAGATGGAGTGCAAAAGC
>DAOUMD010000046.1:0-15511 GCA_034412795.1 Anaerolineae bacterium
TCCGTTTCCTGGAAACGAACTGTCCGTAGCACCCGCTCACGTTTGGTTAAGAGAGACATATGTGATTCCTCCACATCTATCCGCCGTGCCTTGCCAGTCACCAGCAAAACACTGCCTCTAAGGATTGAGAATTAAATAACTTCCTCAAATGCAAGCGAAATACTAGCCTGATTCAGTCGGCATAGGTAGTGTTGACATTTGTGCATTCCCAGAGATGCACTTGGTTATCTGTTGCGGGGTTCTCAGGCGCAAAGACTCAAATGTCAACACGGCCTAATGGGTAAGTTATTAAATCCTTAGTCCTAAGTCGGCAGTTTAACCATCTTCGACGATCTTTCGTTTCAGATCGAGATAGTATAGAAAATTCTGGTAGGGGATATCAGGCGGCGCAGTGTGATCCAGAGTCGGGATATAGCCTCCATCTTCCAGCAGTGGCGCTAGTTTACTGCGTAGTTCTGCCTCGATGGCTTGCTCATCTTGCGCGAGTGCCCGTTTATCAATACCGCCCCACAACAACAAATCATGGCCATACTCTCTGCGTAACGTCACCGGATCCTGGTTTGCAGCAACTTCGAGCGGCATCAGACCATTAACACCGGCCTCAATCAGCAAGGGAATCAAGACCCGCGGATCCCCGTCCGTGTCCAGGAAGATGAGATCAATGCCGTGAGAGCGGAGGAAGTCATTGACCCGGCGGTAGCGAGCCAGCATAAACTCCTTAAAGATATAGGGCGAGACCAATGGCCCGGTTTTGAAAGCGAAGTCCTCGTGCCATAAGAAGAAATCAAAATCCACATCGTTGAGTGCCCGCCCGAGCGTGGCGATGATCATGTCGGCAATAAAGTCACACATGTCGTGGGCCCAGCCAGGATCATCGTAGAAGACGGTGCACGCTTTTTCGGTGCCCATCCAATTACGCAAGCTGGAGTAGAAGCCGTTTAATTTGGTCGAGCCAATGCCCGGCACGTGAACTGGATAGTCCCGATCTCGGAGGCAACGGACCCTGTCCTCCCAGAACGGTGGATAACGAGCCGGTGATTCAGGATTGTAGCGCCACTTGAGAGCCTCCCAATCCTCACGGCACTTGACCGGGAAATCTATATATTCGTCCATTGACGCGCGCATTCCCCGAACCATACCTTCTTTGAGCGCCTTGGTGATCCGTCCGTCGGGGCGACGGATGATCATATACCGCTCGTCTTCTTCCAGCACCTCCTCCGTGAAGCCAGGGACCATGTTGAACTCGATATCGACCACATCCATAAGATCCAAGCCAAAGAATTCGCTGCCGTAGATGAGCCGGGTATCCCCACGTTCAGGTACGCGTGGCGGCATTCCCTCCGCGCGCCAGCGCTCAATGGTCTGTTCCCAGAGGCCTATCTCGGTCAGGGGGACACGATCCACGGGCTGGAAGTGCATGGTGCACTGAAAGCGTTCTCGAGTGTTCATCATCCGTCGCGTTCTACCCTTCCCAGAGTCTCACCGGCCAGCAACCTGGATTTGAGCTCGAGATAATACATATAATTCTGGTAGGGGACATCAGGCGGCACTGAATGGTCGATCCCGGGCAGATATCCGCCATCGGCCACCAGGTCAGGAATCTTGTACAACAGCTCAGCCCGGATGGCCTTTTTGTCCTGAGCCAGGACGCGCTTGTCGATACCTCCCATCATCTGCAAGGCGTGCCCATATTCCCGGCGCAGCTCCACCGGATCCAGCCCCGCGGCACATTCCACGGGCCAGAAGCCGGTAAAACCCGCCTCGAGCATCAAGGGCAGCAGGACACTGGGGTTACCATCGGTATCCATCAGGATAATGTTTACCCCGTGTGCACGCAGAAAGTCATTGACCTTGCGGTAGCGAGGTAGCAAGAACCGCTTGAAGATTTTGGGCGAGACAAGTGGCCCAGCTTTGTAGGCGTAGTCCTCAAACCAGTTAAACCAATCCACCTCAATATCAGTCAACGCTCGTTCCAGGGTCTTGATGATGAACTCGGTAATAAAATCGAGCATTTCTTCGGCCAAGATCGGATCGTCGTAGAATATGGTGCAAGCCGCTTCTGTGCCCATCCAGTGGCGAAGGCGCGAGTAGAACCCGATATTGCTCGCGCCACGTTGAGGGGCACGTAGAGGATAATCCCGCTGCCCCAGACAACGAACCACATCGTCCCACCACATCGGATAGCGCCCAATCGAGTCAGGTCGATAGCGCCAAACAATTTTGCTCTCAAAATCATCACGACCTTTGACCGGATGCTCTAGATATTGATCCATAGACGCGCGCCGGCCGTGCGAAGTCCCTTCTTTCAACGCCTTGGTCAGGATGCCATCTTCTCCCCAGGTGATCAGATAACGGTCGGTCTCTTCCACCGCCTGGACATCAAACTCGGGAATGTAACCCAGGTCCACGGGCAGCATGCCGATGCGATCAATGCCAAAGAACTCGTTTCCAGACCATAGCATCAAGCCGATGTGAACGTCGCGCGGCATACCCTCCTCATGCCAGCGATCGATGGTTTGGCCCCAGAGCCCATGCTCCCAGTTATGGACTCGATCTACGGGCTGAAAGTTCATACAGCTTAGAAAGCGCTCTCTAGGGTTCATCTGTAAACCTCCGGGTTGATTACATTGGCTGGCCGCTGGCCGCTTAGAACTCTACCGATATTCGAGGCAATCACGGACAGTCTCTCCTCCATAGACTCGACTGATAGGGCTGCCAGGTGGAGGCTCAACACGACATTGTCCAGTAGGACGAGCGGGTTATCAGGCGAGAACGGTTCGTTTTCGAATACGTCTGGCCCTGCCGCCATTATCTGATTCTCTTTCAGACTGGTGTACCAGCCTCGCTAAGCGTTCGTTTTTGGATACTGGCTCCCCCGGAGTTTTTGTAGATTGTCGGCCAGAATTGGGATCATCTCGCTGAGTGTTGGAAGTGATTCAGCATCTTCTGGAGTCTGTTCAGCCAAGTCGGTCTCGCCCACGAAGCGATACATATCCGCTGCGCCAGCCAGAACCTTAGGAGTCAAACCGACATGCCGGAAGGTCTTGGCGATCTCCTCCATCTCACCCACCCACCGTCGAGACTTCATTGGCATACGAGGCAACCGTTGCTCCATAAGTTTAAGCAACATAGCTTGGCTCAACTGAAACTCTTCTTTCAGAGCCTGAGATACGCCCAATACTTCTGAGGCAGTCAGCAGTTCAGTGCACAGGGCAATTAGCCCTTTCGTCAGCGCGGCATAACACACTTTGATAGCCGAGGCCTGCCCGACCTGCTCACCAAGCACAACTACGCTAAGTCCAAACTGTCCCAGTTCTTCAAAGATGCCTACATGAGGTCCTGAGGCATAGAAGCGTGTCGTCCCCTCTTTTCTGGGCGGCGGGCCGATAATTGAGGCATCAACAAAACGCCCACCGGCCTCGGTAATGATAGTGTTGAGGTGACGGGCAGTTTGGGGAGCAATCGCATTGCAATCAGCATAGGTTAGGTCAGCTTTGGTTTCTGAGACTGCCTGGGCCACCAACCGCGCTGCTCCCTCTGCATTCGCGGGCACCATAATGGACAGAATGATGTCGGCCTCCTCTACTAGCGCCTGATAACTTGGAACATCAACTATATGCGCGAGGTGCGCCAACGATTTGGTGCGTTCGCTTCTGCCTTGCAAACAAGTGATCACCCGCAAGTCACGTGAGCCAAGGACTTGGCCCACTGTATGCCCCATATCGCCAGGACTCAAAATGCCAACTGTTTTCAACGGCACGATCTTCCTCCTCAAGGGCTTTGTTTTTCTCAGATATGAGTTTGCGTTATTGCCGTACTGTATTCGGTATTCTGACTGGTAATAGGCTAGTGGGTCACTTGACATACTTATAGCCATATTTTAGGCATAAATAATGGCAAATCTCATACCAAATGACCCACTAGTACATTTAGATGTTCGCTATAGCTACTTATGCTTCGAATTTACGACGGGCAGTCGCTTCCGGGTAGTCGTGACGGAAGGTGCTAAATACTAATCCAGAGACAGACGGATGGGCCAACAGCTCTGCCTCCTCTGGCTCAGAGCGAGGGCTCCACTGGCGTGCCACATACAGCTTCACCCCCGTATCAGCCAGAGCTGGACCATATATCTGGTCTAAGTCCTCGCGCAAGGGCCGCATATTGTACCCATCTGAATAGTTTTGAAGGTAGCCGTATCCTCGGTGCATCGACCAAAGCCGATGCCACCAAGAGGGGCAGCGCGACGAATCCTGATCAATGATCAGCTCATCGACAAGACCTTCGGCGACCCATTCGCGCCACTGGAGTGTCCAGTTTCCCAACGGTGGGCCGATAACATCCCCTCGGGACACGCCAATTGCCAATACGACTGCGCGTCCGCGTAAGACCTCACGCAATTCGCGCAAGAATTGCGTGAAGTAACTGCCCAGCAAATCTCTCCACAATTGCAGGTCAAAATCCTCGACCTGTATGTCGCGCCCATAACGTTCCAGGTAATCCTGACGAACTGGTTCATTGAAAGCAAACTGATCGGCGAAATCTGCCGGACACGCCTGGGAGCGCAAACATAAGAAAACCCCGTCGTAGGCATAGTTAGCTAAGAGTCGGTCAATCCGCTGGCACATATAGGCGCGCACCTCGGGGTACGCGTGGCACAAAACACCCCATTGTCGAACCTTACCCGTTCGGTCAACAACGGTGTATTCGGGGTGGGCCCGGCTCCATCGCGTCTGCCAGGTTACGTGTTTGGCACGCATGGCTCGCAGCTTGCCGTGTGCGGCGCGGTAGCTGGTTTCCCGTTCTCTCTTGGCCAACAGAGGCCGTCCCTCATCCAAGGGGGAGAAATACAGGTGAGCCATCAACCCGAGATCGTGAGCCATCTGTGGTACCACATCGAAGTCATCCCACTGGATCGAGCGAATCTTCTTTAGTTGGATCTTTGGATTCCCGCGTGGGGCGTACCACTCCGCTTCCCGAACCCTGGTTCGTACCTCTCGCCAATGCACAGTGCAAGCACCTAGCTCGTCACGCCATTGCTGCATGTAGCGACGTAGTTTGTCTACTGTGTTGGGGGTTTTGCCCTCTTCCCCGAAGACCAGATAATCTGGCCAGGATACACTGGCGATGTTTCGCAATTCGTTCATGTTACACCTTCTGCAGTCATATCAGGAAGCGTACCCCAACATTCCAAAGACCTCGTCCAGAAAAGCATTTCCCTCTTCCAGGCTATCGGCGCGTACCAAGATGTAAAGGCCTTCCAGGGGCAATCGCCTGCATAGCTGTATGATCTCAGCCGGGCTTGATTCTTTACCGTCCACCTGGACAATCAAGGACGTCTTGGCCAACACTTTCTTGAAATCGTCGAACAAATCAAGCGGACCAGGCCCCCCCACATCGGCCGAAAGCTGAACCGCAGCCAGGGGATGGATGCCCAGAATATCGTCCAGTACATGGCGACTGCTGGAATGGAGGTGGATGAAGCAATAATCGTAGGTACCGAGCACCCGCGCATCCCTGGGCAGCAAAAGCTCTCGGTAGTGGTGCGGTGAAAGCAAAGAAGACACGTCTGCCTGTGTTTGACAACAGTAGCCGGGTGCCCAAAGGTGGCGTATCTGTTCGAAGTAGCCGTCTTGCCAACGCGTACACCTTTCAAAAAGGGTGCGGGTCACCTGAAGATACGCATCCGCACACACGTCGAGCAGCACACCCAGCTTATCAGGTTCACTGACGACATCCAGGCAAAAGTCGTTGACACCGCGCAATGCCGATGCTATGTCGCCCGGTCCACGCAGCAAGGGCATGCCAACCGGGAAACGGCCACCGGAATATTCCACAACCTCCTCCGTGATTTCCAAAAGCCTAAGGAACCAGGGATTACCTGGGTCAAAACGTATGGTGTCTAATTCTGCCCAATCACTCAGGCGGGGCCTGGCCCACATTGTGTCTGTCCCCGCTTCGATTTCACAGCCGAGGATTGCCTCCAACCATGGCACCCCGCGACAGGCTGAAGCTACATAAATCTGGTCTCCTATAGCCTGCGTATACATCGCGTAGAGGTGCTCATAATCATCAAAGTAGTCCTCGGCCTTCAACTGTTCTGGGGTTACTCCCCCGGAATGAGGCCCTCCCTTGAAGTCACGCATAGGGAAATAGGATTTCAGCCTCAATCCTAACACAGGGCGATCGGTGGGGGCTTGTTGCCAAAACCGCTTAAAGCGTTCCAGCTTGTCTTCTATCTCAGGCAGTATCACTGAGTTGCCTCCTCACATGATGGAGTTGTAATTCGAGGGCATCCCATCCCTTCATACCCCGTCTCTTGCCGGTTGACTCCAACCTTCACGGGGCATAAGCGCGACTGCCCCTGACAGCCGGAAAGAGGCGCTTCGTCCGGCTCTTGGAAGCCAGGGGCAAGTCGAGACCTTCAACAAACTGGCTCTACGCAAATTATGAGGACAGTTCCCCCTTAATCCCCCCAAAAAAGAGGGGGGAAACATAGGGTTCTCCCCCAAAGGGGGGAGATAGAGGGGGGAGAACCCCATAAATCTGCGTAGAACCAACAAACTTTGGGTAGAGCGCCGTTACAGGCAGTCAATTACCGGCCTTAATCTGGCGGAGCGTAGGCCATTCCAGCCTTTTTCGCCAGATCACGCAGTTTAAGGCGGTCTTCCTCACTTGGTCTTTGCAGCGGCAGGCGCTCATAGTCTCCCATTGAGAGCCCGACGATTCGGCACATCTCCTTGCCCACCGCGCTCAATCGAGCAGCGCCGCCCGCGTAGATGAAGTTAAGAAACTCACGCGCTTTGATCTGCATCTCCTGACGGGCCTTAATGTCACCGCTCTGGGCAAGATCATGCATCTTGAGCGCATAGGCCGGGTCCCAGTTGCCAAAGATAGTGATCACACCCTTCGAGCCACGCATGTAGTCGAGGGGCATGATGTATCTGGTAATAGAGGGGATGATGGATAAACGATCTTTCAGCCTGTAAATAGTCTCATAGAGCTTGGGCACATTCGCGGTGGTGTCCTTGAGGGCCACGACGTTGTCAATCTCCGCTAACCGTTCGAGCAGATCGACTGACATATCCTGTCCGGCGACGGCCGCGTTGTTATAAATCATAATACCAACGTTGGTGGCATCCGCGACGGCTTTGAAATGAGCAAATACCACATCTGGTTCCGCATTCGGGTAGTAGTGCGGAGCCAGTACCATCAAACAGTCGGCACCCGCCTCTTCCGAGATCCGGGCCAATTGAATCACAGGCTCTGTCGCTGGCCGGATGCAGCCGGCGATGATCGGCACACGCCCGGCAGCCTCATCGACTACAGCTTCCACCGCCTGCTTGAATTCCGCATCGGACATGGAAAAGCCCTCTCCGTTTGAACCACAGATGGTCTGCATCCCGCGGCCCTCGACAATGCCCCCCTCAATCATGAAGCGGGTATGGGCTCTGAGCGCCTCTTCGTCGATTTCGGAGGCTGATTTAAATGGGGTGAATTGGATGTTACCCACTCCAACCAGCAGCGGTTTGACCTCCTGGGGTGATAGCCTTCTCTTGTACATGATTGTGTCTCCTTTCCTCATAAGATATCTGAAAATCTCGCCTTATTGCATAACATATTGTGTCTCAAGCAGTTGTTTCAGTAAGAGATCTCTTAGTTCTTCTTCCAGACTGAGTGCCTCCTTTTGCCCGATAAGATTGTTCTGCTCATTTGGGTCCTTCTCAAGATCGTACAGCATAAAGCCGCGTCCCTTATCGTCAACAGCATATTTGTGCCGATGCGTCCGCAACATTACGATCTTCGAGCCAGCGTGAAATACCTCATGTTAGGCCTTTTCACTTTTCGCTACCCCCAGACGTCGGTTTTTAGAGATCAACAGAGGTCAGCCACCAGTTGCCTAACAATCGGATCGCAGCTACTCATGGCGCGCCGATGTCAGCCTCCAACGTTGAACTGGGTCCAAGCAGATACCCAACCAGTTGGACAAGATGGTAAACGATATAGTGATAAGGAAAATGGTCAATCCTGGGAAGAGCATTAACCACCAGGCGACGCGCATGTATTCCCTGCCCTGGGCAACCAAAAGCCCCAACGAAGCGTCCGGTGGTTGGATTCCCAGCCCCAGGAAACTCAAAGACGATTCCGACAACATAACCAGCGCAAGTTCCAGCGAGGCCAGGGTGAACAGCACGGCTAACAGGTTCGGTAGAATATGCTTCCACATAATCCATAAATTGGTGCCGCCAACTACCCGCCCGGCTTCGACGTAGTCGAATCGACGTAACCTTAACGTCTCCGCTCGCACCATGCGGGTATACAACATCCACCGAGTGGCAGCCAGCACCAAGACCATATTAACCACTCCAGGGCCAAGCGCATAAATGACAATCATGGCCAGGAGCAGCGAGGGAAAGCCCATGACTAAATCCACAAATCGCATAATAACATCATCAAACCATCCGCCAAAGTAGCCGGCAACCAACCCCAACGCTACACCTACCACCACGCTGAAGACAACGACCAGGGCCGAGAGCCCCAGTGAAACACGCGATGCCATCAGGATTCTGCCCAACAGGTCCCTTCCAAGCGAATCGGTCCCTAAAATGTGTCCGCCTTGGAGGGTGGGCGGGATAAGGCGCGCAGAGAAATCCAACTCCAACTCAGATTCTTGGATCAAGACGGGAGCGAACAAGGCAGCCAGACCCAGAACCAGCAGGAAGGACAGTGCCACCAGGGACGCTTTGTCATGGGCGAGCAGGCTTAACGTCTGACTAAACCACGATGGTCGTGGCTCCAGATGGCAGGCCGTGTCTAATTGAAGTTCCCTTGTAGTCATAACTCACTCATAGCGTATACGCGGATCGATCGCCGCATATGCAAAATCAAGCAAAAGGTTTAGGATAACCACCACCACCGCCACCACAAAGACCACCGCCTGGAGCACCGCAAAATCCCGTCGCTCGATGGCATCAATCATGAGTTTGCCGATCCCCGGCCAGCCAAATACAGTTTCGACGATCACCGCGCCATTGGCGATTCCAATGAACGCTTGCCCGGCTACAGTGATGACCGGAATAAGCGCATTACGCGCCACGTGCCTGATGAGCACTGTGCGTTCTCTAAAGCCTTTAGCGCGGGCAGTCACAATATAGGGCGCTGAGAGCTGTTCAAGCATCGAACAGCGCACCACCTGGGCCATGCGCCCCAGTATCGGCCACGTCAACGTGATACCGGGCAATATGGCGTACTGTAAGCCGCCTGTTCCCGAAGTAGGGACCAAGTCCAGGTAGACAGCGAAAACCATGATCAGTATTAGTCCCAACCAAAAAGGTGGAACTGTCATTCCCATCAGAGAGACCATTGAGACGGCGCGATCGAAGACGCTAAGTGGTCGCAAAGCGGCCAGAGTACCAAACACAAAGGCGATACTAAACGCTATGACAACAGCAAATGCTGCCAATTCCAGTGTGAGAGGTAAACGGCCCAAGACCACCGGCATTGCTGGCCGATGCTGCCACATCGACTCCCCGAAATCAAGATGAGCTACGTCCCACAAAAACTGCCCTAGTTGGACTATGATTGGTTGGTTCAGGCCATGCTCTTCTCTGAACGCTTCGCGCAGCTCCTCGGGTGCTAGCAGAGGTAGGTACAAAACAGCAGGATCACCTGTCAGGCGGGCGAGTATGAATACCAGTATAACCACACCCAGCACGACGAAGAAGGACTGTATCAAGCGTCGAGCAACGTACCGCCCCATACACACATCCTTTCTATCAGGTTAATGCAGCAGATCAGCACTCCAAGTTGGTCTTGCAGAACCATGTTACGTGCAGTCGGGCGAACCACACTACCTAACGACGCAGCTCGCGCAGAACTGCCTCCGTAGATAAAGCTTAGAAACTCACGCGCCTGTACTCACATTTTCTGAATAGCCTTGATACCCTCACGCACCAGCAAAGTCGTGCCATCTCAGCACATAACTCGTGATGCCCACGAACTTAAACAGAATCCATTGACAAGAGGGATCTGGGGTAACCTATCGGATTACCCCAGAGTCCCGGTACCGAGTCAACGTTACTTCAGTTCCATCTCTTTGACCAACGTAAAGCGGTCAAATCGCGGTTGCCAGTCGAGGCGCTCAGAAACGCCCCACAAATCTTGAATGTGGATCATGGGACAGGCCCACAGAACATTCTCATTATGGTACGCAAGTGCCGCAGCCAAAGCTTCGGCTCGTCCTTCCTCTTCGGCCAGAGGCATCGCCGCGTCAATCAGTTCAACCATCTTGGGGTCAACGATCGGCCGTCTTGCACCTCCGTGCTCGTCATCATACTCGTACCAACTGTCAGGGCCGTAGGGGCCATAGTACGCCTGTAGAGTGAATATGGCGTCGCCCATTTCATTGCCGTGCGACCCCTGGATGAGGCCCACCCGATCCTCTGGGACTGGGATTCCCAAATTGACCTCCCGCCAGGCGCTGACTTCCAGCATTTGTAGCTTCACGTTGAGACCAATCTGCGTTAGCCAAAGCTGGAAGGCCTCCATAGCTTCGGTCGCGTTGGGATAGTTGCCCTTGCGACCATAGATGGTGATCTCTGTGTCAACCGGTACACCGTCGGCTCTGGCTTCATCCAACAGCGCTCGGGCAGCCTCAGGATCGTAGGGGAATACAGGAATGTCAGGGTTGTAGCCTAGCACGTCAGGGGTGACCAACTCGTTTGCTGGCGTTGCATAGCCTTGGAAGAGTTGCTGGGCAAGCGCATCTCGATTCATTGACATACAAATGGCCTCCCGGACGCGGAGGTCATCCAGGGGCGGATTGGGATCGAAGTACATGAAGGGCGTCTCTGGAATGTTGACGCTTAAGGTTCGGACCGGACCAGCATCCTGCGCCGATAACCAGGCTGCGATGTCAGCCTCGCCAGCCTGCAGCATAGCTGAACGTACCGAAGGCTCTGAGCGCCAGACAAAGGTTGTTTTCTTGATCGAAGGTTCACCACCCCAGTAGTCCGGATTGGCTACCAGCACGATACTTTCACCGGGCACCCACTCATCCAGAATGTAGGCACCGGTGCCGACCATGTTCCGTTTTTCCGGATCCGCCTCAAGTGCCGTCGGCTCACCTATCATGACAAGAGCCAGGCGTCGCGGCAAAATCGGGTCTGGATTTTCGGTGCTCACATTGATGGTATAGTCGTCAACTATTTCTACGAAGAGTTGCTGGCTTCCCAAGGCTTGCCTGGCCAGATAGTCCAGATCAGGATCTGACTGGGTCTCCAGGTTCCACTTCGCTATCTCAGCATCGAATGGCACGCCATTATGGAACTTGACGTCCTTGCGCAGCTTAAAGCGCCAAGTTGTCTCGTCAACCCGCTCCCAAGACTCGGCAAGCAAGCCTACTAAGGCCCCGGTCTCACCGTCTCGGAATATCAGTGGCTCATAGCCATTTAAGCACACAGGCGCATTAACTAGAGCAAAACAGTCTGCCCAGTCCAGGTGAGGCGGTTCCTCCGGTATAGCGATAACAATCTCCGCTTTCTCCTGGGCTGGCACCTCAACGGTGACGACGACTTCCTTCTCCACCTCCTTGGTAACAACTTTCTCGACTTCTTTCTCGACCTCTACCGTCTCTTTGACCACGACGGTCTCGACCACTCTTTCCGGCGTAGTTGGTGCAACACACTGGGCAGCTATCAGTGAAAGTATAGCCGCTAGAGCCAGCAGAATAAAGGTCGCGCGGAATTTCATTTTCGTACCCTCCTCTTATTGCTCCTGGTTTGACTTATCACCCAAAACCTACACTCGCTTTGTGAACAGTCTTTTTTGTCTATTGCATCACCCCCTTGTGGCAATCGGGTTCTCGCCCGTATAACCTGCTCATTTGGCCAGGAAGTCAACGCAAAGCGGCACTTCAGGCGTAAGTCTCTGAACTAGCTACTCCTCCAATCTGACAGGGTTGCGTAGGACACCGATGTTTTCTACGTCTGCCTCCATAATATCGCCAGGCTTAAGGGGCTGGGTGGCCCCCACATCCCCGGTGGCGATGATGTCACCCGGATTCAGGGTGAGCCACTTAGACACCTCGGCGACAATAGCCGGGATGCGCCACAGCAGGCGATTGGTGCTGTCATCCTGTACCTGTTTGCCATTGATACGGAAGCTCAGTCTCAAATTGTGAGGATCGGCGATCTGGTCTTTGGGCACAATCCAGGGTCCGACCGGGGCACTGGTGTCGAATTCCTTGCGAGCAGGACGGTCGGGGCGGTCTTTTTGACCTCTCAAGGTCACATCGTTGAGGATGGTATAGCCCCAGATGTGGTCTTCTGCCTGGTCCTCGGGTATGCACTTGCCTTGCTTGCCGATGACTACCGTCAACTCGGTACCGTAAACCACCGGCTCTGGGTGGTGCTTGGGAAGCACCACCCAGTCATCGGGGCCTACCACCACCTGGTTGATCTTGGTGAACCAATTGGGGAAAGGATAGGGGATCTTGCCGCCGACATCGGCGTGGCTTTTGTAGGCCAACGCCATACATATCACCTTGGTGCGAGGAAGGATAGGTGCCTTCAGATTTACCTTTTCTACACTGTGAAACAGTGACTCTCCGCCTGGCCCCTGCTGGCTGCCTTCTTTCACCACAAATGCCACGGCTTCTCTTGCTACCGAAAGAGCACTGTCCCCCCAGCTTAGAAAATCCCCCAGTTGGGGGGGGACCATATTGTTGGCCAGACGATAGGCATCCAGTGATTGCTTCTCGCTTGCCAGTTGCTGTAGGCAACATAGGTTCAGATCGTAGACTTCGTCTCCGATCACGCTACCTATTCGGTCTCCCCCCCCAGCGTCGTAGACACATACTTTGAGCGATTGCATCTCCATCTCCTAATGTGCTATCACCTTTTCAACTGTCGCAGGATGCTATCTATTACCCACATATCATGGATGTCCTGTATGTAGTGGTTCTCAGCAGTCTCAAAACACGATATGTACACATTTTCGCCAAAACCAACCCAAACCGGACTTGTGGGTAATAGATAGGTCACAGGATGGCATGACAGAAGAACTACTCTTCTAGTTTGACGGGGTTGCGTAAAATGCCGATGCCCTCTATCTCCGCCTCCATAATGTCGCCTGGCTTGAGGGGCTCGGTGGCACCCACGTCCCCAGTAGCGATGATATCACCGGGCTCCAACGTAAACCATTTGGACACCTCAGCGACAATAGCCGGGACGGTGAATAACAGGCTGCTGGTGCTGCCATCTTGCACCTGTTTACCGTTGATGCGGAAGCTCAGGCGCAGATTACGGGGATCCGCGATCTGATCTTTGGGCACAATCCAAGGCCCGGCGGGGGCGCCGGTATCAAATATCTTGCGATTAGATTCCTTGACACGCCCCCTCAGGGTCACGTCATTGAGGATGGTATAGCCCCAAATGTGACCTTCGGCTTGATCTTCAGGTATGCACTTGCCTTGCTTACCAATGACTACTGTCAACTCGGCACCATAGACCACCGGCTCAGGATGATGGTGTTTAGGAATAACCACCCAATCCTCGGGGCCTACCACGACTTGGCTCATCTTGATAAACCATTGGGGAGAATCATACGGGGTTTTGCCACCGACATCGGCGTGGCTCTTGTAGGACAACGCCATGCATACCACCTTGGTACTGGGAAGAATGGGCGCTTTCAGTTTCACAGTCTTTGTGCTGTGAAGCAGGCTCTCCCCGGCAGGGGCCTCCTGGCTGCCTTCCTCTAACACGAAAGTTAGAGCTTCCCTGGCCGCCGAGAGGACCGGGCTTCCTCCACTCAGGAAGTCCCCGAGCTGAGGCGGGACTATGTTATTAGCCAAACGATACGCATCCAGGGATCCCTTCTCGTTTGCCAACTGTTGAAGGCAGCACAGGTTCAAATCGTAGACCATATCGCCTACGACGCTACCTACTCTGCCCCCAGCACCGGCATCGTACACACAGAGCTTCAGTTCTTGCACGTCGCACCTCTCGATATAATTGGTTTGGAATTTAACCTCGGGTGAAGTAGCGGTTACACAAACGCGAACTTCGGATAGACCGTTATCCTGAATAATTGGTGGTTTCCGAAGAGGCGAGGGGGGGCAAAGATCTACAAGTACGCTAAACCCTGCTTGGCCCAGTGGACGGAAAACCTGTATCTTCTCAAAAAGTAGGGGCGAACCAGGGTTTTCGCCCTTGGGGCAGACCCAAGTGTCTGCCCCTACCCCGAATTATTGATAAGGTACGAAAACCTCACCGCTTGGCTCAAGGGGCAGAAGGGCTTCAGTCGCCAGTATCTTCGACGCGACTAAATATGTCCTCCACCTCGCTCATTTGATATAAAGGATCCTTGTAGAGACTTCCGAGCATCGCTTCCCTGGCCTTGGCAACATCTCCTGCCACGACCGCTTCATAAACATCAACGTGCTTCCGCAGGCACCGTTTCTGATCTTCAATCTCTATCACGTGGCTGGTGATAAGGCCAAATAAAAGGCGCTGGAGACCATTCATCACTTCCAAGAGAATCTGATTATGTGCCGCTTTGGCCAGCGCCAAGTGGAATTCGAGGTCCGCTTGGGCAAAAGCGGGAGGGTTTCCGACAGCCTTTTTCATAGCATCCAACGTCGTGAGCAACCGCTTCTTCTCCGATGCAGTTGCTCTCTCGGCCGCTAAGCCTGCAATATTGGGCTCTATCACCTCTCTGGTCTCTGCCAAATCTGGCCCAACTCCCTCGGCCAGCAGGACTGCCCACGAGAGGGGTTCGAGGACTGACTCTCCTAAATTAGGCCTGACATACGTCCCATCACCTGTACGGGTCTCAAGAAGCCCTAGAGCGGTCAGCGCCTTGATCGCTTCTCGGATAGATGCCCGGCTAACACCAAACTCCAGGGCCAATTCTCTTTCGGATGGCAGCCGATCACCTGGCCCCAGTTTTCGATTGAGAATCAGCTCCTTCATCTTCTCAATTATGAGTTCTGAATAGGTAAGTTTTTCAAGCTTCTCAAACAATATGATGCCCCTCATTAAGAATTTGCTAGACCAGATAAGTATAAGTAGGTGGTCCCCCATCGAGTGTTGTTGACAGGAATTGGCTGAAATTCACCACGAAGACCACTAAGAAAACCTTAAGCAAACTTTGTGTCCTTCGTGCCCCTTATGGTTGGAATTATTCAGCAACACTTGACCGGGGGACTATCTATAAGTAAAAATGACGGAAAGAAAACGGTGGTCAATCAATCAGGCAGTCTAGCTGTCAGACCAATTTGAATGCATTATAACCCAGTTTTGGGTCTTTGTCAAGCCTAATGTCGGAAATTCAGCTCTGACGAATGGATTAGCGTAACTGTTGCGCAACCAGAGCCAAGATGTTTATCAAAGTGCAAAAATTGAAACTTTTTTCGAGACATTAACCGCCTGATCTGAAGCAACGTCTCATCTGGCTAGCCTACAAATCCCTAGCGACGATGGAATTTGCTCACAGCGACGGCTTTTGATGCGAT
>DAOUMD010000047.1:0-145509 GCA_034412795.1 Anaerolineae bacterium
TCTCTTCGTCCAGGGCCTTCAGCAAACCGGCATAGGCAGCAGCGCCCGCCGGTTCGGCGAAGACACCACACCCCCGGGCCAGGGCGGGAATGGCGGCCAGGATTTCCTGGTCGCTGACCTGTATGTAAGCACCGTCTGTCTCGCGCACAGCGGCCATGGCCTTGATCCGATCGCGGGGCAACCCGGCGCTGATGCTGTCGGCGACGGTGTGGGCCTGGATAGGAGGCTTGGTCAGCACATCCTCATCAAACGCCCAGGCCTGAGCCATGTAGGCCGAGCCGGTTGCCTGAACTCCCATCAGCCTGGGCATATGCTCGATCCAGCCCAACGCGTGTAGGTCTTTCAATCCCTTGTGCAGGCCACCGATGATACAGCCATCGCCGACGCTGACAAAGATACAATCCGGAGCTTTCCAGCCGAGCTGCTCGCAAATCTCATAGCTGGCTGTCTTTTTGCCCTCGGTCATGTAGGGGTTGTAAGCGGTGTTGCGATTGTACCAGCCATACTCCTGGGCGGCAAGCAGACACAACTCGAAAGCGTCGTCGTAAGTCCCCTTGACTAGCAGAACGGTTGAGCCGAAGACAAGCAACTGGGCGATTTTGGCCTGTGGAGCATTCTCCGGCACAAAGATGACGTTGGGCTGCCTGACGCTGGCACATAGTCCTGAAAGGGCGGCGGCCGCGTTGCCGGTGCTGGCAGTGGTGATGATCTCGGTCCCTTTCTCCTTAGCCTTAACAATAGCGATGGCGCTGGCTCGATCCTTGAAGGAAGCGGTTGGCTGGCGCCCGTCGTCTTTGACCCACAGGTGTTGGAGACCCAAATCAGCCGCCAGCCGATCTGCCCGATAGAGCGGCGTCCAACCGACAGCCAGCGGTGGGACAGGGGTGTCCGGCTGCACCGGCAGCAACGGCCTGTAGCGCCAGATGGTGTGGTCCGTGTTATGGAGCAAGTCGCCCTGGCTGATGCGGCGACTTATCAGGTCGTAGTCGTATTGTACATCAAGGATGCCGTCGGCCCCATGATCAGGGCAAACGTAGTCTACTTCGTGGGGCTGGTATTCTTTACCGCAGATGAGGCATTTTAAGCTGTGTATGTGGTCCAAGTTCTTAGTCTCCTGGCGGGATGGGGATCGGGGGATCGGGGGATCGGGAAATCAGGGACTCAGGAAATCGGGAGTCAGGGAATCAGGAAGTTGGCCCAAGTGCCCCGATTCCCCGATTCCCTGATTCCTGATTCCCCGATCCCCTAATCCCGTTCCCTACGTTGATAGTCTTCAAACAGTTGTCGGAGCTGGGCAATGTGCTCGCGTTCGTGTTCCAGCATGCGGCGCACGGCTTTGCGTGGAGTCCACTCCTGGCCTTCGTGGACAGTGACGCGCCCCAGTTCTTCGTCGGAGAGGGCGCGCAGCCGCTCCAGGGCAACACCACGGGTGGCGGCCAGCCGGAAGAGGGGCGCTTCGGGCCACTGTTTGAGCCGGTCGGTGTACCACAGGTCAGACTCGGCCACATGACACAGGATGTCGCGGATGGAAGGCGTGTCGTCGCCGGACTCCCATTCAAAGGCTTCTTCCGGTATGCTCTTTACCAGGTCCATCAATTCCTGGCGCGAGATGGCCATCCAGCGGAAGAGGGTCTCCATTTCATTGGGATGCAGTATGTCGTAGTCGGTCAAAAAGGTGGAGGAATCGACCTCCTCAAATTCCAGGTGAACGTCCTCGCTGGCCTTGGGCACCTGTTCGCCCACGTCACGCAAGAGGGTTAGGTATTCTTCAATAGCGTTTCGAATGTTCTCCCTGGCTTGTTGGGTGGTCTCGCCTCGGGCCGATGCACCGGGCAAAGCGGGCACGTGAGCTACCGGTCCTTTGATGGTGATGGGGTCGCCGACGGTCTCTATGTAAACCAGATATTTAGCCATATCGACTGTCTCCTTATTGGACGAATGACGAATGACGGAGGACGAAAACGGAAAGTCATTTCTTGACAAGCCCTCAGTCGGGTGTGATTCGGGTCCCGGTTTCGCCGGCCAGGGCACGCTCGATATTTTCAGGGTTGGTGATGATGACCTCCTGGCCGCCGTTCTCGAGGAACCAGATGGTCGCCTGGATCTTGGGGGCCATGCTGCCCTTCTTGAAGTGAATCCCCTCTTCGAGGTAACCCTTTGCCTCGGAGACGGTCATGTGATCCACCCATTTTTCGTCGGGCGTGCCGAAGTAAAGAGCCACCTTCTCGATGGAAGTGCTGATCAGGAAGAGATCGGCGTTGATCGAGTTGGCCAGCAGGCCGGAAGCGAAGTCTTTGTCGATCACGGCCGCCGTGCCCTTTAAATGCCCACCTTCATCGGCGACGACGGGGATGCCACCTCCACCGACGGTGATGACCACAACGCCTTCCTCAATGAGCTTCCTGATGGCGTCCAACTCGACGACGCGTACGGGCAAAGGAGAAGGCACCACGCGTCGCCAGCCGCGCCCGGCGTCTTCTACAACATTCCAGGCTTCCTCCTGCTTACGACGCAGGGCCTGGGTCTCATCCATAAAGGAGCCAATGGGCTTGGTGGGGTTCTGAAAGGCCGGGTCATTTCGATCCACTTCCACCTGGGTGACAATTGTGGCGACGGGCTTGTTGATGCCCATGTTCAGGAAATGATTGTATAGGTTCTGTTGCAATGCGTAACCGATGGCCCCCTGCGTGTCGGCGCCGCATACATCCAGCGGAACTTCGTGTAGCTCGTGGCGGGCTAACTCGGAGCGGCGCAGAACGAAGCCTACCTGGGGGCCGTTGCCGTGGCCGATGGCCACCTCCCAGCCAGATTGGATCATGCGGGCAATGTGGTAGGCAGTTTCACCGGCGGCCTGATATTGATCCTCGACCGTCCGGTGGCTCTTGTCTTTGATGAGCGAGTTACCGCCAATGGCGACGACGGCTACACGGCGGTTGTGCTGTTGGTTTTCGTCCATAGTAGCACTCTCCTTTGAGTTAGGGAATCAGGACTCTGGGAATCGGGAGTCATTGTGTATTCTATGTAATCTTCTTTGACGATTGTTGGGCCGAATTCCTTTTGGCCTTGTTGTTGGCGGCGGATGTAGTCGATGTATCCGTTGAGCGATTTTTGGGCCTCGGATTCGGTGGTGAGAGCCCACTCTTGCTGCACGGTATCAATATAGCCGATTGTGTGGGCGGCGATGAAAGTGCTACGTGTCTCGCTCATAGATCCGCGGGCTATGTAAAAGAAGCGTAATTTGTCGAGATAGTGGTAGCGACCGTAGCCTTCAGCGATGTTGAGCATCGTGCTCAGTGCTGCGCGACGAATCTGCGAGGCCAGGTTATATTTTTCGTGGTCAGGCAATTCCTTCGCCAGCTTGTAAGCCGCCTCTAGCAGTTTCAGCGCCAGTCGATAGCATCTGAGTTGCTCAAAGCCTTGGGCCCTGGGAGTCTCTCGACCGTCTTCCACGTTTAATCTCCAATATCAGGGGATCAGGGACTCAGGGATCAGGGAATCGGGAATCCGGCGCCTCTGTTTCCGGGCTTCCTGATTCCCAGATTCCCTGAGTCCCCGATTTCCTGAGTCCCTGATCCCCCGATTCCCCAACTCCTTCACCTAAACATTGCCCATAGTCAAGGCCATTACCGCCTTCTGGACATGCAGCCGGTTCTCGGCGATGTCGTAGATGGCGGAACGCGGGCCACTGGCGACCTCGTCAGTCACTTCGTTGCCCCGGTCGACGGGCATAGGATGGGTGAAGATGCCATTATCGGTGCGGGCCATCTTCCCGGCATCGAGGGTCCAGCCGGTGATTTTTGTGGCTTTTTCGATTTCGGCCTGCTTTTTGAATTCGCCATCCTGGTAGGCGTCGGGACTCATCCAGTTGCGGGCATAGACGACGTGGGCGCCATCCATACATTTAACCGGGTCATTGGTGATCTCGAAGGTGGTGCCATTTTCTTCGCAGTTGCGCTTGGTCCAGCCGATGACTTCGGGGTCTAGGTCGTAGCCGTCGGGACGGGCCATGGTGACGTGCATACCAAAGCGACTGGCGATGAGCAACGCCTCCTGGACACTGCACCAACTGCGAGCCAGCGCCCCGCTGGCCCAGGTGAGCACGAACTTTTTACCTTCCAGCGTCCGGTAGTCGGGACGCCCGGGACCTGCGCCATACCACTCGGCCCAGCCCATCACGTCGGCCAGGCCCTGGAACGGGTGAAAACGATCGTCGGCCATGCTTACGATAGGCACGTCGGCCCAATGGGCGTATTCGCGCAGCAGCTCTGTGCCGGCACCGTAGTGGGGCACCTTATCCTCCAAGATGCGGATGCCGATGCCAGCGGCGTAACATGACATCACCCTGGCTGCGTCCTCCACCGTCTCTCCGGCGGTGGTCGCCGTCTTGAGACGCATGGCCTTGGGCTCGAGAAATTGGGCGTGGCCGCCCAATTCAGTCGCAGCACACTCGAAGGACTGCCGGGTGCGTACTGAGGGGTTATAGAAGAACATGAAGAAGGTTTTGTGTTCCAGGATATGGGTGAACTCAGGAGAGAAGCGATCACGCTTCATCCGGGCGGCCAGGTCGAGAGCCTCTTCCAGCTCCCACTTCTCCCATTCTTGGGTGGTAATCAGATCGCGTCCATATAGGTCCATTGGGTTCCTCCTGCCCCTGACACCTAGTATCGTCCTCCCATGAGCAAGGTCATGACGGCTTTCTGGGCGTGCAGGCGGTTTTCGGCCTCGTCGTAGACGACCGACTTCCAACCGCTCTTCACGTCGGTGCGGTCAATCACGTCGTTGTTGACCTCCCAGCCACGGTCGGCGGGCAGACAGTGCATATAGACGGCTTCGTGATGGGCGGTTTCCATCAGCTCGGACGTCATCTTCCAGGACTTGTATCGGTCGTTGATGGCCACAGCCCCTTCCTCGTCGTCCTCGCCCACCGGCGGTTTGAAGAAGACCTTGGGCGCCCAGGCCTTGGGATAGACGACGTGTGCGCCCTCGAAGGCAGACTCGAAGTCGTGGGTGATGGTGAAGCTGCTGTCGTTCATGGCAGCGTTGGCCTCGCAGGCGGCGATGACCTCTGGGTCGAGATCGAATTCGGGCGGGTGGGCCAGCACTGTGTCGCAACCCATCATGGTGGCCCCGATGATGGCACTCTGGGGGACGGCGCGCGGCTTGTGGATGCTGGGTGAGTAGGCCCAGCTCATCACGAACTTGACTCCCTTGAATCCGCCGAACTTCTCCTTGACGGTCAGCACGTCGGCCAGGGCCTGGAAGGGGTGATATTTGTCGTCTTCCATGTTAAGAACGGGGATGTCGGACCAGCGGGCGAACTCGTGGATGAGGGCATTGGCGCCGCCATATTCCCAGTCCACCGGGTCGCCGTAACAGCGGATGGCGATGGCATTGCCCATGCGGCTCAGGACGCGCGCCACGTCGGAGACGCGCTCGGTGGCGTAGGCGACCTCTTTGCCTTCCAGGGCCGGAGTGTAGATCTTGCTGGGATCGAGGAAGTGGGCGTGGCCGCCGAGTTGGGTCATACCGGCCTCGAAGCTGTTGCGAGTGCGCAGGCTCTGGTTGTAGAAAATCATGAAGAGGGTCTGGGCGCGTAGCAAGTGATCGTGGTATTCGCCGGTAGCAAAGCGGCGCTTGAGGTCGAGCGCTACGTCCAGGATGGTTTCTGCCTCTTCTTTGCTCCAGTCGAGCAGGGTGATGAAGTCTTTGCCTTTGAAACTGTCGGTTCGCATTTTGGTATCTCCTTTGTTTTGATAGCGTATCAAGGGGTAAGAGTTTTTGTGATATGGTGGCGTGAAACGTGATGCGTAAAACGTGAAACGTGATGCGTGAAACGTAAAAGAAGCTAAGCGCAAGATGGGTAGTTCAAGGTAATTTCTTGTTGTCGATCGTCCCAGCTTACTTGTATACAATCGGTTTGTGGCCTTTGCTCTCCGTTCGTCTTTACGTTTTACGCTTTACGCTTTACGTCTTTATGTTTTTTACGGTACGCGCCGGACGACGTGGAACTTGAAGAACTCGGGTACGAAATAGTTGCGCGAGAAGCCGATGGTCTCGCCGCTGGTGGCGTATAGGGTTTCTTCGAGCAAGAGCAGCACGGTGCCGAGTCCGAGGTCAAGGCGAGCGGATTGAACCTCGTCGGCGGGTACGGGTTGGATATCGGCGCGGGCGCGGGCCAGGGCCAGGTCGTCTCGCGCCAGCAGATAGTCAAGCACCGATCCCTGAAAGCCGGCGCGCATGGCTTCGACGCCCACGATCGAAGCAGGTAGTGCGTCCAGCATATAGGCGACTGGCCGGCCGGCGGCTGCCTTGGTGCGCGTCACAACGGTCAACGGTGTGCCCTGGGCGATGTCCAGGGAAAGGGCCAGGTCACAGGGGGCCGGCTGCTCCCGGATTTGCAGGTCTCTGGTTTGGATGGTCATGCCACGGCGGCGAACGAGGGTATCGACGCTCTCGAGGGTCTCCAGCCCGCTTTCGATGATCAGTGGAGAGGGTTGGTTTATGAAGGTGCCTACGCCCTGCCGCCGGGTAATCAAACCCCGCTCCTCGAAGGTGCGCATGACTTCACGCAGGGTGGAGCGGGAGATGCCCAGTTGTCCGGCCAGTTCCGGCTCGGGTGGGAGTTGGTCGCCAGGCTGGTAGGCGCCGTTTTCTAATAGGGCGGTGAGCGCCTCTTCGGCGCGGATATAAAGGGGACGGTTGTCGAGTTTCGGCCCTGTCCCGGCCCCTGCGGGGTTCGTTTCGGAAAAGTGAGTTCTCACCCTTGACACCTGTGTCATCCGGCAATTGTCTGAGGTCTGACAATTAGGATTCTACCACAGGTGAGGTGGGGATGTCAAGGTGAATGGCGGATGACGAAGGACGAATGGGGAAGGACGAGGGACGAAGAGATGCGAAGGCGGTGAGAAGACCCCAGGGGTTTGGAAAACCCCTGGGGTCTATTATGCCCGACTTCCTGAACAGCCTATAGTTGTCAATCAATCGTCATCGTCATCGTCGCCGTCTTCACCGTGGGGGCCTTCGCCGTCGGGGGTGCCGGTGTGGCACACGGCGCACTTTTCGATGGTCCCGGCCTCGCCCTGGAGCATGATAGACTGGATGTTGTCGTTGGGCTGGTTGGTGGGGTAGATGGCGTGCTGGCTGCCGTGACAGGCCTGGCAGTAAACGCCACCATGGCCGGTGGAGAAGCGGTACAGCAGCCCCGGCTCTTCGCCGTGAGCGGCTCCGTGGCAGGTTTCGCAGCGCGGCTCATCAATCCATGGCTGGCGGGCGGGGTCGGCCACGTCGCTCATGTCGCCGTGGCAATCCTGGCAGGTCATGCCGTCTTGGGCCATGGTGCCGCGTAGGCACTTGGTCTGGGGGCCGGGGTGGCATAGGTAACAATCGTTGGTGACGGACTGATGTTCGCCGTGCATGGCCAGCGACAGATTGGGTAGGCCAGGCGCGCCGGGCGTGCCCAGCGCGTTGGAGCCGTGGCAACTGGCGCACAGCACGGGTCGCTCTGCCATAAGGTCGGTGTTCTCTTCCTGGTCGTGGAGGGTGAGAATGTTCTGCTTCATCACGCCGGTGGCGATATCCGGGTTGGCCGAGCCGTTGTCGGCGTGGCAAACCTGGCAATTCATCTCGGTGGAGATGGGAGCGACGGTCTGGGTGGTGGCCAGCACATTGCCGCGGCTGTCTTTGGCGACCAGTTCGGCGAGTTGGTAGGGATAGGGCGTACTCAGGTCGCTGTCACGAAACTCGGTGAGGGGGATGCCTTCGGCGACAAAGTGATCGCCAGCGGTGTGCATCTGGCCGCTCAAGCCAAAGCCGGCCAGACCCACGTCAGGGGGTAATGGCTCGGGAAGACCAAAGAGCTGTTGTGCGTAATCCCAGAAGTTGGTTTTGCCGGCTGAGTAGGTATTGTCAATGATGCGGTATTCGACAGTGACGCCATTGGTGACGATATGTGGCTCCTCAGCGCGCTGGATGACCTGGGCCCACAGGGTGTTGAAGGGGGGCAGGACGGCAAAATCCTCAAAGCTGGGGTCCATGCAGTGCATACCCAGATCGTTCCAGCCAATGATGATGTAATCACCGGTCACAGGGTCCGGATCATCCCCGCCGGAGCCGCCATAGATAAGGGGCAGAAAAGCACGGGGTTCCAAAGCGGAAACCGCCAGCGTATCACCGGCGTCCCCCGGGAAGCTGAGTGCGGTGATCTCGGCCAGGTTGGTGTAGCCATCCGCGTCGGAGTCTTGGTTTTCGATGGCTATGAAGTTGTGCCCGCTGTTCTGGTAGGCCAGCCCATAATCGTTTAGCGCCGGCAGGCTCCCGGTGTGGCACAGGCTGCAGCTATCCAGCGGGGTGCCGGCGATGGTAGGATAAGCGGCCTGCGCTGCGGTCAGATAGCTGCTCTTGGCCTGGGTGGGGGGGATGAGGGTGGGGGTCGCGACCAGCGCAGCCCCAATCATCACAACCAAACCCAATAACCAGCCCCATCGGCGAATGGGGAAGTAGACCGACCCCTTCCATTGTCCTCGCATAATGTGCACCTCCCAAATGATGAAGTATTGTAACCGCTCAGTTATCCTTGCAATGGAGATGGCTCTTGGCCCCGGCAAGGGAGTTCCCCTCTGAACGATTACGAAGAGTGTTTCCCTTCTTCATGTCGTATTAGGTGCGCATTGGTTACGCTACCCCCCCAAAGGTACTACAGTGGCCGTGTGACAACGAATTATGAGGATTGACCGAAGTTCAGATGTACCTGAGATTAAGGTAACAATGGCAGACGAAGGACAAAGTCTGAGCATTCGTCGAATGCAGGGGGTAACTACCAGCCGCTCCCGATGGACGACAGTCCAGAGGTCCTGAACAGGGCTTCACAAGCAATCAGGCTCGGGATTGTCATCCCTCGTGAGCCGAGGGCCCTCGCGAGCATTGGGCTGAGGCAATCAAGCTCGGGATTGTCATCCCTCGTGAGCCGAGGGCCCTCGCGAGCATTGGGCTGAGAGTTACTGCCGGGGTTGTGTGGGTCTTTACGGGTCAATGTCGGCGACGGACTCGATGATATGGGTGGGCTGGTAGGGGTAGCGGGCAACGTCTTCGCGGCGGGTGACGCCGGTGAGGACGAGAATGGTTTCCATGCCAGCTTCGACGCCAGCGATGATGTCGGTGTCCATGCGGTCGCCGACCATGATGGTGTCTTCGGAGTGGACGTCCAGGTAATTAAGGGCCACGCGCATCATGAGGGGATTGGGTTTGCCGACGAAGAAGGGGCTGAAGCCGCTGGCTTTTTCGATGAGGGCGGCCATAGCGCCGCAGGCGGGCACGATGCCTTTCTCGGTGGGACCGGAGGGGTCAGGGTTGGTGGCGATGAAGTGGGCGCCTTCGGCAACCAGGCGGATGGCCTGGGTGATGAGCTCAAAGTTGTAGGTGTTGGTCTCGCCGAGCACGACGTAGTCGGGGTTGTGGTCGGTGATGACGAAGCCAACGCTGTGGATGGCGTCGGCCAGGCCGCTCTCGCCGATGACGAAGGCGGTGCCATCGGGCTTCTGGGCGCGCAAGAAGCGGGCGGTGGCCATGGCGGAGGTGAAGATGCGCTCGGGTGGGATGTGGAGGCCGGTGATGCTCAGGCGGTGGGCCAGGTCGCGGGGTGTGTAGAGGGAGTTGTTGGTGAGCACCAGGTATTCGGCATCGCGCGCTTTGAACTTTTCAATGAACTGGTCGGCGCCGGGGATCATGGTGCGGCCGCTGACGAGGACGCCGTCCATGTCGGTGAGGTAGTTTTTGGGTGGTTGCATGGGTTGTCCGTGAACCTTTCTGCACGTGATGAGTGATGAGTGATGCGTGATGCGTGAAAACGTGATGCGTGAAACGTCAAACGTCAAGCGTAATGCGTGAAGCGTGAAACATAGCGCAGCAAAGCTGCAGGCAAGCGAGATTATCGACTCACGGACGGAAAAGAACACGGACTTTATTTTGCCTATTCGTTTGGGTGCATTCAGAACGAGTTGGTGAACTGCTCCAAGTGGACGACAGTCCACGGCTCGACCCGCCGGATTGTCATCCGGCTAGAGCTACGGTTCTAACTGGTTTTGAACACACCCTATTCGTTTTTGTCAGTGTTCTTTTCTGTCCGTGAGTCAAAATTCTCGCGGACAGCGCAAATGTTTCAGGGTAACTATGCAAGGCGTAAGGTGTGAAGATTGTCGAGTAAGGATACACCAAATCCGCCATTTGTGTAAATTCTGTCGTCGTGTTTCAGTGCTCGTCATCATTTGCAGGGTCGCCGCTGACGAGGTTGAGTTGTTGGCCGCCGTGGGCGGCGATGTTGACCTGGAGGGCGGGGGTGGCGCGGGCGAGTTTGCGGATGCGGGCCAGGGATTCGCAGGCGCGCAGATAGCGGCGCTGGGCGGCGGAGAGGCGACGCTCCCAATGGTCGGCACTGGCGAGGGGGATGGATTGGGCGGTGGCGGCGGTATATTCAAGGTCTATGAGATACATGTGGAGCCAGCAGAGGACGACCTGCTCGATGAGGAGGCGCTCCAGGGGTGGGGCAATGGGGTAGCCCAGTTCGTCTTTCATGGTCCGCCAACCGAATTTTAGGGACTCGCTGATGTGGGGGAGGGAGTTGAGTTTGCCGGCCAGGTTGAAGGCAGCAGCGGACGCCAGGTCGCCGGAAACGCGCCACAGGTCGGGGTGGTCGCGCAGCATCTGGCGCAGGGCCTGGATATGGGCGGGCTTGGGGTCGTCCTTGTCGATGCCTTTGATCAGTTCGAGGAACTGGCGGACGAGGGGGGGCTCGGGCCCGGGCGCGAGGGATGTGGTTTGATCAGACATGGCGTTTTTGCCTCCATTGGCCTTTGTGGGTGTGATAGTCGTTGATCAGCAAGACGCTGTAGGTGAGGGCGCGGATGAGGCTGCATACCCGGTCGATGTGGGCGTCGAGGGCGCGATCGGCGGCGCGTTTCTGGCGTTCGGCGTGGCGAAGTTCCCGTTCCAGGGCGTCGAGGTCGGCAGTGATTTCGACGAGTTCGCCGGCGCCGACGTATTCGGAGATGACGCGGTCGCCGTGGCGGCGCTTGCGGTAGTAGTAGCGGCGGTTGCCGCGTTGTTCCCAGCTCATGGGTTTGTCTCCTGGTCAGCTTTTGAACACGAATGATGTTGGTTCAGGAATAGGATGGCACATTGGCAATTGGACGAATGACGAATGACGAATGACGAAGGGATTTGGGCCGATAAAAGGAAGCGGGGGTTGTATGAAATGTAGCACAATTCAATATCTCCTGGTGGTTTGAAGGGGGTCTGGATTTGGCAATCCAGACCGAGCATGGTTTCAAAGTGCGATTGGCCCGTCCTGGCCTCCGGGCTAGGGAAATCGCGGCTACCTGGAAGCGGGGGTTGTGGGAAATGTAGCACAATTCAATGTCTCCGGGTGATTTGTAGGGGGTCTGGATTTGGCAATCGAGACCGAGCATTGTTTCAACGCGCGATTGGAGATCGCGGGTTCATTTCGGAAAATATGGTCCAGCCTTCTTGCTCGGCGAGTTCGTCCACGGCCTGGGCGATGATGTCCAGAACGTCGTCGGCGGGCGGGCCGAGGGCGTGTTTGGTACGCAGCAGGCTGGCGAGGTGCATGATGCAGCGGCCGTAGACGCCGAAAGTCTTAAGATAACGATCCATGTCCTTCGTTTCGTAAGCCTGGTCCATCATGGCGCAAAGGATTGACAGGTTTTCGTACATGACGTCGATGACGTCGTCAATGGTTTCGAGTTTGCGGCGGGGTGGGTGGGTTGAGGTCATGTGGAGATACCTCCGATTCGGGGTGAGCTTTCGCTGTGTATTGCGTATTGTGTATTGCGTACTGCGTACTGCGTATTGCGTGCTGCGTACTGCGTATTGCGTTTGTTTTCGGGTATGAATGCCATTTTCGGAAAAGTCTCGGGTAATAGTATGGGGGTAGCACCACATTTAACCGTGGATCGCCTGGAGCCAATGATTGAAATCATCGGCTGGAATGAGAAGTGCGTTCAGAACGCACTAAAACTGCATAGTCCAACCTGTTTCTAGCAGGTTTTGTGTACCGGCGGGGCATTTCAATGCCACGCGACAAGGCAACCACTACCTGTGTAGAGGCCCAAATGCAAAGCGCTCAAGCGGTCTCCAGGCAGAAGGCAGCATAGGTCATACAACTACCCCCTAACCTATATGACATCGCTCGAGCGCTATAGCCAGAGTATACGAACGGATGTTCTTTTGCGATAGTATAGCATGGGTTTGTGGGTTTGGCAAGCCTTACTTTGGTCCTGAAGGCAGCCGCCGGAATCCCTATTCCGGCGCTACGGAACTGTAACCCACGATTTCGTGTAGTGATAAGGTCCGGGCTGGGGGTTGTGGTCCCTGGGGAGGGATGGGGGAAGGGGGAGCGCGGGCTGGCGGCGGGGGGAGAAGAACCACGAAGGGGGCGAAAGAGGACGAAGGGCGCGAAAGGGGGGCGCGGCACTCGGTGAATGGCACTGTTGTCGTTCTGAGTGGTGAATTCCATTCGGACGGCGCACTTAATATTTACGTAATTTTTACGCTTTGTTGCGCAAAGTGTGATACAATACCCAATAGATCGATTGTTAGGCACGCTGATTATGAGTTGCAGATACATATCTGCAACTATTAGGCTGAGTGGTTACCCTAAACTTATTCATTTTTGAAGTCATCTCGGAGGTAGATATGGAAGGGCTGATTGCTACAGGTAGTTGTGTCGTCGTCGTACTCCTGTTCGGTGTTGGAGTGCTGTTGCTCCGGTCTGTCAGAATGCTATACCAGTACGAAAGGGGAGTGATCTTCACCCTGGGCAAGTACTCAGGCACGCGAAATCCGGGCCTGACCCTTGTCATGCCCATCTTGCAAAGCATGCGCAAGGTAGATATGCGCATAAAGACTGCCGAGATCCCGCGCCAGGAGGTCATGACCAAGGACAACATCCCTATGCTTGTCAACGCGGTCGTCTATTTCAAGGTCGTGAATCCCAAAGATGCCATCATCGAGATCGAGGACCACGTGTTCGCGGTGCGCCAGTATACGCAGGCGGCACTGCGGGACGTAATCGGCAACAGCGAGATGGACTTCGTGCTCACCGAGCGCGAGCAGATCGCTCAGAGTATCAAGCATATCGTAGACTCCGAGACGAGCGGCTGGGGCGTGGACGTCGAGTCCATCAAGATCCAGGAGGTCGAACTGCCGGCCGAGATGAAACGAGCCATGGCCAAGCAGGCAGAGGCAGAGCGCGAGCGCCGCGCGGTGATCATTGCGTCACAAGGTGAGCTTTCCGCTTCTGAGAATCTACGCCAGGCGGCGGAGAACCTGGCCAAGAGTAGCGGGGCGCTGCACTTGCGCACGTTGCAGACGATCCGCGACATCGCGGCCGATCCGTCCGAAAAGATCGTCCTATTCGTACCTTCGGATCTCGGTGGCCTGATCGATCCGCTGGTGAGAGGAAAGACAGATTGAGGGGCTATGCTTGATCAGAAGACGCGTTATCTGCAAATCGCCTTCAACTATGACACGGCCCTGGTGAGACGCATCCTGCCCTCCATCCAGCCCAGCCAGCGCATTATCATCGAGGCCGGGACGCCCTATATTAAGCGCGAGGGTGTGGATGGTATCCGGGCCATCCGCAGACTCTGGCACGGTCACCTGGTGGCCGATCTGAAAACGGTGGACGGTGCGCTGGAAGAAGTAGGCATGGCGCGCAAGGCCGGCGCGACGGCCGCGACTGTCTTGGGTAGCTCGCCCCGCGAGACGCTCGACCTGTTCATCGCCTATTGCGCCGAACTGGGTATGGCCTCGATGATCGACATGCTGGGTGTGAAGGACCCGCTGCGGGCTGTCATGAACCTGAGAAAACCGCCCGACGTGGTGATTTTGCACCGGGGTCGCGATGAGGAGGGTACCCGGGGCAAGGTCATCCAGTACCGGCACGTCAATCGTCTGCTCAGCAAGTTCAACGTGCTGATCTCGGCGGCCGGGGGGGTGGACCTCAAAGAGGCGCGCAGCGCCATCTTTAACGGGGCCAGCATCGTCGTCGCCAACCTGGTCAGGCCGCCCGACCCCTGGGTCGGCATTTCCACCGACAGCGACGTGGCCGGTATGGCGCAAGAGTTCTTATCCACCATCGACTGATCTCAACCGGTACGGGCTTTATACATAAGGTGGCGGCGGGGTTGGCCCGCCAACCTGTGAAGCCGCCTCAGCCTGGTCAAGACAGTCATGCAGCCCCACGACCAGGCGGTCTACGTGTTTCCCTCCTCAACCCGCGCCCAACGCAGGTTTGCCTCGCGGACTTGGTGCAGGTCCCAGAACAGAGTGACATTGTGTTGCCAGATGGCCGTGAGCCCGGCTACAAAGTCCTGGTAGGGCATGCTGGCGGGCAGGAGAGGCTGGTCATCTCCGTCAAGGATGTCACACTCGACGAGGGGTGAGCCACATCTCGACCATGTCGATGTCGGTCATGAGGCCGTTTCCGTGTCGCCGAACAGCATCTCGTGCCGTTGCCCCTTGTCGGACAGGCTGGCTCGCTTGATGGTGACGGTAACGTCGTGGTCTTCCAGTGTCTTTATGAGATATACCCTGGCATTCCACTGGGCAGGTCGCGCAAGATCGGTGGCGGGAGAAGAACCACGAAGGGACGAAAAAGGACGAAGGGCGCGAAAGGGGCGCGGCACCAGTGAATAGTACGTCATCTGCGATACCGACGTGCAAGCCTGGAAGCCGGACATCACGTTGTTGGTGGTGAAGCTTGTCGGACAGGGAGGTGGAGCTAATGGGCTGGATGCAGCGGAGGGAGTTTCTGGACAGGTGGCATGCCAAGAAGTTCAGCTATGGGGGTTGGGTGGTGGTCCCGCATATCTTGTTGAACCCCGTGGAGGATCTGTTTCTGCTGCCGGACATCAGCGGTATATCATATTAGAGAGCCAGAACCCTCTGCCGACAAAAAACCGACCTGCTGGCAAGTGAAAGGGCGGAGGCACATAAGCGTGTCTCCGCTCTGCAATTTGAGACAGTCTCATTTCATTGCTGTTTGGTCTGCATCGACATCTTCGTACTCATATCCGATAGCTTCATACTTCTTGCTCTCGGAATAGCTGTACCAAGTGAGGAACAGAAACATGACACCTAATATGAGGGGGATAGAATTTACCCAAAAACGAATGGGGTTCAGTATGATCGACACCGATCCGATCAAGAAAAAGAAGAGGCCCAAGACACCCGTAAAAATCATACTGCGAGAGAAAGCAAAGCTAGTTCTTTCGGCCATGATCTTACTGCGTTCCAGAAAGCGGTCAAGACGTTCAACCTCGGTGACACAATTGTCTGCACTGTTTTTACAGGCTGCGCCGTTTTGGACTTCGGTAATGCAGTCTTCGCAGATCGCTTTGAAGCAGTTTTTGCATATCGCTATGGCATCTTTTTCAGGGTGATAGAAACATTTCATTGAAATACCTTCTTGTTAATTAGGGCTCTTGACGCTCTAGCTTGTCGGCTGGCGTTCGCCTAGCAGCTTAAGGAGTTCACGACTACACGTGGCTTCACCCTCAGCGTAACCAAAACGGTATTCCATTTCAGCTCTCTTTTCGGGAGTGTCCGCAACCCATTCCTGCCAGGCTCTGCTTTCATACAGACCTAGGGACCAGTTGGTGAATTTACCAAGCACAGCCTGAACAAATGGGCTAAGGGGAAAGGCAACAGTATTGACAAACAGACCGATAGCGCCTTTTCGCAGTGCAGTCTTAGTCGTATTTTTGATACTGTATATGAAAGCGTTGACTTTGTTGTACGCCCTCTTCTGGCATTCCAAGAAGCCCTCCACAAAGCCTTGCTGGTTGTTCTCATCCCTATCCTTGAATTCAGGGTCACTCCGGATTTGCTCTAGCTTTTCTTGTAACTGCAAGTCAGATTCTGGATCAGCGGAAAGCCAATCAGTTTCTGTCCGATCAAGTGAGTAGTCTACGAGCAAAGCGAAGAAAACGTCGTCCAATACAGTCTCAAATACGGCATTGGCGACATTAGTCTTAAGACCATGATGAGCGATATCGGCAATATTTACATTAGCAATGTCAGAAACATAATCTACGTAAGTATCTACGGCCAAGGATATGACTTCGCTCTCGGATTTGTTCAGTTTTTCAGCCAGCCAGTCAGATAGTTCAGTGCGCTCTTCAATCCTTGTTCTCAGGTCAAGAGCTTCTGAAACTGCTGGGGCAGGGATCTCTTCGGGACAAAGGGCTTCTAACTCTTCTTGGTCTTGAGGAGCTAGTAGTGGACTCACTTCTTCGCTGGAGGGGGGAGCATCCCCAAAAAGGGAAGAGGGCGCTTGGACTGGCTCACTAAAGACTTGTAAAGAAAGGCTCAACGCAGAATTGTGGGGTGTCCTTGGCAGATGATATCCGTCACTACCAGATATAGTGGGTACGCCTCGCTCGAACCACGAAAAACGGGACCGTCGTCTCTGGCGAGCGTGGCCTACCCCACTAATCTGCGTAGACCCTAAAGAAATAAGTTCCGATTTTCCATACTTGGATTCCGGGCGAAAATCGGAAATTATTCTTTTACGGTTCCCAAGGCCCCAGCTATTCCTTTCTCTGGCCAATATGGGGGGATCTTGTGGCACTTCTTCGTCTTTTCTCTCGACTTCTCTTATCCTGTCGCACATTTTCGTTATCTCCTAATTGTGAAACGTGGTCTTTCTCTTCGGCAAGTATTACTGCTCCTGGCCGGGCAGCAGGTCCTCTTCGTCCAGCCAGGGGTTATAGTCGTTTCCTCCTCCAATATCTCCCTCAACACTTCCAATACATCTGCGTTGCATCGCCTTGATTGATGTCGGCTTTTAGCTGTGAAGCACCTGCTATTGTGGGACTTTCGCACCCCCTCATCCTCCAAAATCTCCCGCAACACGTCAATTAGCGCCAACTTCTGCTCCTTACTGATGGCCGGCCTCACTACGCTGAACCGGTTGTGGACGGTCGTCTTACCGTTCCGGTACGGGGTGTACTATCCCGGTGAGCTTGTAAGGTTTTGTGTCAGGGCCAGGTGTCTTTGTCATAGATCTTGCGGCAATGGTTGTGGTTGGGTTGACCCTGCGGCAAGGCCTGCCGTTTCCCGAGGTGACGGAAATGTGTTGGGCCTCACTTTGGTTCGACCCAACCTACGAACTTTTTCTTGTCACCGCAAGCACCAGGGTCGGAAGTTATGCTTCGGCTGTGATATGGCGTCCCTCGACGATCGCAATCTCTTCCTCGGTCAACCCGTAGAGTTCATATACCAACGCATCAATTTGGTGGTCGGTGGACTCGATCTGGCGCTGGTAGAGTTTCTTGTCGGCGGGGATCGAGGCTGCGGCCAGCTTCTGATGCAGCTCCAGCATACACTCCACCAGGCCGACCATTTTGTCGTGGCGGGCGACGTCCGCCGGGTCGTCGAAGTTGATGGTGCGGATGGGAAATGGGTTTAAGTATGCTGTTTTCATTCTGAAATATCCCCCTCGCAGTGCTGTCCCCGTTTCTTTCAGAAAATACGTCAAGAGAGGGGAATTCAGTATTGCTAGAATGAAGCGCAAATCAAGACGCACATCAGGTCGAAGAACGATGGAGTAGGCAGTGTCCAGCAACCAAGTTTTCTCTCGGTCAAGAAAACATAAGCCACGGTTAGCTACATCAGGTAGTACAATCTTCTCTGGAACCTCGAACTTGCCCATGTTTTGTGGGCGACCAAAGCAATACCAACCTTCTCCTTTGAATCGGCCTTTTTCACGTTTATCTAATCTAGGCTTACATTCACGGAGATATTCCAGTGTCTTTGGTGCAATGTCAGCCAGTTCATGTTCTGATACAAGAACACTTCTGCCATCAACGACTTCGTACGGTACGATAAGTAATAGCCCTCGATCTACTATTTCATAACGCCCAATGCTTCGACCGCGAAAAACCGGCTTTAGAAAAATGCGTTCCAGAAGATACTCTTTTTTCTTTTCACGAGAGTAAATACGAGCCAATGGCCCTTCCTGTCCCCGGCTTTCGATTGCGTAGACCTTGTCAGCATTAGTCCCAGTTCCTTTAAATACTTGGGCAACGCTTTCAAGATCAGGCCATTGCTTAATTTTTTCCAGCAGTGCTCCGCCAAATGCGCTAAGTTCCCACACTTCTGCGGTCAACTTTGAAGCAGGAACTTCTGAAATCGTCCACGAGCTTGGTGCTTCCTCGGGCAGTGGGCAAAATGTTCCAGGTCTACTCACAGGGCCGACGTAACGAGCAACCTCAGCTCTATTTTTCCCACTACGATCTAAAAAGAGCAAACAAGTGTAAGTCGTTACTCCTGGGAATACCTGAGAAGCTCCAAAGTGTACAAGTCTCTCAAGATGCTGCCCGCTCGAAAGAATAGCCCGCAGGTTCTCTCCGACTTGGGAATTCAAAAATTTATTGGGAAGGATATATCCCAACTTACTATTTGCTTTTAGAAGGCTAAGACCCTTCTCTACGAAAATGAGATAGATATCCCATTCTCTTGCAGAAGCCACCTGATAATGTGAACGATATAGGTCCCAAAGAACAGGATCACTTTCCTTCAAATTAATGCTTCGCACATAAGGCGGATTCCCAATCACGGCATCAAAGCCGCCAGCCGCCATGATCTCCGGGAACTCAGCCTCCCAGCCAAAAGCATTCACCCGCCGTCTTTCTTCATCGTCAAATAGAGCTAGCTGCTGCCCTTCGTAGTAATCCGGGCCAATGAGCGAGTTGCCACACTTGATGTTGTCCCCCAGGTCGGGCAGGGCGCGCTCGCGCCACAGGGTCAACTGCCGGCCGAGGGTCTCCTCGGATTCGCCTTCCAATACCTTGAGCAACAGGCTGAGCTTGGTCACCTCCACGGCCTGGCGGTCGATGTCGACGCCGTAGATGTTGTTGAGGAGGATGCGCTTCTTCTCGGCGGTCGTCAACCGCCAATTGCCGTGCCGTCCCTGGCGGAGGGCAGGACGCTTGCCCCCCGCGGCCTTGGCCGGATCGTGATCTTGATACCACCGGAGGTGATAGTCGAGCAGGTGTTGGTAGGCGCCCAGCAGAAATGAACCGGACCCGCAGGCAGGGTCGAGGATTCGCAACTTGGTGATCTGTCGGGGCGACTTGCCTTCGATGAGTTTACCCACGGTGTGTTCAACGATGTACTCCACAATGTAGGTGGGGGTATAGTAAACGCCGCCGGCCTTCTTGACCTCGGGCTTCTCCTCGATCTTGGCGCGGTGGGCGGGGGTGAGACGGATGACCTTTCCCAGGAACTGCTCGTACACCTGGCCGAGCACGTCGGCGGGGAGCACGGAGAACTCGTAGGGTGACTGGGGATAATAAAGGCATTCCAGAATAGGACCCATGATCTTGTCGTCGATGACGAGCGACCTGCTCAGGGTGTCGGCCTGGAAGTCAAAGAGGTCTGAGTTGTACTTCTCGTCGGCCTGGCGGTAGTGGTCGCCCAAACGATCGTAGACGTGGGGGCCGCCGGTGAGGGCCAGCAGTCGCCCGTATTCCTCGATGCCGCGGTCCTCGCACATGCGCAGGAAGATGAGGCGGTCAATGGTGCGCTGCACGGCGTAGTTGAGTTCGTACACAGACAGGGCGGGGTTGCGCAGGGCGATGTTGCGGGCCAGGGCCTCGCGCCAGCCCTCGATCTCTTTGAGGAATTCGGCGTCTACCTCGCCGGTGCCGCGCTTGCGCCTGGTGTCCCCTACGTAGCGGTCGAAGGAGCCCTTCCACACCGACTCTTTGCCGAACACGTCGTAGATCTCATGGAAGCGGTCGGGGTACTGGTCGAAGGTGAGGTACATGACCCGCCCGACGCCCGCCGCTTCGCTGGGTTTGGGGCGTTGGCGGCAATCGTAAACGGCGAACTCTTCGAAGTCGGTGAGTATGCCCAGGGGTAGCTTGGCGCTCCAGGTGTAACGGCGCAGTTGGTAGGCGGGGCCGACGTCGCCCCGCAGCGAGACGGAAGGCTTCTTGGCTTCCAGGAAAAACTTGCGCACGCCGCCGACGCGAAAGCAGTAATCGGGGGCGCGCGTGCCTCTGCTGGTCTTGAGGGCGTCCTCGTGCACTACGTCCTTGTATTGTTCGGCGTGTCCCTGGACGTTGCGCACGTCCCAGCCGAGGGCCTCGAAGAAGGGGTCGATGAACTCGGCACGCACGTGGGCTTCTTTGTATTCGGGGCGCTTGTAGGCATCCAGGTTGCGGGCAAAGCGTTCGACCAGGTCGAGAACTTGGGCAGGTGCGGTCATGGGTTCTTCCTTGGTTTGAGTGGATTGACCAATGTGGGAACCTTATGCCAAGTATAGCACATTTGCAGAGCGGTTTCAATAGTACTTTTCCGATTCCCGTAAGTTCAGCCAAAACAGAAAACCCGCCTCACAGGTTAGCGACCTCTGGATCGGGCGGGGTTTGATTATCAAGCAGCTTGTGCCGTCGTCGATTAATCCTCCTTGATAGCCTCCAGTGGTGGGTCGAATCCATCCGGCCATGTGGTGTCGTCGTTGTATTCTGCCCCGCTCAGGTCGGCCCCGCTCAGGAGGGCTCCGCTCAAGTCGGCCTCATCCAGGAAGGCCGATTCAAGGTTGGCCCCCATCAGGTTGGCCCCCATCAGGTAAGCCCCGATCAGCTTGGCCCGGCTCAGGTCGGCCTCGCTCAGGTTGGCATCGATCAGATCGGCCCCGCTCAGGTCGGTCTCGCTTAGGTCGGCTTGGCGCAGGTCGGCCCCGCCCAGGTTGGCCTCGCTTAGGTCGGCGTTTGCCAACCACAGCGGCCTATCGGTTGGGTGTGAATTGATCAACATGTACAGCTCATAGCTTGTGAATTGCATCGGATTTCCTCCTTGTGTCGCACAAAGGTAGCCCCCTCATCCTCCAAAATCCCCCGCAACACGTCGATCAGGGCCGCCTCCTGCTGGCCGGCCACGCTAACCCGGTCCCGTCGTCTCGAACACGCACACGTTCTCGCCGGGAATCTTTTCGGCCAGGCGCATCACGCCGGCTTCGACTATGAGCAATAGTGAAACACATCGCGCACCGGCGCGGGTTGGGCGTCGAGTAGATATGAAAAGGCGGCGAGTTCGGGAGGGAGAGCGGGCATCGGCAGAGCCTCGTAGACAGAGGGCACTAATAGTTCTTGAGTATTATAGGCAGGTAGTTGAACAGCGGTGGCATATAGGCATACTTGAGGTCACCATTGGTGGCATCGTAGTAGCTGATGTGAGGGCAGCCAAGTTGATCCAGTGCCAGCGAACTGAACGGACCCACATCTCCTTCGCTATCCACTGTTTCGGTGATCCAGACCGTGTCATCAAGCCACGCGATCTTCAGGTCACGATTGATAGCATTGTAGTAGCTAATATAGGGCACATTTACCCGATCCAATGCCAGCGAGGTACCCCATCCATACCAAACTGACTTTCCCACACTGTCCACTGTCTCACTGAGCCAGGTGGTGCCACTCAGCCAGGCATACTTCAAGACATCGTTCGTCTCATCAAGGTAGCTGATGTGGGGATTGCCACTACTGTCCAGCGCCAGCGAGGTGTACCAGCCCACGTCCCCACCGGTATCAACTGTATCACTGAGCCAGGTGGCACCGTTCTTCCAGGCATACTTCAAATCGTCATTTCCGTCGGTGCTGTCAATATAGTAGCTGATGCGAGGACTGTTATTGCTATCCAACGCCAACGAACTCCACGTTCCCGCGTGTGATCCGGAAGGTTCTACCTGCTCATGTACCCATGTGCCGCTCATCCAGATTGTGCCGCTGAGGTAGGAGTGATGCAGAGTGGCAATGGTACCCCACGGATTATAATAGCTCATGTGGGGCGTGAAAGGATAGGTTGGCTCCAACGCCAACGAAAGGCCGCCTAGTCCAGCCCGCATCCCACTGCTTAGTGTCGTGGTGATCCAGGTTGCACCATTTCGACAGGTATAATTGAGGAGCCAATCCCAAAAATTGGGAGAACTGGTTTCACAGTAACTGATGCAAGGGGTATGAGGAGGGGTCGGCACCAACGCCAGCGAGGTAGTATCCCCCCCAGAGTCTACCGTTTGGCTGAACCAGGTGGCCCCACTCAGCCAGGCATATTTCAGGTTATCACTGGTGACATCGTGGTAGCTTATGTGAGGGATATAAGGATAGGTTGGCGCCAGTGCCAGTGAGGTGGATTTGCCCACGTCTCCAGTGCTGTCTACGGTTTCGATGACCCAGGTGCTGCTGCAACGAGACATGTTAGTGTTCAACACCTTGCCGCGGGCACCACTCGCCGGGAGAACGTCATCGCTTATGCTGGCGCGATTGGCAATGGCCCCTGAGGACGCTGCTTGCGAAGGTGACCTTGTTTGAAGGGTGAGGAGAACGGCGACCAGAAAAGCCGTCGCAATGACGGTCACCCCCACAAGTCTGACGCACTGCTTTGTAGTCTGGCTCTGGCTCATTGTTCTCTTCCCCCCTTGGAGTCGCAATGGCGGCTAATGACGAAGATCGGCAACAAGGTGCGTGCGTGAGGAAATGAGATTGTGGATTGTTATTTAGTTTTCGGAGTAGGAGTGTTTTCTGGTCGAGGAAGCCCCCACGATCGCAGTGAGCCTTACGTTGTATATTGTATCATATTTTGTCCGCACTTTCAATCATTTTGCGGCGAATTCTTGCAGGTTCCGAGAAAAACAAAACTCCGCCTCTCGGGCGGGGTCTGAGTTCGATAATTAGCTGAGACAGGTCATCCATTCGCCAAGCCCAGGGCGGGTTTCAAGGGGCTGAGATGGTGTGTGTCCCACGTGTTGTGAGCGTTCTCCACTAACGTCAGGTCGTAGCCTGGTGGAGTGTTGGGTTTCACCTTGTTCAACCCAACCGGGGCTGCCTGGATGGGCGTGTGGTAGTCTAGGTGGCAGCCGCCGGTCAGCTTGGCGGACCGCACTCCTGAGTGGCTCCAGTTATGTGATTTCTGTGCAGTGTTCATAGATATGAGACTAGAATCCAGATTATGTAGGCAATCCAACCTATGATTATCAGACTTGGTATTAGTTTGCTGAAAACGGTAGTTGGCCGAAAAAGAATAGGCTTTACGCGGTAAATTCTTTTCAAGTCATATGGCATATCGTCTTTACACATAAGAAAAAGTTCCTTGATTACGTTGGAAGTGTGCCAAGATGTGGTTAACCAAAGAATCGAAAGAGCCAAGCCAATGGTTGCAGCACCCACCTGAAAAACCGGATCTTGCGCCTGGAACTGTGAGGCTGCGAACAGTATCGAATTGGTAGTTAAGAAAATCCCCGTTCTTGAGTTCAAGAGCGAATCTTCTTTATCCCACCTGTCTCTTATTGCCTGGTATTTCTGGTTGTCTACTGCACTCTTAATCTCAGGCTTATCCATCGGTTGCTACCTCCTTGAGAAGATTTCGCAATTGGGCAAGACCTGATTCTCAAGTCGATTCCTCCCCCAAGATCTCCTACAACACGTCGATCAAGGCCGCCTCCTGCCCCTTGCTGACGGCCGGCCTTGTCACGCTGAACCGGTCGTGGGCCGTCGTCTTATCATCCCGGCACGAGGCGAACAAGCAACACTGTCGCGTTTTCACCGTGGAGCTTCTCGACGAGGCGCATCGCCCCGGCTTGGACCATAAGCGGTAGTGAAATGCATCCCACACTGGCGCGGGTTGGGCGTCGAGCAGGTATGAAAAGGCGGTGAGTTCGGGAAGGAGGTTGGTCATCAAATCAAACCTTTGCGATGGAGCGCAAAGCCCCGCTTACTACAACTCAGCCAACTGGCTCTCTGTTTCCAGATGATGGCCATTTGCTTATTCGGCATCTCCTTGCAGTTATTCGTCAAAAATTCCCCACTTGTCCTTGTAGGGAGTCAGGGGACCATAGTTTATTGCAGGCATTGAACTCGGTTTATCTGGATCTAAATAGGAACTTCCATAGAATTTGTCTATGTCATTAAGCAGTTCACGCCCTGGAACAATGAAGAACTCTTCTTCATCTTCGAAGCTATTCAACCGAACGAAGATGTAAAGGCAGTCTGGGTGGATATCCTCTTTCCTCATCGGGAAGTTGTTCTTGCGCCGTTGAGTCTTCACCTGAACACTGAAGGTTCTGTCTGTTTCAGGGTTCAGGACAAAAAGATCAATCGCCTTAGCATTTCCAAACGTAACAGAAACCTGATACTTCCTTTTGAACAGCTTACCGGCGGTCAGAAACTCTCCTGCCATTCCCGTAATCTGATGATCTGTTCTCTTTTGCGCCATTTGCCACCCCCGATAAATATATCTATCCCCCAATTTGACAAATCTAGAAGATGCTCACCGCAATTCTGAAGATGCAATGGGTTCGACAGCTTTGAAGCCTTTTGTCTTGTTGAAGTTCATCCGATGGACAAAATTTCTCATTGAGTCCGAGGGATCAAGCAAATCAAAATTGAGTCCGGCAAGCGTCTTTCTCGGTATTGCCACGGAAAGTATAGGTTGCTCTTCCAGATAACCAGTTTGGGTATTCAGGAGATTGCCCATCGCCGTGATTATCACCATGTCAATAGGCAGCAGGGCAAATAACTCTCTTGCAACACGTAATACACATCCACAAACATAATCTTGATAAAGTCCGTAGAATCTGCTTATTGGCATCGACTTTACCGAAAGCTTGCCACTCTTCAAGAGAGTTTTGGTTTCTCTGGGTATAACGTCTTCACCGTTTACATGCAGAGTGGCTTCAATTGTGGGTACTAAGATGGAACTGTCATCAGCCCGAAACTCAATGGATGAGCCTAGCTCATTGATGTCACTAAAAGGGTTTGTCTGTCTAATAGCGTCAATAAAGGCCCGGAAGTCACCCGCAAGTATTCTACTCGCAATTTCACGCACCGCATAAGCTTCCAAGGCATTTTGGTATTCTTGCTCGTCTGCTTGGCGGGCTTCGTCAACGGTCCTGACTAGCCTGGCACGCTTGGCTTCTGTACGCCCCATCAAGTTATCCGTGAACCCCGGCTTGAACTCATCTAACCTGGCCCTGGCCAATTCTTCGCGGCTATGAGACCTTATGGGCTCGTCAGTCTCGTGGGCGGAAAGAATTGCCATCCAATCCCAGTCGTCGCTGCATTCCTTGTGAACGGATAGAAGTACATCAATGTAGTTTTCATATACTTGGACTTCGTAAGCGGCTCTTTCGAGTTCCCGCATTTTCTCTAGCTGCTTACGTCGCCTTTCAAGTTCACGCTGTCGTCGCAGGGCTTCACGTTCTGCTCGGCGCTGTGCGGCTTGAATCGAGCGTAGCGTCCCTCTCCATCCCATCTTTGACCTCCTAACTTGTGATAGTCAGAGGGCAGAAGTGCGTATCATAGAAATAGTCTCGCGAAGCTTCCTTATTTGGGTTTATTCGCCACCGAAATTGGCCCACATGTCATACTCTCAGAGGTTCAGTACTCACCCCCCAAGCAATCGGAAAAACTGAGCTCATCCAAGTTGGCAGAACTACAAAGCACATCTGTGACATGAAGATCGTCAATCCAGCCCCCGCCTTCCAGTTCATACCACAAGCCACCAGGGCCTCCGTCCACCCGTCGTTCACTGACCACAATTACCTTTTCACCGTGTGATGCCAGGTGATGTACTCCGCCCCGATCGGGATCGGGATTATTCCAAACGTTGCTAGTTTCAAGAATAAACTCGCCATACGCATCAGAATCACGACAGCGGCTGTACCCGCAGACATACATAGTCCTGTATATCGGTTGAAGGGTCGGCTCGATGATTGGCAAAACGGCATTCTCTTGGGAGCTGGCATTATCAGACAGCGAGGCAGACCAAAGTGCAAAGGCGACACAGGCTACAAAGAGCACGATCAGGGTTATACCAAGTACCAATGGTTTTGGTAACCAATTTATACGAGGAGGTCTGTACACCTTCCTATCACCGGTCGCCCTTCGCTGGATATCTTCAACGGTAATGTATTCCAACTTTTCCTTCTTCAGCAGATAATCGAGAAGAACGAAGATGAACCCAGCCAGCGCAACCCCGAAGAGCAACGGAAAGAAGTAGCCGCCGATTGCGGGTAGCAGGACAAACAGGATGAGCCCGATTTGGCTCCACTGTCTTGGTTTGCGGACTTGTATTGCTGTCTCGGTGCGGTTTACTACTTGCCAACCTCGCTTGGAAAGATATTCGACTTCCTTATCCAGCAATTGCTGCTGTAATTCAGGGAGTGAGATACGTCCAACAGGTTGAAGAGATGAACTCTGGGAGCTAGATGTAGGTAGTTGTCTGGTTCGGAGATGTCCACCACAGAATCGGCAAACAAGCGCCTCTGCTTTGATGGTCTTAGCACAATACGGGCATTTCATTTCTTGGTGGCTTCTTGTTCAAGGGGCCTGATGTGTAGAAGGACATCGGCCGAAGCTGAAGACATGGGTTCTGGTTGTTGTTCAGGTTGTAGAGGTTCTGACGCTTGCTTCTGACCCAGCGTCTCAAGCTCCTGCCGAGCCGTCTGGTTTTGAGGATTGATGGCCAGCACCCGTTCCAGACAGTAACGGCGGTGATCATCTGAGTCAATGGCTGACGACATCCAAAGCCAAGCCGTCTCGTTGTGTGGATCGTTGCGGATCACTTCGGCCAGCAGACGCTGACCAGTCTCTTTGTCACCTGATCGGATCTCAGTAATGGCACGCTGCAAGGTTTCGGACATCATTGTCATCTCCTACTCTCTATAATCTCAGTATATCATGGTCGTCTATGTGCTTACAATCCCCTTTCTATCCCAGTCTTCGGATTACGAGGAAATCTGCAAATGGGCAAATCTGCAAATCAGTTTGCAATCCCCTTTCCATCTCAGTCTTCACACCACGTGCAAAAGCAAAAACCCCGCCCCTCGGGCGGGGTCTGAGTTCGATAATTAGCCGAGACATGTCATCCATTCGTCAAGCTCAGGGCGGGTTTCAAGGTGCAAAGCGACGAGGAATCCCTCCAAAGTGGGCTTGCAAGACCAGGTTTCAGGGATTTCTCACTGCGCTGCGCTCCGTTCGAAACTTGTCCTGAGACAAGTCGAAGCAGGTCGTAGCCTGGTGGAAGTGTTGGGTTTCACATTCGTTCAACCCAACTTACGGGGCTTGTTCCTAACGCAAAGGCGCAAAGACGCAAAGGCGCAAAGAAACCAATAGAAAACTTAGCGTCTTTGTGCCTTTGCGTCTTTGCGTTGAGAATTTCATGGGCTATGTATGCACGTCCCCCGAGGCGTGTCACTCTCTTGTCACCGTTACACGGTCATATATTGCGGCACCACTTGGAAGCTTCTCAAGGCCTTCCCAGGATTGGTCGGCTTGCGACTTTGAGAGATAGTCGTTGAATGTGTCTTGAGCTGTCTCATCTGCTAGAACGGCTATAATATCGAATTTCATACTGGTGTCTGTCTCAACCCCAATGATAGTAAGAGATGCCCATTCTCCTCCTACCTCCACATCAGCAGGCCCATTCTGGGGATAGTAACGATCGGTTATATGGGGATAAACCACAATCCAGATTTCTTGTCCCTTGGAGATCCTCTGCGAGGTTCCCTGGATCATCTCTTTAATCTCCACGGTACTGTTATTCGGGGGATACTTGACGCTGACTTCGGTGCCGGAACCCCAATATCGCCACCCGAAGACCGCCAAATTAGATACAAGAAGGACTAAACTTGCCAGCATTACAGCACTTGAAATGCGCGGGTTACCTCTCTTGTCAGTCACAGGTGTTGGTGGTTCCGCCTTCTCGCTCTCTGCTGTCGATTCAGATGTCCCTGCTGCTTTTTTGCCATCTTCTCCCTTCTCCCTCTTTTTCTGTCGCGCAGAAACCACAACTCCCACGAACCCGATGAGAGCCACTACGATTTGCGTTAGATCAATCGCTTCCAACTGCATTTTTCTCTCCTCTCCTTCCGCCGAAGTGCGGCCGCGGGTGGTCTCCCTGGATGGTGTTGATGCAGAGTGTTGGCCCAGTTTTACCACAAAGGACACAAGGAACACTAAGAACCCTGTGTGTCTTTGTGTGCGTTGTCACCATTCTGTCACCCCCCCCTTATGGCCCCTTTTACCCCGCCAGGGTATCCCATGGGAGGCGGGCTGTGGCTATGCCTTCGCTCACGTGCTTGAGCGGGCTAACCATGTTTTTTGCGATGGCGTCCGCAAGGCCAGTATAACGCACTGCTGTGTAGTCTGGCTCATTGTTCTCTCCCTCTTTGGAGTTGGAGCGCAATGGCAGCCAATGACGAAGATCGGCAACAAGGTGCGTGCGTGAGGAAATGAGATTGTGGATTGTTATTTAGTTTTCGGGGTAGGAGTGTTTTCTGGTCGAGGAAGCCCCCACGATCGCAGTGAGCCTTACATTGTATATTGTATCATATTTTGTCTACACTTTCAATCATTTTGCGGCGAAGGGCTTGCACAGCGGAAGAATTTCACAAAACACTACTGGTAGTATCGAACGAATCGAGCTAATTCACACTATCTTCATTTTTAGCGCATCATGTCTTCATATTTGAATGGTATCCTGTGGGTAGAAAGGTGATGAGACACTCATCACCAAACCCAGATAAAACACAGGAGATGGTAACCATGAAACGCTTTTCAGTAATCGGTTTGGCAGTAGTGCTCGCTCTGAGCCTGACAGTCGTGATCGCCGGTGCGGCTTTCGCTCAAGGACCTGACGGTACGCGAGATGGTGTGCGCGATTTCGACGGCCCCGGCCAGGGAGTTGGAAACGCTTACGGCTTTGTGGACGAGGACGGCGACGGCGTGAACGATCGCTTCGTGGATGCCGACGGCGACGGCGAATGCGACAACGTTGGCCAAGCCCTGGGCTACGGCCGCGGGGCGGGGGATGCGTCGCGGGGGCAGGGTCGCGGCATGGCCGGGCGCGGCCAGGGGATGCGCGGAGCGAACTTTGTGGACGAAGACGGCAACGGCATCTGTGACTGGTTGGAACAATAGGCATTAGTGTAAGACCAAATAGCAAAGATGGCGCTGGGCATAGCCCAGCGCCATCTTTTTTGTGCGCAATGTGTGTTTCTCAACGCCTGGGAATAAATCCCCATTGACTTGGTCACCTTTCTAGCCTATAATGCCTGTAGTTCAGAACTTTACCATAACTAATTCAAGCCAAATACTAACGAAGCTTCGTCTCAAACCGCCCAGTTGATGGCTCACGGATGAACACAGATTTACACGGATAGGATAACAATTTGAAATGTCTGTGTTCATCCGTGAGCTAGCAGCTTGTCGGAGAGACCTTCCTGGAAGCTTAAACGGCGCTCTGTCCAGGCATTTGGGCACCGTTTAAGCTTCCAGGGTTACTACTCAGCCGCTCCCGATGGACGACAGTCCAGAGGTTCTGAACAGGGTTTCATGAGCGATCAGGCTCGGGATTGTCATCCCTCGCGAGCATTGGGCTGAGTAGTAACCTTCCAGGAAGGTTAATCTGTTGCAAAGTTATTCTTGGGCGCGGCCTAAGCAGGAGGCAACGCGAGACTGAGGCTCAAAAATATTCGCTTAAATTCGGTTTTCCCTCAATTGCTGGTCTCCCTCATCAGGCGGTCGCCTGGAGCAGTGGGGTTGGCAAGCATCTGTACCCTGACTGCCCTGGGCGTCATCACCCCGTTGGCCAAGCCGGCCAGCGCCAACCCCAGCCTGCCTGACGATCTGTCTTACAACACCGAAACAACCTGGATATTGCCCAGTCTGCCCCATCTGTCAGATACGGCTGCCTATATTCCTCACAATTTCTCCCATGGAGAGGCTGTCTTCGCGCTTGATAATGAAGTCATCCACGGTTTCCGGCCGGGTGAACTCTATCTGGAAATGTACGTGCGCGACATCGCGTGGGGCATGGAAACAGCCCAGTACTATTATCCGGATGAATACCTCCGCGAGCCAATCGAAGCCTTCTTAGGCCGGCAATATACAGACGAGACGGTCAGCCTGGACGGGGATTTTGACGTGTTGGCCGGGTCCGGGGCCATCGGCGGGATCATTACGCCGGAAGGGTTTTCTAACAAGCAGACCATCACCAGCGACGAAGAGACGAGCCTGATCCACGCGGCCTATCTCTATTACACGATGGCCCACGACGTTGCCTGGCTGGGGAGCCCCATTGCCGACCGGACGGTCATCGAGCGGCTCAACCTGGCAGCCGATTGGTTCTACGCGCATCGCTTTGACCCGGAATTGGGGTTGTTCTGGCGTGGTCATACGGTCGATTGGGGTGACGTCAAGTTCGAAGAGAGCACCAATTATACCGATTATGATCCCGAGCAAGATCACCTGACGGCTTCGATTTACGACCAGGCCCTGGCTTACATGGCCTTGACCGAGCTGGCCGAAATGAACGCCGCAGTGGGGGACGTCGCTCGTGCCGACGAGTGGCGCGATAAAGCCCAGGCGCTGAAGGAGCAGACCAACGCCCGGCTGTGGCAGGCTGGCAAAGGCTTCTACCTGACTCACCTTCACATCACCTCCCTGGATCACGACTTCGATGAGTCGGCCATGGTCAGCATTTCAAATGCCCTGGCCGTCTACGCCGGGCTGACTGATTTTGAACAAAGCCAGGCCATCTTGCGGAACCTGGAACGGGTTCGCCTGGAAACGGGTGCCGATAAGCCTGGCCTTTCGATTTACCCCTATTATCCCAATCGGTGGCCGGATCTTTTCTTTGACTACCTGGGGATGGGATATGGCAACTATCAAAATGGAGGTGTGTGGGATTGGTGGGGCGGCGTGCAGATCAAGATGGAGTTCACTAAGGGGTTTGCCAGGGAGGGGACCGCGCATCTGTTGCAGGTAGCCAACGACTGGCACGAACATCCGGGTAATATCATCGAATGGCAGTCCAGCACCGACCCGGAACACCACGAAGGCAGTCACTACTACAGCGCGGCCGCCGGCACTATGGGCAGTGCCATTATTGAAGGCTTCTTTGGGATGAACCTGAGCGGTGAGGGTCTAACCCTCCAGCCTCGCCTGGGTCTGAACGATGGTTTCATCCGTGTCTACCAATCCGCCACCGACCGCTACGCCGCATACCGTTACGACTGGGACCAGGACATCATTAAGATCGATTACGGCACGAATGTCGCAGAGCCGGTACTTATCGAAGTCCTGGCCTTACGACCCGAGCAGGTAACGACGGTGACCCTGGACAGCCAGCCGGTTGCGTTCAACATCGAGACTGTAGGAAATGACGCTTATGTTGTCCTTAGCGGGCCGACCGGGCAACATAGTCTTGAGATTGTGCAAAGCTTTTCGTCAAACATACACGCTGTTAGCAATATAGGCGAAAGCAAAGCGCCGCTGACCACCAACGTCGGCCCTGACCCAAAGCCTGCACGTGAAGGCGTCGTTCCTAGCCAACCCCCGATTATTGAGACGCCATCCGAAGCTAACCGGGGAAATGATGTGCTCGCCGGGCAGTTTGACAGTTCCCAGAGAACTGAAACCATTCTTGCTAACCCCAGCAGTGCCATCGAAAATGGTTGGGAAAGCCAATTGAGACTCATTCATTACATCGGGACGGGTCTGGTTGTTCTTGCGGGTCTGGGGCTGATCACCCTCATCACATTCCGCTCGCGTTGGCGCTGAACAGTATTGTTCTTAGCTCATGTTCAGAACTGCCACTTGTTCTGAACATGAGCCTTGTTCTTTTTCAATCCCCACGTAGTCCCTATATGTAGGGCAGGCTCGTAGCCTGCCGCCCCCAAATGGCGGGTTACGAACCCGCCCTACATACCGACCACGATTAAACGCAGTGCTACCAGTTCGCGGTACATCACCGGGTTTTTCTAGCCGTTGCGCACTATTTTAATGTGTGCTATAATAGAATTATCTGTTCGCAAATAGAGACACATCCTCGTGTCTTGCCAGGGGGCGGCTGTGGCGCAACCCAACGCTTACCTCAAAACCGTCGATCGTGCCCTGCGAGTGCTGCTTCAATTTGATCAGGAACATCCAGAATGGAGCAGCAGCGAATTGGCTCAGTCCCTTGGTCTGCACCGTAGCATTGTCTATCGTATCTTGACCACGCTGGAGCGGCGCGGTTTTGTAACCCAGATTGGCCAGCGCGGTCGCTTTCGCTTGGGGAACACGCTGGTCGAGCTGGGCAACGTGGTGTTGGCCGGCATAGATCTGCGACAAATCGCGCATCCGATAATGGCCCAGTTGGTTCGAGAAACAAGCGAATCGGCTTTCCTTACGGTAGTGAGTGGGGACGAGAGCGTCTGCATTGATAAGATCGACAGCCCTCAACATATCCGCGTGACATTGACCATCGGCGGCCGTTATCCTCTGCATGCCGGTGCATCGAACAAAATCTTGTTGGCCTATCTTCATTCAGACACAGTTGATGACTTAATCGCCTGCGGCCTGGACTCTATCACTCCGCAGACGATTAGCGACGCGACTCGGTTGAAAGATGATTTGACTGCCATTCGCGAGCAGGGATACGCCTTTTCGGTTGGTGAGCTGACGCCGGGTGTGGCCGCCCTCGCCGTTCCATTGTTGAACAGCAACGATACGCTGGTGGCTGCCCTGAGCATCGCCGGATTGGCTTCCCGATTTGACGAAGACAGGCTATCTACACTGATCAACGCGACCAGCCAGGCAGCCGAGGAGATCTCCACGCAACTCCTGGCCTGGCACGTACCCTTGGTCACCGACGACTCACGTTAGTACAATTCGGCTTAAATAACCCTGTGGCTAGTACACCAAGGCGGAAATGAGCTTATAGTTAGTTTTGCTCCAAGGGGGTTGCCAAATCTTCGATTTTGCCAAATCTTTGATTTGGGGGCAAAAGGCCGGGTTTTGCCAATCCCTGGCGAGCAAATAACTATGGACCTATTTACGCCTGACGGTGTATTAGGTTGTATCGTATCTTGTCAAAAAGTAGGGGCGGACCTGGGTGTTCGCCCTTGGGCCTACCCCGAATTATTGAGAAGGTGCGGAGTAACAAATGAGAGAGGGATCGCGTATGGGGGTGCTTGGGCTCATAAGGGTGTTGTCCACGGATGATGCCGAACTGCTTAACCGTCACGGCCGGTTGCTGGGTGAGTTTTTCGGCGATCCGGAGCTGACGGTGGTCAGCCGCTGCATTGAGGGCCACCCGGAGGGGCTGTGGAATTCGGAAGAGGATGAAAGAGCCCTGCCCAAGATCGTGCGCCTGGGCCAGGAGATGGAGCGCAGCGATGACGTGGCGGCGCTGTTGGTCAGTTGTGCGGCCGATCCCGGTGTGCCCGAATTGCGCGAAGTTGTGGACATTCCGGTCATCGGCGCCGGGTCGGCCTCGGCGGCGATGGCCCTGGCCCTGGGCCGGCCGGTGGGGGCATTGAGTATCGTCCCTGGAATTTTGTCGCCCATCTCGGATGTGTTGGGTGAGTACCTGGTGGGTTGGGAGGTGCCTACGGGGGTCAAGACCACGCTGGACTTGATGTCCGACGAGGGCAAGGAGCGGTTCGTGGAAGCCGGCGAGCGGCTCAGGGAACAGGGAGCCGGGGTGATTCTCCTGGCGTGTACCGGTTTCTCCACCATCCGTATCGCACCCTTCCTGGAGGAGAGGCTGGACCTGCCGGTGGTTGATCCCGTCATCTCGGCTGGACTCGCGGCCTATTACGCGACGGTAGGCAATTTCACTGCTGGACACAAGGAACGTGTTGCTTCTGGTAAATCCAACGATCCTTGAGACGATTGTCCAACAGGTCGGCCGGCCACGCTCGGCGGTTGAGTGACTGGAAAGGGGGGATGCCAGGCGAGAAAACATCGAAGAGCCAAGAACCGGGTTTTTCCGAAAAACCGGTTTCTGAGCGGCGTTGGTCTTAGTATTTACAAAAGGAGGAAAGGAATATGATACGCAGTGCGCGAACCCTGAGCATCCTGGGGTTGTTGTTGGTTTTCGCCCTGGTGGCGACCCAATGTGTTATGCCGGCCACGCCGGCGGCGCCCGAGGCACCACCCGCCGAACCGGCTGAGGCTGAGGCGCCGTCAGAGGCTCCCGAGGAGGCTGCTCCTGCCGAGGAACCTGAAGAGATATCCATCACCTACGCTACGCAGCAAACCACGACGACTCTGGACCCGGCCATCCACGTGGATGAGACCGAGAGTTTGCACGTGATGAACGTCTACGAGCCTCTGGTGTGGCCCACCAAGGGAGGCGCGCCCCAGCCCCATTTGGCCGAGTCGTGGGAGGTGTCCGATGATGGCCTGGTCTATACCTTCAAGCTGAGAGAAGGCGTCAAGTTCCACGATGGCACGGAGTTGACGGCTGAGGACGTGGCCTTCAGCATGGATCGTATGGTATCCCTGGGCAAAGGTTTCTCCTGGCTGTGGCAGGACGTGCTGGACGTGGGAGACACCGAGGTAGTGGACGACTACACAGTTGCCTTCCACCTGAATGAGCCCTACGGGCCCTTCCTGTCCACCCTGGTGCAGCTCTTCGTGGTCAACAAAGATCTGCTGATGGAGAACAAAGGGGATGGCGATTACGGGGAGTTTGGTGACTATGGCCAGGCCTTCCTCAATCAACAGGACGCTGGCTCGGGCCCTTACTACGTGGATGTCTACGAACCGGGTACCAAGACCATCTTCCGTAAGTTCGACGATTACTGGGGTGGTTGGGAACCTGGCCAGGTGACCGAGGCCACCTTCCTGATCGTCAGCGAGCTGGCGACCCAGAAGCTGATGCTCCAGAAGGGGGAGGTAGATTTCATCGAGCAGTGGCACTCCGTGGAGTCCTTTGAAGAGCTGAAGCAGTCGGAAGGGGTTGTGGTGGAGGAAGACCCTAACGTGCAGCTCTTCTTCCTGAGCATGAATAACCAGAATCCGCCTTTCGACAATGAAGATGTGCGCAAAGCGATTTCCTACGCTTTTGACTATGGCACGGCGGCGGACGTCATCTTCGGAGGCGCAGCGCAAGCCATGGGCCCGGTGCCTCTCCTGCTGCCGGGCCACAACCCGGACACGATGCAATACACCTACGACGTGGAAAAAGCCAAGGAGCACCTGGCTGCCTCGGGCATCGACCCGGTCGAGTACCCACTCAGCTACGTGTATGTGGCTGGTTTGGAAAGCGAGGAGAAGATCGGGCTGTTGCTCCAGTCTAATCTCAAGGAATTGGGCTTCGAGCTGGAGATGCAGCCAGAGCCGTGGGCGCGTATGGTGGAGTTGGTGGCTCAGCCTGACACCGCGCCGCACTTCATGGCCATCTTCCATACGGCCAAGTACCCGTCGCCGGATGGTCACACCTACCTGATGTTCCATCCCAACGCCTGGGGCACCTACATGTCTTCCAGTTTCTACGAAAACTCCGAGGTCAGTGACTTGCTGGACAAGGCCCGGGCCGCCACGGATACCGAGGAGCAATACGGGTATTACGGCCAGGTACAGGAGATTGTGGCCGACGAGGCGGCGGCCCTGTTCATCGCCAATCCTCTGCATCGCATGGCGCACCGAGACCGGGTGAATGGATACAATTTCGTAGGTGTGCTGGGTTACGATCTGACGTGGTACCCGCTCAGGGTTGAAGGGTAGGAGCCATCCGCAGATTGGCGACGATGACCTGAACCCACCAGTACACCAGGGCGGAAATGAGCTTATAGTTAGTTTTGCTCCGAGGGGATTGCTAAATCCCCGGTTTTGCCAAATCTTCGATTTGGGGGCAAAAGGCCGGGATTTGCCAATCCCTGGCGAGCAAATAACTATGGACCTATTTACGCTGAGATGTACTGGTCACTTCCGCCTATCACGCGGACCAAATGGAGTTGTTGCCTACCTGCTGCGCCACCGGAAGCGGCAGGTAGGCGGCCCTCATCTCAAGTCTTGATGAAGGGGGATGGTTCGCTTTACGCCCTACGTTTTACGGATGTGTCTGGCAAAGCAGGCCAAATTGTTTACCAGTTCTCTTGGCAAAATGAACCATGCCGATGAGGGTCACTGAAATTGTCTGTGACTGGCGTGTAACTAACCGGGGAGCGTTATGAGATATCGCGACTATCTGATACGCCGTCTCTTGTATACCATACCGGCTCTGATCGGCCTGTCGATGCTGATCTTTGTTATCGCCCGCGTCATGCCCGGCGACCCGGCCCGGCTGGCCTTGGGTCCTGAGGCCAGCCAGGAACAGGTGGACAAGCTACGCGAGGAGCTGGGGCTTAATCTGCCCATCCACATTCAGTATCTGCGCTACATGGGTGGTGTGTTTCAGGGCAAGCTGGGGGTGTCCTTGTACTCCCACCGCGATGTAGTCGTGGATCTGAAGGATACTTTGCCGGCCACTTTGGAATTGGTAACTGCGGCCATGATTATAGCTGTGCTGGCAGGTATCCCCCTGGGCGTCATTTCCGCCATCCGCCAGGACCGGTGGGAGGATCACGCCTCGCGGGTCTTTGCTATGTCGGGTGTGTCCATGCCCAGGTTCTGGATTGGTATATTGCTCCAACTCGTTTTCGCGTATCACCTGAACCTGCTGCCTATTACGGGCCGTATCGCGCCCGATATCGCCGCGCCAGAGCGTATCACCGGCTTCTACATCGTCGATAGCCTGGTTACGGGCAACTTCGAGGCGCTGGGGAGCAGCCTGTCGCACATCATTCTACCTGCCATCGTTTTGGCTCTATCGCCTATCGCACAGCTCATGCGCGTCGTCAGAGCTAATATGATCGAGCAAAAGCGCAAGGCCTACATCCTCACCTCGCGGGCGAATGGCATGCCCGAAAATCTGTTGGTCTACAAATATATGCTCAAGAATTCCTTTATCGCTGCGCTAACGATTATTGGGCTGTTGTACGGATTCTTCCTGGGCGGCGCTTTTGTGGTCGAGACGGTTTTTTCCTGGCCGGGTATGGCTCGCTATGGCGTCAGGGCCTTTACCTTCAAAGATTTTAACGCCATCATCGGCGTAGTGCTAGTGATTGCCGTCGCTTATGCTATTATCAACATTATCGTGGACATCGCTTACGGTTTGCTGGATCCTCGCATCAGATTGGGCGCGGAGGCCAGAGAAACGTAGGCGGATAACTTGTAAGGGCGAACACCCAGGCTTTCGCCCGGAGCTTTGATACGAAATATGAGTCACGAATCGCAGCCAACGAATCCCGAATCACAAGTCGCTACCCCCGCGGAGAGCCAGGACTTCATCCCCGAGTATGAAGCGCGTTTCGAGGACCTGCGGCGGATGCTGCATCGTCTGCGACGTAGCACCCTGTCGCTGGTAGGCTTGGCCATTGTATTGGGGCTGATCCTGGTGGCCATCTTCGCTCCTGTCGTAGCGCCCTATCCCGAAGACGTGGACTCAGTCCACTTCGACCAGACCTTCCAGCCGCCCAGTAAGGAGCATTTGTTCGGAACCGACGAGGTGGGGCGGGATGTGTTCAGCCGTGTCATCTATGGCACCCGCATCTCGCTCGCGCTGGGGGCGGCTGTGCTGGTGATTGCCATAGCTATTGGTGTACCGCTGGGGCTCATCGCCGGCTACGCGGGCGGGACGGTCAACACGGTGATCATGCGCACCACCGATATTTTCCTGGCCATACCACCCCTGGTGCTGGCCCTGGCGGTGAGTGCTGTGCTGACCCCCACCATGGAGAATGCCATCATCGCCATCGCCTTTGCCTGGTGGCCGTGGTACACGCGCCTGATCCAGGGTATGGTGCTATCCATCAAGGAAGACACGTACGTCGAGGCCGCCCGATCGGTGGGAGCCGGCACCCTGTACGTTGTCTTCAAAGAGATACTGCCCCTGTGTGTGTCTATACTCATCGTCAAGATAACTTTGGATATTGGCTACGCTATCCTGACCGGGGCGGTGCTGGGCTTTCTGGGCTTGGGGGTGCGTCCTCCTACGCCGGAGTGGGGCACCATGGCCAGCAAGGGACGCCTCCACCTCCCGGTCCGCTGGTGGCTGACCACCTTCCCCGGCCTGGCGATCTTCATCACTGTGTTGGGTTTCAACCTGCTGGGCGATGGCTTGCGGGACGCCTTTGACGTGGAGATGGAGTAGGGCAATGCCAAGAAAATATTTGGGCATTGGGCAATGCCAGGAAAATATTCTTGGCATTGCTTGGGCTTTTCCAAGCATCAGGCTGCCTGTCTGGCTTTGTTTCAACGAGTCTTAGCGGGACGTTTGCGCAATTTAATTCTTGGAAAAGCCTAGATAGGACTCGAATGATGCTGGATGTTACCGATTTGGAAGTCCATTTTGACGTCTTCGAGGGGGTGGCCCAGGTCCTCAACGGCGTCAGTATTCGCGTCGGTGAGGGTGAGACCGTCTCCCTGGTAGGTGAGACCGGCTGTGGCAAGTCGGTCACCGTCAAGACTATCTTACGCATGCTGCCCACGCCGCCGGCCAGGATCCTGAGCGGTCGCATCACGTACAAAGGCCGGGATGTTTTGGCTATGCAGGAGGAGGAACTATATACCCTGCGTGGCAGGGAGATGGCCTTGATTCCCCAAGAGCCGATGGGTTCGTTGAATCCTGTCTTCAGCGTCGAGGATCAATTCGTCGAGTTGATCCGCTGGCAAGGACGCTACAAGGTGGGCTGGACGCATCGCGCGGTGAAGACCTTCGACGGGGCTGGAAAGAAGGTAGCGCGCGAGAAGGCTTTGGCTTTGCTGGAAAGAGTGCACATCCCGGATCCCAAGCGGGTGATGAAGAGCTACCCGGTGGAGTTGAGTGGCGGCATGAGGCAGCGGGTGCTCATTGCTATGGCACTGGCTGGCGACCCGTCGCTGCTTCTCGCCGACGAGCCAGGGACGGCCCTGGATGTCACCACCCAGGAGCAGATCTTGCAGTTGATGAAGGAACGGGTGGAAAAGCAGAATCTGGCCGTCCTGTACATCACGCACAACCTGGGTGTGGCCCGGGCGATGACAGAGCGTATCTACGTGATGTATGCCGGCGAGGTCGTGGAGGAAGCACCTACGAAGGAGCTGTTCCGCGCTCCCCAACATCCTTATACCCAGGGGCTGATGGCCTCAATCCCGAAGCTCACCGGCGGGGACGTAATAGGCATTGACGGCTTTATCCCGGATTACGTGGACCCGCCGCCTGGCTGCCGGTTTCAGCCGCGCTGTCCGTATGCCATGCCTGAGTGCGGTGAGAGTCGGCCGACGCTCAAAACGGTCGGATCCAACCACCGGGCGGCGTGCTTCCTCTTTCAGGAAGAGTCGACAGCGGTTGAACAAGCAAAGGCCAGTTAGCGGCCAGGTTACTGATGGAGGACTGTGTGGAACCTCGTCCAACCTTGTTACGGGTCGAAGGGCTGAAGAAGTATTTTCCCATCAGCGCTGGTTTTCTGGGGCGGCAGGTGGGTCAGATCAAGGCTGTGGATGACGTCTCCTTTGCCGTTCCAGAGGGGCAGACGTATGCCCTGGTAGGGGAGTCTGGCTCGGGCAAGACCACCGTGGGCAAGACGGTCTCCCGTCTGGTCCGACCTACAGACGGCGACATCCTTTTTGATGGCACCAATATCTCGTCGCTGGATGAGGGTGAATTAAAGGCATGGCGGCGGGAAATGCAGATGGTGTTTCAAGATCCAGCGGCGTCGCTGAACCCTCGCCGCCGGGTGGCGCATATCGTGGCCACGCCATTGGAGGTGCACGGCATCGGCGGCCGTCAGGAGCGGTTGACCAGGGTGCGCGAACTTCTGAGCCTGGTGGAGTTGCCGGAGAAGTATTTGTATAGCTATCCGCACGCCCTGAGCGGGGGCCAGAAGCAACGGGTGGCCATCGCGCGTGCGCTGGCTCTCAATCCTCGCTTTGTTGTGCTGGATGAGCCGACCTCTGCCCTGGATGTGTCTGTGCAAGCCAAGATCTTGGCCTTATTAGCTCACCTGCAGCAAGAGCTGAAGTTGACTTACCTCCTCATCTCCCACGACCTGAGCGTCGTAAAAAACTTCTCCAACTACATCGCCGTGATGTACCTGGGGAAGATCATGGAAATGGCAGCTACCCATAAGCTATTTGAGGACCCGCTGCATCCGTACACCCGGTCCCTGCTGTCGGCCATTCCCGTCATCGTCGACGAGGAATTGGAGCTGATCCCGGAGCGCATTTCGCTGGAGGGAGACATCCCCAGCCCGGCCAATGCACCGTCTGGCTGTGTATTTCACACACGCTGTTATGCCTGCATGGAGATATGCAAGGAAGAAGTTCCAGCGCCGGTGGAGGTGACGGAAGGACATCGTGTGTGGTGTCACCTGTTCCCTGTTCAAGGAAAGTAAAAAGACGCCTGCCGACATATCTGAACCACTCAAGAAAGGTGAAAGCATATGACCCTGGTAGAACGCTCAGAAGTTGAAAATGCTATTCTCAGGATGCTCAAGGTGAATATGGGCCTCAAAGCCGGAGAGCGACTGCTGACAGTCGCCGACGTTCCCAATTATGATCAGTGGGGGGCCGGTAAGCAGTCTTTTCTGGTGCTGATGGCCCGGCGGGCCGTGCTGGCCCGAATGGTGGCCGAGGTAGCCCGAGAAGAGATGGCGGGGGTGGAGGTGGAGTTCATCCCCTTCCCGTCGACGGGGCGCAACGCAGTTGAGCCCCCGGCAGGGGTGGCCGAGCGTATGAAAGCCGCGGACGTGGTGGTGATCATCACCTCGTTTTCCCTGTCTCACACTGATGCCCGCGAAGAAGCCTGTCGCGCCGGGGCACGCGTCGCCTCCATGCCGCGCTTTATCCCGGAGATGTTTTATCCGGATGGCCCGATGGATGCCGACTACACTGAGATCGACCGGCTTACCAAGCGCATCGCTGAAGTCCTGACACCGGCTCGGCAGGTACGCGTGACCTGTCCGGCCGGGACAGACATCACTTTCAGTATTGAAGGCCGGCCGGGGCAGGTGGACGCCGGGATTTACACCCAACCGGGAATGTGGGGCAATCTGCCTGCGGGCGAGGCGTACTGCACTCCCGTGGAAGGTACGGCCCAGGGGGTGATCCAGGTCACGCCGGGCTGGCACGCAGATTTGGTGGAGCCATTGACCCTGACCTTTGAGCAAGGGGAACTGGTCGAGCTGCAAGGTGGTGGGGCCGTGGGCGAGGAGCTGCACGAAATCTTAAAGCTCGGGACTGAGACCGAGCCTTTCCAATCGCGCCGTTTCCTGGGCGAGTTCGGCATCGGCACCAACCCTAACGCGCGGCGGATCGACATTACCGTGGAAGCGGAGAAAATCAAAGGCACGGTTCATCTGGCCGTGGGCGACAATGCCCATATGGGAGGGCAGATTCACGCCGATTATCACCAGGATTTTGTCATCCCCAAGGCGAGCTTTACGCTGGATGGTGAGGTCGCTATGCGGGATGGGGGTTTCGTGATACGTGATACGTGATGCGTGATACTTGCGCGTGCGCGCCCGTGCTGGCCATAGGACGGTGCAGGACGGTGCAGTGCAGGTGTGCGTGATGCGTTTGTATGACACTGCGAACGAATTGCATCTTCTCAATGATTCGGGGTAGGGGCAGACACCCAGGTCTGCCCCTGAGGTGAACACCCAGGTTCGCTTCTACAAATTGAGAAGATGCAGCGAATTCATAAAACCAAGGGAGGTAAGAAATGGAACTCGCACTGGGAACTGAACCGACCCGAACTTACCTGGCCCTGGAACTGGCCCAGGGGGCACGTAAGCTGGTCGAAGATGTTATGCTGACACAAGCCGGTGAGGAGGTGGTGATCACCGCTGACACCTCTTGTGACTGGCGAGTGGTGGAAGCCACCGCACAAGCGGCGTATGCGGCCGGTGCCACGCCCACGGTGGTGTGGTACGAGACCCGCCCCGATGCGGTGATGGAGCCGCCCGGGCCTGTGGCCGGGGCGATTCGCGAGGCCGACGTGTGGATCGAATATGCGGTGGCGTACCTGTTGCATACCGAGGCCTTCAAGCGATCGCTGGAGCAGGGTTGCCGCTACATCTGCCTGACGGGGATGGATGTGGATATGATGGTGCGCACCATCGCCCAGGTAGATTATCCGAAGATGATAGACCTCAGCCATGTGCTGGGACGACTGATCGTCGAGGCGGATCAGATTCGGGTCACTAGCCCAGGCGGGACTGATTTGGTGGCTACCATGGGTGGACGCTGGATGCGCTACTCGGGCAAGCTGGCCGACACGCCTGGCGAACCCATCATGCTCGGCGGTCAAATCTCGTGGAATCCGTTGGAGGAGACCATCGAAGGCACCATCGTTTTCGATGGTGCGATCTGGCCTCCGAAGGAAATAGGAATGTTGCGTTCGCCGGTCCGTTTGACTTTGGAGAAAGGGCGGGTGACCAAGATCGAAGGCGGTCACGAGGCCAAGACGTATGAGCGATGGTTTGCCTCTATTGGCAACCCGAACATGTACCGGCTGGCTCACTACTCGTTGGGTTTCAATCCGGGCGTCACGCGCTGCACGGGCCGTATCGTGGAGGATGAGCGGGTGTTCGGTTGTATCGAGTTTGGCATCGGCAGCCAGGGCCAGCAGATCACAGGATCGGGCTGGGATTCTGGTGGTCACACGGATGGCATTGTCCTCAATCCATCCATTTACCTGGACGGCCAGGCTATGGAAGAGGAGGGTCATTACGTGCACCCCGACCTGGTGGCGGCCTGCCAGGCGCTAGGTGTGCCTGGCTATTGATGCTGGCAAATGAAGACCAAGATACCGAAAAACTCGGTTTGCGTGAAAGACAGATAGTCGATGAGGTTAAATGTGATACGAGTCGATGAGGATATTGTCAGGGCGGCTGCATACGGGGGTGCTGTGTTAGGTGGCGGAGGTGGTGGCGCCATCGATGAGGGGCTGGAGCTGGGAGAGGCGACGCTGAAATCAGGATGCCCGCGCCTGGTGACGCTGGGTGAGATAGATGATCAGGATGTCTTGGTGACTGTTTCGGGCGTGGGCGCGCCGGCGGCCACCGAGGCTTGCCTGGAACCGGACCATTACGTCCAGGCGTTGCAGTTACTTATGGACCGGTTGGAGGAGCCGGTGTCGGGTCTTATCACCAATGAAAATGGGGGTATGGCCACGCTAAACGGCTGGTATCAGTCGGCGGTGACCGGGCTGCCGGTAGTAGACGCCCCATGCAACGGGCGGGCTCATCCCACGGGGTTGATGGGAGCTATGGGACTTGATCGGGATACCGGCTATGTCTCGCGCCAGACGGCGGTCGGTGGAGATCCCGAGGCCGGCCGTCACGTGCGTCTCTATGTCGAAGGCAGCTTGACCTCAGCCGCACGATTGGTGCGCCAGGCGGCCGTGGAGGCTGGCGGCCTGGTGGGCGTGGCCCGCAACCCGGTATCAGCGGCTTACGTCCGTGAGCACGCGGCTGCCGGTGCGTTGCAGCAGGCGATCACGGTAGGCCAGGCCTTGTTAGGGGCTGACAGCCCGTTGGGGGCGGCCGAGGCGGTGTGCCAGACGCTCCGGGGCGAGGTTATCTGCTATGGAAGGGTGACCGGTCTGACCTTGCGCACCGAGGGTGGTTTCGACGTGGGCCAGGTTGAATTGGAGGGTGGGTTCGAGCTGACTTTCTGGAACGAGTACATGACTCTGGAGTTGCGTGGCCAGCGACTGGCGACCTTTCCTGACCTGATTACGACTCTATCCGCCACTGAGCCTGTTCCGGTCAGTTCGGCGGAGATTCGGGAAGGCCAGCAGGTGCTGGTTATCACGGTGCCGCGCCAACATCTGAAGTTGGGAGGCGGCATGCGCCGGCCCGAACTTTTTGTTCCCGCCGAACAGGCCGTAGGCAAAGACATAATTCGATATGCGTTTACAGCGTGAGGTGTGGATGTGGCTTTGAAGCAGAGCATTGAAGCGTATGAATTGCTGGACAGCGCTACCGTCGATGGGGAAACGGTGGCCGCCGCCCTCCGCAAGCGGGGGCTGCAGGTAGAAGTGACACCGGTCCAGGGTGAGAAGGGGACCACGGATTTCGTCCGTGTGCTGGTTCCCGGCAGCGAAGGAAAGCAGGCTGGCGGCGAAGCCCCTACGTTGGGCATCGTTGGCCGCCTGGGTGGAATTGGTGCCAGACCGGTGGCGATCGGGCTGGTTTCGGATGCTGATGGGGCTATCACCGCCATCGCCTGTGCCCTCAAGCTGGGGGATATGGCGGCCGCCGGTGACCGGCTGCCTGGGGATGTACTGGTCGCCACTCATATCTGCCCCGACGCTCCGACACAGCCCCACGACCCGGTGCCCTTTATGGACTCGCCGGTGGATATCGCCACTATGAACCGCTACGAGATCCATCCCGACATGGATGCTATCCTGTCGGTGGATACCACCCGCGGTAACCTGGTCATCAATCATCGTGGCTTTGCCATCTCGCCAACCGTGAAGGAGGGTTACATCCTCAAGGTCAATTCTGACCTGTTGCGCGTCATGTCGATTGTGACCGGTCAGGCGCCGGTTGTATTGCCCATCACCACTCAGGACATCACGCCCTACGGCAACGAAGTCGATCACGTCAACAGCATTATGCAGCCGGCCACGGCCACCGATGCCCCGGTGGTGGGCGTGGCCTTGACTGCCGAGACGGCGGTACCCGGCTGCGCTTCAGGGGCCAGCCAGGTGACGGACATCGAGATGGCGGCCCGCTTCTGCCTGGAGGTCGCCAAGGGGTACGGTCGGGGCGAGTTCGAATTCTACGATGCCGAGGAGTTCGAGCGGCTGGTGGCTTTGTACGGCTCCATGAAACATCTCCAGACGATGGGCAAGGCATAATCTAGTAACCGGGTTTTTCCGAAAAACCCGGTTACTAAGTTCGACCTTGTACATTTTCAAGTTAACAACATGACTTTGGCCGGGCAAGGTCTTCTTTAATATCCCATCGCTGTAGCTGGTACCGGCACAGTTACGCCTCCGTGTAGTTTACGGGTAGATGGGTCTCTCATAATGCCCACAGGTAGAGCGAAGTTGCCGTCAGAGCGCAGCACAACTTGGTGTCCCCGTCTCTCTAAGTCCTCGATGATTGTCGGCTCAAAGCGAGTGTCAGCGAAGATGCTTCGTACCAGTTTACCCTCCGGGATTTTTGGATCGCTACCCTCAATATGAATTCTAGGCGCAGCAATTGCCTCCTGAATGCCCATTCCGAAATCCAATATGTTGACCAAGGCCTGGACGACCGAAGTGATCACGCGTCTCCCGCCCGGTGCCCCGATGGTGATCAAAGGCTGATCTCCCTTGAAGACCAATGTCAACGAGTCGTGACTTGAAGGTCTCTTCCAAGGGCCAATCGAATTGCTGGTGCCCGGCTCTGGGTTGAAAAGATTGGTATAGTTGCGCAGTATGATACCTGTGGTGCCTGACACGACATAGGCCCCAAAGCCGCCGCCCAGCGTCTGGACCATGCTGACCATATTGCCGTCCCTATCCATCGTGCACAAGTGAGTTGTGTTCTTCCCCCCCGGCTTCGAGCTTGGGGGCATGGCTGACTCCAGTACCTGACCATGGCCTTGATGTTTCCATGGGTTCCCAGGCTTTATCTCATCCGGTACACACTCCAGATTGAGATGAGTCCGCATTTCGTCAGCATACGACTTTGAGATCAACCCTTCGATGGGCACCGCTTCGAATTCTGGGTCCCCCATGTATCGGAATCGATCTACCCACGCCCTGCGGAAGCACTCGGCCAGGAGATGCAAATGCTGGGGGCTGTTATGTCCCAACCCAGTTAGGTCAAAGCCCTCAAGCAGATTCAGCGCCTGCAGAACCTGGATACCGCCAAACACCTCCGGCATACAGACTAACTTGTAGCCCCGGTAGCTGCCGACCAGGCCGTCGTCATAGCTTCTGGGCTGGTAGTCAGCATAGTCTTCTACGGTAACAATTGAGCCGTGGGGCTGAGTATCGGCGACGATGGCCTCGGCAATGTCGCCCCGGTAAAAAGCGTCGGCGCCCCCTTTGGCGACCTTGCGTAAGGTCTCCGCCAACTCCTTCTGGACAATGATGGTGGGCTCGTTATAAGCCGTCGCCGGGCGAGGCGGATAACCACCCGGCAGTAGCAACTCATTGATGGGAGGGTATTTCTGCAGAAGGTCCATATCGCTGCCAATCATGAGGGCATAGTATTCATTGATCTCATAGCCCTCTTCACAGATCTTTATGGCAGGCGCTATTACCTCTTCTAGCTTCATGCTGCCAAATTGGTCCAGAATTTGGCACAGCCCCGCTACCTGGCCGGGGACCCCCAAGGAACGATATCCCATCCACCCTACGTTGTCTTTGGTGCCGCGCCAACCAAAGCTGGGATGCGGATTGACACCCAGCGGTAACAAATCGGGGACAAACATTTCTTCGGTGGCTGCCTTGGGGAGACGGCCCTCGAACTCGATGGCGAGCGTCCGGTCCTCGTCGGCCAGATAGATCAGCGCCGCGCCGCCGCCACCCAGGCTGGCCATAGCTGGCTCACAGGTACATGATGCGAAGGAAGTTGCGATCGCCGCATCGATTGCATTGCCCCCCTTCTTGAAAATTTCCATACCTGCTTCCGCAGCCTCCCCGGCTTCAGCCACGACTACCCCATTCTCGGCTACCACTTCCTCTTTCTTCTGAATCAGCACACTGCGCAAAGTCGTTCCTCCCTTCCGAATTCCTGGATGCAGCCCAAGCTGCGTGATATGATTACCCGATGCGATTATGCGTCTCGCATAACTTCTTTCCTGACATAGGGTGAGGCCATAGCTGTCGTCAAGGCCGCGTACGTCAGGCCGAATTCCAGTTCATCACCTACCTTGGTGGGATTGGATGTTACATCAACCACCAGGTGATCACTGGTGGCTCCAATCATTTTGACCCCCGGATCTTTGGGCCTTAGTCCTTCTACCTTAACATCCTGTTGCCCCAAGGCTAAGATGGCTCGACATTGAAGAGGTTGATTTTCGGCCAAAGGAGGCGCACCCAAGTTGCTATGGCTCCCCCCGGGCGGAGGAGTTTTCCATTTAACCTCGATCACCTCTCCGGTCAAGCTGAAAGCGTCCTGGCTTGTATGAAAAGAAGAAAACTGGGACCCGCCAGGGTCCGTGCCCAAGAGGATACTTTCTCCAATCCGTAGTTGATTGATCCCAGGCGGTAACCTGCCTTGTTCAACCATCGGAAGATGAATTGAGCTCCCGCCTGAGATGACGGCTAACTGCCTACCAATGGCCTCTTCAACGCGGGAAGCAAACTGCACCAACAATTGGGTATCTATCGCAGAGGGGCATATATCGCTCAGGCATCCAATATTGCTGCCCAGCCCCAGCAACCGGACACCCTCCAGCTCCTCTACTCTCATAGCTACGTCGACCACATCTCCCGGCATAAGTCCTTCGCGGCGGTCGCCCACGTCCACCATAAGGATGACCTGATGAAGCTTGCCCAAGGTGCGCACCTCTTGCGCCAAGGCGGCCACCACTTGCAGCTCGGAGTTAAGGCTGACATCTGCCAGCCTGACGGCATCGGCCGTCTCGCTGAGAGCGGGCGAACGTAGAAGCATCATGCTGGACTTAACGCCAGCCTCCTTCATCCGCTTGATATTACGAATGCGGGAATCAGCCAGCCCTTCAACCCCGCCCGCCAGCATCGCTTTGGCTACTTCTGGCATCCCACAGCAACTTTTGGCTACGCCGACCACCGTGATGCCATGCTCGGCACACAGCCCGGTGATTACTTTGGTATTTTGAATTACCTTTTGAAGGTTTATCTTGAGGCGCAGTTTCGCTCTGCCTCCGTGTTTTCTCCTGTTAACGATGCACTAGCAGTTTCGCCAGACTTCGGAAGTTTTGGAAGATGATTTTGCCGCTAAATCGACTGAATAATCCAGGCAACTATGCTGGCAAAGGCGCTGTTGTAAACTTCCGAAGTCTTTCTCCGACAAGCTGCTAGGGCCGAAACACGCGCCCAGACTATCGTTTGCGGAGGCGAGGGTCCAGGGCATCTCTTAGCCCATCGCCCATCAGATTTACGCCCCACACCACGATGCTGATTGCGATACCGGGAAAAGTAGCCAGCCACCAGGCGTCTCGCATAAACTCCCGCCCGTCAGACAGCATGCCGCCCCAAGTTGGCACCGAACTCTGAACGCCGACCCCCAGGAAATTGAGGGACGCTTCGGCGATAATCACCACGCCCATCTGAAGCGTAGAAATGACCAGAATGGGGGCCAGCACGTTCGGAAACACGTGGCGCCAGATAATGCGTAGATCACTGGCACCAAGGGTGCGGGCAGCCAGCACAAAGTCTCGTTCTCGAATGGAAAGGACCTCCGCCCTGACGACGCGACAGTAAACGACCCAAGTTGTCAAAGCCAAGGCCAGGACGAGATTGAACAGCCCCGGGCCCAGGGCGGCCCCAAAGGCGATAGCCAGCAGCAGGCTTGGAAAAGCCATCCATATGTCTACCAGTCGCATCACCGTGTTGCCCAAGCGCCCCCGGTAGTACCCGGCCACGGCTCCGATCAGGCTGCCGGCACTACCAGCCAAAAGGATAGTGCTTACCCCTACCACCAATGAGACGCGTGAGCCAACCAAGAGACGACTGAGAATGTCGCGTCCCAGGTTGTCGTTCCCTAAGGGATGCTCCAGGCTGGCGTTCTCCAGACCGAGTCCAATGGGAGGCGCCAGCCTGCGCTCCAGATTCTGCCTGGCAGGGTCGTGGGGTGCCAGCACTGGCGCTAAAAGGGCTATTAGCAAAAAGAGAATGAATATCACTGCCCCTAGCGTGGCTGTCTTGCTCTGTAGAAAGGTGTTGACAATTCTCTTTAGCTCACTTTGACGCGGGGGAAGAAGCTCTTGGTTCGACGGTAATGATATTGCATGCGGCTCAGCCACTGCTCACCACCCCTTCTCTAAACATGGCTGATTCGAGGGTCAATCCACACATAGAGTACGTCTGTCACGAGGTTGATAACAACACGGATCAGGGCGAAGAAGATAATCACGCCTTGCACCAGAAGAAAATCACGGTTATTGATGGCCTGGATAACCAGCCTCCCTATGCCCGGCCAGGCAAAGATCGTTTCTGTAACCACAGCTCCCCCCAGCAAATTCCCTATTTGTACGCCAACCAACGTGACCACGGGAATGAGGGCATTGCGCAGCACGTGGCGACCAGTCACGATTCGCTCGCGTAACCCCTTGGCGCGAGCCGTGACCACGTAATCCTGGCTGATGACTTCGAGCATACTGGAGCGAATCAGCCGCGTGGAGAACGTGGCTATAGCCGTTCCTAAAGCAACAGCCGGCAATATCAGATGAGCCAGGGCATTCTTAAAAGCGGGGAGATTCCAGGTGAGGAGGGAATCGAGAAGAAGGAAACCAGTTACCCTTTCCAGGTGTACGTCATAGTCAATTCTACCGAAGCCGGGCAACAAGTTCAGGTTGACGGCTACCAGCATAATCAGCAAAATACCGACCCAAAAAGTCGGCAACGAGATACCTAAGGTGGCTCCTGTCATAACCATGTAGTCAATGATTGTGTGACGTTTCAAGGCCGATAGGATGCCAATCGGGAAGGCGATCACCAGAGCAATGAAAAGACTGGCCAACGCCAATTCAATGGTGGCCGGCATACGCTCCAGGATCAGTTCCAGGACCGGCTGCTTAAAATGGAGGGACTGGCCGAAATCACCGCGAACGGCCTTGGCCATGTAGTCCAGGTACTGCACCACGAGGGGACGATCCAGCCCCAGTTCGTGGCGCATCGCCTGTACCTGTTCCTCAGTCGCGCCAGTGCCAGCAAACAGGAGCCGTACCGGATCGCCAGGGATTACGTGCATGATGGTGAAGACAATAATCGAGACACCGATAAGAACCGGAATCGTCAGTACAAGCCGTCTTAGCAAATATTGCATCTCTTTTCCTCGATTACATTGCACCTGAGGCCTTCTAAGCAGCACACAGCGCCTGCTTGAGGAAGATAGGTCTAGCAGGCTGTCGGAGAGGGTATGCGCTTAACCTTCCTGGAAGCTTAAACGGAAGTTGTACCGCCCAGAGCTTCCAGGAAGGTCTCTCCGACAAGCTGCTAGCGCCGCCCTCATCAGTGAGCAGCGCTAGATGTGTGAAGCAACTTAACTGGTTATTCTGCGACGTGCGCCTCATTCAAGATAATCAAGGCATCAGATCGAGGCACCCAATCCTGGACCCGGCCGTTGTAGGCGTAGATCTCAGAGGGGTTGTATAGGAAGACCCAGGGAGGCTCCTCGACGATGATCGTCAATGCGTTGTAGTAGTGAGCCTTTCGTTTTTCGGGATCTACTGTTTTGGCCCCTGCTTCGATGGCCGCATCTACCTCGGCGTTACCATAGCCGGTATAATAGCAGCCCTTTTCAGCATCACCGTGGCCGGTATCGCCTTCGGTAGCCAACAGATCACATCCATAGCGTTTGGAGTAGAACTGCTTGGACAGCATGCCATCAGCGTCTGCCTCGGAGTTGCCCCACGAGGTCAGGAAAGCTTGGCTGAAACCGGGCTCATATTTGGCGTATAGAGCGGCTGTCTCCATAACGTTGACTTTGGCTGTGATCCCCACCTCGCTCAATTGGCCGGCCAGCGCCTCAGCGATCTCTTTAAGTGGCGGCTGAGTGTCGATTTCCATTTCAAACCCATCGGGATAACCGGCTTCGGCCAACAGGCTCTTGGCCTTTTCGGGATCATAGCTGTAGACGGGGGTTGCAGCGTAGCCAAAAGCCTCCGGCAGCAGCGGGTTGTCGATCTTCCTGGCCAGTCCGTTCAGAACATTGTCGATGATGGACTGGACGTTAACTGCGTAGTTCATGGCCTGTCGCACCCGCACGTCATCGAAGGGTTCCATGTTCACGTTCATACCGAGGTAGAAGGCACGGGTACCAGGAATGGTCACCACTTCGATGCCTTCTGGCGCTTGATCAACGTATTCGGGTGACACGGCAGTGACGAGATCAACATCCCCTGTCTCCAGGGCAGCGATACGGGTTGCTGTCTCTGGGATGGGTTTGAAGACGACCGTTTTTATCTTGGGCGCACCACCCCAATAGTCGCTATTAGCCTCAAAGACCAATTGCTCGTCTTTGATCCACTCCACAAACTTGAAGGGGCCGGTGCCAATCGGTGTGTCGGCGAAGCCATCCGCCCCGGCTTCATTGAAGTACTCTTCGTCGGTCATATGCCACAGGACAGCCCTTGTCATAAAGGCCGCGTAGGGCTCCTTGGTGACGACGTCGACCGTGTAGTCATCCACGACCTCGACTCTGTCCACGAAGTTGCGCGTACTCCACTGCGCGTCGTCTTCCATCAGCCGCTCGATAGTGAATTTCACATCGTTAGCTTTGAAATCATTTCCATTGTGGAACTTCACCCCCTCACGCAGATGGAAACGCCACGTGAGTTCATCCGGGTTCTCGTAAGAAGTGGCCAGCCAGGGAGTGATTTGCATATTGTTGTCCCTGTGGTAGAGGCTGTCAAACACCAGGCGCAGGGCGTTCTGCGTTTCACGCCCCTTAAGATACTTGGGGTCGAGCGCGTTGGCATCTGCTGCCTGGGCGACAATGATCTGACCGCTGGGCTCTTCCTCGCCAGCGGGTTCCGCTGTGGCGGTAACAACCACTTCCTTCTCGACTTCGATTGTCTCTACGACCTTCACCTCCTTCTCAACCACGACGGTCTCGACCAACTTCTCCGGAGTGACCGGGGCAACGCACTGGGCAGCCGCCAGGGCTGTCACTATTAATACTGCCAGCACCGCCAGTGTGAGCCGTTTGCCTTGAGAGAACATCTCATCCTCCTTTTCTGTTATGGAGCCATCCGCAAATAAGCGGCGGATGACGATTGAACCTGTTGTCGGTTGTCTCTCGCGAGCGCATCACCTCCTTTTTAGAGTGGAGATTTCTCGGAAAGTGTGTCAAACGGGGCAGACGCTTCGGCACCGCTCGGCTGAGCGTTCGACCGGGCTCACGCCGAGGGCTCGCGCCGAAGCCTGGGGGTGCCTCGCACCTCATTGAACATAGCGGAGTGAACGCGCCTACGTGCGGACGGTTTTTTCCGAGAGGTCTCGAGTGAATGAGTTATTGGCGGGAGGATCGAAGTCCAGGTCAGCCCGGGGCTAGACGATGGGGATTGAGGACACACCTTGCTGGTTCTGTCCTCTGATGGCTTGCCCCCAGGTGAGGCTTGATCGAGCAGAGGTTATCAGAGTCAGCCTCAAGCTGCATGGAAAGCCATTCATAGTCAATCTTCACGCCTTTCGTTAAATGAACGCATGATTGAGGCCAGGTTACGCCAGTCCTCATCCACATATTCAGTCACTACCTGGCGCGCTCGCGGCCCATCGCCCGCCTCCAGCGCCTCCAGGAGCCGGGTGTGTTGTATCTTGTCTCGTTCTCCCCATCGCAGGCGGATTTCTGTCCCTGCCTCTGTTTCTAAAGTTCGCTGGTAGTGTGTTAGCGGGTCGATCCAATCCCATACCTGCCTGAGCATCTGGATCAGGAACCGGCGACCACTGGCGCGGATGGCAATCGCGTGAAACTCGCGGTTGGCCTTTCGGGCACGTTCCACGCTTTGGGGGTCGGCGTCTACCACAGTCTCCGGTAGAAGCTCTCGCATTTGAGTCAGTTCTTCAGGCGTAATGCGGCTGGCAGCTAACTCAGCCGCCAAACCCTCCAACAATCCACGTAGGGCATAAATGTCCTCCAAATCCTCCAAAGTTGGCGCAACTACCCGTACACCCTTATACGGGACGCGCATGCATAGTCCCTCGTTGACCAGCCGGTTCAAGGCTTCGCGCACTGTGATCTGGCTGACGCCTAATTCCTTAGCCAAGGCTTCCTGGCGTAGCCACTCGCCAGGTACCAACCTTCGGTCAAGAATGGCCTTGCGCAAAGCCTCGAAGGCGACATCCGACAGGCGTTGTGGCTCACGTTCAATACGGATCGGTTCACGTGACGACATAGTTCGCAAGTTTCATACTATCGATTATATATAATAAATAATATATAGCAATGGTAGCACAAATTCCCTGAATGTCAACTAACCGCGACACGTCAACTAACTGTGACACGTCAACTAACCGTGACACAAAAAGGCCGATGCGTCGTACATCGCATCGGCCTCCTGGCATCCAGATACTGCGTCAGACTTCTAGCAGGCTGTCGGAGAGGGTATGCGTTTAACCTTCCTGGAAGCTTAAACGGAAGTTGTACCGCCCAGAGCTTCCAGGAAGGTCTCTCCGACAAGCTGCTAGTGTGGCTTTTGAAGTTAAAGCACCGCCACCCGCTCCTGTGTCAATTCTTTGACATCCAGCGACACTAGCTCACGCTTCATGACACGCAATGCCTGCTCGGGATAGACCCGGCCATACAGGCCACCCAAGACACTGACCAGATACTTGGCATCCAGTAACACCCCGCCTGTGGGCCGTAACAGATAGTCCTCCTCGGGGTTGTGCAACACTCCGCTGGCGATCAGCGCCAGGTCTTCCCGGTAGCCGGGCTCCTTGTCGCGCATCTTGTGGTAAATGGTGCCACCGATGAGCAGCACGGTCACCGGTTGGCTGAAGAAGTTGACACCATATTGCAGGAAATAGGTCTCCGTCTCGTCCACCCGGCCCACGTGTTTGCCTGTGGCGGCAGCCATGATCTCTTTTGCCAGGAAGGATCGGGCCGCATTTTCCAGGGTTGTGGTAGGCATCGCGTGCGGGTTCTGGGTGATCCAGCTCAAGTATTCACCCAGCTCCACTTGGGAGGTTCCATTTTGGCTGCGCACGAAGTATCGGAATTGGTCGTCCCCTGAACTAAATTCAAAGGGGAAGCGGGCGGTTAGATAGTGGCTCAACTCGCGGGCTATGGCGCCACTTTGATATCGCCGCAGTTCCTTCAGGTTTTCGGCGTTGTAGCTCAGGCCGTACTTACCCTCTACACGGCGGTAAACCAGCGGCACGTTCGGAGTCTTCAGAATGGTGCGCTTCACCTTGCGCTGCGGGTCGTCACCCGGGAATAGGTACAGCGGATTGTCACTCACGTTGGAGTAGAAATCGGTTGTCGCGCCGCCGATGTCCAGGGCCAGGATGTTGCCCAGCCCTTCCTCGCCGTTGTAACCATTCGCCAGCAGGTTGATGCCCCGGAAGGCGGCACGCGGTGTGGGCAGGAAGGGGGCATCCATGTACTCCTCGACCACGTCGAAGCCCTTGCCCCGGATGATGACCGTCTGGAACAGGTTGCGGATGGCTTCGTTGACCACCTCGATGCGGAACTCGTTGATTTCGGGCATGACGTTGGGCGTCACCCGGATATCGATGTCTTTGTAGCAGAAAATGTTGTCGATCCGCTCGGCAATGTCCTGGTTTCCGGCGTAGATCACAGGCACACCGTAGTCGGCGTATGTGGCATACTTGGACGCTGTGGCCAGCATACGGGCATTGTGTAACTGGGTCTCGGTATCGCCGCCGTTGTCCGTGCCGCCGGCGAGTAAGATGATCTCCGGCTGATCCTGTTCATAGATGGCTCGCGCCTGCCTGGTCGATAGTTGGCCTTCGTAGGTGCCCACCAGCTTGGCGCCAGCGGTCAGCGCCGCCAGCTCGGCCGCAAAGCCGGTCTCCTCCTTGACCAACGCCACGGTAACCATTTTGAGACCACCCTTGGCACTGGAACAGGGCAGGCGTACCGCAAACTCGCTCATCTTTTGAGCCAATGGCTTCCAGTCGCCGCGCTCCTGGCAGGCCTCCAGCACACCCAGCCCGTCGGCCAGGCCAATCCGAATGTCTTCGGTCGTAGTAGGCTTGTAGCGCAGATCGAAGGTTTCCTGCTTGGTGTCGAAGATGCCGATCTTGGTGTACGTGCTGCCGAAATCCACCACCAGGATCTTCTCGTCGGCCAGACCGGTGACGCCAATCTCCTTGCGGAACTCGGCTACGGTCTCTTCGTCCACTTCCTCGACTTCGGCGTCTTCGGCGATATACGTCGCCTCGTCGGCACGGGTTACGTCCTTGTAAAAGTACCAGGGGTAGCGCTGGCGCACCAAATCCACGCGCCCCACCTCTCTGTAGACCCGAATGCCATCCCACTCATCAACGCGACACATGCCATTGACGACCTTGGTGCGGCAGGCACCGGCCATTTCGTAGCGGCGGTCGACTACCGTGATGTGAGGGCCTTGATACAGACCGACCTGCAACGCCAAGTCCAGCGTGTCGGCAGCGATCAGGCCGCACGTTCCGGTTGGATAGTTCGCCTCGTCAATCAGGCTGAGTAGCATAGTCTCGAAGTTCTTCTCCGGGTCCTTTTTGGGCTCCTTGGCCCATTGGCTCCAGGTATCCAGGGTGATGGGACCGTCATAACCACCCAGGAGAGCGCTGTGGAACACGTTGTACATGGCGTTATGTTTCAGTTCCTTTATGCGCTTCTTGACTATCGGCTCGTCCCAAATCTGGGGCACGTGGCCTTTGGCAAAATCCCAGCACACTTGCTTGACGATTTCGCAAGACTCGATGATGTCATCGGCGCTGGCCTCATGATGAGCCTCTGAGTGGGTGACGACGTGCAGGATGTCCGGTTCCATGTAGAGTTGCGTATAAACACCAAATGCCAGATGCCCCTTCGCCTGGTTTAAGTTGGGCGGGAAGCTGGGCAAACCCGACCGGGTCTGCTTGATAATATGAAAATCGAAGTGACGCGTCAGCGGTACGGCCAATTCGTAGGCCGCTTTCATCTTGGCCAGGTCATCCAAGGCTGAGATCTCGGGCGGCAACTCGAACATCATCTGCATCACGTAGTGCTTAATGCCCTTCTTCAGGGCGATCACGGCGCACAGGACGTGATCGATAACCTGCATGTCGTCGCTGGCATAGCGCAGACCCCATTGGTGAGGGTCGTTGATCTCCAAAGGTTTGTCTTGTTCCGCCCACCACTCGATGGTGCGGAAGTGCTCGTCAAAGCCGTCGCGAATGCTGATAGGGCCACGCCCATCTAACTCATTATAATAAAAGATGGGCACTGCAGGAAAGGCCATATTCAGATGCTCTTCCCACAAATGGGCCAATTCCACCAGCTCGTCGGTGCCGGTGTAGATGCGGGTCAACGGATAGTTGCCACGCTGGGTGGCGGCCTTCAGTCGCTTTAGATCCTCGACGCTGCGGATCGGCGCCCCGCCCTGACCGGCCAGGTATTTGCTGGGATCCTCCTCACCACGGATGAACTTGGCCAGAAGTTCTTGAGAGGTCTGATCCGGAGCCAGTGAGACAATCTCGAAAGTCTCGGCGTCGGCCAACTTCTCAATGGCTTCTATCGTTGGCTCAATAGTGTCAGCCGCAATCCCAATGTGGGCACGGATGATGGGGCGATTCTCACGTTCCCGTACCTGACGGATTCGCTCCACCAAATAGTCGGACCACTTAACCTTCTTCTGTAATTTAGCCGATGGCCGACGGCCGGCAAAGTCTTCTAACTCTTCCATAGTGACAAAGTCGTCAACCACCAACTCGAAGAAGCCTTGGAAGTTTTCCTTATCTTTGTATTCCTCTGCTACGGCTTCCAGGTCATAGTGGCGCTCGTCCTCGCGGGCGAACCTGTCTGGCTCCAGGGGTAGACCGGTCATCGCCCGCACCAAGTTAGCCGCCGGACGCAACCCGCCAAACGAGTAACGGATGCCGCTTTTTCGCGGATGTAAACCATGCTGAGTGGCTGTCTCCACGAATTCAGTGATTAGTTTGTCTACGTGGAGATCGCCCAAACGCATAGAAACACCCACCACCTCGGGTCGTGCTTCACGAACCTTGTTAACTACCTCGCGGATGGGTACGGCGGGGCCTAACTTAACAGATACGTAGCCCTGGTGCTGATCTTCCATCCAATCGGCGAAGCCTTCGACGCCCAAATTGTGGACGCACTTGCCGATGGCGCCCACCATAACCCGCCGCTTATGGCCAGGTCCTGGTGGTTTGTCCTCTGTCTGCCCACTCGAATTACTCATTTTTGCACCTCTTCTTTTGACTAAGATTGGTAAATAAAAGACGTAAGGCGTAAAGCGTAAAACGTGAGGCGTAAAATGTAAAGACGTGATCCGTGAGGTGTGATCCGTGACCATCGCGCCCGACGCGCAACACTTCACGGATCATGCCTCACGGATCACGGATCACGCCTCACGGATCACGCCTCACGCCTTACGTTTTGCGCAGCACTTCATCCAACGATCTGAATCCGTAGCGCTGTGGTGCACGTGAGACCGCAACGCTGCGTCCCTTGAGTTCACCATCAACCAGATACTCTTTCCCTAGCACTTCTTGCGACCAGGCGATGAGCTGGTCGATATTAGGCATCGGCAGCTCAGCCAATTCGGCGATTCCTCGGATCACGACCAGGCCATATGGCACATCCTCTGACAGATAACGGGCTTGAAAGTCCGGTACCAAGCCATCGTCGGTGGGGCGCGTTGGGGCCCGAAGGCCAGCATAGCCACTATTGGTAACGAAGCAGTTTAACAACGACGAACAGTCGCCGATGCTATCGCCGTACGAACGGAGCAGCCAATTGTATAGGGGTAGCACGGCAGACAGGTCCAGAGCTGGGAATCGCTCCTCCAGACGGGTACGCAGTGATTGGACCTCGTCGCTCAACTGGTCGAGGATGTGGGCGGTCGTGACCTCGATACCCTGGTAAAAGAGCGGCGCTTCGTCGTAGGGTCGACCATCCCAGTCACGGAACAGGCCATACATCACACCGGGGTGGATGAGTTGACCCGTGTTTGCCAGAGTAAGACTCAAGAAATCACTTATCGGACAAATGGACAGGCCTAACAAATCGCTTAGCAGAGCAGCGACTTGAGCGGCATAATTGGGAGGCCATGCAGCCAAGTCTACTTCTGACTTGGTACCCAGAATTGTGACTTCTCGCCCATATTCCCGGATGCGACATGCCCAGGGTAGAGTCTGCAGACCAAATAGGATCACAGATCTTTTCCCGTTGTCTAAGACGTCCCGGGCAGCCCAGTCGAAGCCTCCTCGGGCGGGCAGCGCACCTACCCAGACGCCATCATCAAGGAAGGGGGCAATATCCTTCAAGATGATTTCGTGAGCGAAGGCCGGTAGTGCCAATAACACCAGTTGCGAACCTGGTACTACGGCGGACGGATCATCGCTTACCCGGTGAGGGTGTCCTGCCAGTACGCCATCCTGGCTGTGCACGGTGATGCCCCCCCCGGCCTCGATGCCCTGACGCCAGCGTTCGACTTCGTCATCAAGGGGAGTGTATACATTTACCCGATAGCCTTGACGGGCAGAGATCAGAGCCGCCAGCGTGTGAGCAGCGTTTCCACCGCCACAGATAGTGACTTGCATTGTTTCACTCCGTCAGTAACAGATTGTGAGTACGGTACATGGTGTCTACCCGACGCAGAGATTCCACGACCTGCTCCGGCATCCGGAAAGACAGGGCTGCGATGAACACGTTAAGTAGCGAAATCACGGCTGCGGGTGAGAGGCTATGGCCCGTTCCGTCAGTCGCTACCTCAAAGGCATAGTCCGCGGCCTGGGCCAGGGGTGCCATGATACTATCTGTTATGGCGACCACCTGGGCTCCTCGCTGTCGTGCGGCGTTTACCGCATCCACCGTGGAACGCGCATAGCGCCATATATCGATGGCGATCAGCAACGTGCCCGAACGCAATTGCGCTATCTCCGTCGCCAGGGATAACCCCCCATCGGTGTCCATTCGGACATTAAAACCGATTACTTTCAGCGAATGGACCAGAAACCAGACTGGCGTTGCCGAAAGACCACACCCCACAACTAAAAGGCGTTCGGCTTGCACGATTGCGTCCAAGGCCGTGTTGAACTGTGTCACATCCAGGTTGCTGGCTGTCCGTTCGATATTAACGATGTCGGTGTGGAAGACTTGTTGTGGAATGTCGTGGGGATTGGGAGGTGCTGATAGTCGTCTCTCGATACGCTCTACAGCAGTCAGATACGTGGGTAATTCCTCACGGACGGCAGTCCGCAGCCCGGAGAAGCCTTCGTAGCCCAAACTCTGGGCGAAACGAACTACGGTGGCCGCACTGGCCCCGACGCTTTCGCCAACTTGCTTGGTGGAAGCGAAGGACACAAAATATTTGTTGTCTAACATAAAGCGGGCGAGCTGCTTCTGCCTGGGGCTGAGTCTGTCCAGTGCAGCGGCGATCCGCTCTTCCAGACTAAGAGTGTGATCCATCTCGTCCGCCTCACTCATCCCGTACAAAGTCTACCGTATAGAGTATTTTATCATATGACAAACGCGCAGAAACTAACTTCCACCCCATACGGATTATGAACGTCAGCATTCTATCACGGATTTTGAAAACCCGCAACATTGATTTCATTAGATAGAGTATATGAAACAAATGTTTCAATCAACAACTGAGGCAAATCGGGGAGTTTAGTGATTATCCATAAGTTCTTAGCCAAGTTAATCGGGTGCTGAAGTCAAGGCTTTAGCCGGGCTTGGAGCTTTGAAAAACCACCTGAATGAAGGCTCGACTCTCCAACAACTTATGGATAATCACCAGGGGAAATGTAACACATCAACCCTGTCGAAGATCTGGGGATAGCAGGCTGGTAGTCTCCAGACGAGCGATCCGCTCCTTCTCACTCAGCACCTGACCGTTGGTGGCATCGACAGCAACACAAGCCCCCCGCTCATCGATGCGAGTTGCGATCTGTCCCCGTGCAAAGCGGTTGTTCCGCAGATGAGGTGCGTCCAGTATCCCTCCTGTCACGGCGCGAGCCAGGGTGACCGGGTCGGTCAGTGGATCGTCTATATCGTGCCCGGCCAGGTTACGGATCGCTTCTAACGCGACGTGCGCTTCGCGCACTAACTCCTCCCGCCGTGCGCCTACTGCTGGGTCATGGGTCATATCCGGCGCACCACGCAGCGCACTCCTGATCGCATGCCGTGCCAACTTGCACGCTTCGATCACCTCCTCAGCCGTCGCCGCATGATGGGCTTCGGTATGGGCTACCACGTGCACGATGTGGGGCCGAACCGCCATTTGCAGGTATACGCTGGATGCCAGATGGGATCGAGCCGCGTCCGGGTCCAGGGGATAACTGAGCAAACCGGTGCGCGTCTGTCGCCAGATGCGAAAGTCAGGGCCTGCCAGTGGCTCGATCAAATCCAGCACTGCCAATATCCTGGCCAAATCCATCGCATCCGATAGACCTGGCGGACTGTTAAACATCAACTGCGCAATGTAGTCGCCTACGCAGAAAGCACGGGCGTTGTACGCCGACAGGTACCCCGCAATCACAAAGATTATATCCGGGGCATCACGCAAGGCCCAGTGATGCGGCTCGTTCACCTCCACCGGGATTCCACGCTCACCATACCAGACCATCACCTTCTGATGCTCACGGATTGAGCCTTCCAGGTCCCATGGGCCACGCCCGTCCATCTTATTGAACCAGAAGATTGGTATCGCACACCAGGCGATGTTAATTGTTTCTACGTACATCTCTGCCAGGCGTATGAAGTCGTCGGTGCCCGAATAGGTGCGTAACAGCGGATAGTTACCGCGTCGGCTGGCCGCATAAAGCGCTCGATAGTCCTCAGGACTCCGGACCGGCACCCCACCCGCGCCTGTCCGGCGGGGGCTCTGGCGTTCCGGATGAAAGAAGTTGGCCTGGGCGTCCTGGTCTGTGCCCAGCGAGATGACGTCCAGTCGGCACGACTCCGCAATGCGGCCGATCCCTTCCACCGTGGCCTCCATTGTCGGCAGCCCAAAGTGATGGCGTAGCATAGGGAATGGCTCCTTCCAGGTTATGCGCCCGATGGCCGTTTGCGGGTAGTTATCTTCGGTCAGGTCGGCAACGGCCTGTCCTCTGAGGTAGGCTAAAACCGTCTCAACCCGCTGGCTGCCATCAAAGCAACGCTCAAAGAAGCCGATGGCCTTCGCCCGTTGGGCTACCGGAGGTGTACCCCCAAAGGCAAAACGGACGCCAGCGACGTGCAGGTGATCGGCAACCTCGGCAAACCTGCCCAAAAGCCGCTCCCCTGTTTCGGGTGTCAGCCGGTAGGAAACACCCACCAGATCAGCTTTCTCACGCTCGGCAGCCGCAACAAAATCCTCCACGGACACAGCCGGGCCAAGGAAAACCGTCCTCCAGCCAGCCATGTCCGCCAGACGCAAAAAGTTCATCACTCCAGCTACGTGCACACATTCTCCTAAAGCTCCAGCTACAACTGTTTTCATCTCGTTAACCTCCTATGTGAAAAGTTATTTCATTGCATCACATCCGTAAGGTTACATCTCCGGTCAGGACGTGCTTTACCTGGCCATCTGGCTGACGTAGCAACAACGCGCCTGTCTCATCTACCGTCTCGGCTACACCTTGATAGACACCGTCGGGTGCGCTTATGGTCACACACCGTCCCAGCGTTGCCAGGCGTGCCGCCCATTCTTGGTGCGGGCTGTGGCCGGCGCGCAACGCATCATACCGAGCCTCAACCCCAGCCAGATAGCTCTGCAACAGGTGCAGGCGTGAGACAGGTCGTCCCAAGGCCATCGTCAGACTGATAGCCTGGTCAGCCAGGCCGGGCCAATTGCGGCGGAATGTTTCTGAGCCGAAATCTACGTTTACGTTAAGCCCTACACCGACGACGGCCCAGGCTAATGCGTTTTCCTTCCCGGCACGTCTATCCCCGGGACGGCCCGAGGATGACCTGCCCGCATCTGAATCGGAGAAGGCATAGGCGAAACCCAGCTCCGTCAACAGACCGGCCAGCTTCTTGCCTTCCAAGAGCAGATCGTTAGGCCACTTCAGGACTGGTCGCAGGTCCGTGATCGCTGCTACGGCGTCGGCGGCGGCCAGCGAACAAATCATCGTCAGTTGTTGCACTTGGGTTGGGGCCAGGAAGGTTGGGCGGAAGAGCAGCGACGTAAGCAAGCTAGAGCCTGCGGGGGCGATCCATTTCCGCTCCAGGCGGCCCCGGCCAGCCAGTTGTTCGTCAGTAATGGCGAGTGTGCCTTCCGGCGCTCCCTCCTCCGCGAGGCGTTTCAGTTCATCGTTCGTGGAGTTGATGGCTGGCCAATAATAAATTGTTTGACCCATAAACTGTGTACGTAGTCCGGCGCGGATTGCATCGACGGAGTGTAGTTCGTCTTTCCACGAAGCGGGGAGAAGATCATACATATTGTGCACCACCTAGCCTAAATTCACTATTGTGTCTATGCTTTGAACGTGATATTATTTATGTAGTATAATCGGCACTTTAACTCATCACGGCAACGGTAGGGAACGGCGGCCATGACAGACGAAGCAAGATTTGCTCTCCAACTCGGTCTCAACCTGATCGCTGTTCTGCTCGCCGGCTGGTTGGCGGGGCATTATGCGGCCCGTCGGATGCAGCAGGTATTTGAGGCTGAACGCAAGTGCGCGAAAGAGATGCGTCGGCAGGCTCAGTCTGAGGTCAGGGCAAACCTGCTCCCGATCCTGCCCGATTTGGAGCAACTTGTTGAAGTTGAACGCTGGGTATTGACTGCTCGCGACCTACAGATTCTCTTGACGTCCATCTGCACACTTGTCAGAATTCGATTAGGTGCAGACAAGGCAATCCAGCTTGGGGTGTCAACTGAGATTGACCAATCGTTGAAGTATCTGGGACGGCAAGAAAACAAGTGGCTCAACGACTCGTTGCCGGTCGTCGCCTTCGTCCGCGAGATCGATCCTGCCAAGAGGAAGACGCAGGATCAATCTCTGGAAACCTGGGTCTCGCGCATCAATCAAGCATACGTACAGTCAGCTCAATCCCTGCGCCGGGCAGCTTCTCTGTGTGGGTCCGATGATGATAATGGTGTATATGATGCCTCTATGGCCAACGCCTACCTGACCGAAGCAGACCAAGCGGTGGCCAATATGGGCAGTATGATCGCGTCTGGAATAGACCGGGCCGCGTATGTCAGGCAGCAGCTATCGGAGCGCCAGGCACAGCAAATTTCCGCTGACGTTGCCGAGCGTGAGCCTGATGCCCCTGAGGTCCTTGAAATGGGTGTATTTCAATTTGGGGGAACCGGCCTTGCGAAAATTCGGAACCTTCGCAAGGGTTCGCCCCAGGACTGAAATACGGTCCTTGAAATCGCGTAGTATTAGAAAAAGAGCGTGTCAGACCCCCAACATCGAGAATGCTGAATCCTCTTGCCTGGCCACACGTATTCCCTCTGGTTCATCCACGCGTGTGAGCAGAAAGCCTCCCACAATAAAGAAGATAACTAGCGCGACAATACTCAGCCGGCTCCCACCAGCTATCTGACTGACAATCCCAAACAGCAGCGGTCCGACGATTCCGGCGAACTTAGAGCTGGTGCTGAAAAAGCCGAAGAACTCAGCAGATTGGCTCTTGGGGACCATCGCCCCGTACAGCGAACGACTGAGCGCCTGGGTACCTCCCTGCACCGTTCCTACCATAAAGGCCAGCATGTAAAAGTGAATGGCAGTCTGCATAAAGAAACCGGCGATGGAGATAATTACATACACCCCCAGTCCCATCAGGATCGAACGTTTGGCACCTACGCGCCGGGCAAGCCAACCAAACCCAAAGGAGAAAGGGATGCCAACGAACTGGGTGATAATGAGAGCAATGATCATGTCCGTCAAGCCGATGCCAATCTCATCGCCGTAGGCAGTCGCCATCTTAATGATGGTGCCAATTCCATCATTATATATCCAGTAGGCTATGAGGAACAGCAACAACTGCCGGTATTGGGTAATCCGGCGAAAAGTGTGAATCAGGCGTCCGAAGCCGGCACCCACCACATTTACGGGCTCTTGCCTGGATCGCACTACCGGCGGCTCAGGCACATTGCGGAATAGAGGGATAGAAAAGACTGCCCACCACACGGCCACACTGAAGAACGAAGCACGCAGTGCAAAGCCAGTGCCGGGCATAAAGAACCGATTCGGGCTCATAAACCACAGCACGTTGATGATCAGCAAAATGCCGCCACCCATGTAACCCAATGCGTAGCCACGCGTCGAAATCTGGTCGATGTCGTCCTTCCTGGCGATGTGAGGCAGCAACGATTCGTAGAAAATATTGGCTCCGGCGAGTCCTATGTTGCCTATGATAAATAGGATCGAGCCCAGGACGAATGTATCGTCACCAAGGAACACGAACAGCGACGTTGCCACAATCCCTAATCCGACGAAGAAACCGATATACCACTTCTTTCCGCCAGTGAAATCGGAGATGGCTCCCAGCACGGGGGCCAGAATTGCAACCAAGAAAAGCGCAAGCGAGGTAGTGTATGCCCAGAACGCCGTCGCATTTGCCTCGCCCAAGCCAGCGGAGATCACCAATGACCGGTAGAAAGGGGGGAACATAGCAGCCATTATGGTTGTAACAAAGGCTGAGTTGGCCCAATCGTACATGGCCCACGAGTTGATGATCTTCCGGTATGTCGTATCCGACATCTCAGTTGCTCTCGCTTCAGGTGTAACCACTATGTCTGCTCCACCACCCCAGTCCTTTCGGTATTATCAGGGGCTAAAATGGCATAGAATATCTGGCGGGTAGTGCCAAAGCTAGTTCAAAACGAAAGTGGGCAGATGCCAATGTCAGGTGCATCTGCCCACTCCGCTCACCGAGCTTCTCACCTGTGTTCCCATCTGAGACATTGCAAGGGCTTTGCCTTCCTTTTTGAGGATCACTGGGAGCATATTTCAGCATCGCGTGATGTCTCCTCCATCGATTAGAATCTATTCGAATACCGTTACTGCTCAGTCTCATGTCATCCATTCGGCAGGCTCAGGACAGGTTTCGAGACCGCAGGTCGAGAAATCCCTAGCGAGGCGCCATAACCAGAACCAATGGTTTAGGGATTTCTCCCGTTGGTCGAAATGACATGTCTGAGCAGATACCGAATACCTTAAGATATCTACTCGAGTGTTGCCTCATAGGTTTTCGATCAGATATCTGAGTACAGGTCTTCGACCAGATATCTGAGTACAGTCATTCTATCATAGAGCTACGATACTATCAAGAAATTGGTTCACCGCAACACAAAGAGCCACCCTTGGGGTGGCTCCGCACTCAAATCTGAGTGTATTCTTCAGTCGGAAAACATACAGGTGATTTGTGCCCTGGCCAGGGGGTGCTCCAGCACGGCCGTCACGGCCGCTGTGACGTGAGGTCCCATTTTGAGCAGCACGCCGAGGGCCTGCTGTACACGCCAACGTCGAGGAGCCGTACTCGACAATTCTCGCTCCAGCACAGCCGCCTCAGCCAACGCCATCAGAACGTGATCTCCACTGATGCACGCATCGCGAACGATGGCCGCGCTTAGCGCATCCATGAGTTGGTTGAGACTGGCACCGGCTACGTCCCGATTTGTCTGAAGCTCTCCCGTAGGTGATTGTTCCGCATTAGAGGATCCACTAATGCATTGCGAGGCCGTTTCTTGACCAAGTTGAGCTTGACCTGCCTGCGGTCCAAACGTAGATTCTGAGAGATGGAGTACTGGCAGCGAGACGGGATTAGCAGACAACACTGGCATATCTCCTCTATCGAGTTCGGGTTATTAAGGTAACCGACACTTTAAGGTAACCGACACTTTAATAAACAAGGTATTCAATCCGTGTCTGACCATATCATATTACGCCAACTCTCAATCGAAAGTGCCGGTCACCTTAATAACCCGAACATAGGTAATTTGACAACGTTATGTCTCGTTGAACGTTGCCCACTCACCGGCCTCTCTCCCAAAGTTGGGAGGGGATGCCCGAAGCAGAATAGCGGGCGGGGGTGAGGGCTTGTCATCATCGAGCGTGACATTGTCAAGCTAATCAAGCAGCCTGATGCTTTTTGTACAGTCCACTTAACTAAACGCGAATTTAGCCTATTTTTGCACATGATTCGCCCCAAGTTTTTCTGCAATTTTTTGGCGATTTTGTAGATATTAACCTTTTATGGTAAAATAGTTTCAATGAAATCGGCAACTCATCCAGGCCATTTGCTCTATTCTTCTGTTTAACATCCCCAAATCCGACCGCTCTTGAGAGTAACATATATGACGAGTGGCAGAAATCTTCGCCTTTTCGATGAGGACCGACTGGCAGATGAGTGCGCTGATCAGACCGCCAGATTCTTCAGTCGGACAGAACACGACACAGGCTACTGTTACGAACTGTTTCGACGCGCTATTGTCGGGCGCAACAATTACGCCTGGGAAAAAATCTATCAAATATATCACCCCCTGGTGGCCAGTTGGGTTGGCCGGCACAGCAGACTGGAGGCCGCTGGCGAAGAGGTAGACTACTTCGTCAATTGTGCCTTTGACAAGATATGGTCGGCTGTGGATGGAGAGAAATTCAGTCAATTCCAGGATTTGGCAAGCCTGCTCCGCTACTTCCAGATGTGCGTCCATAGTGTTATCGTCGATTATGCGCGGAGCAACCCAATCAGAACCACCGATCTGGATAATTTGGCCAACTTTCCCGCGCCAGACTCGCCTTCAATTGAGAAATACGTCACCGATCAACTGGAAAGGCATCGTCTCTGGGAGATGGTTGCCAGGTTGATACGGGACGAGAGAGAGATGATTGTACTGAGATATTCTTTCGTATATGACTTCAAGCCATCGCAGATCTACGCCGCTAACTCAGACCGATTCGAAAGCCTGGAAGAACTGTATCGTGTCAAGCGCAACCTACTTAATCGTCTACGCCGAAATCAGACGTTACGGCAGTTCCTCTGGTAATTGTTGACGAAGAACGCCAGTCAATCCTCTACCCGTGCGCTAAGGATTGAGAATTAAATGACTTACTCAAATGCAAGCGAAATACTGGCCTGATTCAGTCGGCCAGGTAGTGTTGACATTTGTGCATTTCCAGAGATGCATTTGGTTATCTGTTGCGGGGTTCTCAGGCGTAAAGACTCAAATGTCAACACGGCCTGATGGGTAAGTTATTAAATCCTTAGTCCTAGCCAGTGTTGTGTTTTTGATCTTCCCACACCATCAATTCATGGACGAAAAGATCGAACTCTTGCGTTCATATAAACAGGAGGGGAGTAAACTTCAAAATAGGTTATTGAGATGAAATGTATTGCACCACATGAAATCACTGAGGAACAACTGCTTGCTTATAGCGATGGCGAAGCAGACGATATTGCTGTAGAACACATTGGCCGGTGTCCTTACTGCCAGGAACAGGCTCGTACCATCGCCGCCAATCAGTCAATCTTGCGCATCCTGTTCCAGCGTGTTGAGTGTCCCGACGCCCACACCCTGGGCGAGTTTCACCTGGGTCTTCTCTCGGCTGATAAACGGGCTGCCATTGACGATCATCTGAAGTCCTGTTCTGAGTGTGCCACAGAAATCAACGATCTGGCTCGCTTTCTTCGAGATGTGTCAATCACGCTCACACCGGTCCCTCTCCAAACTCAGTTGAAGCGTTTGGTCGCTCGCCTGTCCACCTCTCCGCCGGGTCCAGTCGCTCAACCGCCGGCCTTCGCCTTTCGAGGCGCAGCCGCCGCTCCCCCCGATGTCTACCAGGCGGAGGACATCAAGATGGTGGTCGGTTTAGAGGCAGACGGGTTGCGTGCCGGCCGTAAGATGTTGTTAGGGTTCACCACACGAGAGGGCATGCCGATCGACAGCCTGACCGGTGCTCGAGTGCAACTCAGTCGCCGTGGGCAGGCTATCGCACTCGAGCAAGTGGACACGCTGGGCAACTTCGTGTTCTGCGATCTTACCTCGGGCGAATACGAACTGATGTTGTTTACCGACCAGGAACAAATTGTCATCGAAACGATCGTAATCTAAGGATTGAGAATTAAATAACTTCCTCAAATGCAAGTGAAGTGCTAGCCTGATTCAGTCGGCCAGGTAGTGTTGATATTTGTGCATTCCCAGAGATACATTTGGTTATCTGTTGCGGGGTTCTCAGGCGCAAAGACTCAAATGTCAACACGGCCTGATGGGTAAGTTATTAAATCCTTAGTCCTAATAGTCTCAGTAGCTCCGATTTTTGAGGAGTGAGGCACGCCCACAAGCCGAACGGCGCTGTACCTTGGGGTGTTAGTTTCTCGCGGATCTACTGAGACTTCACCTGTTGTTTCTTACCCTACCCAAACCCAGATACTCACACTGTACCTTGCTGATAGACCAATAATGACCGCCAATCAGCAGTCCGACGTATCCCTCATCCCTTTTGTCCAGGAGTGGCTGCAAGCCGAAGACTCTGGCCAGCGGCGTGAGTTCCTGCGCGCTCATCATTCGGACATCACCGACGAAACAGTCCAGTCCATGAAGACCGCGGTGAGCCAACGCCTTCGCCAGGACCCCCGTGATGCCCTCGACCTGGCCGAGAGCATTCTCTTCGCCGCGACCCTCTCGGAAGAGCCAATGCACCAGGCCTGGGGATTGATGGCCAAGGGTAATGTACAACGCTTTATGGCCCAATATGAAGAGGCAATCACCACCTATGATCTGGCCCGGTCGATCTGCTTGGCGCAAGATAGCCCTATAGAAGCGGCTCGCCCACAGATGGCAAAAGTTTATGCACTGACGAACCTTGGCCATTTTGAAGAAGCGTTACAGACGGCTGAAGAGGCACGGCACGTTTTTGAACAGCATGGTGAGATAACGGCGGCAGCCGTTGTTGACAACCAGGCAGGGATCACAGCCTACAAGCTCGGTGATTACTCAAAAGCACTAGATTTGTTCGACAGAGCCTATCAGGCACTCGACCAGGCGGAACAAACCAATCTCGCAGATATCACCTCAATAGACCTCAATCGTTCTATCATTGAACTAGATCGTTCTATTGTTTTGCGCAATCTCGACCGATTCGACGAGGCTAAGCGCGCTGCCATTAGGGCCCACCGCATGGCCGATCAAAGAGGAATGAGTGTCAATGCAGCCCGAGCCAAGCAAAGCCTGGCAATCATCCATTATTTTCTCGGCCAGTACAACGAAGCGCTGAGACTATTCAACGAAGCACGTCAGATATTTGCCTCGTCAAAGCTGAAACGAGAGGTCCTTGTTGCCAATTTGTTCGCCACCAATTGCTACCTGGCGCTCAATCGCTATGCCGAGGCCCTGGACCTGGCACAAGAAGCAGAAGAAGAGTTCGCCCAGATTGGCATGCACTACGAAGTAGCCTGGGCAGCTTGTAGTTGCGCTCAGGCACACATGGGGCTGGGCCAAACGGAATCGGCCGCCGATGCCCTGGCCCGAGCGCGCTTGGGTTTTGCTCAGATCGAAAATCAGGTGTGGGTGGCCATGGTTGACATCCAATGGGCCATTTTGAATTTGAAAACCGGGACGTCTGAGGCAGCTATGGCGAACGCCCGCCGGGCGGTTGACGTCTTTGCCGAGACGGGGCTCGCAGTTGAAAAGGCACAGGCTGACTTGGTGGTCGCCAGAGCCCTGGTCGCTTTGCAGCGAGACGAGGAGGCACAAAGCCTGTGCCTGAACACCCTCCGAGAGGCCAACGACCGCGACGTACCCTGGTTGGCCAATCAGGCCCGTCACCTGCTGGGTCGCCTGGCCGAAATAGCGGGGGACCAAAAGGCGGCACTGAAGCACTACGAAATCTGCGCCGTAGGTGTCGAGCGCCTGCGCAGCCAGATAGCGGTCGAGCTGCGCGGCGGCTTCCTGGCCGACAAAGGAGAGGTTTACGAAGATATCGTCAGTCTGGGACTTTCCCATGGTGAGGTGGCACGTGCCTTTAATTATGCGGAACGAGCCAAGTCGCGGGCTCTGGTTGAATTGTTGGCCCACAATCTGGACATCCGGGTAAAGGTCCGAAGCGAGAGCGACCGGGACTTGGTGTCCCACGTCGAGCGTCTGCGCCAGGAATGCCAGTGGTACTACAACCGCCTCAATCCCTTCGGCGAGCGGGAGGGAGCCGAGAGCGGCTCTACCCAGGCCGAGCAGGACCGGCTGCGTGACGATCTACACAGCCGCGAGAAGCAACTGGCCGATATGCTGTTGCAGCTCCAGGTGCGTAACGCCGCGTACACTCAGGATGTCGACCTGTGGCAGGTCCAGGTAGAATCACCTCAGCCCTACCTGGATAGTGACACACTGCTGGTAGAGTACTTCATCGCTCGCGGTGAGGTGTTGGCCTTCAGCATCACCCGGGATGAGATACAGGTCCACCGCCGATTGGCGACCCTCTCACAGCTCACACGTCTTTTGAGCCTGTTTCACCTCAACCTCCACCGTCTCTCCCCTGCCCTCATCGCCCGGGGAGACCCGTTGGACTCCGAGTGGGCCAACTTGCAAGGATTGCTCAGCCGTTTATATGCGGCATTGGTTCTTCCCCTGGCTGGACGACTGGCTCCCTTTGAACGCTTAATTGTCGTGCCTCACGGCCCGCTGCACTACCTGCCCTTCCATGCCCTCTACGATGGCCAAGGTTACTTGCTGGAGCGATGTGAAATCTCTTATCTCCCTAATAGCAGCCTGTTGCGTCTCCAACGTGATCTTGGTACCAATAGGCGCGATGCCCTCGGCGCATTGGTTGTTGGCTGCTCGTTCAACGGAGCGCTGCCTCACACACTATCTGAAGCCCGGCAGGTGACCAAACGGCTGCAAGGGACGAGCCTGCTGGAGGGCGAGGCTACCCGCACCAACCTGGAGGCCCAAGCTGGGACTGCACGAGTCATTCACCTGGCGACCCACGGCGAATTTCGGCCTGAAGCTCCCCTATTCTCGACTCTCTACCTGGCCGACGGGTCGTTGACTGCTACAGATGTCTTTAACTTGGAACTCAATGCTTCGCTGGTGACCCTGAGCGCCTGCCAATCAGGAACCAGCGCTGTGAGGGGCGGCGATGAATTGGTGGGCTTCAGTCGCGCCTTTCTGTACGCCGGGGCCGCCAGCTTGGTGATGAGCTTGTGGCGGGTGGAAGACCAGGCCACCGCTCAAATGATGGATCGTTTCTACCAAGGCCTGCTTGACGGTCAACGCAAGCCAGCCGCCTTACGTCAGGCCCAACTGGCTTTGCTGCAAGGAGATGAGGGTTATCGTTGCCGCCATCCCTTCTTCTGGGCGCCCTTTTTCCTGGTCGGCGAGCGTGGCCAGGTGATATGATCACAATAGTATAAGTAGATATATCAAACGAGGAGGAATATCATGCGCATGCGAAGACGATACCACCGACTCCGACAAGCGTCCCGTCGCGTCCCAACCTGCCACGAGCAGCATATCTCTGTGGTAGGCCCACCGAATGCGAATCAGAAGTTGAATGAGCTGATCAAGGAAAAGCCTGATCTTCTCATCGAAGCTGGCGTTACCGGGTTGCGCCCCGAGCCGACCGAGGTGACACCCCCAATTCACACCTCTGTGAATGGGAAATGGCGTCCACAGGTTGCTCACAGCAATGCAATAACCAGTCTGTCGATACAGGCTTACGCATACGAGCTACAATCCGATGTCACTCCCTCCGTTGTAAGCACAGCATTAAGACATTTTCTGCAGGCAAACGAAGCAAAGCTCTTCAAAGAAATCACTGTCTGCGTTGATCCAGTGTTGGACAGCCCCTTCGATGCAGGAGACGCCCCATTTGACGCGGGGGACGCCCCGTTCGATGCGGGGGACGCGCCGTTTGACGCAGGAGATGCCCCGTTCGATGCGGGGGACGCGCCGTTCGATGCAGGAGATGCGCCCTTTGATGCAGGAGATGCCCCTCTGGCCGTTGACTCTTCCATCATTGACAACACAGCCGCAGGACAACCAGCAATGGAACGAATCGGCTTCAACTGGTTGCGACAGGCACGCCCAGACCTGACCGGCACGGATGTCACTGTGCTAGTCCTCGATACTCTGCCAGTACAAGGCGAGATTGACGTGGCCCACGAGCACGTGGACTTCTGGGTGGATTGGGTGGGGGATGGTCCCCCCCCTGCCGGGTCGTCTGGCGATCCGACACCCCCCCTCATCCCGGCGGCCGAGATTCACAGATACCATGGTGTTTTGGTCGCCAGCCTGGTGCGGTACCTGGCACCAGGCAGCACGGTCGTAGTCGCCCGCGTGCTGGACGACCAGGGCAAGGGCTGGTCCACGACCCTCATCCAGGCCATCCTCTGGGCGCTCAGCCACCGCAAGAACAAAACCATGATCAACGGCCGGCGCTTGATCCACGACAAACTCATCCTCAATATGAGCATGGGCCTGCCTCGCACCCAGGCCGAGGAGGCAGAGGCGATCTGTCTGCTGCGCACGCTGGATGTGGCAGCCCGGGCGGCTACGCTGGCTGTGTCCGCTGTTGGCAACGACTCTCAGCTCAAACCCGAGAACCCGGTGGAGCCGGCCGCCTATGGCTTTTTCGGCGACACCCGAGCCACCGCAGCACAGGTCATCCCTGTAGCTGGTACCAACGGCCTTACCGAGTACGCCTTCTTCTCCAATGAAGGACACATCGCCGCGCCTTCTCGCCACATCATCGGCGACACCGGTTCGGACAGCAAGATCAAACAAAAGTACGGCTTCTCCACGGTGCGCTGGTCGGGCACGTCCTTTGCGACGCCGCAGATAAGCGGGTTGGCGGCCCTTTTGTGGAGTTCGGGACGCATCCCCTACTACGGGATCAAGCAACATATCTGGCGGACGGCTCGTCTCCCCCGGCGCTGGAACGGTGTGCGGGAAATCGATTACGTGCGCGCTTTTCGTGCTATCTGAGCAGACGTCGGTAGACGCGACTTCCCTGGCTTGGAGGGCAGGACGGGCCAATCGCGTCTGGCAGCACCAGTGCCACGATCAGGAAGTCGCGTCCATCTTGATTGATATTTGCCACCAGGGTTAAGAACCTATTGACATTGCAATCGCTGTAGGTTATGTGTAGAAAGCAAAGGATGGAGTGGTCACCCACGCGAAATTTGAAAGGAGGGAAACTTATGCAACTGCGTCACATTGCGTCTGCGTTGTCGGAGCATCGTCGGGAGATTCGTTTTGCGTTGATCGTGCTGGCCCTGATCGCCACGGCGGTAGGCATCGGCCTGCCATTCGAAGGTAGCGATGCATAAGTAGGAGGTAAACCATGCAACTGCGTCGATTCGCGTCTGTGTTGTCGGAGCGTCGTCAGGAGGTCCGCTTAGCACTGATCGTGCTGGCCCTGATCGCCACGGCGATAGGCGTCGGCCTGCCATTCGAAGGTAGCGATGCATAATAGGAGGCAAACTATGCAACTGTGTCGATTCGCGTCTGTATTGTCGGAGCGTCGTCGGGAGATTCGTTTTGCGTTGATCGTGCTGGCCCTGATCGCCACGGCGATAGGCGTCGGCCTGCCTTTCGAAGGTAGCGATGCATAGTAGGAGGTGAACCATGCAACCGCTTGACGCGGGGATGCATAGTATTCACCAGCCGTGTTCTTTCTCCCCTTCGTAGCCATCGGCTTCCTCGTAGGTTGGCTAGGGGGCGGCCATCCGCGCCACCTGGCCAACCTGCCGCTGCGGCTGACTTGGGCTCTACTGCTGGGGTTGCTGTTGCGCGTGGCGAGCACCCTACCCTGGCTGCCGGGTGACGTCGCCCGCAGCCTGCTGGTGGTTGCGCTCGCGGCCCTGGCCGTGGCTACGCTGGAGAACCGGCACCTGATTGGCATGTGGTTTATGGCCGCCGGCGCGCTCTGCCACCTGAGCGTGGTGGTGGCCAACGGCGGCTTTATGCCCGTATGGTGGGTGGCCAATCCATCCGGGCATTTGTATATACCCGCGTACGCGGCGCGCCTGGCCTGGCTGGGTGATGCCATCCCGGCTGGAAGATACAAGTTCAGTTTCGGGGATTTGCTGCTGGGCATGGGCCTGGTGACGCTCATCGTCCTGGGAATGCAGGGCAATGAGGATGGGGAGAAGGAACAGGAAAGCAAGTCAGAGTCGCATCCCAACTTGGAAGATTAGAGTGTTGGAGTCAATAGGCAAAGGATCGAGGAGGGGCATTCCCAGATGCTCCCTCCTCAATCTTTCGCCGACTACCTTTCACTGATCCTGTATTGGCTGGGCCTGCAATCGCTGCATCAAGATGCCTACACTGACGCGGGCCGTACCGGCCAGTTGAAAATCATCCTGTGCCTCGGCCAGGTCAATCGCCTGCTCGTAGGCGAACATAGCTTCCAGGTAATCCTCCATGTATTCGTATGCGCGCCCCAAAAGCATATACCCGGATGCCGACTCGGGGTTCAGTTTAACCGCTTCCTGGGCATCGGCCACAGCGGCCTCAGGTTGGTCCAAAAGCAGATACGCCTGCGCACGCGCCAGCAAAAAATCCTCCCGGTTGTCAAAGGCTGCTTCGGCGGCAGCAAACGTCTCCCCGGATGCCACGTCTTGCCCCAGATCTTGCTGAAGGACTCCTTTGAAAACAGCCAGATAGGGGTCACCTGGCGCGACGACCAGTGCCTGCTCAACTTCGCTCAGAGCACCCGCTATGTCTCCTTCAATAGCCAGGTCCTCAGCATTATGCTGGTGTTCCAAACGCTCTCGCGTGGCTGGGTCGGGGGCCAGAAATCGCTGGTAGAGGACGAACAGCACCAGCAAAACGAGCGCCACTCCTGCCCCCACTCGCAACAGGTGGCGTATCTGGTCCCGCCTTTTGTTAGCCACCAACTGATCGGCAAACCACCACCAGCTCTCCGGATCAGGCTGGCGTGTACGGCGGGCATCTTCCAGTACTCTAGCCCCGCCTATCTCGCGCAGGAACACCTTCGCCTTGCGGTTAAATCGGGCAGAGACGGTATCCAGTCGGGCATTCTCCGCCCGCATGCTCTGCCCCTCGGCCTGAAACGCAGCCAGGCTGGTGCTGATCGAGTCGAACAGATCTGGAATCACCAACGCTTCCTTACCCAAGCCATATTCCAGCCGGCCGATCATGGCTTCAAGCTCATCGATCTGGTCCCGCAACTCATCGGCACGGGTCAGGGGTTTGCCTTCAACATAATAGGGTGATTTGGCCATACGTGTTGTCAGCCAGACTATAAACCGTAAATGTCGGAGAATTTGCTTTTGATGTACGCGATGTAGTTGGTCGCCGTCAGGTCAGTTCCGGTGGCACGCTTCACCAACTCCGCCGGTGTGTATTTGCGTCCATACTGGTAAACATTTTCGCGCAACCAGTTCAGCAACTCATCGAATTTGCCAGCCGCGATCTGGTCAGCTAGCGAAGGGATGTCGGCCCTGACTTTGTCGAAGATCTGTACCGAGATCAGGTTTCCGAGCGAATAGGTGGGGAAGTATCCCAACATACCACCAGACCAATGGACGTCTTGCAGCACGCCTTGAGCGTCGTCGGGCGGGAGGGTACCCAGGTACGTCTCCATCTTGGCGTTCCACGCTTCGGGTAAGTCGGCAATTTTGACTTTACCCTCCAGCATGTCGTTTTCAAGCTCAAACCTGAGCATGATGTGCAAGTTGTATGTTACCTCGTCGGCCTCGACACGGATGAACGATGGCTCCACGCGATTGATGGCGCGATAGAAACCCTTAACATCCACATTTGCCAGTTGGTCAGGGAAAACATCCCGCAAGCGAGGGAAATAGTGAGACCAGAACTCTCTGCTGCGCCCCACCAGGTTTTCCCACAACCGGGATTGTGATTCGTGGATACCCAGGGAAGTCCCATCGTCCAATGAGCTCCGTTCCAGATTGAGGCTGACACCCTGCTCATAGAGGCCGTGTCCACACTCGTGAAGGGTGCCAAACAGGGCGGTGGGCAGGTAATTCGGATCTATTCGCGTAGTCAGGCGAACATCGCTGATGGAGAAGGCAGTCGTGAAAGGATGAACCGACTTGTCCTGCCGGCCGCGAGTGAAGTCAAAGCCAAAGTCCTTGATGATCTCCACGCCGAAGTCCCACTGCTTTTGCTCGTCGTAAGCCAGGTGAAGCACCGAATCGTCCACGGCGTCGATGTGTTCGGAGATGGCCTTTACCAACGGGAGCGATTCCGCCTTCAGGTCATCGAAGATGGCAGTCACCTGAGCCGTCTTCATTTCGGGTTCAAATTGGTCAAGCAAGGGGTCATACATACGATCTTCGTAGCCCAGCACCTCAGCCAGCCGCACGTTGAGATCCAGGATTTTTTCCAGGTGAGGCTGAAACATCGAGAAGTCTGCCTGCTCCCGGGCCTTGGCCCAGGCCTCGAAAGCCAGCGCCGACACGCGAGCGAATTCGGCCACCAATTCGCCGGGGACTTTGCGCGCCTTCTCGTAGTCGCGAGCAACAACCCGTACTATACTGGCCTCGTCGGAATCGTAATCCCAGCCAGTGCCGTCCGCACTGAGATCTTCGATCAGCTCTCCAATCTCGTCGGCGATAAACCAATTGTGGGCTGTTTTTTGCAGCGTAGCCAGTTGCTCAGCGCGTGCGGCTGCGCCACCCGGCGGCATATAGGTTTGCTGGTCCCAACCCAGCAAGGCCGCCGCCCTGTTCAAATCCTGAATCTCGCCCAGACGCATCTTCAAAGCTTGTAGTTGGTCTTCCATAATGATCTCCAGTTTCTGATTAGACTAACGAATTACCGGTGCCTGTTCCCCTCTCTCGCAGCAAGGCTTTTCCCAAGCAATACCCGGCATTGCCCAATGCCCGAACATTTTCCTGGCATTGCCCAAAACCAGGAAAGGCAGCCACAGGCCAATAGTGCTGCAAACGGACAAAAGGTCAAGAGTCGACGGCTTGCCGATTAGTACGACTGGCAATTATACACCAGCGAGGCAGAAAAGAAAAAGGCCGAACATTTTGTTCGGCCTTTTGCTTTTGTGGTCCAGAAGCCGGTGGGAACAGGCCGACCCCTGGACTGAAGAAGGAAGGAGATGCGCGAGGTGCTCGCATATTCGAGTATCATTATACTCGAATATTGACGTCTGCGCATCGGCTATCAGGCTATTCTCAGCACGCAGGAAATGGGCAAAAGAGCGGATTGCGCGCAGTCCCTCGCTAGGCGATATGGCCTAAGATAAACAAATGTTGTATTCGAAGCCAGGCCTTCTTCGTGACGTGGGCAGGTTGAATTGATAACAATCGTTTATTATGTTACACTTTACTATCAAATCGGCCGTCCTGACAAGGGCACAGGAAATAACGGGATATGAAAGCTCAATTCTGACTGCGGAGGGAAAGTCAAAGTGGCAGAACTGGAAAGTCCTTATGACGACGAAACATAGAATATTGCTGGTCGATGACGAACCAGCCATAACCCGAAACCTTGCCCCATTCTTGGAGCGAGTTGGCTTTGAGGTGTCCACCGCTGCCGCAGGGGAAGAGGCGCTTAGCTTGGTCTGTAATAATTTGCCTGATTTGATTATCTTGGACGTGCTTATGCCCGGCCTGGATGGACGGGAAGTGCTGCGTCGGCTGCGGCAAGCCGAGAACTGGACGCCGGTTATTCTGCTGACCCAAGTGGGCGAAGCCACCGAACGGGCGATGGCCCTGGAGGAAGGGGCCGACGATTACCTCAACAAGCCCTTTGACCCCTACGAACTGGTGGCTCGCATCCGGGCCGTACTGCGCCGGGCGAAGCCCGGTCACCTGCCGCTGGCCGCGGCCCAATGCTTGAGCAGCGGCGATTTACTGTTGGATCGGAGCACCCGGCGTGTCTGGCTCAAGCAGCAGGAGTTGATCTTAACCCCCAAAGCTATCAATTTGCTGGAATATTTTATCACCCATCCCGACGAACTGCTCAGTCGAGAGCGACTGTTGGATGCGGTCTGGGGCTGGGATTATCCGGCCGGCACCCGCACGGTTGATACCCGCATCGCCGAGCTGCGCCGGGCTTTGCAGGATGATCCCAACCGGCCCCACTACATCGAAACGGCGCCGGGCCAGGGGTATCGCTTTGTGGGACCGGTCGAGGTGAAGCGGTGAACTGGCGTTGGCTCGTCGGGTTGGGGCCATTAGGGCTGGGTCTGCTGGCCGCCTGGCTGCTACAACAACAGGGGCCGGCCGTCAATCCTACGCTGTACTTGCGCCTGGATTTGGGGACGTTGGTAGCCTTGCTTGGGGCAGGAATATCAGGCATTGGTCTGATCGGGTTGGCATTGCGTTCCAGGCTGGCCTACGTCCGTCGAGTTAGTGCCGACCAGGCTCGACGCCTGGCGGCTGCCGACCGGCGTCGTTTCTTGCGGCGGTTGGATCACGAACTCAAGAATCCGCTTATGGCTATCCGGGCCGGGCTGGCCAACCTGGCCGAAATCGCGGCCCAACATCATCAGGGCCAGGGTCTGGCCTACCTCGAAGAGGAAGTCCTGGGCAGCATCGAGGCCCAAACGCTGCGTCTCAGCCGCCTGATCGGCGACTTGCGCAAGTTAACCGAACTGGAACAGCGAGCGCCGGAGCGAAACCCTGTTGAACTGCCCCACCTGCTGGAAGAAGCGTTAGACACGCTGCGAGAGCAGGGCCGGCTCGACGGGCGGCAACTCAACCTGACCCTGCCCCAGGCGCCCTGGCCTTTGCCCACCATACCGGGGGACCGGGACCTGCTCTTTTTGAGCGTCTATAACCTGCTGGATAACGCCCTCAAATTTACTCAACCCGGTGACACCATAGAAGTACGTGCCTATGAAGATGGGACCACCTTGGTCCTGGAAGTGGCCGATACGGGCCCGGGTATCTCCCCGGCTGAGTTACCTCACGTGTGGGAAGAACTCTACCGGGGCGAGGGCAGTCGGCACATCCCGGGTAGTGGCCTGGGGCTATCGCTGGTGCGGGCCGTGGCTGACCTGCATGGCGGGGAGGTCAGCCTGCGCAGCAGGCTGGGGCAGGGCACGGTCGTCATTCTACGCTTGCCCAGCCGCTGATGTTACCGATCTGTGACAGCCTGTTTCAAGCCTGTCACACGGCTGCCATATCTTTGTCACAAGCAGATGGTAACATAGTGGTAACATAACAGCAAAGGAGTGGTGACAATTATGAACAAAAATAGAGACCACAGGCTCCACGTTTTGGCTCTCCTCATAATCGGATTGTTGCCGGTGGCTTGCGGCGGCATCTTGGAAGTGGGTATTGAACGTCCGACACCCACGATAGCGGCAATTCTCCCCACGCAGCAGCCCATCACAGCCCCACCTATCCCTTCGACGGCAACTCCTTTCCCCACCGAGCAGCCCTCTGAAGATCCAGGCCCGGCGGGAGCAAATCAACTTGATGACAACATTTCAGGGCTGGCATTAGCCTTAGCTATACATTTCAATATCAGACCTGAGGAAATCCGATTCGGCATCGTAGAGCAGACGGAAAAGCATGCCAAAGGGAGCATATCGGGCGGGTATTTCCTGGCTGCCAGAGAAGCGGACGCCTGGGTGATCGTGTATGATGGTCAGGTCGCGCCGAGCTGCGTCCAGATCGCTCCCTACGATTTTCCTCTCAATATGGTGCCGGAGTGCCTGGATGCGAGCAACAACCTGGTCCGCCGTACAGCGGCTGAGGCCGAGCCTGTTAGCGACGAGACCCAAGCTATCCAGGCGGCGCTGATCGAAAAGACGGGGATTGAGGCTGAGAACCTGGAGTTTGCCGTTGCCCAAAACACCGGCACCCACGCTATGGGAACCCTCAAACACAAGGATGATGTCGGCGGGGGTTATTTCATTGCTGCAAAAGTTGATGACTGGTGGGTGATAGTGTACGACGGCCAGGCAACGCCGAGTTGCGTAGAGATTGCTCCCTACGATTTCCCTATCGACATGGTGCCGGAGTGCCTGGACGAGAACAATAACCTGGTCGTGCGTACGGTTAATAGGACGATACCTACTAAAGAGGTGGAGTCGGGTATCACTATTATGGGCACAGTGATGGATGTTTCGCTCAGTGCCCGTATCATTATGCTGCAAGAGCCAGTCGAAGGTTTTAGTGTCGTCGCCCTGACTGAAGAAAGTGAACTGGTCTCTACTGACGGGGATGAGATAACGTTACGCGACATTCGACCAGGTATGACGATACAAACATCCGGCCAGCCAGGCGAATCCAACGCGCTGTTAGCGAGCCAGGTGCTCCTCCTTCCTTGATAGAGCTTTCTCGGAAAGTCCTTGAGATGACTAAAAAACTACGCTATACAAAAAACTCACTACGAACGTGCTGCGTATTGCGTACTGCGTATTCCGTTTGCTTTCGGGTATGAATGCCACTTTCCGAAAAGTCTCGATACAATGCCTTCGAGGCAAACAGGCTGAAGGAACTGTTATGAATGCAGATAGGGAATGCTGTCTGCAAGGTGGTACCATAAGGGCAAAGGAGTAGTAGGATTATGAGCAAACCGCTATTTTACGGGATGACCATTAAGCGAGCCACGATTGGCCTGGCATTCCTCGTTGTCTCTTTCCTGAGCGGCTGCTCGATGGATAGGTGGAGCCACGTTGAGCCGGGCGAGTACGTTGTAGCATCTGGCCGGGGGACGGCCCACGCAGTTGCTCGACAGGCGATTCAGAAGCTGGCTATAGACCGGGACAAAGAGGAGTTGGTGTTCACCCTGGCTGATAGAACGGAGACCGTCGTCTCATTTGTGGCCAGAGAGCAGGCGGCCTGGCCATCCGGCTGCCCGTCGAATATCAACGCAACGCGTATGGAGGTGCTGGACATCACGCAAGATCCGCTGAGCATCGGCTCGTTTACGTTCAGCAGCCCGGTCCTGGTGCGAGGTTGTCCACCTGACCCCGTGCAGCTCGTTCTCCGGGAAGATGGCCTCATTGGTGGGGGCGGCGGAGCTTGCGCTGATATAAACGAATGTGTGTTCTTTGAACAAGCAGCGGCAGCCGTTTCGCTCACCACCCCACTCCCTCAATCCGTGAAGGGGTACGAGTTGTACAGTAGCCAGGCGAATGGCCAGTGGTATTTCACTCTCGTGACTGGCACAAACCGGCTGAAGGATTACGAGGAAATCACGGCGGGTGAAAATATCGTCACCGAAGATGGCTGGGTCAGGATGACAGCGGTCGGAGTTGATGGTATCAAGGCTGTGCTCGACCGGCTGCCCCCTGGAGCCTCTGTCTTATGGTCGGGACCGGAGCGACAGGAGCTGGTGGGCGGGCCTGTCGAGAACCTGCAATTACCCCCCCAACCTATCATTGCAGAGATCCAAAGTCACTGCCAGAAACTGGGGATTCAACTGGACGTGGTTGAATAGGGCCTGGCCAGACACCAAGTTGGTCAGCCACCCGTTGGAGTCAATTGCGACCAGAATCGACGCCATTCCTCGGGGATGCGTGTGGGTTTGCGCTCACGGTCAAGACAGATGTGAGTAGAGAAGCCAGTGACAAGCAACTCACTCCCCCGGGCATCGACTACCTCATATTCGAAGCGGACCAACCGGCTGCGCACCTGGCTGACCCAGGTTCGCACCGTCACTCGCTGGTCATAGCGGGCCGGGACCAGATAACGCGCGCCTACCTCGCTGACCGCCAGCACATACCCGGCACGCTCAAAGTCGGAATACGGACGCCCCAACTGGCGTGACCACGCGCTGCGCCCCTCCTCAAACCACACAATGTAGGCGCTGTGATGCACGATGCCCATCGCGTCAGTCTCTGCATAGCGGACGTGGAACGTGGTTTCAGCTACAGGAGGATGCTCTGATACAGGGGACATGTTCTCGGTTGACTCTCCAGAAGTGGGGTGTGACGTTATTTGCAAAACCTCTTGACGAGGCGTAGGCAAGTCTTGAAGCTTGAGGCGCAAGATCGCGCGCTCACCGGTTTAAGCCGGAGGCTCGTGGGCGAGCAAATCGGCAGCCCGTTCTGCATCGGATCGGACTTGCGCCACCAAGTCATCCGGATCCTTAAATCGTTTCTCGGGGCGCAGACGGTCCACGAACTCCATCTTCAAATCCAGCCCATACAGGTCACCGTCAAAACCAAGCAAATATGCTTCAACTGTACGTTCAGCGCCGGCAAAGCTGGGGCGCACACCGATGTTGGTGACGGCCGGGTATCGTTCGTTACGCACCCACACAAAGCAAGCATAAACACCGTCGCCCGGGATCGCCCGCTCGGGCAGCACCGACAAATTGGCAGTCGGGAAACCAAGCAGCCGACCCCGCTGAGCGCCTTGAATCACCTGTCCTGTTATACTGGGGTATCGACCCAGCAAGATAGACACCTGCCGGACCTCGCCTCGCGTCAACAGATTACGGATGCGGGTGCTACTGACCACCTCCCCATCTTGAACGAGGGGCTCAGCCACATTTACTTCAAAGCCCATCTCCTGCCCAATTTGCCGCAATCTTGGAATATTTCCTTCCCGATTGCGCCCCAGGGCAAAGTCGGGTCCAACCCACAACTGGGACATATTCAGATGGGTGACCATCTCCCTGACAAATTCGATAGCCGGGGTCCGGGCTGTTTCGCGTCTGAAGGGTAGAATAGCCATGAGGTCTATGCCAAGAGCATCTAGCAGGATGATCTTCTCGGCAGGGGTTGTCAAATAGCGTATTTGCAAATGTGGCGCTAATACGGCCTTAGGTTGAGGGTGGAAGGTCACCAGGGAGATGTGATAACCTGACCCATCCGCCGCCGCTCGCATTTGCCCCAGCAAGTGCTGGTGTCCAATGTGAACGCCATCGTATGAGCCAACCGTCACCAACGATGGGCCATTTAGATTCGCTTCAGCCAGATCACCTATCACCCGCATATGAAATCTCAGATGTTTCAGGTTTTGTGAAGACTTTTCTGGGATGCCAGAGCTCCGGTTCGTGCGATGGCTGCAAGATGGCGACCAAGCTGTCGTCAGGAGCATAGGCACGGGCCAGGGTTGTTTTGGGGGCGTAATCAAGCGAAACCGCCTGTCCCTGGCTCACCCGGCGTGCCAAGTCAGGTGACAGATCTACGCGCTCAAAGTCTTGCAGAGCGGCGTCGATCGGGTGCAAAAGATGAGCCCAGTCTCCTTCTTCAATCGCCTCTCTGAGGTCGTCCAATGTGCAGGCATCTTGCAATCGCCAACTGCCGCTGGCCAGGCGCGTCAGCGCCTCTAAATGCCCCCCTACGGTTAGTCGTTGACCCAAATCGTGAGCCAAAGACCGGATGTAGGTCCCTGGCGAACAGGTTACGTCGATGGTCAGGCACGGAGCTTCCCACGTGACCAGATCAATACTATCTATTTCGACCGTGCGCGGCGGGACTTGAACGGGAACTCCACGCCGGGCCAACTCGTACATTCGCTGGCCCTTGTGCCGTATTGCGGAATATGGGGGTGGCACCTGCTGAATGACTCCCTGGAAAGCAGCCAGTTCACCGGCGATCTGGTCCTCAGACACCTGGAATGATTCGACTGTCCGGGTGACAGTCCCTTCAGCATCATACGTATCTGTCGAGACGCCAAAGCGAATCACGGCTCGATACTGCTTCCGCCCAACCATCAGGTATTCGGCCACACGGGTCGCCTGCCCCAGACATATCAAAAGCACACCGGTCGCCATGGGATCCAATGTGCCGGAATGCCCCACCTTACGCTGACCGATCAGGTGACGCACGCGCACCACCACATCGTGCGAGGTCATACCTGCATGCTTGTTTATGTTCAGGATACCGCTGACGTCAGAACGAGACATATCGGTTGATCTAGAATTCATTCGCCCTCTTCATCGTCATCGGGGGTTTCTTGTTGGAGCGAATCAAGCAACTGGTCAATGCGAAGACCTCGCGCCAGGGAATCATCCGACCGGAAGTTCAACTCGGGCAGGTAGCGCAATGATAAAGAAGCGCCAAGTTCACGACGGAAGAAGCCGGCCGCATGTCGAAGGCTTTGGAGTGACTGTTTCACGTCATCGTCGCTGCCCAATACACTCACATAGACGTGAGCTATCCGCAGGTCCGGGCTCACCTCCACGCCGGTGACAGTCACAAATCCCAGGCGAGGGTCTCGCGCGCGCCGTTGAATGAGCACGCTAAGCTCTTCGTGCAACAGTTCTGCTACCTGTCGCTGTCGTCTGGTGGTCACTATGAGTCCTCTCGAATTTTACGCCGAAGGCCAGTGCTTTGTCAAGGCTCATTTGAGGAGCAGACGGCATCTCCAGATGCCGCGGCATCCTCAGTGCCGCGGCATCCTCAGGTACCGCGGCATCCTCAGATGCCGGGCCGCACTCCTCAAATCACGGTTGACAGACCACTAGCTCGCCAACTCTTTTGTGTAAATCTCGATGACGTCACCTTCCTGAAAGTCTTCGAAACCTTCCAGGCCAATGCCGCACTCATAGCCTGTATCCACCTCACGCACGTCTTCGGTAAAGCGTTTGAGCGATGAGATCTTGCCATTGTAGATTTCATCACCGTTTCGGCGGACGCGCGCCAGCGCATTTCGTTTCACCTGACCATCGAGTACGTAAGATCCAGCAATGTGCCCCCTGCGAGGAATTCTAAAGATCGCCCTCACCTCGGCGTGACCGATGACCACATCTTCGTAACTTGGCTCTAGTAGGCCCTTGAGCGCTTTGTCAATGTCGTCGATCAATCTGTAGATAACGTCATATATCCGCACACTTACGCCCTCGACGTCGGCCAGACGTTGGGCGGCGGCATCGATTTCTACTTGGAAACCAACGATGATGGCCGAGGAAGCAACCGCCAGCATTATGTCGGACTCAGAGATGTTGCCCGTACCCTGTCGCAAGATGCGCACTTTCAGATCTTCGTCACCCAGATCCTTCAGCGATTTCACAATGGGGTCAATAGAACCCTGCACGTCAGCTTTGAGCACCAAGTTGAGTTCCTTGACCTCGCCCAACCTCATGCGCTCAAAAATGTCTTCAAGCGAAATGGTACGGCGTTGTTGCTGGCCGGATTCAAGCCGTTCATCAGCGCGCTGACTGACGATATTACGAGCCGCTCGCTCCGATTCAACTACTTCAAAGGAATCTCCAGCCGTAGGCACCTTGGGGAAACCGAGGATTGCCACCGGCGACGCCGGCCCAACCTCCTGCACACGTTCGCCCCGGTCGTTGAACATTGCCCGAACTTTGCCATACTTCTCACCAATGATGACAACATCACTAACGTTCATCGTGCCGTTCTGAATGAGAAGGGTCGCAGTCACACCACGACGTTCGTCCATTCTGCCCTCGATGACCGTTCCTTGAGCAGCGCGGTCGGGGTTGGCCTTTAACTCAGCCACCTCGGTTACCAGCAAAATGTTCTCCAGCAAATCATCAATACCCTGTCGTTGCGTGGCGGAGAGGGGGACGCAAATCACATCGCCGCCCCAGTCCTCCACTACCAAGTCTTGGTCAGCCAGTTCCTGTTTCACTCGATCGGGGTTGGCATTCGATTTGTCAATTTTGTTGAGGGCGATCATAATGGGCACCCTGGCCGCTCGCGCGTGGTCAATCGCCTCTCGGGTTTGAGGCATCACGCCGTCGTCGGCGGCCACGACCAAGATCACCAAGTCAGTGACCTGGGCGCCCCGAGCGCGCATTGCTGTGAAAGCCTCGTGTCCCGGCGTGTCCAAAAAGGTGATTTTGCGTCCCGCCACGTCCACCTGGTACGCGCCGATATGTTGCGTGATACCTCCAGCCTCATCTTCCACTACATCCGTCTCACGGATGGCATCCAGCAGGGTAGTCTTGCCGTGGTCCACATGGCCCAACACTGTAACCACTGGCGGCCGAGGTTTCAACTTGCTGGGGTCTTCGTCGGCTATGAATCGTTCCCTCAACGGCACCACATCTTCCTGCTCCGGCACTTCCTCTTCCTCAGCCGCCTCCGGAACGATCTCGAAACCCATCTCAGTACCGATAATGGCTGCGGTGTCGTAATCAACCTGCTGGTTGATGTTGGCCATAATGCCATTATTCATCAACTCTTTGATCACGTCGATCGGGCTAACGTCCATCAAGGCAGCCAGCTCCCGCACGGTGAGGACTGGTGGCACCTGAACCGCTTGATCTTGTCGTTTTTCCGAGTCTTTTGTGGCTTGTTTCGTTTGTTCTACAGCCATTTGCACAACCCCCTTTTAACACTCATCAGCCCGACGGCTGAACTCTTTATTTTCGATAGACGCATACCAAGACAGCACTGCCCGACCAGGGGCGCGCTCAATCTTCTCCCACTTGCAGACATTCCTCCCCGCTATAACAGAAACGCATAACTTCGCGGCGAAGAGCAACTACAAATGGATAGAAGACATCAATGCAATGCGCATCAACACAGGAGGCCGGCACCACCAATAACTATCCTCTGGGGGGATCTGTCTCCTAGAGGACGAGTTAACAGGCTTTCAGGCCAGAAGTGAAGGCTGGAGAGAGGAAAAAAGTCAGAGGCAACAAAACGAGGGTCAAACGCTAGGCAAGTACGTGCCTCAAACGCTCATAACTTCCCCTCCTGCCAGCAGGTATGAGCCTGGCCTATTCACTTTTGTACCGCTCCTTCGGTATGTTCCGCTGGCATCACACCTCTACCGGACATGACACCTGATCGGAGCCTATTGCTGCGATTCATCCTTCCTCAAGATGTTAAGATGATAAATTATTTGCATCCGCCGGCGATGTATCTGGTAACTGTTGGGCCCAACCCAACAGAGCAGCCCGATCAGCCTCGGACAAAGCTACTTTCAGTGAGTGTGCCAAAGGACTGCTTGAAGCTCGACGCGGCTGGCCGACCGCTTTTTCCCAGCATGCACGATCTCGGCAGAGATACGCGCCTCGTCCGTTTGCCTTGCCAGTCTCATCAACAAAGACCTTGCCATCGGGCGCACGTACGACTCGGATCAACTCACGCTTCGATTTCACCTGACGGCAGGCGACGCAAGTCCTTTGCGGCACGTGTTTTGGTCTCATCTCAAGCTCGTATCAGTCTAAGAAGTCCTCCCATTTATCACGTTCCCGCCCTGGCTTGCGACGGCGGCGGGCCACAACTTCACCCAGATCCTCGTCATAGACGAGCTGGCGCTTCTTGCGTCGCCCTTTCTTTTTGCCCTGGCGACGGCCATCTTCCTCCAACTCATCGTCATCATCTTCGGTGTTTTCCTCAACCCACACGAGAGGAACTTCAGCTTCGGGTTCGGATTCCGGTGCTGGTTCAAGTTTTAACTCGGGGGTTGTCTCAGCTTCGACCGGCTCATCGCTGGCATCAGCGACTGCCTCGACCTCTTCCGCAATCGCTTCTGGAGCCGCAATCGCTTCTGGGACCTCAGCCTCTTCAGCCACCACCGGCTCGGCTTCAGCCTCAACCTCCGCCTCAATCTCAGCCTCAGCTTTTGCTTCTGCTTCGACCTCTGGCTCGGCAGGAGCTTCGTCTTTGCCGGTCAGCAACGCTTCAGCCTGAGCCAACAGATCATCTGGCTCTGCGCCCTCCAAAACCTCGGCGGCTTCCCCGACGAGTTCAGCTTCCTCTGCCTCGACCTCCAATTCGATTTCGGGTTGCTTCACTTCCAAAGCAGTTTCTGCCTGGTCAACGATTTGAATGGCTTGGCTGAGAGCTAGCAACTCACCTTCAGACAGGGCAACGCCCTCTTTGTCCCTAAGTATCTCTTCAGCAATAGTCAAGATGTCCCGGGATCCAGTTGTGGCCTCGCGTACGGGCTCCTCCTCGAAGGCCTTGCGAAGCGCCTCCTCGGCAGCTTCGGTCGCGCTCTTTATATCAATTCGCCACCCGGTCAACTTGGCCGCCAACCGGGCATTTTGCCCTTCTTTGCCAATCGCCAACGAGAGCTGCTTATCGGGGACAACCACGACAGCCGTTTTGCCCTCATTAGCGCCCTGAAGGATCACGTTGAGCACTTTGGCCGGGCTTAAGCCATTAGCGATAAAGGAGGCAACATCGGGGCTCCATTGAACCACGTCGATCTTCTCGCCGTTCAGCTCATTCACGATGCTTTGGATGCGCACACCCCGCATTCCCACACACGATCCAACGGGATCAACGCCCTCTTGTAATGCAGCTACGGCCACCTTGGACCGGAAGCCAGCCTCCCGAGCAATAGATTTTATCTCCACTGTGCCGTTGAAAATCTCCGGCACTTCCAACTCAAGCAGCCGGCGTAACATAGTGCGATGAGTCCGGGAAACGATAATCGTTGGTCCCCGACTCGTCTTCTGCACTTCTGACACGTACGCACGCAGTCGCTGACCAATACTATAGCGTTCGGTAGGAATCTGTTCAGAACGAGGCAGAATCGCCTCTACTTTGCCCAGGCTCATTGTCACCTGCTGAGGTTCGATACTCTGCACGGTGCCATTGATAATCTCGCCTTCGCGCTCGACGTAGCTGTTGTACAGCGAGTCGCGTTCAGCTTCACGGATGCGCTGCAAGATGACCTGTTTAGCTGTCTGTGCGGCAATACGACCGAAATCAGCAGGGGTCGTCTCAATATAGATTACGTCGCCTATGTTCACATCGGGAACGTATTCTCGGGCTTCGTCCAAGGTGATTTGGGCTTTACCGTCAATAACCTCGGGAACCACCTCTTTTTCGACGAATATCTGGGCTTCTCCCGTTTCCGGGTCGATCTTGGCCGTGATAATTTGAGCCGCGCCAAAGTTACGCTTATAGGCAGAGATTAGCGCAGCCTCAATTGCCTCTATCACTACCTCTTTGGAAAGCTGCCGTTCGTGGCACACCTGGTTGATAGCACTTATAAACTCTTTGTTCACAGTTCCTTCAAGCTCCCTACTTGTCGCTCCCACACAATATCTGGTACCTTGTAAAACAGTTGATGTCTCTATACGAAGAAAAGTGGGGAGTTCCCACTTTTCCACAATCAACCATTGATATCTGCTCTGCTGCGTACCACAAGAATTATACCACGAACGTTGTGGCGTTGCAAATCCAACTGCAATACGTTTTAGGCAGTAAGCAAAACCTTGAGCACGCCACGGTCGCCTGCTCGCTCAAAGGCGGTCAAGCCATCGTTCAGTGAATAGGTCTCGTGGATGAGCGGCTCCACATCCACCAACCGCTGCTCCAGAAGACGCAAAGCAGCCGGGAACGGCCCGCAGCGGGAACCGACGACGGTAACCTCATCGACGACGAGCATGCTCAAGTCCAGGCTCACATCCCCGTGGAACGTGCTCTTGAGCACCAATGTCCCTCGTGGGCGAACCAGAGCGCGGGCGGTGGCAAATCCATGGGCACTGCCGGTGGCTTCGACGACCACGTCCGCCCCGGACGGGATCACCTCGTCGGCGATCCGGGTACGCACCCCCCGCCGTTCCAGAATGGCCAGCTTTTCCGGGTGCCGTCCCACGAGCAACAGATCACAGCCGGTTAACTGCAACACCTGAGCCACGAGCAACCCCAATTTGCCATCGCCCAACACGATGATCCGGTCCGTGGGCCGAATGGCCACCTGCTCGGTGATCTCGCAGGCAGCCGCCAACGGCTCGGTGAACACCGCCCACTCGTCTGGGACAGCGGACGGCACCGGGTAAAGCAGCTCAATCGGCAGCGTGAAGTAGTCGGCCATCGTCCCGTCACGTCGGTGGATGCCCAACGAGGTGCGATGTGGGCAATGGGTGGGATCACCCCGGCGGCAGGTAGCACATACCCCGCAGTAAGCATTGATCTCACCCACCACGCGCTGGCCCACCAGCTCCGGCGCGTCGTCGGCACGGGTCACTTCGCCCACAAACTCGTGGCCCAGCACGCCCTTGAACCCCAGATACCCGTGCACGATTTCCAGATCGGTGTTGCAGATGCCCGCCAACCGGGTGCGGATCAAGGCCTCGCCTGGCGGCGGGGTGGGGTGGGGTGCATCTGGACGGTATTCAAGCTGTTCATCAAAATGCAATGCGCGCATCGGTCATTTCCTCCCCAGGCCAGTATAACACAATGCACGGACTGTAACAAAGGAGCATAACACATCAAGGACTTGGAGTCGAGGCTTTCACCGGATTTCGCTTGTCCCCAAATGATTAGAGCTGGGCGCTTCCCTTGTCGGGCGTGTCTGAGTATAATTGTAGGTATGGAAACACTGGATCAATACGAGGTCAATTCAACTTCAGATTTAGATGCGGTGGTGGGCCTCACGGACCGTGCAGACCTTTATCGCATTGACGCAAGCCGCAGTCTGGATTCGGAACACCGGTCAAAAATGGGACAGTTTTTTACCCCGCCCTCCGTTGCCCGGTTCATGGCTTCGTTTTTTGGGAATTCATTACAGGAGATTCGCCTCTTAGATGCGGGTGCAGGTGTTGGCATTCTGACAGCAGCATTTGTGGAGGAGGTTTGTCAACGTGATGCTCATCCGCGTATCGTTTCGGTGATAGCTTATGAGTTGGAACCGTTGTTGGTCGAGTACCTCCATTCCATGTTGGTCGAGTGCCAAGAGGTATGTCAGGAATGTGAGGTGGAATTCGTTGGGAAGGTATTGGAGGAAGATTTCATCCTTTCAGGCGTAGAAATGTTGAGAGGGGGATTGTTCCCAGTCGAACGCTATTCCTTCAATCGAGCGATTCTAAATCCTCCATACAAGAAGATCAGAAGTGACTCAAGACATCGGCGTCTGCTGAGCGGCATTGGCATAGAGACCAGCAATTTGTACTCTGCTTTCCTGGCGATTGCAGTTGACCTGCTGGAGCCAGGTGGGGAGTTGGTCGCCATTACGCCTCGCAGTTTTTGTAACGGTCCCTACTTCAAATCCTTCCGAAAGTTATTCCTAAAGGCAGTGACGCTGCGGCGCATTCACATCTTTGAGTCAAGGGAGGAAGCATTTAAAGGCGACGATGTTTTGCAAGAAAACGTCATATTCCACGCAGTTAAAGATGGTGATAGGGGAAAAGTCCTCATTTCCGCCAGCCACGGCCCGGCCAAAGAGAACATGACCGTCCGTGAGGTGGATTATGAACAGGTTGTCAACCCTGATGACACTGATCTAATCATCCACATCGCTGCCAGCGAAATGGATCAGTTCGTACTGGATCGGGTAGGCGTATTCAAACACTCTTTGGATGATCTTGGGATCGCTGTTTCTACAGGGCGTGTTGTCGATTTTAGGGCCAAAGATTTCTTGAGAGCCGACCCTGACGACGACACGGTGCCGCTCATCTACCCCACCCATTTCCACAATGGGTTCATCCAATGGCCCAAGTCCGGTAGCAAGAAGCCAAATGCAATTGTGTTGACCTCGCGGACAGAATCACTTCTGCTGCCCGCTGGAGATTATGTTCTCGTGAGACGTTTCTCAGCCAAGGAGGAACCCCGCCGCGTTGTGGCTGCGATCTATGATCCGACACAGGTTTCGTTTCCATTTGTAGGTTTTGAGAACCACCTGAATGTTTATCATTGTAACAACGATGGGTTATCCAAGGAACTGACAAGAGGTCTCGCTGTATTCCTGAATTCAACCCTGGTAGACAGTTACTTTCGACAGTTTAATGGCCACACACAAGTCAACGCAACTGACTTAAGGATGTTGCGGTATCCAAGTCGGGAGGTTCTGGAATCCCTTGGAACAAGTGTTGAAAGTGACTTTCCGTCTCAGAAGGAAATTGACGATTTGTTAGAAAGGGAGATTCGTCGCATGGCAGATATCCAATCCCCTAATCCCGTGGCTGTAAAGCAGAAGATCGACGAGGCGTTGGAGATTTTGAAAGCCCTTGACCTCCCAAGAGGTCAACAGAATGAGCGTTCTGCCCTCACTCTCTTGGCGCTTATCAATCTGAAACCGGAAATGTCGTGGTCCAAGGCAAAAGACCCTTTGATGGGTATTACGCCCATCATGGATTTCTGTCGGAATCATTACGGCAGACAATACGCGCCGAATACCCGTGAGACCTTCAGGAGACAGACGATGCATCAGTTCGTTGACGCTGGTCTGGCTGTGCCCAATCCAGACGACCCAAGCAGGCCAGTCAATAGTCCCAAGTTCTGTTATCAGATTGAGCCGGCTGCGTTCGAACTGCTTAGAACCTATGGAACGCCAGCGTGGGTAGATGGTCTGAATGCCTACTTGAGATCAGTGGAAACGCTGAAGCAACGGTACGCAAGGGCGCGTGAGTTGAAGATGGTTCCGGTGACTCTTGCGGAAGGAAAGGAGTTCTACCTGACGCCCGGCGACCATAGCAGACTGGTAAAAGCCATCATTGATGAGTTTGCGCCGAGGTTCGTGCCTGGCGGCCACGTTATCTATGTGGGTGATACGGGCGACAAGTGGAGATATTTTGATGAAGAAGCGCTTCGTGTCCTCGGTGTCGCAGTGGATGTCCACGGTAAAATGCCTGATGTAGCAATTCACCACGTCGAGAAAGACTGGCTGGTTCTCGTTGAGGCGGTTACGAGCCACGGCCCTGTCAATCCTAAGCGCCGAGAGGAATTGGCGGCTCTTTTTGAGGATGCACGACCTGGACTGGTTTATGTTACGGCCTTCCTGACTCGCAGCGACATGGCGAAGTATATTGGTGAAATCTCTTGGGAAACGGAGGTATGGGTCCAGGAAGCGGGAACGCATCTCATTCACTTCGATGGTAAGCGTTTCCTAGGACCTTATGACAGCTAACGTCTACTGGTAGTGTTCCAAGAAACGTTGGGGTAATCTACAGGAGGGTGCGCCCAACAACTTGCTGTACCCGACCGCCTGATCGAGAATTGTTTTGCTCCTCTGTTCGACCCAATGTCGTGATTTGGCTTGCTGGGTTCATCGTCTCACCCAGCGGTGGGTGAGTTTCGTACTATAGGTCAGTCCTCGATAGGTGCTCCAGAGGGGAGGGGGGACGTGCCAATCAAATATCCTGCAGATATATCTTTGCCTGGTGAAGACGCGGTTGGGCCATCAAGCCCTGTTCAGCAATCTCTTGAGGTCTTGCGAGTAATCATATCTGATACGCCGCTTCCGGAAGCCCCTTCTAGAGAAGCGTACCCGATTCTAGCGCTGCACACACTATACCTCATTGAAGGAGCTGGACAGCTCAACAGCATGGGCTATCATTCGGCTGCGGTTTCTCTATTTCGCTCGATTGAAGATGCTTTGGATTGCTTTGCTGCTGTCACTCTTGTCCCCGGTGCAGTGGAGAGCTGGCTGAGAGGTGAACTGAGAGCCAGTGATGCCGCGAAACTATGGGTGGCCACTGAGGCGGAGAGCTTTGAACACGCTCATGACACAGGAGCATCTCTTTCTGACTATCGTAAAAGACTGCGATCTCAATTCAACAAATATGCTCACTGCTCAATCAGGCAGACTGGATGGAATCTGTATCTTGAGTATGACAGCGAAGAGAGAAGAAGCTTCCGTCTCCAATTCAACCTAGGGCCTGTAGTCATCGATAAGAACGCCCATAGCATCGATGCGCATTTGACCGCTAGTCTCTATGAGTTGATTGAATTGGTGGAGAAAGCCTTCAGTGAACATCTGGCGCAGAACGAGCAAATGTGTGCAAGATTGCACGCTCTTAAGTCGGACATACTCGCCATATTGGAGCGCCATGTTGAGGGCGAATGCCTTGATGTCTCCAGGGCTCCCGAAATACGCGCCTTGTGTGGAGTACAGACTCGCAGTAGCACGAGGCTGGACGGCGCGGAGCGGCCTAACCCGCGTATGGTGCGACCGGTGGTTTTTACCCGAAACCGCGTGGCGCGGAGGATGGGCGGCAAAGGGAAGGACATTAACTAATCCCGAACTTTGACAACCTGTGCCCATTCAGATGTGACGGGGAAATCCGCCAACTCCCGACCTTCCAAGCGGAGGAGTGACAGCATCGCCCTACGGCGGGAGAATGGTCATTGAACGTCGGGGGGCAAGGGTGAAAAGGGGATATGCTGCCAGCCGAAGGAGGTATATCTATGAGAGTACGGCAATTGACGTGGCTGCGCCTGCTTGGGATATCGCTCGTTGTCCTGGCCTTGCTGCTCGTGCCAGGCATGGTCATGGCCCAGGAGGCAGTCACTGTAGGGCTCGACCCTGTGGGCGAGTCCGGGGTCAGCGGTACGGCGACCTTGATGGCCGCGGGTGAGGGGACCAATGTAGCGCTTGACATCCAGGGCTTGGCGCCGAGCGCAGAGGCTCGAGTCACTATGCATGCCAACACCTGCGCCATGCCGAGCGCCAGTTTCGCGGCCTTGCCTGATCTGAAAGCTGATGCGACCGGCAGGGCCACGGCCACAGGCTCGGTGCTCTTCCACGGAACGAAGGACGTCGCGCTGGCGATCATGGCCGATGGGCAGCACGTCATCGCCATCCGAGCCGGCCAGCAGGTCGTGGCCTGCGGAGTGATCCCCGAGCCGGCATCTGCCTCGGCCCCGGCGACGCTGCCGGTGGCCGGCGGTGCGGCATTCTCGCTTATGGCTGCCACGGCGGGCGTCCTCGGGTTGTGCGCCTTGTCTGCAGGCCTGTTCCTGCGGCGACACAGTCAACCTCGGCGTCGTTTGTATAACAGGGTGGCTTGCCGTTCTCGTCCGTAGTTCATCCGGTGAGTTTATGCCACTTTGGGCATATGGACTTCAATGGGTAATATATTAATGTCGCCAACAGGCTGAGAGTGTCGGCGCACAGCCAACACAGTCCGGAGGAGGGAAAAACATGAATACCGAAACGGATGTCGTTCAAGAGTCCGGTCGATATGACCCTGCCACAACCCCCCAATTCAACTTCCTTCAACTGATCGTCTTTGTACTCCTGCCACTCGCTTGGTGGTTCTTCTTACTGTATGTTGTTACCCCTCGCCTCCTTCCATCTATTACTACCCCGGATGGGGAGATAAGCGCATTCCCCTTGCTTATCCTCACCAGCTTGGGGTACCTGTTCGAATTCTTCCTGGCGCTATACATATTGCGCAGGGAAGGCTATCCTTTGCGCTTGAGCGCCCTTAGAAAGCGCATTAACTGGAGATGGGTAAGGGGCTGGAAGAACTGGGGAATCGTGCTCATCCTATTTGTGCTGGGGTTTGGACTGAGCATGCTCTTCGCCCAACCCATCAATAGAAGTATGGCTGAGATCCTTCCGCCGCCAGATTGGTTCCCGGCTACGCAACATCCGCTTAAGGAGGTGCGTGGATTTGAGGACGCCCTTCCTGGTGTTAAGATCGGGGGCAACATCCTCTTACTGCTTGTGTTTCTCTTCAACACGTCGATGAATATTATCGGAGAAGACTTGTACTACCGTGGTGCCCTTATACCAAAGTTGCACGGCCTTTTTGGCAGATGGGCTTGGCTGGCCGGCGGCATCATCTGGCCGATTAAGCATCTCTACGTCTGGTGGAATGTGCCAGGTAATACTGTGCTGCTTGGCATTATCGGAGCCTACATCTTTGGCCCCTTAGGCAGCTTGCCCGTAACCATGCTGGTTCATTGGGCTGGGAACCAGTATCTAATACAATGGCCGCTTATGATCATTGAAGTGTTCTTCGGCGGATAGGTGACAATTGATATGCACTGCGTCACAGCCTGCCATCCCCGCCTGGATATCCTCCCTATTTAGCGCGCTCCCCTCGACGATCTCCACTTTAGTCGCCCCGTCGAGACCCAGTCGGTCGATCTGTGCCCCCACATCCACCACATCAAGATGGTTGCACTCTTTGAGAGGCGTTCGCATCGTCTACCTTGCAACACCTTGGGCCATCCTGCGTATATAGATCAGGCAGTTCAAACCCCCGAATATTTCGCCTGTAAGTCGCGGGGCGTTGATGATCTTTCAGGACTTAATCAGGTAACTGCTGTAACGGCTACATCGCCTGAAGCTCGCGGCGGATTGACAAATCCGCCGCTTCGATGCACAGAATCGCCCAGAGTTGCAACGGTCGGGGGCTTGGATTTGTCAATCCAAGCCGAGCCATAGATGAAGCTGGCTGTTACCCATATGAATTCTAAAGCTCCATCAATCATTGGCTCCGGCTTGACATCAGATTATTTCTCGAAAGTCCAATGGAGAAAACGGAAAGGAAAAATGAACGAGAATTCTAATTCATCAACACTATTCGGTCCAGGGATGTTCTTTGTTGTGGTACTTGGCTGGACCTGGCTTTTTTGGATACTGGCTGCAATCTTGGGACTTGGTATGAATACTACGTCCGGCGTAGTATTGTTATTGCTTGGCGTACTTGGCCCAATGATAGCCGGCATTGGGTTTACTTACCTCACGCAAGACAAAAAGGGCAGGCGTGATTATTGGTTGCGCATCATTGACCCAAGAAGAATTGGCGCCAGATGGTTTCTGGTTATCATTCTCTTGGTTCCCGTCCTGAATGTCCTCGCTGCACTACTTGACATCCTCTCAGGTGGAAACGGAGCGACACTGGGGGAGGCCGCAGCACAATTCTTTTCCCAACCTTTAACCATTATCCCGTCATTGCTTTTCGCATCTCTCATTCCCTTCATAGAGGAATTGGGCTGGCGCGGTTATGTCTTGGATCGATTGCAATCAAGATGGACTGCGTTGGTGTCCAGCCTGATTTTGGGCATCGTGTGGTCATTATGGCACCTGCCACTATTCTTTATCGAGGGTACTTATCAGTACAACCTGGGGGTCGGATCGCTGGCGTTTTGGTTGTTCATGATAGGTGTAGTTCCATTGTCTGTTCCATTCACCTGGATTTTTAACAACACGCTCCGCAGCACGCTTGCAGCAATACTTTTCCATTCTATGATCAATTTCACCGGTGAGCTAATCGCCCTGACTGAGCGAGCAGATGTATACTTGATTCCATTGTGGTTTATTGCAGCCATAGTTATTACCGTTATCTGGGGTCCCAAGACGCTAACACGTAACATTGGAAATCGCATCGCCTTTACACCGAATTTAGAGAAGCCTGCTGGTACCTAGCCACGGTTTGCACCCGACCCGGCTATTGTCGTCAGCCCGAGTCCAACAACTCACCCACCACCCGCGCCACGACACTCGACGACAGCACAACCGGCCCGCCGGTCGCCCGGCTGACGGTTTGCTTGTGGGCTCGCGTATAACCCATGCAATCCATAACCACTAAGTCCAACTCGCGACCTCGCAACGTCTGGGCGGCACGAGGCACCTCGTCCTCATACGCATAGGGAGAAGCCGCTGCAGAGGTCACGGCCACATCGAGTTCGCCCCACTTCTCAGTCAACTCGTCGATCTGCGAGGGCAGAGGCACCATTACCCCCAGCCGGCGCACCCCCAACCCGCGTAACACGTTGACCAACAGCCGGTCCGGCTCGATCAGGAGCCTTCGGCTATGCAGTTCGGGGAACTCGCCGGTGCACAGCAACACGATTGGGTTGGCTCCCCCTTCCTCCAGTTCATCAATACAAGCCTGTACCAGAGACACGATCCGCTCCCGGCCAATCGTGACCGAGGAGCCATCCCGCATGCGTGTGTGAAGCACGTAATCATCCGGGCCGGGGGCCAGCTCAAGGATTTGTTCGGGGGCCAATCTGTCCAGCGCCCCCATCTGCCGCACCTCCACGTCGCCCGGCAGAAACGGCGTCATCTGTGGCATCACATCGTCCCGGGGCGACTGGCCGATGGTCACCAGGCCCAAGGCTCGTTTTTGGAAACCGGTCATCACCTACCTGCTCTTTGTGTATCTTCTCAATATCTCGGGGTAAGGGCAGGTCTTGCGCCTGCCCAAGCGGGCAACCGCAAGGGTTTGCCCCTACTCTTTGAGAAGATACCTCTTTGCCTATAAGTGTGGTTTGGTGATTATTATCTTATACCAGATTGCCCTTATACAAAAAACTCACTACGAACGCACTGCGTATTGCGTACTGCGTATTCCGTTTGCTTTTGGGTATGAATGCTACTTTCCGAAAAGTCTCAAATTATTGAGGAGGTACCTCATACAAGCCGCCTGTCCTGTAAGCGGATTCGAAGTCGCTGGCCGAGCCATACAATTGAAGCAGCCGGGCGACCAGGCCGGTCCAGCCGGTCTGGTGACTGGCCCCCAGGCCGGCCCCGTTATCGCCGTGAAAGTATTCGTGGAAAAGGATGTAGTCACGCCAGTGCGGGTCGGTCTGGAACACGGCTGTAGCGCCGTAGACAGGACGGCGTCCCTGTGCATAGGCATCACGCAGGAAGATGCGGGCCAGGCGCACGGCGATTTCCTGGCTGACCTGCCATAGGGCCAATTGCCGCCCCGACCCGGTTGGACACTCGACGCTGAACTCGTCCCCGTAATAGGCGTGCAGATTAACCAGCCCGCGGATGAGCATGAAGTTCATCGGGAACCAGATCGGGCCGCGCCAGTTGGAATTGCCGCCAAACAGGCCGGTGTTAGACTCGGCCGGCATATAATCCACGCGGTATTCCGTCCCGTTCACGTCGAACACGTAAGGATGCTTCAGGTGATAGCGTGAGATGGAGCGGATGCCGTAGGGGCTCAGGAATTCATCTTCGTCCAGCATTCTGGACAGGACGCGGCGCAGTTTTCCTTCATCCAGTACAGCCAATAAGCGCCGGTTGGCCACGCCCGGTCGACCCAGCGTCGGTATTCTCCCTGTCAGTTGGGGGCGATGTTGTCTGAACCAGCGCGCCCGTTCTATGAAGACCGGCAAACTATCGACCATCTCCGATTCGACTGTGGTGCAGGCAGCCAGGGAGAGCAAGCCAACCAGGGAGCGTACCTTCAAGCGCACGGCGTTGCCATCTGGGAAGCGCAGCACGTCGTAGAAAAAGCCATCCGCTTCGTCCCACAGCTCGTCCGCCTGCTCGCCAACGCGGTCCATAGCAGCGTTGATCCACAGAAAATGCTCGTAGAACTTGCAGGCCATACCCTGGTAGCCCGGGTCATGGAGAGCCAGTTCCAGGGCCAGTTGCAACATCATCTGCGCGTAGAAGGCCATCCATATCGTGCCATCCGCCTGGTCTAGATGGCCGCCGGTAGGCAGTGGCGAGCTGCGGTCAAAGACGCCGATGTTATCCAGCCCCAGGAAGCCGCCTTCGAAAACGTTGTGGCCGTCCAGATCCTTGCGGTTCACCCACCAGGTGAAGTTCAGCATGAGTTTGTGGAAGGCATTCGCCAGAAAGTCGAGGTCGCCTTGACCGCGCATTTCCTTTTCGATGTGGTAGATATTGGCCACGGCCCAGGCGTGGACCGGCGGATTGACGTCGCCGAAGTTCCACTCGTAGGCCGGAACCTGGCCGTTGGGATGCAAGTAGTTCTCGTGTAACATCAGTTCAAGCTGTCCCTTGGCGAAGTCAATGTCCACCATAGCCAGGGCAATAGCGTGGAAGGCCAGATCCCAGGCTGCATACCAGGGATATTCCCACTTGTCCGGCATGGAGATGATGTCTTCATTGATCATATGATACCAAGCTTTGTTGCGCACCGGAGAACTTCGCAGGCCGGCAAAGTCCTGTATGCCGTGCTCCTGGAGCCACTCGGTCACGTCATAGTAGTAAAATTGCTTGGTCCACAGCATACCGGCCAGCGCCTGGCGCATCACGCTGGCCGCGTCCGGGGACAGGTTATCCGGCGTGATGCCGGTGTAAAAGGCGTCCGCCTCTTGCTGGCGGGTGTGGAGTATTTGGTCAAAGTGTGCGCCAAACGGATCGCCCCCGGGGTAGGTTTCGGGCAACGCTTCCGGGGCCACGTCGCTGAGCCGCAGCCGCACCCTGGTCGCCTCACCCGGCGCCACTGCCAGTGTGTAATGGACGGCAACTTTGGTGCCCGTCCCCGCCGGGTTGATCGCCTCGGAACGGTCGTTGACGACATAGTTGTGGATGCCATCCTTGACGTACGGTGTGGCGTTCGGCTGGCCGTACAGGCGTTCACTGTTGGTCTCATTCTCGGTGAACAGGGTTACTACATGGCCTTCGGCGTACAGGTAGCGTGTGCCCAGCGTATCATGGTCGGTCTGCACCGCACTGACGCCCTGGGGGCCATCGATCCGGCTCAACATTGGCCGGGGTGTACCCTCTTTCCACGACCAGGTGTTGCGGAACCAGAGCGTGGGCAGTACCTGTAAAACAGCCGTCTCCGGTCCCCGATTGGCCACGCTGATCACGATAAGTATGTCTTCCGGCGTTTCCTTGGCGTACTCCACAAACACGTCGAAGTAGCGGTCTTCGTCGAAGACACTCGTGTCCAGCAGCTCGTACTCGAGCTCGTACGGGGTACGCCCCTGGTTGGTGTGCACCAGGTCTGAGTAGGGATAGGCCGCCTGGGGATACTTGTACAGGTATTTCATGTAGGAATGGGTCGGTGTGCTGTCCAGGTAGAAGTAGTACTCCTTGACATCCTCCCCGTGGTTGCCCTCGTTGTTGGTCAGGCCAAACAGGCGCTCTTTGAGGATGGGGTCACGGCCGTTCCACACGGCCAGGGCGAAACACAGGCGCTGCTTCTCGTCCGAGATGCCGGCCAGACCGTCTTCGCCCCAGCGATAGGCGCGCGAACGGGCCTGGTCGTGGGAGAAATATTCCCAGGCTGTGCCGTGTTCACTGTAGTCCTCGCGCACCGTCCCCCACTGCCGTTCGCTCAGATAGGGCCCCCACTTCTTCCAGGGTGAGTTCTTTTCTCTTGCATCTCTCAGCCTATTGGCCTCAACGGTCATTGTATTTCTCCTTTTGGGGTTACTACTCGGATTTCACAGAGATTCACAGAGAATACACTGAGGAACACAGAGATTCTTTAGTCCTAAACCACCTTGCCCTGAAGGTACTTCAAGCACAACACGAAGACGGCCACTTGGGATACCACTAGCCAGACCAGTAACAATGTAAGAATGATGGACAAGATGTCGATCCAACGTGAGACCTGGCTCTGCACATACGTTATCTTATCACTGGCTGCGCCAACACGCGCCTCAAGGTCGGCTGTATTCACCCGCATCTCCTCCACGCGGGTGTTCATCCGATTCAGCGGCCCGGTGACCCTATCCACCGCTTCGGTCACAGTTTCTTCCTTCTTTTGTTGAAGTTCCTCGACAAAATCACCCACCGTGAGGGCAGCCTCCTCCATTCCAGTCCGAAGCTGGGCAATCTCCTCACTACCCGGTACTTCAGCATTGACGAGAGGAATGGCATTGAACGCCTGTATCGCCTCTTCGATGGCGCCCAACGTGTCATACACCGCCCGGATGTTATCGCCTGCTTTGTCTATTTTGGGTTGGATGTCCTCACCGACAATCTTAGAGATAGCGTCCAGGGCGATGTTGGACTCTGTCAATTCGCTGCCTGTTTCCTGTACCCGCTTTTCGGCGCTGTCCAGGGCCGCCGACACCTCCGTCAGAGCAATCACAGTTTCGTGTGATATGCTTTCTACCCGCTGCAAGGCAGTGTTGATGGGCGCCAACATCTCGAGAATGGTTTCGGTGGCAGGCGTATTGACAGCCCAGATGCCGATGATGCCAGCCAGGCCAAGCACTAGCATAATGATGCTTATGACCAGGCCAACGTATAACAAGATACGCTTGAAGGTGCTCATCTTGGTAATCTCCTATTATGCTATTCAAGTCCAGCCTTCATGTTCAGGATTCACGGTTTGTGGTCCCCTTGCCATTCGTATGGGATGCCCACTCCTTGAGAACCCGATGCACCGCCTCCGCGCCGATCAATGGGGCGTCCCCTACCGGCAGCTCGGCTGGATAAAGCACAAAGGCTTGCGTCTGGTAGCCACCCAGGCCACCGTGACAGCCAATCAACTCCTCGAAGGCGGCCACCTCATTGGTCTCGTGATTGCAGAAGCTGTTGATCAGGATGTCGGGGGCGTCGGGGAAGCTGTCGCTGCGGCGTAGGTGCTGTGCGGCATTGGTGCCGAAGCCGGCCAGCGGGTTCTCCCCCTCCACCCGGTCCTCGGCCAGGTGGTAGCGGCCCTCGGCGCCGACCACGACCGGCCCGTGCTCTTCGGAATGGACCATCACGAAGCCAACCCCCTCGTGCCTGGCCAGGCCATCCAGCAGGCCGGGATACACTTCTTCGATCTCCTTCAGCATGACGCGTCTGCCCAAACGGGTTCCGTAGATCAGGCCCAAGTTGCCCGAGGCCAGCACCATAATTTGAGGCAACTCGTCTTCCTTCTCAGCGGCGTTCTTCTCTTCCTCGGAGAGGGCCTCTCCTTCGGGACCCAGGACCACCCCGTCATCGTGGGTGCTGCCCTTCAGGGCGCTACGCAGTGGACGCTGGACCGCTTTTCGATCGTGCTGTACGGCTTCGGTCAGGAAGACGTTGACATGTTTCCAGTCCTCGTGCACATCCACGTCGCCCACCACCCGGTATTCCGCAGCCAGCTTCTGGACCAGGTCTTCCAGAGTCATATGGTAACGCTGTTTGAAGGTAGCACCCGCGCTCTGGCCGTGGTCAGACAGTATGACAAAGTGATAGGGGCGGGGTGTCTCACGGGCCGCGCTCTCCATCCGGGCAAACTGCTGGTCGATCTTGTGCAGCGCATCAAAAGCGTCGTGGGACTCCACGCCCGAGTGATGGGCCACCTCGTCGTAACCGCCAAAGGTAGTATAGGCGGAGGGCACACCGGCGTACATATCGCCGATCAAGGTGTAAACGTTTAGCTCGCGCAAAAAGATGGTCATGAAGGCTCGCAAGAAAGGATACTTTCCGCCCCGCTTGTGCTTGTCCAGGCGCGGCTGCACGTCCTTACGGCGGGCCTGCCGGAACTGATACTTCTCCAGGATGATGTCCCAGATGAACAGGATCAACGTCCGGGTGAAGTTGTAGGGGTTGGCGAAGTAGGCGTAAAAATCGGCGGTGTGGAAGCGGGATAGATCCTTGATGGTGCTGGCCGTGTTCATCACGTTGGGTGCGTCGCCCGAGAACATATTACCCCGGCTGGCACCGTCGTCAATCAGCAGGCCGTTTCCATCGGAAAGCTCTTTTTCCAGTCGGGCCAGTTCATCCGGGTTGCTGGAGGCGACGATCATCTTGCGAACCCGGTCGTACCAGCGGAAGGCGGGGATGTTGTGGTTGTTCCCGTGCAGCAGCCCGGCCTGGCTGGCGGAGGTTTGCGAGGAGAGGTCGGTCTCCCAACCCACCAGCCGGTGACTGCCCGTCTCCAGCCAGCGGGCCATGGTCGGCACGTAGCCCTCGCGAATGGCTTTTTCCAGCACTGGCTCGGCCAGGCCGTCGATCTCCAGGAACAACACACCCGGCACGTCTGTTTCCTCTACTTCGCCCCGCCGCTTCATACGGCGACGCACCACGTTGCGGTACCAGGAGTTGTCGTCGTCGATGGTCAGCAGGCTGCTCAGGATGGTGTTGATGACGGCCAGGCCCAGGGCCAGCAGGATGGCACTTCCCAGGTTCTTTACCTCGAAGCCTTCAACCAGCGCGCTGGTCAACAGGAGCAACACGGCGTTCAGCACCAACGACAGCAAGCCCAGCGTCAAGACAGCGAAAGGCAGGATCACGTAGGTGAGGATGGGCCACAGCAGGGCGTTTACCAGGCCGATGACGGCTGCGGCCAGGATGGCCGTGCCCAGGCTGTCCACGCTCACGCCTGGCAGTAGTATGGCCATGACCACCAGCCCCACCACCTGGATGGCCCAGATCACCAGGACGCGGACGATGAACCGGATAAGCTCTCTCGTTTTGTTGTCCTTCATTATTGTCCCTCCTGAGGATGGTTCAGAAATAGGGTAGCACTTTCTCAACTGGACGAATGACGAATGACGAACGATGAAGAGACCTGAGCCAGTAATTGGTCCTTCGTCTTTCGCCTGCCCTGAGCGTAGCCGAAGGGTCCTTCGTCTGCAATTGTTACCCAATTTCAGAGACTTCTGAACCATGCCCTCCTTATGTTATGTATGCTTTTGTCGGGCTGCGGGTCCTCCAGCGGGGCGCAGTCCCGCAACTGGCATTCCTCTAGCGTGATCTACAGGCCCGGGCTGAATTGCATCATGCCACCATCCACGAAGAAGGTGGTGGCCGTCACGTAACTGGCCTGGTCGGAGGCCAGCCAGACCACCAGGTTGGCGACCTCCGCGGGGTCGGCCATACGGCCCAGCGGAATGGTCGCGTTGAGCTGGGCCATCAACTGCGAATCCCCCATGGTCTCCACGTTGATGGGCGTGGCCACGGCGCCGGGGCCGAGGCCCACCACAGTGATGCCGTGCGTCGCCAGCTCGACGCCGGCGTTGCGGGTCAGCATACGCATGCCGCCCTTGGACAGGCAGTAGGGCGTGTTGCCCGGCATGGGCCAGTCCTCGTGAATGGAGGAGATGTTGATGATGCGGCCGCCGCTCCCCTGTTTGATCATCTGCTTGGCCGCCAGTTGGGTGCCAAAGAAAGCGCCTTTCAGGTTGATGTCCATGACCTTGTCATACTGGGCTTCGGTGGTATTCAGAACCGAGGTGCGGGTCTCGATGCCGGCGTTATTGACCAGGATATCCAGCCGGCCGAAGGCCTTCACCGTCTCGTCGACCAGCTTCTGCACCTCCTCGACCTGGCTGACGTCGGCCTTAACCGCGATGATTCTGTCCCCCATAGCCTGGACTTGCTCGCGCTCTTCCTGGGTAATGTCTTGATGAACGACGTAGTCGACGCACATTGAGGCGCCAGCTTTACCCAACGCCAACACGATCGACTTGCCGATACCGCTGTTGCCACCGGTGACAATGGCGACTTTTCCTTCAAGGGACATAGGTACGCTCCTTCTTATTCTTCTCGACTGGCATAGTTCAGATGTCCCTGAAATTGGGTAACAATTGCAGACGAAGGACGAAAGACGAAGGACGAATTATTGGCCCAGATCTCTTCGTCGTTCGTCATTCGTCATTCGTCCAGTTGAGAAAGTGTTATCCTATTTCTGAACCATCCTTCTTGATGTAACTATTTGACAATGCCATATTCCCGACGGGGCGACGCAGATCTCGTCGCCCAAGTTTTCTCCGGCGAAGCTGATCATCGGTTGCGAGCGATTCTTTGGCATATCCATAAGATCACGGCGTTACGATCATGGCAAAAACCACGACGGCGACGATCAGCAAGATGATCAGAGCCACTACCACTCTCTTGACGATTACGTGATGCATGTCAGGCCTCTCCTTATTAGACCATGTCAAAGCGTTCGGTGTGCACATGATCCTGCGGGACACCCAGCTCGGGTAACGCAACTTCCATAGCATCCATTAGCGGCTCAGGACCGCAGATCATGTACACGAAGCGTTTGTACTGCTTGGGCAGATGGTGGCTCAGGATGTCAGCGGTGATATAGCCGGTCTCGCCCTCCCAGCCCTCGGGCGGATCATTCAAAACGTAGACGATCTTCAAGTTTATACTGCCGGTCAGTTCCTCCAGTTCCTCGTGCAAGGTCAGGCTCTCCCAGTCATTACTCGCATAGAAAAGCACCACCGGACGCACGTCCTCCCGCTCCGCCATGGTCTGGCACATGGAGTACAGCGGCGTGATACCAATCCCACCGCCGATAAACACGTAGCCCATCGCTTGCTCGCGGTCGATGGAGAACACGCCGTGGGGGCCGAACAGCCACATCTGGTGGCCGGGCTTGAGGGCGGTCACCTCTTCACCGGACCAGTCGCCCAGGTTCTTGATGGTGAAAGTAACCGGGCCGCCGGGCGGGACATCACCGCTGGACGACATAGAAATCGGGTGCTGGCCCAACCCAAACGGGGTGCGGCCTGTCTTCAGCCAGGCAAACTGGCCCGGCTCAAACGCAAACCCGTTATGCCCTACTGGCTTCAGCACCAGCGTGCGGGCGTCACCTTGCTCCGGTCTGTTCTCGACCACCTCCCATTTCTTGCTCCAATTCAGGATCGGCACCAGGATCTTGTACCACAGCAGCAAGCCTATCACCAGGATGGTGTACACTAACCAAACTGTTCGCATAGCGACGGTGGTGGTATATTTGCCCAGGATGAAGATGTGAACCAGGGCGGCCACAACCACGAAGAGGGCAAACAGGCCGTGTATGACGTACCACACCTCGTAACGGATGCGCAGCCGTTTGCGTAAAACTGAGGTTAGGACCAGCAGGATCAAAGCGTATAGGGCCAGCGCGGCGGTCCTGGTGGCCAGGTTGGCGCAACTGGCGAAGGGGTTGAGCCAACACTTGGCTGGATACCCTGAGATGACCAGCAAGATGGGGTGGGCCAACAGGAAACCAAGGGCCGCCATGCCCATCAGGTTGTGGAACAGTTGCAGAGCATCCTCCCCAAAGGCCGAGGCCGCAGACTTGATGCGCGAGATGAGCGCGAATTCGAGAGCCATGAGCGCATAGCCGACGAATCCAGCGCCCACGCCGAGGGCCACCAACGGGCTCGGCGCGACCCGATCGGGATTGGACAGGACAGCCGTTGCCAGTGGCAACAGCACCAGGAACAGATATAGTCCAAACCATAGGATGCCACGTACCATTAGTCTCATGACAAATTATCTCCTCACTATTGTCTGCCGGGGCCGCCGGGGATATCGAGACCGACGAGGGCACCCACCCAAGCTAACAGGACAAAAAGGGCCAGAAGTGGCCTTTCGATAACTTCTCTTCCGTACAGAAAAGCCACGACACCTAGCAGGGCGATCAAGATGCTCATGGCAACCGATAATTTAGCGATCCGTGACGGCTTGCTCTTTTTATTGCTTTCTTTCTCTTCAGGCATCTTATGGCTCCCTCACCGTCTGTCAGGATTGCGTGGGACCAACAAATCAAAGTTACCGGATAGTCCTTGCAGATCATGTATCCCCTTCGGCTTTTTCGGAGCGTTCCTCAAGTTCCCACCGACGCACTTTCCGAACGACATCAAAGAGCATGAGCAAAATGATAACGCCATTCAACCCGTAAAAAATCGTGATCAGCTTGGCGATGGGTGTGGTAGGTGAGAAGTCACCGTATCCAATGGTGGTCAAGGTGACAACCACAAAGTAGAACGAATCCAACCAGCTCCATCCTTCCAGCCAGTGATAAAGCGCAGCACCAACCCCGATGATGATGAATACATAGATAAAGATGGGGCGGGTACTCTGGTCGACGAGCAAATCAAGAAGTAGGAGACGCCCGATGGAAAATCTTCGGTGTTTCTTAGCTTGACTCATTGTGTATCCTCAGGTTTTGCCTATTCCTCCTCCGCCTCCTGGGAAGCCGGTCGTCCACTGGACTCCGATTTCCAGCCTTCGGAAGAGACGGCGGTTTCTTTTTCTAGCTTGATTGACCAGGCTCGCAGACCGATGAACAGCCCCAGGGCGGCGATGGGCAGGGCAATCCCGGCCCCGTACTGAAGCAGATTTTCGGTTCCCCCTACAAACACAGCTCCCATAAAATTGACCGCCAGCACCACCACCGTCACGCCGATCAAGTTGGTTTCCAGCTCCTCCGTGCTGTCGATCTTCAGCCACTGTGGGAACTTGATCTCCTGGATGAAGAGCTGGTACAGGCCAACGGCCGTGATGTACAGCACGGTGCCTACCAGGAAGGTGTGCACGAACTCCACCACCTCGACGATCACCAGTGAGCTTTCCATCTCGGCGGCTTCGTGGGCGCCGCCCAAGGCGCCGATGAGCAACTCAATCAGCAGCTTAATCAAACCGATGCCACCGAAGATGAAGAAGAAGGAAGCCGCGATGACCAGGCCAAGAATAGGTATTAGAACGAAATATCGGGTGCCACTCAAAACACGTTGCATGTTTTTTTCCTTTACTACTTGTGATTTTGCGCAGGTGCAACGCACTTGCAGCAGAAGTGCGTTGCACCTCAGGGTCGCGTTTATGTGCCTTTACGCATCACGTTTTACGTTTTACGAGGTTACCTTGCTCAATTTGATTGGTAAGAAGCGTCAACTAGATAGTGAACCATCTCGGATGTAACCGATTTTTTTGCGAGTGATTGGTGAATCCGTTACATCCTGCCCATTCGCTGTTCTTAAGCCTGCTACTTAAGAAGCCCAGATCAGCCGTAAGCCTCAAACCGGTTGTAGGTCTCTATCTCGTACGCTTGGTTGGCCCGGATTTGGAAGACGATACCGGCGCCGGCCACCACCACGAAGAACACCAGCCACAAGAACGAGTCCTGAATGGCCGAGAGCACCGGGCTGCCCGCCAACTCGGCCGGTGTCAAGCCACCAATGGACGCCAGCAGGGTGAAGATGATCGCACTCGTGCCGCCCAGGGCGGTGATGACGATGATGGCATACTTCTGGATGTTCAAAGCCAACACGACGACCGCCACGACGATGCCGACTACGATGCCGATCAGCCACACGATGAACCCGAAGTTCAAGCCGATGGCGGTCAGTATGCCCACGGCCAGCGAATAGCCGAACGAACCGGATAGCAGGGCCACGGCAAAGATGTAAAACAGGTAGGACAACACAGCGAATATGGCTCCTACAATGAAGCCGATCACCCAACTGGTGATGGTGACCAGGAAGCCAACCCCAAATATAGCCTGGAGGGTCTGGGCGCCCAACCCAAAGCCGAAGAAAAAGCCCCAGATGGGCAGCAAGATCAAAAACAAGCGGTAGCCGCCAAACACCACAGTCAGGCCAAACAACAGGCCGATCAAGGTCATGCACATCAGTTCGAACGTCATGGTAACTCCTCCTTGTGTGAATTGGATTCCAATAGGACACTTTCAAACCGGAACGACTGGCCAGGATACTGTCTGTTTACCTGAGTTCGCGGTTCTCCTAGCCGCCTCCTGAGTAGGACATAGCCTGTATCGAAAGGTGGCTTTCACCGGTAATTCCGAACTCAGGTTGTTGGGGCATTGTTCAATCCTCCTTTCTCCTCTTTACCAAGAAACTGCTGTTGGGGCGAGAACAAACTGTCTCACCGCCTGTCATCAATCCATCAGTCGTTGCTGGCGAAGCGCTCCAGGTACACGGGTCGATAGCGGTCGTACAGGGTGACGAGCAGCGTCAACATCAGTACGAAGAACAGCGTGTTTCCCAGGTTGAGCGACCCTTCGAAGTTGGGCAGCAGAAAGTAGTAGACCAGGACCAGGCCGAAGTTTACGACCGTCATCACGATGAACTGCCGCAGGATGGAGCTCCACGTGGTCCCGCGCCGCGCCAGCCAGTGGCTCAGCGCGGAGTTGACGATGATGATAAACGCCACCCCGATGGCGAGCTGGAGGAAGCTGGCTCGCACGTCGGGTAGTATCTGGGCGAAGACGGCGCTCACCAGGGCTACCATGACGATCTTCTCCAGAAGCGCGCTGTTGAAAAAGCGTTCGGGTTGAGCTTTCGAACCGTCCCCGGAGGCGGCAGGCAGTGGATCGGCCGCCAGCTTCAGGCTCCAATCGGCTGGTGGCAAGCGTCGCAGCAGCCAGCGTATGAAGACAACCACCAGTACCACCAGCACCACCACCGCCAGCACGGCCCAGATTGAGGTCCGCAGGGCCTCGAAGAAGGCATCCACCCAGACGGTGGTGTCAAACTGGCCGATGTGCAGGATGTACTCTTGCGGCAGCTTGATGAAGATCCAGATGAAGGCCGTGGCGCCGATCATCACCCACTTACTCATGCGTTTCGGATCCCACCTGAGGCGCACCACCTCGTAGAACATGAAGACGTACTCAAAGGCGTTGGTGAAGATGAACAGCAGAGGGCGCAGTTGGGTGGCCTCGAACAGAAACACGCCGGCCAGCCGCCAGTAGAACAGGAAGCGGACCAGCTTGAAGGCGAACAGGTTGGTCCAGTTGCGCAGCGTCGAGATGTAGGCGATGGTCAGGTAGTAGAGGTCCAGCGCCTTGTCGAAGCCCTGGTAGCCTTCCATGGGTAAGTTCGTCCGGTCTCGGATGATCGTATAGTCCACCATGTCGAGGATGGACGAAGCCACGACCCCCGGCAGCGGATAGCGCGGGATGGTCAGGGGCACCAGCAATCGGGCCAGGATGACGGCCCACATGATCAATAGATCGGAAGTCTCCGCCATAATGAGCATTCTCCTTGTATGATAAGGTTCGGGGCGCTGCCCCGGCCTCGCTGACGAGAGCCGCGGGGCTGGCTCATCTGTTTTGCATGCTTTAGATGCCGGTCTCGGCCGCAATGCGGCTCGATTTTACAGCGTCCACCAGCGCCTGGTAATCGCGCTCCGCCTGGTCGGCATACGCCACGGAGAAATCGGCGATGGCCTGGGCGAAGCTATCGTTGCCGCCCAGGTAGCCGCGTACAGCGGCTGTATCCCCCGTCCGGGCATGGGCGCGGGCCAGACAAATGCTGCACACCGCCAGGTAGGTCCTGAGGCCAGTCTTATCCAAAGCTGCCACATCCAACGAGCCCTTCATATCTTTCAACTGGCGCCAGTAGTAGTGGCTGCCTGTTCGCGATCCCTGGGTCCAGCCCAGGAAGATGTCGCTGGTCGCCTGCATCAGGCGCTGGCCTTGCACCACCCGCTGAGCATGGCTGGCATAAGTGCTGGGGGCCAGGTACGGCTCCAGGACCGACGGTCCGGCCTCTTTCTGCTGCAGGATAATCGCGTCGTCCTGACCTCCCCCCTCAAGCAGAATGATGGAACACCGGCTGCCTACGCTGCCCACGCCGCCCACCCGCAGCGCGCCATCTCGCATGCGAAAGCGCGATAGAAGTTGTCGCCGTTCTTCCGGCAGACTGTCCAGGTACTCCAGCCACAGCTTTTCGACGTCCTGCTCGGTTACCTGGGCTTTCTCTTCCTCGCTCAGCATCTCGCTCAGACGCACCAGCAGCGGTGGGTCATTGAGGATCCGCCGCCGCCCGTCGACCATCTCGGTGAGCTTTTCCAGTGTCTGCGCCTGGGTACGGGAGTGCGCCTTCTTCATCATTTTCCGGGCGCCCTTCTTGGCCCGTTTGGATGATGAGTCAAATACCTTGAGGACGTCAGCCTCATCTACGTGGTAATACCACACATTCAGGGTTGGCATCTCGGAAAATCGTTCCATGGCCCGGCGATAGGTCTCGGCCACGGCCATGGCCAGTTTCCGGTTGGTTTTTTCTTTGAATCCATTCTCCCGACCGGCCACCACCGCACTGGCACCCAGCCGCTTGAGGTCCCACTCCCAGGGACCGGGGTAGGTCTCGTCGAAATCATTGATGTCGAACACCAGCTTGCGCTCCGGCGTGGCAAAGACGCCGAAGTTGGATAGATGAGCGTCGCCGCAGAGCTGGGCATGCAGACCGGTGGCCGGCGTCATGGCTAGGTCAGCCGCCATGACCGCCGCCGAACCACGCAAGAAGGCAAAGGGTGAGGCCAGCATGCGGCCATACTTGATGGGCAGTAGATGCTGCAAGCGACCCTCGTCCTGCGCCTGGAGCAGACTGATGGGGTCAGGGCGGTCGGGTTGAGGACTCCAGTCGCCGTGACTTCCCCGTGGGGCACGCTCGCGCAGCGCCTTGCCCATCTTCCGACGTTCTGAACGGGTGGCCACTTCATACTGTTGTTTATTGTCGGACATGTCTTATCCCCCGGTAAGGTACTGATCCGAACACAATATTCTGGCTGCCAGCACTACATCTTTACCTCTATTGTATCAGCAATATGCGCCGCATGCATCGACTACATGTACAGTCTTTAACCTATACGAATGTACAGTTTTGGGCAGGAGTTGCAGCCTGGGGCCGCCCGTGGGCGAACTCGCGCGAAGAAACAGATTGGGCGAAATCTGCCAGACTTAGAGGCGGAGGATATCCAAGAATCGCTGGCATATGCGGCTTTCCTGGCTGATGAACAGGTTATCGAGTTTGCCTGGTGAAAGCTCTCCTCGAAAGCCCCGTTGTGTTTCTTCTCAACCAATGGTAGAATGTGATTGGTGTGAGAGTGGCTGATGAAGACGACGCAATACTTTGAAAACAGTGTCATGATGCGCCGTCCCTATCTCAAGACGGAATAGATCGAATACGTCTTACGCAGCCCCACCCGTAAGGAAGTTCAAGCTAATGGGCGCGTTCGCCGTTGGGGATTCATCGCAGAGGTTGGCAAGTACCTGCGGGTAATCACCGAACCAGATGGGGAGACGGTACACAATGCCTTCTTTGCTCGCCGCTTCAGGCCGTGAGCGGAGACAGAAGTATGGTGTTTGAATACTTTTCAGATACGGACATGCTCTATATCATGCTAGCTGGGGGGGTCAGTACCGAGTCCGAAGAAGTCGTCCCAGGGGTGGTGTTGGACTTTGACGAAGACAATCGGATCATAGGGGTTGAAGTCGAAGATGCCAGTAAGTTTGTCGACCTCTCGCGGTTGGAGCTACGAGCACTGCCCATCGCCGATCTGCTCTTCCGGGAAAGGGTTCCTTCCGGGACATAACGCTCTACAGGCTGCAAAACCTAGCTTACGGCCAAGGGATACTTATGAGTATGACTTCTTTGGATTACCTTGCGCCAACCGAGCAAGCGGCAATTACGGAATACGTCGCCCGCATCCGTGGGCGCTTCCGCAATCGCGTTCTGGCTGTGATGCTGTTTGGTTCCAAACGCGTGTTCGGCCAGAGCCGTTGGGATGAGACGCGCCAAATTCGCCTGCCCCTGTACCGCGCGATTGTGGCTGACGGTGTTCCTCTGACCCCTGAACGTGTTCCAGCCTAGCCTATCCCCTAAAGTTCGGGTAGCTCTACATCAAACCGTGCAGGGTAAGTAGGGTGGGTTTCCTACCCGCCATCTTGTGGCCGATATCGAAACCGGCTCTACTTTTTCTTAACGCAAAGACGCTGAGGCACAAAGACTTTGCACGACTCGTGTCCCCCTCCATTTCAAATTCTCTATCGGACACCCTGCAGAGTGAGGCGATATATCAGCCCCGGGTGAGCCGAAACGAGCAAGCTGAGCCTGTCGAAGGAGCCTCCGCGAGCGTCCTTCGACAGGCTCAGCTTGCCTCCGCTCGCTTGGGTGAAAAAGTGTCCGGTAGTGAAATTTCAAATTCACTTGATTTTTGCTGCAATTCGTATTAAAATAGTGAAGGGTATCGTGCAGAAGCGGCGCATCCCTTCCTACCCAAAATGGGTGCCAGTCTGATAGTACCGATGGCCTCCTGCGTTGAATCGTTGTATCCCTGCTTAGGACTAAGGATTTAATAACTTACTCATTAGGCCGTGTTGACATTTGAGTCTTTGCGCCTGAGAACTCCGCAAAAGATAACCAAATGCATCTCCGGGAATGCACAGATGTCAACACTACCTGGCCGACTGCATCAGGCTAGCATTTCGCTTGCATTTGAGGAAGTTATTTAATTCTCAATCCTTAGTCCATAGTTACTCCCTTTCGTTTATGTTTGCCAACAGAACAGAATCGAATATTTGCCTGGGTTGATGGATGGTTAACCGACGTTGTATCCTTATCAGCTTATTAGGCATAGGGTTGATAGGGGCTTTCACCGGAGACTTCACTCATCAGGTTAGTCTTCCTCGTCTTTTGAAGTCGCTGTTTTCTTAGTTATCTTCACGATCGGCTGTTGCATTCTCCATTCGCTCCTGTTTTTGCCGGGAAAAGCCAGTTTTTGCAAGAAAGCTGAGTAATTTGACAGTATCGTGTTAGCATAAAAGTTTGTTTTTTTTAAGGCTCTGAGCGGGTCGGTGACCCACGTTCTTAGCTGGTGCACAGTTGTTGACCAGGCAAAGTCGAGGGTCGCAGACCCTCTCCGAGCGAGACATGACATTGTCCACATGATCAGAGAGGAGGTGATTCAGCCCGCTGGTACTATAGGTAACTGGTCACTTGTCGTCAGTTTGACTGAGGAAGTTCCAGAATTTAGATCATCCCAAGAATCTCGAGTACTACGCTGAAATCAATGAAACTTGGGACAACTATGTTTCTGGAACGGCCTTACCCACAAATAAGAAAAGGAGGAAGTCATGCTTAACCGAAGAAACCTTATCGCGCTAGCTTCTCTCTTGCTCGTTACCGTGTTGCTGGCTGCCCAGTGTGGCGCGCCGATTACGGTGGAGCAGGTGGTTCAAACCGTCGTTGTGAAAGAGACGGTGGAAGTCGCGGTCGAAAAAGAGGTGGTGGTAACCCCCACCTCTGAGCCAGGCCGCCAGACGCTCATCGTTGGCCTTTCTCAAGCGCCTACCTCGCTCGACCCGGCTGACCACCGCTGGCGAGCATCGGAGACGGTAATCCGTAACATGTTCGACGGCTTGGTCACCCGCGACACGCGCAGCGGCGTCCACCTGGAACTGGCAGAAGAGGTGACCTGGCTGGACGAGAAAACGCTGGAGGTCAAGCTCCGCCAGGGAGTCAAGTTCCACGATGGGGTAGAAATGACCGCCGATGACGTGGTGTTCACCTTCGACCGTATCATCCAGGAGAACGCCATTGAGTTCCCCGAGCCCCACACCTCGCCGCGTCAGGGCCTCATCTCACCCCTGGAATCCATCGAAAAGGTGGATGATTATACGGTGGTTATGAACTTCAGTGGCGCCTGGCCGCCGGCTATGCAGATGCTTGTCCACCAGCAAATCGTGCCCAAGCACTACATAGAGGAGGTGGGCACCGAGGGGTTCATCGCCCAGCCCATCGGGACCGGCCCCTTCAAGTTTGTGGAAGGCCAGCTTGATGATCAGATCGTGATGGAGCGTTTCGACGACTACTGGGGCGGCGCTCCCGACCTGGAACCGGTTGGGTCGGCCTGTGTGGAGACAGTCATCTTCCGCGTCATCCCCGAAGCCTCGACCCGGGTGGCGGCTCTGTTGGCCGGTGAAGTCGATATCATTCAGTCGGTTCCCTCCGAATTAATCGACACCCTGGCCCAGACGCCTGGCGTCCAGGTTAAAACGGCCCCTGGCACCCAACCTCAATGGCTGCAGCTTAACGTTTCCAATCCCCTGTTCGAGGATGTGGGCGTCCGACAGGCTATGAACTACGCAATGGATAAGGACTTGATTGTGGACGCAATCTACGGTGGGCGTGCTGTTCCCCTGCCGGGTCCGCTATCTCCCTTCAACAACTTTGTGAACACTGATCTATCGCCCTATCCTTATGATCCTGACCAGGCCTTGGAACTCTTGGCTGAGGCTGGTTGGGCCGATACCGATGGCGATGGAATTCTTGACAAAGATGGCCAGCCCTTCGCCTTCACCCTGGACACCATTGAAGATTGGCGTCCCCTGGCTGAGGCCGTGGCCAGTCTGTATCGTGACATCGGTATAGATGCCAGCGTTCGCTTCTGGGAGTACAGCGTCCTTAAGCCTCAATTGTTGGCATGTGAACGCCAGGCTTTTTTGGACGACTGGGGCGACTCCGCTTTCGATCCGGTGGGTCACTTCGAGGCCAAGTGGCACACCTATATAGAGGGCGAGTCCTACGGCCGTGGTAACTTCATGTGCTACGGCAACGATCGGGTAGACGAGCTCATCAAGCTGGGCGAGACGACCGCCGATGCCGACGAGCGGCGAGCCATATATGATGAAGCCCAGGATATCGTCTACGAAGAGGCCCCGGCTGTGTTCCTGATCTTGCCCGAAGAGGCTGAAGCCGCTTCCGAGCGAGTGCAAAACTGGGAGCCTGCCTCAGACAGCCGCGTCAACCTGCACGACGTTTGTCTGGCGCCGTAGTGGCTGGATAAGATAACACGTGATGCGTGACGCGTGATGCGTAAAACGTAAAGCGTAACGCGGCCAAGTCGTAAGCAAGCGAAGTTTGCGACTCAGGGACGGAACAGAACACGGACAAAATAAATAGGAGAAAACTAAAGTCCGTGTTCCTTTCTGTCCGTGAGTCAAAATTCTTGCGACCAGCGCAAATGTTTCAGGGTAACTATGTAACGCGTAGTAACGTCGTAGTACGCAATACGCAATACGTAACACGCTTCACGTTTCACGTTTTTACGCATCACGCATCACGTCTTTATTTGGGGTGAAATTCAGTGAAAGCTGTCAAGATCTTGGAGCGCGTTCTGGCCGCCATCCCCATTATGTTCGGCGTGGCCATCATGGTTTTTTTGTTTATGCGTATGACTCCTGGAGACCCGGTAGATATCATGATGGGTGGGGGGGGAGCCGTGTCGGTTGGGGAGATGGAACAGTTGCGCCATGAGTTCCACCTGGACAAACCTCTGCCAGTGCAGCTATGGTTGTTCCTCAAGGACGCCGTCCGGGGTGATCTGGGTTACTCATATGTCCAAAAGCGCCTGGTTACTACCCTCATCATCGAGCGCCTGCCGGCGACCATCGAGCTGGCAACGGGGGCTTTGTTGTTCGCTCTAGCTATTGCTATGCCCATAGGCATTATCTCTGCCGTTCACCAAAACTCCCCGCTTGATCGGCTGAGTATGGCAGGCGCTTTCCTGGGAATTTCCATGCCATCCTTCTGGTTAGGTATTATTCTGATCCTGGTCTTTTCTGTGGCTCTGCAATGGCTACCGGTCCAGGGCCGCATTGATTTCGGGGTGGGGTTGGAAGAGATAACCGGTTTGTACGTGCTAGACAGCATTATCACCCGAAATTGGGAGGCCCTGGTTAGCTGCCTGAGACATTTGGTGCTGCCATCGATAACATTGGGGGCAGCCGTGGCGGCCGTCGTCGCCCGCGTGTTGCGCTCCAGTATGCTGGAGACATTACGCTCCGATTACGTCATCCTGGCCCGAGCCAAAGGCGCGCCCGAGCGAGGTGTAGTGCTCAAGCATGCGCTGCGTAATGCCTTGATACCTACCGTTACGGTGGTGGGTCTACAGGTAGGTGTGCTTCTGGGTGGCAATATGATCGTCGAGACGGTCTTCTCCTGGCCGGGCCTGGGCCGGCTGACCGTTACCGCCATATTCCAACGTGATTTTCCGCTCATCCAGGGCGCGGTTATGGTCTACGCTTTTACCTTTGTTATGGCTAACCTGGTTGTGGATATACTGTATACATACTTGAACCCGAAGATTACGTTGTAAGAGCAAAGCGCGCAACACGGGCAGGCCTGCCTGGTGATGCGTATTGCGTACCGCGTATTGCGTATTGCGTATTGCGTACTGCGTAGCTGGAGGAATACATCCTGTGGAAGTCAGTCACCAATTTGAGTCGCCAATCGCACGGCAAACCTATCTGTGGCGCGTTCGTCTGAAGATTTGGCGCCGCAATACGGCCGAGTTCCTGGCCGAGCTTCGTGAACACCCTCTGGCTCTACTGGGGGGTATCGTGATTGTGCTGTATGTGCTGGCGGCGATCTTTGCTCCTCTCATCACCACCTATGATCCCACCCGGGGGAATCTACGGGATCGTCTGGAGCCGCCCGCCTGGCATCCCGAAGGGAGCTGGGAGCATCCGCTGGGCACCGATGCCCAGGGGCGAGACATCTTGACACGCATTATCTACGGTGCCCGAGTTTCTCTGACGGTGGGGATCTTGGCTGTAGGCATCTCCGCCACTGTTGGTACGTTTCTGGGAGCGATCACCGGCTATTATCGTGGGCGACTTGATGATTTGGTGTCTCGATTTGCTGACCTGCTGATGGCCTTCCCTTATCTTATCTTCGCCATTGGCGTTATGGCTTTTCTGGGATCGGGATTCATCAACCTGGTCCTGGCCCTGACCTTTAAAGGATGGGTGGAGTTTTTCCGGTTGGTGCGTGGGGAGATAATGTCTGAGAAGACCCAGGAATATGTAGAGGCGGCGCGAGTGGCTGGCCTGGGCCATAACTCAGTCATTGGACGGGAGATCCTGCCCAACATCATCCAATCAGTTTTTGTCCTGGCTACTTTGCGAATGGGGTATATGATTATTTTGGAGGCTAGCCTTAGCTTCCTGGGTCTGGGTATCCCCCCAAAAGTTCCAGCCTGGGGCTCGATGGTGGCCGCTGGTCGTGACTACTTGCTGGTTGCCTGGTGGGTTGCTACCATTCCCGGCATCGCAATCCTGATCCTGGTGTTGTCAATCAACGTGTTTGGGGAAGGTTTGCGTGACATTCTTGATCCCCGCTTGAAAGTCGAGTAGAAATGGAACAAAAACTTTTGCTGGAGCTCCGTAACCTGACTACGATCTACCCCACCAAGCGCGGGCTGGTGCGGGCTGTGGATGATGTCAGTTTCACGATAGAACGGGGACAAATTTTGGGTATCGTGGGTGAATCAGGCTGTGGGAAAAGCACTGTGTTGCTCTCCATTATGCGCTTGATCCGGCAACCAGGGCGTATTGCCCAGGGTGAAATCCTGTTCCGGGGCAAAGGCCTGCGGGACCTGGCATCGAATGCCATGCGCAATATACGCGGCAAGGAGATCTCGATGATCTTCCAGGACCCGCTGTCAACCCTCAACCCGGCTTATCCGGTGGGGGAGCAAATCCGCGAGTCTTTGCAATTGCACCGCGTTATGAGTGACGGGCGACTGAGGTTTTCCCAGCGTGCCCGGGAAAAGGAACGGGTCGTGCAGGTGATGACGGAAGTAGGCATCCCCTCGCCTATGGATCGTTACACTGCCTATCCTCACCAGTTTTCCGGCGGCATGCAGCAGCGCGCGCTGATTGCCATTGCCCTGGTGTGTGAGCCAGCATTGCTCCTGGCCGATGAGCCCACGACTGCTTTGGATGTCACCATTCAGGCCCAGATATTGGATCTGATGCGGCGTATCAATAGGGATCACGGCACGTCGATCATCCTGGTCACCCACGACCTGGGTTTGGCCGCCGAATTCTGCGATACCATCGCGGTGATGTATGCGGGTCGTATCGTGGAGCAGGGACCGGTCGAGGATGTGGTTACACATCCGCAACATCCCTATACACAGGGCTTGCTCAACTGCCGGCCGCGTATCTCGGAGCGAGATCAACGCGTTGAGCCCATTCCGGGCAATGTGCCTGACCTTGTGGACCTGCCTCCCGGCTGTGCCTTCGCGCCGCGTTGTACGCAGCACCAGGCTGTGTGTGACACAGGTCCCATCCCGCTGGTCGAGACGTCGGTGGGCTATATAAGCCGTTGCCTGGTGCACGTTGACTATCAGCGCGAACAAGGTTGGGGATGGGGTGACAGAGTGACACGTGAAACGTGAAGCGTAAAACGTAAAGACGTAAAACGTAAGCCCCGGTTTCCGAGATGGCCCAATTACGTTTTACGCTTCACGTTTCACGCCTCACGTCATTGTGAGGAGATGAATGGCAAACTCGCATACGGATAACGCTAGCGCGCCGCTTATTGAAGCCCGTAATATCCGAAAGCATTTCTACATCCGGCCTAGCTTCCTGGCACGCAATCTGGCTCGTGTTCGAGAGCAGGTTGTGCTTGCCGTTGATGGGGTAGACCTGCAGATATGGCCCGGCGAGACGGTGGGGCTGGTAGGCGAGAGTGGCTGTGGCAAGACCACGCTGGGACGGGTCCTGACTCGCCTGTACGAGCCCACCGAGGGTGAAATAAGCTTCCAGGGGCGGCCCTTGGACGGTGATACGGTGGCCTTCTATGCCAACGGCAAGGATACTCTCCAGCGGGTGAAGTATTATCGATTGGCGCAAATCATATTCCAGAATCCTTACTCCTCTCTAAATCCCCGCAAGACAGTGCGCGATATTATCGGCACTCCCTTGCGGCAGCGAGGCGTCACCGACCCCATCGAGCGGGAAGCAGAGACGGCCCAATTGCTGCGGCGGGTGGGATTGAATGAGCGTCACATCGATTCTTACCCCCACCAGTTCTCCGGGGGACAACGTCAACGCATCAGTATCGCCCGGGCATTGGCCATGCGCCCTCTCTTCATTGTAGCCGATGAGCCGGTCTCATCTCTGGATGTCTCCATCCAGGCTCAGGTAATCAATCTTCTGGAAGAACTCCAGGAGGAATACCATCTCACCTATCTGTTCATCGCGCACGATCTGAGTGTCATCTATTACATCAGCGACCGGGTGGCGGTGATGTACCTGGGTCACATCGTCGAGCAGGGGGCGACCGATGACCTGTTCGAGTCGCCTCGCCATCCCTACACCCAGGCGTTGCTGGCTGCTATCCCCCGCGTTCGCAAGGAAGTTCGGAAGGAGCGGGTCATCTTGCCCGGCGGTGTCCCCAGCCCGATTGACCCGCCCTCGGGTTGTCCCTTCCATCCTCGCTGCTTTGCCAAGGTGGGCGCTATCTGCGAAGAGCAGTATCCTCCCTTCTTCCAGGTGGGCGTGCAAAAGGTGGCTTGCTGGATCTACGAGGGCCATCCAAATAATGGCAATTAGCCTGGCGTCACACTGACTCTCTCGCATGAGAAAATCGCCCTGCCACTGAGCTAGGGCGATTTCGCATTTCTTAGGAAGCGTCCAGAAATAACTTTCTATTCGTCACTATAATCCGGGCTGTGCGGTACTCGGATCACCGGCGCGCTGCTGACCGCATACCTTTGCGACGTGCCGTCGTCAACTCTTATGCATATGTAATAGCTCAGGCCGTCTTCGAAACTGGAATCCGAGAGATCCCAGTCGTAAGTCTCGTTGTAGCTATCCGTTTGACCGGAACCTACTCCGAAGATGATGGGCAAGTAATTCTTGTTGGGATAGGAAGGGCCCTGGGAAAGGTCTGTTGTCTTTTGGCTGATGTAAGTCCAGTCGGTCGTGAAATTGCTGCTGTCACAGGTGGGTGATTCGGAAGGCTTTAAGAGTTCTGGAACTTCTTTATAGTGGAGTGTCGAGGTGATCGTTCCTCCATCAGCGTCGGACACGTTCCACTTCACGGTATATACATAGCCGTCCTTCTCCCGTGCTACGATGTCCCCGGTGAGGTAAACATAATCTACATCAAAGTAATCAGGCCCACCACCACAATTAAACCACCGCTCGTGGGCCCACATTCCAAATGCCTTGACCCCATCAGAAGGCCAGGGTGGTGGGTCAGTAAACCAGGTAGCCGCATCGGGGCCAATGATGTCGTTGTCGTTGCTGCTCAGGTCCATGTAGTAGACACAGTATTCACCGAAGGGGCAACTCATCGGGTACCGATGAGGCCGGATCGCGTGAGTGAAGACTTGAGATCCAAGCCAGTTGGGCCAGGCCTTGGTGTAGATAACCCGTCCGTTAGTCACGCAGTCTCCCTCAGCGGCTATCTTTAACCTGTAAGTCAGGTGATGATACTGGCTGGAGGGCAGGTTCGTGCTCGAGCTGGTATACAAGGCGATGGCCAGATCGTCTCCTTCTGGTGCTCTGCCGCGAATAATGCCTGGAGACAGCTGGCTCAATTGGATAGTCCGTCCCTCCCCATCCGACTGAGTCCACACGATGTCGTCGGTGCTGTCCATATCCCACACGTTGCCCCGATTAGCGCCGAAATCGCCGATGGCGGACGATGGGGCTACGATGGTAGCCGATGGTGCTGCCTGGATTTCGATAGGTCCGTCGCTTTGCGGGGCTGTCGTTCCTTCTTGGTCTTGGCTCGCCACATCCACCGGGGTATCCGCACGGACTTGGCCTGGCCCTACTGACATGACTAGCACCAACACTCCGAAAACCGGAACTAGCAACACTCGTCGCGTCCATTTTCCGAACATCTCATCACCTCCTGTCTATCAATCTCGAATGCCTTTCAAGTCTAACACACGATATGGCTTATGGACAATAGGAAATCTTCACCATGCCTTTCCCCCTCGCTCGCTGGGCAGGAGCGTAATGCCGCCGCGGCACAGAGAGAAGGTTACTGTGGCCCCAACTTCGAGCTCCAGTGCACGATAAGCCCGCATCGGCAAATGTGATTCCAGGGCGACCTCGACATCAGACGATGACGAGGTCGCCAACCCCAGGCGGACAGTCACCCATGTCCCGGCCGGCGTAACGCGCAACACCTGTCCTGTGAATCGATTGTGTTGCACGGCCGGAGCCAAGGGCCGGTTGGGATAGAGCAGCTTCACATCTTCGGGGCGGACGTAAAAAGTAATGTTTTCTCCAGGCATGCGCGGAGCCGGCGGGGCCAAAATGGTGTGACCACCCCAATCGATGACAAGTCCCTCGGCAGTGGACGAACTCACCTTCGCTTCCAGCAGGTTGCGCACGCCGGTGATCTCGGCCACGGTGCGGCTGTTGGGGTGCTGAAAGACTTCTTGTATAGGGCCCACTTGTTGTAAGCGGCCAGCCTGGATTACCGCCAGCCGGTCCCCCAAGGCGAAGGCATCCATCAGGTTGTGCGTGATATAAACGACCGATAAGTCCAATTCGCGTTGCAAGTCAGCTACGTCTGCTTGCAGCGACTCGCGCACTGCGCCGTCTAAAGCGGCGAAGGGCTCGTCGAGCAGCAGCAGAGCCGGCTCAATCATCAGCGCCCGACCCAGGGCCACCCGCTGTTGCTGGCCGCCCGAGATCTGGTGTGGGTAGCGATCGGCCATCCCATCCAGGTGAAGCCGGGCCAGCATCGTCTGCGCCCGCGCTGGCGCGTCGCGCCGGTTACGTATGCCGTAACTAAGATTTTGAGCCACTGTCATGTGCGGGAAGAGGGCGTAATTCTGAAAGACGTAGCCGATATGTCGCTTGTGGAGCGGCACTTCCCGCCGGTGACGTCCGTCGTCCTCAAAAAGGACACGCCCATCTAGACGGATAAGACCTCTGTCAGGGCGTGCCAGTCCGGTGATGCAACTGAACGTCATACTCTTACCCGCTCCCGATGGGCCGAAGAGCACCAATACCTCTCGATCTACCTGGAAGGCGACGTGCAGCGTGAAATCCTCTAGTTGTTTCTCGATGTCAACTTCAAGCATAACGCTTTTCTCGGTCCCTGGTCCGGCGTTCTAAGCGGTTGACGGCAAGGAGTGAGCCAAAGGCGACCGCCGTCATCAGCAACACTGCGGCGTTGGCCTCGGGAATACGATTGGCCTGCACCAGGTCGTAGATGGCCAGAGGCAACGTCTGGGTGCGCCCCGGGATGTTGCCGGCCACCATCAGCGTGGCTCCGAATTCCCCCAGGCCGCGTGCGAAGGCCAGCACGACCCCGGCCAGGATACCCCGACGCGCCAGTGGCAGTGTCACGTCCCAAATCACTTTCCAGGGCGGCGAGCCCAGCGAGCCGGCTGCCTTCTCCAGGGTGGGGTCCACGGCGGCAATGGCCGCCCGGCTGGAATGGAACATCAACGGCAGAGCCACTACTGCCGACGCAATAACCGCCGCCAGCCAGGTGAAAACAATCTGAATGCCAAAGATGTTAAGCGGGCCGCTGCGGCCCAGGAGGCGGAGCAGGTAGTAGCCGACCACGCTGGGTGGCAGAACCATCGGCAGGCTGATCAGCGTCTCCATCAGGCTCTTGCCCCGAAAGTCCGAGCGTGCCAGCCACAGAGCAATCAGCAGGCCGGCCGCCGTAACCAGCACCGTAGCCAGTGAGGCTACTCGCAACGAGAGCAATAATGCGTCCCAAATCAAGGTGAGCTCACCTCCTTGGATGGCGCAAATCCGTATTCCCCCAAGATGGCCTGGCCTTGCGCACTGGTGATAAACGCTGCAAAGTTCCGGGCCTGGTCCTGGCGCGGACTATCAGCCACCACCCCCAGTGCCTGGTTAATTGGTGCGTGCAGGTTTTCAGGGACGAGAGCCCATTTCCCCTCCGACGTGATACTACTGAGCGACAGAGGAACCAACGCTACGTCCACGTTGCCCGTTTCGGCGTACTGAAGAGCCTGGCGCACATTTTCGCCCATCACCAGCTTGGGTTGGATCACCTCCCATATGCCGGCCGTCTGAAGAGCTTGGCGGGCAGCCACGCCATAGGGGGCATGCTCCGGATTGGCGATGGCTACTCGCTCGACTTCCGGCTTGATCAGATCTTCCACGGTCTCGACGGTGAGGGATGCGTCGGCACGTGTCCAAAGGGTGAGCCTGCCCCGGGCGTAAGTCTGCACCGAATCAGGCAGCACCCGGCCCTTGGCCGCCAGGTCTTCCACGTATGCCGTATTGGCCGAGACGAACAGATCTACCGGAGCGCCTTGCTCAATCTGCTGAGCCAGTTGGCCACTGGCGGCGAAGTTAAAGATCACCGGCGTGCCCGTCTCTTCTTCGTAGCGTGCGCCCATTTCCTCGAAGGCCAGGATCAGGTTCGAGGCGGCCGAGACGAGCAAGGGTTCAGCGGTGTGTGTCCGGGCAGGTGATGTGCATGCCCCCAATAGGAAAATGATCAGCGCCCACCCGAAGATTGACGTCAGCGAGGGGAAACGCGTTGGTGAAGAAGCCGGTGTCTGGCGCATTAAGGATACCTCGTATTGCGATAAGCTTGCTATGATGGCGCGATTGGGAAATCGCGGTTACCTGAGGCGTCGGGATGCGAGAAATAATATAGGTGTAGGGTAACGAGGACTCTAGTCTGATGTGCGCATAATGTCAAAATGTAGATGCAGAAAAGGTTATTGACATTTCTGCGTAATTGGCTTACCATGTCTCTCGTTTACGATATCAAAATGGTGATTAAAGTGGAAGACGGACCTGCATCGTGTAGTATGGGACGTATGTCCCGCTTGCTACCCGCCAACCAAATGACCTAGCCCCCCGGAAAGCAGTTCTTCCCCCATATGACCTGCCTCCGGGGGAGCATTACGCCCGGAGGTGCTCCAATGGAACCCCCTATCATTGATGACGTCCTGTCACAACTCCGTACTGTTTTGGAACGTGATGACCTGATCGGTGCGGCAGACATTATTGAGTCTCTGCGCCCTCCCGACCAGGCTGATCTTTTCAACGAGTTAGACGATAAAGATCAAGTTGCGCTTTTACCTGAGTTAAATCCAGCCGACTCGGCCGACATCTTGGAGGAACTGGATGATGAAGAGGTCGCCGAATTGGTAGCTGCCTTGCCCACTGAGACGATTATCCGCATTGTGGACCAGATGGAACCTGACGAAGCTGCCGACCTGTTGGGTGATATCAGTCCCGAACAAGCACAGGCAGTGCTGGCTGGATTAGAAGATCCTGACGAGGTTCGTCCTTTGCTGTTGCATCCCGACGACAGCGCCGGTGGCCTGATGACCTCCGAGTTTCTGGCTTTGCGCCGTCGCATGACGGCGCGTGAGGCGATCGAGGCTATTCGTGTCTGGAGGCCAGATGCGGAAACAATCTATTATCTTTTTGTCATAGATCAGCACGGCCGATTATGCGGTGTGGTCAGTCTGCGCCACCTGGTTGTCGCTGACCCGGAGACTCCAATCGCTGAGATTATGGAGCCTGAAGTCATTTCGGTTCCGTCCGGGACCGATCAGGAAGAGTGTGCCCGGCTGATGACGCGTTATGATCTACTGGCACTGCCGGTGGTCGACGCTGATGGCATTTTACTGGGTGTGATCACGGTTGACGATGTGATGGATGTGTTGGAAGACGAGGCAACTGAAGACATCCAGCGCTTCGGTGGTGCGCAACCCCTGGAGCGGTCTTATCTGGATACCAGCATTTTCGTCGTGACCCGCAAGCGAATCGGTTGGCTGGCAGGTCTCTTCCTGGCGGGCACCTTTTCGATGATGGTGATGCGGGCGTTTGAAGATGAACTCCAGGTCTTGGTGGTCCTGGCGGCCTTTATCCCGCTCATGATCGGCACCGGGGGTAACGCTGGGTCACAAACTATAGCCACGGTCATCCGTGCCCTGGCCATCGGCGACGTCGACACGCGCGATGCTTTGCAAGTGTGGTGGCACGAGGTGCGCATCGGGCTGGCCTTGGGCTTGGGGATGGCGGCGGTGGCCTATTTGAGAGCCATCACTTGGGAGCCGGACCCGGCGTTGGCCTTGACGATTGCGGCTTCTATCTTGGGTATCATTCTGTGGGCCAACGGTCTGGGGGCGCTGCTGCCCATACTGGCTGCCCGCTTACGGATTGATCCGGCTCTCGTTTCGGGGCCGGTTATGACCACAATTCTCGATGCTACCGGTCTCCTGATCTACTTCTCGTTCGCGCAGGTGATTCTGGGTGTGTAATGAGTTTGAGGCCGTGTATCTTCTCAAAAAGTAAGGGCGAACTTGGGTGTTCGCCCTTGGGCCAGACACTTGGGTCTGGGCAGACACCCGGGTCTGCCCCTGCCCTGAATTGTTGAGAAGATAAAAACGAAACAGGGTCGGGTTATAGACAACCCGACCCTGTTGTTATGGGTATGATGCTTAACGTGTCGCGGTTACTGGCACAGGGCGAGAAGGATGATCTTGGCTGGTTCCATTGTCACTTTGACCGTAGTCCAGACGTCGAATTGCAACGTAGGCAAACGCTACCGCTCCCAGTCCCAATACGATACCAGATGCTATGGGGGGCGTGAACAACTGATTGACTTGAGGCCATAACAAGCCCAATCCCCATATGATAATCCCCAGACCGACGAATCTCAGAACTCTCATTTTGTCACCCCTCTTTGCTCCCTGGCTCCCGGTGCGCCCCCGGTTATTGATAGACCCGGCTGCTACGCGGTGGCCTGGCTACTTCCGGGCACCCATTCTCTGCGGCCGATCAAGGCCAGCCCGGCCAGAGCAATCGTCAGGATCAGTATCAGCACCTGCACACCAGTGGGATTAGCCAGCGGGCGCAGGTCAGGCAATGAAACGACCGATGAAGCCGTGCTCGGCTCGCCGTAGCGGGCCAGCCCGTTGGTCGTGGCGGCATAGACGACACCTCGGCTGATACTGAGATGTTCGACGACGCCATCGGCCTCGGCCAGCTTGGTCCAATCGAGCCCGGCATTGGTGCTTTCGTAGATGCCTCCTCGGGCAAGTTGACTGCCTAAACCATACGCGGTAGCTGCGACCACGTGGTTCGGGTTACCCTCGTCCACCGTCAGTGCCGTGACACGCAATGCAGTGCCGGGGATCGTTTCCAACCCGCTGCTTATGGGCTCCCAGCTCTGGCCGCCGTCCGTCGCGCGGAAGGCACCGGTCGAGGCACCGCCTGCATAGAGTGTCTGTGGATCGTTGGGAGCCACCGCCAGGCTGACCGCCAGTTCAGGCAGCGTTTCAAGTTTCTGCCAATCATAGCCGTTAGTGACGAAGATGCCGTCGCTGTTCAACGCGTAAATCTGACCGTCAGGGCTTGTTAGCAGGCCGTTGACGTGGGCATTGTACAGCGAGACGCCGCCGATCAAGGCGTAGCTATTGCGTCCTTCATCGAAGCGGTACACCCCTTGCCCGTCGGTCCCCACGTAAAGCACCTCCGGCTGATCGGGATCGACAGCCAGCGCAGTGACTGTGGGGATCATCCCATAAGAGTCTGTGGGCAGGCCCAGGGTGAAGCTGTGCCAGGTCTGGCCGCCGTTTGTGCTGTGCCACAGGCTGTGGGTCGTAGTGGCCGGGCCGCCAGACGTGCCTGCGTAAAGGACTAAGTCATTGGCAGGGTGCACGGCCAACGCGTTGACTGCCACCCCTGGTCCGGAGCTGATCATCTGCCAGGTACGACCGTTGTCTTCGCTGCGAAAGATGCCAGTCGGTTGCGGACCACCAACAAGCCCGGCGTATACAACGTTGCTGCTGGTGGATGTGGTCATAGCTTGAACCGACGCATTCGACAGATCGGCGAGTGCCAGTCCTGGCGTCTCGCCCGTTACCAGCGCAGCCATCGTGCCCAAGCTAAGGATCAGGCCAAACAGTCCAATTCTCACTACCAGATTCAACGCTCGTATTTTCTTCATAGCAGAATACCCTTTCTACCTCTACCTTACGTAATCTATTATATCGTCTCAGGCCACTTTTGACATCGTGCTATTGGCTACAGAGGGGTCGGCAGATAACGTATTCGCGACCCTGTCTCTATCCGCCAAATTGCCTAGTTGGTCTGTAAAGCTCAAATATGTCCCCTCACAGACGAGGAGCTGAGGGCTGATAATCTTTTGACAATCCCCCCCGAATCAACTACAATAAGCTGTCACACATCGGAGAGGATGTGTGCGTTGTATTGTAACGTCTTGTGTTTGACTAAGGAGGAATGGATGACCACAGTCTACTCTACTGACAAATTGCGCAATGTGGTGTTCTTGGGTCACGGCAGCTCGGGCAAAACTTCGCTGGCCGAAGCGATGCTGTTCAATACAGGTGCCATAAACCGTATGGGGAAGGTGGAGGAGGGGACTACAGTCTCGGATTTCGATGAGGAGGAGATGCGGCGCCGCATCTCTCTGAATCTGACCTTGATTCCGTGTGAATGGGATCAGCATAAGATTAACGTGCTTGACACACCTGGCTACCTGGACTTTGTGGGAGAAGTCATAAGCGCTATCCGCGTGGCCGATGCTGGCGTCGTGTTGGTAGATGCCGTATCGGGCGTAGAGGTTGGGACCGAATTGGCCTGGCAGCATGCCGACAATCAGAATCTGCCGCGTCTTGTCATTATTAACAAAATGGATCGAGACAATGCCAACTTCCAGGGCACGCTCGAAATGCTGCGCGAGAAGTTTGAAGGTCTCTTTGTTCCTATCCAGCTTCCTATTGGCGAGCAGTCCGACTTCAAGGGTGTGGTGGACTTGATTGAGATGAAGGCCTATCTTGGCGACGGGGCCGAGGCGAGCGACGTGCCGGATGATCTGGCGGAGGTTGCCGAAGAGGCCCAATTGGCGCTTATTGAGGCCGCCGCCGAAGGCGACGACGAACTGATCGTAAAATACCTGGATGGCGAAGAGTTGACCGACGCTGAGATTGCCAGGGGATTGGCGGCCGGCATTGCTGCCGGCACCGTGATCCCGGTGCTGTGCGGCTCGGCATCGCATAATATCGGTGTGCGTCCTTTGCTGCGTACGATAGTGCGCAATTTGCCAGGTCCATCCGGTGAAGTGACGGCTACCAACCCGGCCACATCCGAAGAAGAACCCCTCACCTTTGATGCCTCTGGCCCGCTTGCAGCTTTTGTCTTTAAGACGGCTGCTGACCCGTTTGTAGGAAAGCTAACCTATTTCCGTGTCTATTCCGGCACGTTGAAATCAAACACGCATGCTTATAACAGCCGCGCTCAATCAGAAGAGAGATTAGGTCAGGGATTCATATTGCGCGGAAAGGAGCAGCTTTCGGTAAACGAGGTCCGCGCGGGCGATATCGGTGTGGTGGCCAAGCTAGGCGAAACACTCACCACTGATACCCTGTGCGACAAAGGGCATCCGCTGGTCCTGCCCGGTATCGAGTTTCCAACGCCACTCTTTGCCGTAGCTGTGGCACCCAAGACTAAGGCCGACTCAGCTAAGATGGGACCCAGTCTGACCCGAATCGTTGAGGAGGATCCCACTCTGCGCTGGCGCAACGAAGAAAGCACCCGACAGGTCATCCTTGAGGGCATGGGTGATGCGCATATTGACACGGCCGTCCGACGCCTTGACCAGAAATTTGGCTTGGGTCTGGATACATCAGTGCCCAAGGTCCCATATAAGGAAACGGTTACTAAAGTCGGCAGTGCTTCGTACCGGCACAAGAAGCAGACCGGCGGTGCCGGTCAGTTCGCCGAGGTTCACATGAGAGTGGAACCCTTGGCCCGCGATGCCGGCTATGAATTTGATTGGGAGGTCTTTGGAGGGGCTATCTCTTCCTCTTTCCAGCCTTCCATCCAAAAGGGAATCAGGCAGGTGATAGATAACGGGCCTTTGGCTGGATACCCCGTTGTGGACGTGATGTCTGTGGTCTTCGATGGTAAAGAGCACCCGGTCGACTCCAAGGATATTGCTTTTCAGATTGCAGGTCGCGAGGTATTTAAGCTGGCCTTTAAGGACGGCAACCCGGTGCTGCTAGAGCCAATTATGGATATGACCATTACCGTGCCTGAGGAATTTATGGGCGATGTGATGAGCGATCTGACCACACGCCGGGGTCGCGTCCAGGGTACCGATCAGGAGCGAGGCAATGCGGTTGTCCATGCCGAAGCGCCACTGGCTGATATCCAGCGATATGCCACCGATCTGCGCTCCTTTACCCAAGGCCGTGGCATTTATACTATGACTTTCTCTCGCTATGAGCAGGTGCCTTCTCACCTTCAGACGGAGATCATCACCCAGGCCGAGCGAGAGCGAGAAGAGGCAGAATAAGAGCTGTGAGCAAGACCGGTTGAATTCTTCTTTTGGTCCTCGCCGAGAGCCATCCCCGACAAGGGATGGCTCTCTTTTGATTGAGCACTTAACCTTAGCTCATGTTCAGAACAAGTGCGAACGTACGAAAGCAGAAGCAAATTTGGGAAAGTCTATTCATCGTATCTCACCATACTGTCACTTGTTCTGAACATGAGCCTTAACCTTTTTGTTTTGGTTTTAACCACTTTCTTAGAAATCTCAAAGCCGATTCAAAGAATGCTCAAACTGGATTCAAACTTGAGCCTGGTAAAGTTAGTCATGTGGTTGTTCTTTAACTTATGAGGAGAAATGCGAGGTGTGCACATGAAACCTCTTCGAGTATTGGTCTGTGGCGGGGACAATCTGGCCCTCCAAAAGGTGGCTCACACGCTATCCGACGAAGGCGTACAGGTAGAAACCAGTACCCGGATAATCGATGAGCTTTGTCGTCCTAATCAGGAATGGGACCTTCTTCTTGTAGACTTGAATGGGCTGACGAGCTTCTTGCGAGGCCTATTGCCAGCAATTCGCCTTCAATTCCCCAATCTCAGCATTCTTGGCATCTCGTATGGCTCTATCTCAGACGTCAGCTTCCTGGCTGATCTTGAACTGGATGGCTATGTGCCCGCCCATCCTAAACCCGAAGACCTCATCGTTCGAGTTCCACAACTGGCGGCAAACTACCTGTGCGACACCAAAACCTTGAGCATTTTCAGTGTTCAACCTCTCGTTGCATAGGCTTTTCCAAGAATTAAATCGCGCAAACGCCCCGCCAAGACTTGTTGAAACAAAGCCAGACAGGTGATGCCTGGAAAAGCCCAAGCAATGCCTGAATTCCTGGCATTGCCCAACGCCCGAAGCCGTTCACATACTGGGTTCATTTGGACTGATGTGAGTTTGTGCTTTGGGCTATTGTTTTCCTAGCATTGCCCAACGCCCGAAGCCGTTCGCATACTGGGTTCACCTGGACTGATGCGAGTTTGTGCTTTGGGCTATTGTTTTCCTGGCATTGCCTTGACAGATTGCGTATTTTCGCTTCCGTAGCGTAAGATGGTTCTTTACGCATAACTACTCAGTCATCCTTGCGAAAGTTACATATAACTCTGTCAAGGGGGCAGATTTTGATTAGACAAAGGCACTCCAATCCTGAAAATTCTCACAAAATCTTCGCAAGAGGCATCCGGCCTGAGTAGTGATCTTTACGCTAAATTTACGATACATTTGCGCTAGGTTTACGCATACGTTCTTGATTCTATGATAGAATATTTAGCGTCACGGTTCGTATGGCCTTTATGCAGGGGATAACAAATATAAACTCTCCTCCCAAGTGAGCCCAAAAAGAAGAGCCCAAACCCAGTGACCCCCTTCCTTAAACAACGACCGTGGCTCTAGAAAACCCAAGGCACATCGCGACTTCAACCTTTCAACCGGAAGCCTTGGGACCCCCCAACCGCCTGTGCCGCCCACACAGGCGGTTTCTTTTTTCGGGAATTTTCCCTTCTGGTCGCTTTTTAATTTGACATAGTTGTGGTATACTTGAATCCGGACTTCATCTGACATTTCAGGGAGAGTTCTAGATGGCTGGCAACCGCGAAAATTATGAGCAAGCTATGCGCGCTGCTTACGATCACAGTTGGAATCAGAATTGGGAGGCAGCCATCGAGGCTTACAAGCAGGCCCTCATGGAGTCGCCCAGGGATCTGGCTGCAACCTTGGGGCTGGGTGGCGCATTTCTGGAAATGGGGCAACCGCAGGTCGCACTCAAAGTCTTTGAGCGGGCTGTGCAACTTGCCCCGGAGGATACGGGTGCGCTAGCCAAGCTGGCTGATGTGCAGGAGCGTCTGGGCCGACTTGAGGAAGCGGCCGTTACGCAAACCAAGACTGGGCATGCTTTTGCCCAACAAGGTAAACTCGAAGAAGCTGCTGATGCCTGGTCCCGGGCTTCACGTTTAGTCCCCGACCAGGCCGAAGCCCATCTCCAACTCGCCCAAGTCTTAGAGCAACTTGACAGGTCGGGGCAAGCGGCGGCCGAATATGTTAATTTGGCGTCCATCGCCCAGCGTCAAGGTGATGTAGACCTGGCTATGGAGCATTGTCAACAAGCGCTACGTCTGGATCCTGATGGCAGCGAAGCGCAAGCTATGTTCGAGTCGCTCCAAAGTACACTCGAGCCGGAGGCAGTTGATCTCGATTTCTGGGACGAGCTGGAGTCTGAACCGGAACGTGCAGAGTCGACGGACGGAGATATTTTCAGCTTCGAGAGCCTGACACGCGAAGCGGATGAGATAGACGGCCACAGCCCAATGGAGCAGGCACAGCGACGTGCGTTACAAGAACTGGCCGCTATGCTTTTTGAAGCTGGCGCAGATGGCAGTCCAGACCTGGCGATAGTGGCTGTCGTTGGCCAGGCCATCGATCAGCAAACTCGTGGCGCACTGGACGAAGCCATCGAGAATTATGGCAAACTCCTCAAAAGTGGCCTGACCCGTACAGCCGTCTTCTTCAATCTGGGAATGCTCTATTTTGAGCGCTTGCGATACGACGAAGCGGTGGAGGCATTTCGCCGCTCGATGCGCGACGAAGCATATACGCTGGGTTCTCACTACGCGCTGGGTCTCACACATCGTGCAGCCGGGAATATCGATCGATCGTTGGAGCATCTGCTCGAGTTCGTGAAGGCGATTGATATGAAAACTGTCCAGCCCAACCAGGTGGAGAGCCTCACTAGCACCTACCAACAGATAAGCGACCGTTATATTGCCAAAGGTGACACTGAAAAAGCGAATACCTTCACTATAACTCTTTTAGAGTTCTTCTCGGCACCGTATTGGGAGCACAAGGTGCAGGAGGCTCGTCGGCGTATGGACAGTCTGTCGGAAAGTCGTGGCCTGATGACGCTCGCCGAGTATCTGGAGGCACCTGAAACTGAGATCGTTGTTTCGGCGATGGCACTGACGGGAGAGTACATACGACGCAATATGCTGATGACGGCCGGTGAGGAGTGTTTCCGAGCTATTCAAAAAGCGCCAACCTATTTACCTCTTCACGTTCGGCTGGCTGACATTTTCCTGAAGCAGGAACATACTCAAGAAGCCATTAACAAGTATTTGGTCGTCTCCGACGTTTACCAGATTCGTGGTGATGCTCACCAAGCGATCGACATCTATCAGAGAGTGCTCCGCCTGGCCCCAATGGATGTGAAGGTTCGGGCCAAGTTGATTGAGTTGCTAACAATGCGAGGCGAGGTAGAGCCAGCTCTTGAGCAGTACCTGGCTCTCGCCGACGTCCATTACCAGTTGGCCCGGGTGGACCATGCGCTGGAGAAGTATGACGAAGCCTTACAACTGGCCTCCAGTTCCGGTGACGAAACCGGCTGGAAAGTGAACATCTTGCATCGAATGGGTGATATCTATAACCAACGCGTTGACTGGGCGCAAGCGACCGCGGCCTATGAGTCTATTGTGGCTTTGTCCTCAGATGATGAACGGGCGCAATTGGCGTTGGTGGATCTCTATTTCAAACAAGGTGAGAATGAAAAGGCGTTGCAGGCACTCGATTCGTTGCTGAGCGTCTACCAGACTGCTGACAAAACGCAAAATATTCTGACTGTGCTGCAAGAGGCAGTGCAGACGCGACCCGAGGAGATGGGGTTGCGCTCCAGGTTGGCCGCTGCTCTTGCGCGGCAGGGGATGACCAGGGAAGCCATCGCTGAGTATGATGCCTTGGGCGAAATGCAGCTAGAGGCAGGGCTCCGTGAAGAGGCCGCGCGGACCATTCAGACCATTATAAGCCTGGGACCCGATGACGTAGAGGGGTATAGCCGCCTTTATTCGCAAATAAGGGGTGGCGGCCTGTAGCTAATAAATCAGCAAGGTGTATTCAAAATGGGTTGCCAGGGGCAGGTCTTGTGCCTGCCTTGGGCACACCCCCAAGGGATGCCCCTACAACCGAAATTGAATGCACCCAAATCAGCAAAACGGTTAGTTTGCAGACTCAGTACTTGTCCGTTCGTTATATCGCCTATTCATCGACAATCAGGCATAAGCTGATTGCCAAAGTACGAAGTTGTTTCCGGGCAAGCACTTAGCATCTCCTGCTGGAACGTTGCCTGAGACCGTGAACTGAGATTGGGGTGCAACAGTTTTGTGCCCTTCACCGCTGAAAACCCCCCAACGTGCTGATACGTTTGACGCTTGCGACCTAACAACTGCATGGAGGCGTGTCTTGCCTACCCTTCGTCGGGGCACCTTGTGGCGTGGGACACGGGCTCCGTTGTTTTGCCAATTTGTTGAGTTGGAGACGCATCTTTGACAGACGTTCCGTCGATACTGTTACGGCTCGATTGGACGAGCGTGATCGACATCTTGCTCGTGTCGGTAATCTTCTATGCGCTGCTGACTATCATCCAGGGTACTCAGGCGGTCCAGCTTTTGCGCGGTCTTATGATCATCGTAATCATCGCGGTTGTGATTACCAGTGTTTTTCAATTGACTGCATTTAGCTGGTTGATTCGTACTTCGTTGCCGGCTTTGCTGGTAGCCATCCCGGTTGTCTTCCAACCAGAGCTGCGCCGGCTCCTGGAACGACTGGGGCGTAGCCCTGGCGGTTTTCTTTACGTACGTTCCCAAGAGACAATCGTGCGCGAAGTGATCCAAACCGTTGCCCGGGCTTGCAACCAACTTTCGTTGGCCCGTCACGGAGCCCTCATTGTGTTGGAACGTGAGACTGGTCTGAAAGATATTATCGAAACTGGCGTGCGTCTTGATGCTGAGATATCTGAGGCGTTGCTCCTGACTCTCTTTTTCCCAAACACAGCTCTTCACGATGGTGCGGTCATCATTCGGCAGGATTGTATTGTGGCGGCTGGCTGTGTACTGCCGCTGAGCACCGCTGATGGAGGCGAACGCCAGTTGGGGACTCGTCACCGGGCTGCTTTGGGCGTGACAGAAGCAAGTGATGCCATCGCCGTGGTCGTCTCTGAAGAAACTGGCATCGTCTCCATTACTCACAACGGGCGCATAATTCGGCGCTTGGATGAGAAGCGATTGGGCAAAATCCTGAATGCCTTGTACCGCGCTGAGTTCGAATCATCCCTGCCCGGATGGTGGCAACGTCTCAGAGGAATAGCCAAGCGCCGATAAAGGGTCAGTTATGCTACGCAGAGTGTTGCAAAGTTTAAGTACAATGGCTCTTTCAGTCATCCTGGCGACTATGGTCTGGTTTGTCGCTGTACGCGAACAAAACCCACCGATCGAGGATGATTATGGAGAGAGCATTTCCCTGGAGGTTGAAAATCTCCCACCTGATACTGTCATTTTTGGAGATGTGCCTGATAGGGTGACTCTGCGGCTGCGCGCGCCTCAATCAAGTTGGGAAGAACTGTCGCCTGCCAAGTTTCGGACCTGGATTGATCTGGAGAACCTGACCCCTGGTCTACATGATGTACCCGTGAACGTGGATGTTTCGGACCGTTCTGTCGTCATCTTGGAAACGCGGCCTGGCAGCGTCAACGTCCGGCTAGAGCCTCTGGTTGAGGGCCAGTTTGCCATCGACTTGGAGCTTGTGGATACTGCCCCGCTGGGTTATATAGCACGTACGCCGGTTGTGGAACCGATTACGGCCACCGTTAGTGGACCGGCGACCGTCGTCAACCAGGTTGCACAAGTGTGGGGCGAAGCATATCTGCGGGGGGCCAAGGAGACGGTCGAGCGTTCAGTTGACCTGGCGGCGCGCGACGCAGAGGGCAATGTGCTTAAAGGCCTGACAATTACGCCGTCCAAAGCCCACGTCGTGGTGCCAGTCGATCAAAGGTTTGGCTATCGAGACGTGTCAGTCAGCGTGGTGATTGTCGGCGAGGTAGCGTCGGGCTACTGGATCAGCAATATTGTCGTGAACCCATCAACCGTGACGGTGGTTGGAGGACCGTCCACTCTCAACAAACTCCCTGGCTTCGTCGAAACCTCTGACGTGGACGTGACCGACGCGACTGACGATATCGTCGAACGAGTTCCTCTCGATTTGCCGGCTGGTGTGTCGGTGGTCCAACCCGAAGCCCAGGGAACTGACAACGCTGGCGGGGTGCTGGTGACGGTAGATGTGTCTGCCATCGAGGGCGGGAAGACGGTACAACGGCCGGTGACGTTCCAGGGGCTGCTCGAGACCCGCTCAGCCGCGGCCAGTCCATCGGCGGTGGACGTGATTCTCTCCGGCCCGCTGCCCAAGCTCCAGTCATTGACGGCCCGGGATGTGAAAGTTATCGCCGACCTCTTTGACCTGGATCCGGGTGTTCACAAGGTCGAGTTGACCGTAGTAGTTCCTGAAGGCTTGCGGGTGGAGAGTGTGTTGCCCGACACGGTTGAAGTCGAGATAAAGGTTGGTCAGTCCCAGTCGCCTACACCTACACCTATACCTACACGCACTCCCACTTCTACGCCAACTCCCGTGCCGTGACGATGATCGCGCGTGACGGCTGCATCTGGCGATAATACCTCGTATACCATACTTCTTACTCTCTAGTGGTCCCCCTGTTTTCGAGTGTTGGTGACAAATGTCGCCTGAAATTCACCACAAAGGTCATAAAGTTTTCTTGAGCTTTTCTTGGCATGTCATTTCGAGCGAAGGGAGAAATCCCTGAAGCCTTACTTTCATGAGCCAGGTGGCGGGTAACCCCCAAAATCCATCTGAATTTTAGCCAACAGCCGCACAGGTAATTGTAGCCCGGAAGGGATTTCTCGACCTGGGGTCTCGAAACCTGTCCTGAGCTTGCCGAGTGGATGACATGTAGTGAGATAGTATTAATCTATCAAAATCTGATCTGTGTGACAGTGTACTATTGAAAAGTGGTGGAAAATCTGATATACTTCACGATAGGGATTGTCCCTGATGAAAGCGCTGACCGCCTCAGTCGTCGGCCAATGCGACGTGGAGATATGCGGAATCGCATTTGAGGTCCGAGGGGGCTCCTCGGACAGCAGGAGGGGGTCCCTCGAAGAGCAGGAGGGGGTCCCTCGAAGAGCAGGAGGGGGCCTCGAATGGCGGGGGTGCAACATCAGAAAGAAAGAACGCTAAAGAGCTAGAAAGGGGGGAGATCATGTGTGGTATCGTGGGTTATATTGGCCCTCGTGAGGCAACTACACTTGTTTTCGATGGCCTCAAGCGGCTGGAGTATCGCGGGTATGATTCGGCGGGCATTGCCACTGTCCAGGATGGGTGTATCACCGTTCGCCGTGCCGAAGGCAAGTTGAGCAACCTGGAGCGCTTGATGGCCGAGCAGCCCATAAAAGGTCACATCGCCATCGGGCACACGCGCTGGGCGACCCACGGCGTCCCCAGCCAGCGTAACGCTCATCCGCATCGTGATTGCAGCGGGGACATTGCTCTCATCCAGAATGGAATTGTTGAGAACTTCCTGGACCTGCGCGGTCAGTTGCAGTCAGAGGGACATGAGTTCTCCTCAGAGACAGACACTGAGGTCATCGTCCACTTGGTGGAGAAATACATGGCCGGGGGGCACAGCCTGGCCGAGGCGGGACGCCGGGCCTTCACCCAGATCAAAGGTGCGCACGCCATCGTGTTGCTCAGCAGCCGGGAGCCCGACACCATGGTCGCCGTGCGGCTGGGCAATGCTGGGGGAGTAACGGTGGGTCTGGGCCAGGGCGAGACATTTCTGGCCAGTGACATCCCGGCCATATTGGAATACACCCAGCGCATGATCTTCCTCGAAGACAGGGAGATTGCCGTCATCACCCCCGATGGTCCGCAATTTATTGATCTCGACGGGCGGCCGCTGGAAAAAACCGTCACCGAGATTCCGTGGGACCCCATCAGCGCCGCCAAAGGCCCCTTCCGGCATTTTATGCAGAAGGAGATTCACGAGCAGGCCGGCTCCATAACGGACACCTTGCGCGGGCGCATCGACTTCGAAACAGGTGCGGTGACGCTCGATGATCTGAATTTGCCGGTCGAAGCGGCGCGAGGGATCAGAAAGGTCGTGACGGTCGCGTGTGGCACCTCGGCTTATTCCGGCCTGGTGGGCAAGTTTATGATCGAGTCGCTGGCGCGCGTGCCGGTGGAGGTGGACTACGGCAGCGAGTTCCGCTATCGCGATCCCATCATCGACGAGGATACGCTGGTGCTGGCCATCACCCAATCCGGGGAGACGGTGGACACGCTGGCGGCGATGGAGGAGGCGCGTGGCAAGGGTGCGCGATTGGTGAGCATCGTCAACGTCATCGGCAGCATGGCCCAGCGCGTCAGCGATGGCTTCATCCTGATGCAGGCCGGCCCGGAGATCGGCGTGGCTTCCACCAAGGCGTTCACCGCCTCGCTGGTGGACCAGCTTCTGCTGGGGGTCTATCTGGGCCAGGCGCGGGGGACATTGTCGGCCGAGGACAGCCGGGAGTTGGCCCAGGCCCTGGCCGAGCTGCCCGGCTTGGCCGGGCGTGTGTTGGGAGAGAGGCACAACGACTATAAGGCCCTGGCCCGAGAATTCCATAACCGGGAGCATTTCTTGTACCTGGGACGGGGTATCAATTATCCCGTTGCCCTGGAGGGGGCGCTCAAGCTGAAGGAGATCAGTTACATCCACGCCGAAGGCTACCCGGCGGGCGAGATGAAACACGGCCCCATCGCCCTGATCGACGAGATCATGCCGGTGGTGACCATCGCCGTGCAGGACAACGTGTACGACAAAATGCTCAGCCAGATCGAGCAGGTCAAGGCACGGGGTGGCATTGTCATCGCCCTGGCCAACGAAGGGGACGAGTCCATCCGCGACAAGGCTGACTACGTGCTGACGATTCCATGTTCGCACCCGCTGGTGACGCCCATCCTGGCCGTGTTGCCCCTGCAAATGCTGGCCTACCAACTGGCCGTGCGTCGTGGCTGCGACGTCGACCAACCGAGGAACCTGGCGAAGAGTGTGACGGTGGAGTAGGGGGCCTGGCCTGCCATTATGCCCTCGCTGCGGCTCCTCGCCTGGAGCATGTTCCTTTTCATTAGTCGAGCATGGCCGCCAAAGATTCAACGTCGCGGACAAGCTTATCAAAGGAGGGACATCGCTGGCGGGCTGACTGCAAATCAAACTGGGCAGCCAGTGCCGGTTGATCATCGACTTCGACGTAGGTGCGCCCGCTGGTCATCTGATGCTCTAGGTGCTCCTTCGCGCCCCGGATGCCCTCCGGCATGTCTGGTGACACGGCTATGTCGGCCACACCTCTTACCCCGCGTAGAGATTCCAGGCTGCCCAAAAACCAAGCCTCCAACTCAGACTTGGCCAGCACGACGGTAACTGGAATTCCGTGACTGACTTCGGTTGCTCGGGCCAGCAGATCTGGCCCGAGTCTCCCGGGGCAATCGTCATCGGCGTCCAACAAGATCAGAATTGCATCGCAGCCCTCGCGCCTGCGCCGGGCAAGTTGAATGACCCTCTCCAGTTCGCCTGGGCGTACCACCTTGTAACGGCCAACCCGCACCGGTTTGGCAACGCCAACATCATATCGACTCTGTTCTCCCAGCAGGCGGCGCAACAACACTCCAGCCGACTCTACTTCTGCGTGTCCTTCGACGATGGGGACTACGACTGGCGACATTCAGTTTTCTCCGTGCTATGTTGGGAAACGACTATCAAGTGAGTGAGTGGCGCGCTTGGGGTAGTCAGGATCGGGATGCAGCTCGTCCTGGCGCAGAAGCTCGCCTGCCGTGTATAGGCGATCGCGTATCAGGTCCCGCGTCACGTGGGCCAGCGGGGAAATCTGCGCGGTGCCCTGTACCGATTCCATAGTAAGGATTTGATCATCTGTTAATTTCTTGCTGTCTAATACGTCCGGGCTGTGAGTAGTCACCAGGATTTGAGAGCGTGTCGTGCTATCGATCAGGACATCGATCAAAACCTCCAGGGCCGCCGGGTGAATGGTGGCCTCGGGTTCTTCGATGATCACCACCGAAGCGGCCCGGGGTTGGTAGAGAGCCAGCAAAATGCTCAACACCCGCAGAGTCCCATCCGACATAGCACGCGCCTCGAATCGCAGTTCTCGGTCTTCTCCGGCTTTCTGAAGAAACTCCAGCGTCTCTCGTTCCCCTTCCAGTTTCGGTTGCACGCGGGTGATACCCGGTACAATGCGGCCCAACAGGCGGCACATGCGCTTGTAGATGTGTTGGCGATCTTTGTCTTCGCTGATACGGCGCAGAACCACGGCGGCATTGCTTAAATCAGGGAGGAGCACATCTCCGTCACTCAGTTTGGAGACCCCCAGTTCGTATAGTTGCTGAGGCTGGGGATTATAGTGACGTATGCCACTGAGGAAATCGTAGACGGGCCGAAATTCCTCGACAGCCGATAACACGGTCAAGGCCAGACGATCCGGCTCGATACGCGGTCGGATACCAGGCACCGCTCGCGTGAATTCGCCATCCTGTACCTCAAATTCGTGATGCAGGCCGGTATCGGGTTCAACTACACATCGCTCGCGCGTGATCTTGAAGCCGGTAGCAGACGCCGAGATTTCGACGACATACTCCGCTCGTCCTCCATTGCCCAGCATTATCTCGACGCGCAGAGCAATTGGCTCACTCTTCACCTCTTGTCCGGCTCTGCGACGGACAGCAGCCAGGCCGCCACGCCTGGAAAAGGCGTTTTGGATGGAGTGGTTGAGGCTGTCAGCCGCGAAGGAGAGAGCGTCCACAAAGTTGCTTTTGCCGGCCCCATTCGGCCCTACGAGTATGGTCAGCGGCTGGAGCTCAACCCTGGCCGCCGCGATGTTCTTATAGTTTTGGATCTCTACCTGGCTTAACCGTGAGTCTTTCATGTGGACTCTACCCTTGGACCTCTACCCTAAGTTGTGTTTTATGCCTCATTACGTTAAATATACCACAATTGCTCCCCGCTTTCAATGCTTTTCATATCGAAGCGGATCCGTCGCACCATGCCGCATCGTTACCCACCGGAGAAGGGGATATGAGCTGAGAGTTGGTGCCCAGTAAACCAGATGTCTGACCCGAGTCTATGGTACAAATTGATGTCTGTAAGTACTTGACATAACAAAAAACAAAAAAGGCCTGGTCAACTTCGTCGATCCGAAGTTGACCAGGCCTTTTTTGTTTTCACATCTGACGCTTGTCAAGTTCTTTCATCGTGCTTTTCTTTTAACGAGTAACCCTGGTAAATCTCGTCAAGAGCGATAGCTGATCAACGCCACCCCCAAGATGCAGAACGCGATACCGATAGCATTGACGATGTTCACCTTCTCGCCCAACAGGGTCATACCTAGCCCGACAAGAATGATGTTGACGACCACGCCTGTAACAAGGTTTCCAGTACTGAGATTCCAACCATATCGGTACATCATCAAAAAACCCAACTCAATCATAATGACCGAGACAGCAAGCGCAAGTTGAATCCAACTCAACTGGCGAAGATGATGTAGGAGACCGCCATCAGCAGGAAAGAGAGGCAAAAGGATAACGCCGAGCGCCAGAACTGCAACATACATGGCAATCACCGAAACGATCGGATTGAGCGACACCGGGACACGCTTTACGAAATATTGGTAGCCCACTGCGCCAGCGATAGCAACACAGGCCGATATATAAAACATAGTCATATTTTTGCTTTGCATAGTTCACTAATTCGTTTATGGCTTATGTTCAGAACTGGTGATTGCTCTCGCTGGATTGACAAATCCGCCGCGAGCGTCAAAGACACGTTTGCACTAGTTCTGAACATGAGCCTCGTTTATACGATGATTTTGTCACTATACTTCATGATAGTACACTCTAGCCCCATTTTGTCAACTTCATACTTGAACAGGGTGCGTTCGGATTTGGGGGCAGATTTAGAGGCCCGCATCTATGCCCTTGACCATAAGCCATGGCCCAATTAAGGCTTCAAACAATAGGTATGGCGCCAGCAATATCGTCTGAAGTTCGATACTACGATCAAACAGCACTAACATGACATTGATTGCGACGAGAGAGACTGCGGCAACGCCCCAGACAGATAAAGCCCGTGGAATGTACTTTGATCGATAGAACAGGTAATACCACAGTATCCCGCCTAAGCTAAAGAACAACATATGTATGGCCCATCCCTGCCTATCAAAACCATAATAGAAGAAATCACCTAACGTTTGGAAGTAGGAGGAATCTGGAGCTCCCGCCTCTACGTATTCCAGGCTTAAAGGTATCAGAGCAAAAGCCCCTATTTTGCTTACAGCGAGAATTATCGCTTCTGCCAACCACCATCCCAGAGCCACACGCGCGATGATCTTGCCCTGTTTGTGCAAAACGATATAAAGCAGGCTTGCCAGAACAACGATTCCAATGCTGGTAACCAGTTCAACCAGAATGCTGACCCGCATCAGCGTCAGGTTATTTGCGATGTTGACAAGGATGTCGGATATGCTACCGGTTCCCACTACTGAATCGAGCAGGGCACCACTGAGTATGCTGGCTACAAAAACAATCAAAAACGCTGCTCCTAAAAGCTTGGGGGTATTCTTATCTGTATTCATTTTTCTTCTCCTTTTTCTGGACGCTATTGATGAATTTCATTTTACTGTTCCCACGGGACATGTGGGTCAACATCCGGCGCATCTGCCTGGCCGGGTTCAACACGATTGACCGAGAGCAAGGGCAATCCTAAATCACGCACTTTCTTCAGCAATCCGTGCAAGGCGGCCTGATCGATCACCGGGCCGGTTAAAAGGGTATCGCCGCCCTCTTCCAGCGTGATGGTCAGGCCCTCAAACCAGTCTGTCCATTGATGGCCCAGATGGCCTTTGATTCTGATTTGGTAGACCATTGGTTGCCCTTTGCGGATTGGGTCGATATTGTTTGACATACCTCCTCCCGATAATGGATTGGCGGATCGAGCACAGTATCAATCTTAGTCAATTGTAATTTAGGGATTCCTTGCAAGCAGTATACCTGCAACACGGTGTTGGTGTATAGACACCAAAGTGTCGTTGGGGGTGTTGTTCTGAGCTATTGCGGGGGGAGGATATTGAGGACTCTGGCTTTGTTGACTGCCTGGGCGCAGCTCTTTACGCCGAGCTTGCGCGCAGACTGATGTTTATGCGCAACACTGACGTTTATGCGCTACAACAGTCCCAACTCGCGGGCGCGTGCTACAGCTTCGATGCGCCTTTGGGCCTCTAGTTTGCACGCAAATTAGTTTGCGCGCAGACTGACGTTTATGCGCAACACTGACGTTTATGCGCTACAACAGACCCAACTCGCGGGCGCGTGCTACGGCTTCGGTGCGCCTTTGGACCTCTAGTTTGCCATAGATTCTGCGGTTGTGCCCCTTGACCGTGTCCAGGGCGAGGAAAAGCCGCTCGCTAATCTCGCGATTCGAGAGTCCTTGGGCAATGAGTTGGAGTACTTCTAACTCGCGTTGGCTCAATGGCTCAGCCAACCCTTCGGCTTCGCCCCTCGGCTCACTCGGAGGGCGCCTCAGGGCAGGCTCTTCGTCCTTTGTCGCGTCTTCAAATGCAGCCAGTAACTTGGCCGTATAGTCCGGCATCATCCCCCGCGCGGCTGCCTGGACCAATAGCTGGGCCATCGGGGCACCTTCGTCAACAAAGGTGCGGATGAAACCGCCCGGCTCGGCCAGCGCCAGCGCGTCGCCCAGCAGTTGCATAGCTTTGTCCTTTTCGCCATATGCGTGGAGGGCGACCGCCTGTAGAACCATAACCTTGAGCCGTTCATCCTGCCAACCCTTGGCCTCCGCCTGCTGGCGCAACGGCTCCAGCGCCGCCAGTGCTGCTGCTGCGTCCCCCTGGGCCAGGTGTACCCGGGCCTGGCTGATGGGGAGTTCGTGCGTCTGCGCCAACTGAGCGGCGGCCGTTAGATCGCTCTGGCGAAGCAACGGTCCCTGGCGAAGCAGGGCAAGCACCTGTGCGGCAACAACCTCAGGCAAACAAAATGTAAAGTGATGTTGCTGCACAGATCGACTGGCCTCGTCCAAAATAGAAGCTGCGCCGGTCACATCTCCCTGAGCAAGTTTCAGGCGGGCGAGGAATATCTCCCCGGCGATGGATTTGTCCGTATGCTCTATCTGCCGTGTCAGTTGGACGCCCTGTTGTCCGTGACGTTGGGCAGCGTCCAGGTCGTTCCACTCGTAGAGTATCTGGGCCAGGCCGAGATGCGCGTCGCCGGTGTATGGCAAGGGCTGCTCACCTGCCAGTTCCAGCGCACGCCGGTAGGTCTGGGCCGCCTGATGAAGCCGGTTCTCCCCTGCCTGTATGTCTCCCAGGGACTGGGTGGCCAACATGGTAACGATGATGTGCCCGGCAGTCTGGCCGTTGGCTATGGCCTCAGCAAAGGCCTGGCCGGCTGCGACCCGGTCGCCTTGGAGTTGGTAGGCATACCCCAGGCTCAAGCTAGCGGCGGCGCGGATGGCCAGGTTGTCGGGGTGGAGAAGATCCAACGCGCGGCGTGCCAGGGCAATCATTCTTTCTGGCTGGCGTTGAAGGCCAGCCAACGAAGCGCGCCCGTTGGCGATACGTCCCAGGAGGTCCCGGGTACAGGCAAGAGGCCGAGCATCTTGCCCAGCATCTTGCTCGACGTCACCCAGAGCTGCTTCCCCAGCTTGATATGCCTCCTCGGCATTCGCAAGTCGCCCCCTGGTCATTAACACCTCGGCATACATCACCCACAACGAGGGCCTGGCGTCGAGTAGGCTTGTCGGCAGCGACTCTAGCCAATTCAGTACAGGGCTCACTGCGCCGCGATGGTAGAGAGGATTCCCATCCCCCTCGACCAGACGCGCAGCCCGCTCAAAATCGTTGGCGGCAGCAGCATGGTGCAAAGCTTCGATCTCCAGGCCGTTTTCCTCGTACCACGCGCTGGCGCGGATGTGTAATTCGGCCACGCTCCCCCCTCTATCTCCTCCATCGGGGGAGATAGAGGGGAGGCTCTGCCGCAGTCGCTGCCGCAGCAAATCGGCAAAGAGATGGTGATAGCGATACCAACGCCGCTCATTGTCCAGGGGGACGATGAACAGGTTGGCGTGTTGGAGATATTCCAGAATGGCTTGCGATTGGATATTAGACATTGGAGATTGGGCACGGCCACTCTCCGATCTCCAGTCTCCAATCTCTCCAACAACGGCATCACAAAGGGGGCCGCACAGGCGATCGAGGATCGATGTGCACAGCAAGAAAGTCTGGACACTTTCGGACTGCTGGTGCAGGACTTCTTCAACCAGATAGTCCATCACGAAATGGTGGCTGCCGGTGAAAGATCTGATGAAGCTGGTGGCGTCTTTATGTCCCTGCATTGAAATTGTCCCTTGCAGGGCAAGGTCTTGTAGGGCAAGTCCTTGTAGGACAAGGCCTTGTAGGGCAAGGGCGGCTAATTGCAGGCCGGCAATCCAGCCTTCGGTGCGGGTTTCCAGGGTGGCGATGTCTTCTGCCGAGAGGTTCAGGCCCATCACCTGGTTGAGAAATCCGGCGGTTTCGGAGGGGGTGAAGCGCAAGTCTGTGACGCGCAGTTCGGTCAATTGGCCCCGGACGCGTAACCGGGCCAGGGGTAGATGTGGGTCCTCACGGGTGGCGATGACCAGGTGCATCTGTGGTGGCAAGTGCTCGATCAGAAAGGTGAGGGCCCCGTCGACGGATGTCGACGCGTCGACCGGTTTGGCATCAATAACGTGGTAGTCGTCAAGGACGAGGATCAGGCCTTGCCCTGAGGCGGCCCCATGGTCCGATGTCGAAGGGTCGACTGGGAGGCCCGCAACCTCATTGATCAAGGTGGTCAGAACCGCTTCGACGTTGACCGCCCCAGGGGATAAAAGCGCGGCCAATAGGCCTTGGCCAATATTGCCTTCGATGGTTTGCAGGGCGGCGACAACATAGGCCAGGAAGTGGTTCAGGTCGTTGTCCCCTTCATCCAGCGAGAGCCAGGCAACTTGGGCGGGGGTGCGGGGGTGCGGGGGAGGTATTTTTCTCCTCTGCTCCCCTGCCCCTGTAAGCGAAGCGTCGCTCCCCTGCTTGTTGGTGAATCCATTCGCTCAACAGCGTA
>DAOUMD010000048.1:0-2676 GCA_034412795.1 Anaerolineae bacterium
CTTCAGCGATGAGCTGGAGTACTTCAAGTTCGCGTTCGCTCAGCGGCTCGACCAATTCAGATTTGGTGGCTTGCGTTCTTGGTGGGTCAGTATGTTCAGGTTCCACAACGGGGAATGCTGCCAACAATCGGCGAGCGTAATCTGGCGCGATCCCGTGTGTAAGTGCTTCGTAGAGCAGACGCGCCATCGGCGGCCCTTCATCCACAAAAATGCGGCAAAAGCCTCCCGGTTCGGCGAGGGCGAGGGCTCGCTCCAGCGTATCCATAGCCTGCGTCGTATCGCCACCGGCGTGAGAGGCCAACGCCTGGAGTATCAAAATTTCGATCGCTCTCGACGTACGTCCCCCCATTTCTGTTGCCTCACGCAGCCGCTGCAACAGTCTGGTTGCTTCATCCAACTGCCCTTGAGCGATAAGGATCCGGGCTAGTACAACGTACTCCATCTCGCGCAAAAATGGGACTTCGCCATCGGCGTCCAGCCCACGTTCACCCACCCATTGGGATGCAGCATCCAGCTTATCGTGTGCCAGCCATATCCGCGCCTGCCAGGCCGCCATCAGGTTCGTGATCCAGGGAGGTACCTGGTATTCTCGATCGATATCTTCCATCTTTTGGATAATCTCTTCAGCGCCAGCAATATCCCCTCTGCTAAATAAGACCCTCATCAGGCACAAGTAGCTCCAGCCAATCATTCCCACATTCCTGCCACGCTCTGTTAGCTCTGTGCCTTGTTTCGCCCGATGTATGGCCCCATCCAGGTCATTTAATTCGGCCAGGACCTCGCCCCATATCGCCAATAACCAACCGACCACTGCCGTTTGCGACAGCCCACTTTCGTTGGCTAGTTGCAACTGTTGCTGGCAGATTTCTATGACCCGCTCCAACCGGCCCTGCTGCCTCATGGTAACGGCCAGTTTTATACTCGTAATCAGGATCATGTAGATGTTGCCGGCTGCTTTGCTCGTCTCCAGCGCTTCCAATCGGACCTGGTACGCTGCCGCCGATTCACCGACAAAGTCGTAGGCATCCCCCAAAGCAACGGTAGCAGTGCTGCGCCAGGTTAGGTCCTGCTTGGGCAGATATTCAAGCGCCTGGCGGGCGTGCTTACTAATCTCTTGTACATCTCCCCGGTAAAAGGCCAAAAAGGCCCGGATGGTGGCCGCTCTGCCTTGAATCTTCATCCTGTCAGAGCCAGGTAGTTGGTTTCGCTCTGTTGGCGAGATTTCAGTTGCCAGGTCGGTGCTGGTATCAAGCGCCTTTTCGGCCGCCTGGAGACTCCGTTCAGCCGCGTCCTGCTGACCGCTGGTGAACAGATCCCATGCACGAAGGATACACAGATGTGGTCTGGCAAAAACCAATTCAGCAGGCAACCCAGCCAGCCAGCGCCGCAATTTGGCGTGCTCACCACGCTGCCATATCGCATCAACGTGTTCCTCGATCAAGTGCACCACCCGTTCGAAATCCTCGCCGCTTAGAGCGTGTTCTATCGCCTCATCGGTGAACCCATTGTGCTCGTACCACTCGCTGGCCCGGTGGTGCAGCGTTGATACCAAATCTGGTTGCGTTTGGCGTAGTCTCTGGCGAAGCAAATCAGAAAAAAGGTGATGATAGCGGTACCAACGCCGCTCCTCATCCAGAGGGACAATGAACAGATTGGCGTGTTCTAACATCTCCAGGGTTGCCTGGCCATCGGCCTGGCCAGTGGGCGATTTGGATTCCCCAAATCGGACGGCAGTTCCTGCGGAAGTGGCCGCTCCTTCAGTGCGGTTGGGCGATTTGGCTTCTCCAAATCGCCCGGCAGTTCCTATGGAACAGACGGTATCACAAAGGGGGCCGCACAGGTGGTCGAGGATGGATGTGCGCAGCAAGAAAGTCTGGACGCTTACGGATTGTTGTTCCAGGACTTCTTCGATCAGGTAGTCAAGTACAAAACGGTGGCTACCGGTAAAAGATTTGATGAAGCTAGTGGCATCTTTGTGTCCCTGCATAGAAACGGCAGCTAGATGCAGACCGGCAATCCAACCTTCGGTACGCGTTTCCAGCGCCGCGATATTCTCCGCCGAAAGGTCCAGGCCCATCACCCGGTTGAGAAATTCAGCGGCTTCGGAGGCGGTAAAACGTAAGTCTGTGGCGCGCAGTTCGGTCAATTGGCCGCGGGCACGCAGACGGGCCAGGGGCAGGTGTGGGTCATCACGGGTGGCGATGACCAGATGCAGCCCCCTTTCAGGGGGAGGCAGGTGTTCGAGCAAAAAGGTGAGAGCATCGTCGACGGATGTCGACGCTTCGACCGGTGACGATTGTATAAGGTGGTAGTCGTCAAGGACCAGGACAATCCTGTCGGGAATGGCAGCAATCTCGTTGATCAGAGCGGTCAGGAGGGCCTCGGTCGGCGGTGGCTGAGGGGATTGGAGCATGCCCAGCACTCCTTCCCCAATGCTGGCTTCAATCCCTTCGACCTCGGACGTTCCGTCCGCGCTCAGGGCAAGCGTCTGCAAGGCAGCGATACAGTAGGTCAGGAAGCGGGTCAGGTCGTTGTCGCCTTCATCCAGGGAGAGCCAGGCAACTTGGGCGGGGGTGCGGGGGTGCGGGGGAGGTATTTTTCTCCTCTGCTCCCCTGCCCCTGTAAGCGAAGCGTCGCTCCCCTGCTTGTTGGTGAATCCATTCGCTCAACAGCGTA
>DAOUMD010000049.1:0-2591 GCA_034412795.1 Anaerolineae bacterium
AATGACGGCGCCGCCACCGTCGGAACAGATGCCCAAGATACAATTCAAGGGATGTCGCTGGCGCGCGTTGACACGCTTATCGCCCAACTGGAACAAGGCACATACCGTTGGAAACCCAATCGCCGCATCTACATTCCAAAAGCCAACGGGAAACAACGCCCGCTTTCAATGCCGAATTGGAGCGACAAGCTCATCCAAGAAGTGCTGCGGATGATTCTGGAAGCCTACTACGAACCTCAATTCCGGGATTGTTCGCACGGCTTTCGCCCTAACCGCAGTTGTCACACCGCCTTGCAGGACATCAAGCACACCTGGACCGGGACGAAATGGTTCATCGAAGGGGATATTCACGGCTGCTTTGACAACCTCTCCCATCAAGTCATCCTTACTGGCGAGAGGACAGCATAACGCGGCTTACATTCGGTACAATTTTCCGGACAGCACATCGCTTACATTTGGTCATTGATAACCGCCAGCAAATCGTTTACATTCTGTCTATCGTTTCGGCAGCGGATACGAGAATACTTTGATCAGCTTGCCCTTGGAGTAGACCTTCAACTTCTGATACTTGGTGTAGATGGTAACCTTAACATACTGATACTTGAGACGCTTGCCCATCTTGAAGGATTGGCCGAGAATGCGGACGGTGCCCTGAGCAGCTACCAGCCGGATGAAGGTGACCTTTCCAGCAGTGACAGGTAGCTTATCCTCTACCGTGAAGTCAGCCGGCAGCTTGCGCAGTTGCTTGCTGCGCCGGTACTGGGCCGCCGTACGCCCGCCGAGTTTGACGTGGACGTGTTGCTCGTTCACTGTGGTCATCAAGCGGCGTAGCTCACGGCGGACATCACAAGGCCGGCGAAACGGGCGGCTTAAGAGCAAGGGCTGGAACCAGCCGTTGAAGTTCTCGACTGAGCCATTCCATTGCGCTTTACCCTTGGGGATGAAAACTGGCTCTATGCCCAGACGCAAGCACAAACGGATGACGCGGCTGAGAAAGCGCGCTGTGTAACCAAAGCCACAGAACTCGCGGCCGTTATCGAACTGTGCCTTCTCTGGCAGCCCCAGGTGCTGCCAAGCGTGCACCAGGAAACCCAGAACGCCATCCATGCTGCGGCTGTCGACCAATTCCATATAGACGGACTGGTCAAAAACGTCCTTGCAGACCAGGAAGTAGTAGCGGGTCGAGTCTCCCTTCAGGTAGCGCGGCCCGACGACGTCGATCTGGTGCACATGGTTGGAGTCTCGTGCCTGAGGGCCTGGGTATTCGTTGCGCGTGATACGCGGTGACAGTCTCAGCGGTGGGCAAGACAACCCAGCACGGGTGATGATGCGTCTGATCGTGCGTAGGCTGGGCAATGGCGAGTACCCTAGCGTTTCCAACTCAGCGCGGATCTGAGTCGCGCCGATTTGGCTGTAACGGGTTTGAGGAGTAGCTCGCGCGGCTAACCGACGCCGGATGCCGATCACCGCCCGTTCGACGTGAGGCGGCGTCCGATTCACGACCTGGTGGTTGCCGCGGGTTAGGTCATAGAGTCCCTCTGGTCCCGATTCAAGGTAGCGTCGCCACCACTTGTGAAACCAGACTCTTGATCTTTTCAAGGTACGGCAGATACTCTCGATGCTTTGACCTGCCAGACGTAGCCGAATGGCGGACTGGCGAACAGACAACTCGTCTTGCATAATGCACCTCCTGTTAACCGTTGGCCGCTGGCGGTTATCAGGAGCGAGTATAGCATCCATCGCCGTCGAGAGTATCTGTATGTAAACGCTAAACTGGCACTACATGAGGTACGAAATGTCAATGACAAGCTGTCCGAATAAAATGTCCGAATGTAAACGATGCGCTGTCCGCAGGGTATAAACGATGCGCTGTCCTCTCGCCCTTACCCTATTAGCACAACACATCCACGATAACCGCTTTCTGAAACTCGTCAAGGAATTGCTGCAAGCCGGCTATGTGGACGACTGGCGTTATCAACGCTCATACTCAGGCGTACCGCAGGGTGGTATCGTCAGCCCTATCCTCGCCAATATCGTCCTCCACGAACTGGACAAGTATGTGGAAGACCAGCTTATCCCGCGCTATACGCAAGGTGAACGCCGCAAAAAGAATCCGGTCTATGACCGCCTCTGGTATGCCAAACACCAAGCCTATCAACGGGGCGACAAACAGCTATATCGCACCCTGACCCGCCAGCTACGCCAACTTCCCCGTCACGATCCGCTTGACCCGGAATATCGCCGCTTGCACTACCAAAGATATGCCGATGACTTTCTGCTGGGCTTCATTGGCCCGAAGGCTGAAGCCCAGGCGATAAAATCCGAACTGACAGCCTTTGTCCAACATCTGGGACTAACACTGTCGCAAGAAAAGACCGCCATTACCCACGCCAGAGAACAGGCGGCCAAGTTTCTGGGCTACGAAATCACGGTGGCCTGGGACAATGCCAAACTGGGTCTCTGCCGAGGGCACAAGGCCCGCACTCTGAATGGGACGATTCAACTGCGCGTACCCAAAGCGGTAGCTAACCAATGGATAGCACGCTATACACGCCAGGGCAAACCGCACCATCAAGGAGGCTATCTTGACC
>DAOUMD010000050.1:0-13911 GCA_034412795.1 Anaerolineae bacterium
GAGCTTTGCCAAGACGCTTGGGCGTCACTCATTGTGCAAGAAACGTGACACCTACATCATGTCATCCTGAGCGCAGCGAAGGATCTCGTTTCCCTTTGCGATGCGAGATTCTTCGCCTGCGGCTCAGAATGACACGCTTATCAGTTGTTTCTTAGTAGCGATAGCGAGAAATCCCCATCAGCGTTGGCCGCGCCATCAACCTTGAGAGGGATTTCTCCCTGCGGTCGAAATGACACACGGGAAGTTATTCTTTTATGAACCCTTGGCCAAGCATGTCGTCAACCAGGACGGGTTGGCCCGTCTTTTCAGAATGAACGGCAGCCAGCACGACGGCCAGGTTTCGAAGGGCTTGTACCCCGTCAATGTCAGGCTTTTTTCCGGTTCTTATGCAGGTCGCGAATTCGGCAACCTCCTCTCGCATGGTAGGAATAGGTGCTTGTAGCTCCATACCCTCCGCCTTTGGCTGGCGCACGGCCCCACGCTCCCAGGAGTCTTGGCTCAGGGTTAGCCCCAGGTGTTGGTCGTAATGGGCATTGGCCTCTGTGCCGTAGACCTTGATCCAACACGCCTGGCTTGAGGAATAGGCCGAACCCAGGTAACCCAGCAGTCCGCTCTCGAATTCCAGCAGCGTGCAGGTTACGTCGTCAATATCCGCTTTTACCAGGACCTGCCGCTGCCAGCCCTGGACCCGGACGATGGGTCCGAATAAATATTGCAGTGTGTCAATGTGGTGGATGCCGAGTTGGATCAAAGGGCCTCCGGGGCACTCGTCTCGAGTCCAGCGCCATTGGTCCGCCTGGATCTCGGCGCCACGGCCGGTGGAAATGTTGCACTCAACCAGGGCTGGCGTGCCCAGGTCGCCGGCTGCCAGCAACCCTTTCAGTGCCCGCAGGGCTGGCTCGCGGCGGCTTTGGTGTCCAACGGTCAGGATCACGCCTGCCTCCTTACAGGCACGGATCATGGCTACGCCGTCTTTTATGGAGGTTGCGATCGGTTTGGTTACCAGACAGTGCTTGGCGTGAGCGGCAGCGGCAATGACCTGCTCCCGGTGTACGCGGTTGGGCGTCATCACCACAATGCCTTCGATGGTGCTGTCCCCAAGCATTTCCACGTAGCTTGAGCAAGGTGTGCAAGCGTAACGCTCCGCGAAGGACATACGCGTCTCGCGTGACCGGGCATAACAGGCCGCCAGCGTTACGCCAGGGTCCAGTTCAGCCGACAGGGCAACCTGATGGCCCCAGTCGCCGAGGCCGACCAGCCCAAGTCTGACGGGGGGCTTATATTGAGCTTGCGGCACTACAGAGTTCGAATGCTTGTCGGGCATTGTCGATCAACCACTGGGGACAATCTCCCTCATGTTCGAGAAGAATATTGTCACACACACCGCGCTGCCGAAGAGTCCAATTGAGGAAATGGAAAAGGGTGGAAGTCTCTGGACGGCGCTTGAAGCTTTCTTCCAAGATGTCCATCACCTTAGCAATTTCTGCCTGAATGCGCCGGGCTCGTTCTATCTCTCCCGAGCGCGTTGCTTGCGAGAGCAAGACGAAGGGGCGTGGATCGATTTGGAGCAGGCTGATGACAAAACCCGATGCGCCTGCCACCAGGGAGTCGAACAGCAATCTCTCCTTACCTTGTAACACCTGGAAATTCGGCAGCCCATCCAGCTCGGTGAGCACGTGTTTGAAACGCTCAAAATCTGAGCTGGAATCCTTGAAGCCCACGACATTGCCGTGATGGGCTAGCCGGACGACCATGTCCCCATCCAGTTTCATTCCAACCAGGTCTGGAATATCGTAGACGACGACGGGTATGGGACTCTCATCTGCAAACTTCAGGAAAATGGCTTCAATCTCCTGGCAGTTGTAATGAAAGTACCCCGGCGCCGTGACAACCGCCATATGTGCCCCTGCGTCGGCCATCGCGTAGGCGTTCTGCAGCATTTGCGGAAGCCCAGAGGCCATACATCCGGCCAAGAGAGGAACGTCTTGACCGATCTGATCGGCGATGGCGCGGCAGAGTCTGGCCCGGTCTTCCTGGCTGAACCAGGGACCGCGCCCTGAGCTGCCTACTACGAAGATACTTGTGCAGCCGGCACTCAGCATGTCGTGACAGACGGCCTGTAGGCCATCCAGATCCAATTCCCCCTTGAGTGTGCAAGGGGTGACAATAGGAACCAAAATGCTCAGGTTCTTCACTTATCCCTCCTGTCAAAGTCGAATGAATTTCGAGCCACCACAAAGTACGCACCGGTTGGGAACAAGCGGGTGGGGGCCGCTTCGCGGAAACTTTTCGCATCCCACCCCATGCGAGAGACCGGCAGGCGGCGCTTCTTGAGGGCCGCCGCCCAGGTGGCTAAGTTCAGAATTTCCGGGTTCCCCCAATCGACGCACGCCAGCCCCCGGGTCTCCAGCAGCTCGGATCGCCATTGGTCGCCGTTTCCACACCAATGAATGCCCCCGCCCCCCAAAGTCTCAAGCACCTTTTCGTTTACGGGCTGGATGAACTCGGAGTAAATTTGAGGGGAAAGCATAACAGCAGAGTCGTCCTTGAGTAAACAAGCGCCCCTGACGATGCCGAAGTGTAGATATATGAAGCCCTCCCGGGCGGTCTGTGTCGACTCGGCAGCCAACTTACGACAGGCGAGCACGTACGTCTCGGCGAGCAAATCGAGCAACTCCTTTAGAAATGTGGGGCAATCGTAAAACGCGGTAAAAATATCTTTGCCCCATAGCTGGGCGGCGATATCAAAAGGACCCTGTAAATCGGGCTGGGTGATACGAATGGCCTGGCGACACCTGGGATAGGGCGATAACATCTCTTTGTAATAGGCCATGGTATCCAGCGCACGTTGGAACAGGCCCCCTGCTATCTCTGGCCCGCCGCGTCCGATCCATTGCTTCAATCGCTCCACTCCAAGAGGTTGGGTCCACGGCATGCTACCTTCTAACACCTGAAGCTCGGCGCCAAAAAGGGAGGCAATGAGGCCCACGCCGTAGTTGGCCCGGATTTGGGGAGGGTAGTCGTCTTTGACCAATACGCTGTTAACGATACTCAGGGAGCTTGAGCCCCATGCCATGCCAGGGCCCACTAACTCGTTGATCATCATCTTGGTTGGATCTCGGAACGCTTCGTGGTAGGGATAAACGGCAAAGCCGTCCGGGGGCGGGGCGGAGAAGGCGATAGGCGGATGATCCATCGGTTCCCACCCCAGGGCTTTGATATGTCGCGCTTCCACGGCAGCCAGGTGCGTTAGATCTATGCGCTCCTCGATCCATTCCAGGGTGTTAGTCAGAACCGATGACGGCGGGTCGTGATCGGTAGCTGGCATCGATAGCCTACCAATCGTTGGTCTACGCGTGCGAATGTTCAAATTGCCCCCCACCGGGTTGTATACGTTTCGTCATCCAGCTTCCAGAACAGATTCTTATCGAAGACGTCGGCACGCTCCACAGGGTAGTCAGTCCGGTAGTGCGGTCCGCGTGATTCTTGCCTGAGCGTGGCCGCCTTGACCAGGATGGTAGCGATTTCCGAAAGGTTGATGACACTTATGGCCTCGAATAGATCGGGCCGCGCCCGTAACCCAAGGCGATTTACCCCCGTCTGTCTGATCTGGCTGAGATGTTTGATCGCTTCTTCTAGACCGGCCGCGTCTTTGGTGATCATAACCGGTCCCATTGCCCGTTGGATGCTCCTTCTTATATCCCCGGGGCTGATGCCATCCATCCGCGAGCGCAATGTCTCGATGCGGCTGATCTCTCTCCTCACGCCATCCAGATCCAAGGACGGGGGAGGCGTGTCGGCCGCCAGTTTGGCTGCATGCTGGCCGGCGCGCGCTCCAAACACGAGCAAGACCCCAAACATATGGCCTCCCAGACGGTTAGCTCCGTGAGGTCCGGCCGCCACTTCGCCGCAGGCGTACAAGCCGGGTACCTGTGTGGCCCCGTTTTCGTCGATGACAATACCTCCGTTGAAAGCGTGGGCAAAGGGGGCGACGGGAACCGGTCCGGCTTCAAAATCCAACCCGCGAGCTTTTAGCCAACCTAAGGCTGGTAAAAAGCGTTGGTCGAGTTGGTGGCGAAGTTCCTCGGGGAGCGAAGCGAAGTCGCAGTACACGCCGGCCAGCCGCTTCTTTTCTTCCCAGCCAGTCGTGCCCCGGCCAGCCCGGAGCTCGGCGTCGATGGCGATATCCAGCCATCCAGAGGGACGGCTGGAGCTAAATGGGCCGTGCATAGACCTCTGGACCACCAACTTGTCCGGGTCCATTCCGGATGGCAGGTAGTCCGGCAAGAAGCGATGGCGCTGGGCGTTGTAAAAGGGTGGGTTGCCGGCCATGTACCACTGGGGAAAGAAAATGTGTGCGGGCTGGGTCGTCCCCAAGATTGCCTGGTAGAACTCCAGATTGGTTAACTCCGCCCCGGCGCGCAGAGCCATCGCATAGCCGTCGCCCGTTATCCCCGACGCATTAAGGTTGTAGCGAAATACAGGGCTGGCCCCACCGGTGGCCAGGATGACGGCCTTGGCCCGACAAGCCACCACCTGGCCTCCCTGAGTGATGGCAACACTACCCGTACACCGTTGGTCATCCCTCAACAGGCTGGTGACCATCGTTTTTTCAATCAATCGGATTTCACGGGCACCGATCTCGCGTTTGAAGGCGCGTGCCAGGCTGGGCTGATCGACCACCGTGCCTCTCATCGTCTCACCGAAGCAGGACCCTACCTGGCTGGGGATGAAAGGCACTCCTATGTCGAGCAACTCGCGAAAGCGGTGGGGTGCGTCGTAGGCCACGGCTTTCACCAATGTGGGATTGGCCATCCCTCGGGCGACCTCCACGGCTTCGCGGTAATGCACCTCAGGGTCGTTGGTGGGGTTATATCCTTCGACGGCAACGATAATCCCCTTGCCCCAGGTAAAAGGATCGAAGGTGTTGCCGGTGACGCCCAGTCGCCCCTTTTCGATCAAAACCACGCGGGCCCCGCTGTCAGCGGCGGCCATAGCTGCCCGGCAGCCAGCGCCACCCCCGCCTACGATCAGGACGTCCGTCTCGATGACCTGATAGCCTTCCACGCTCATTGCCACATCAACACCGAAAGGTATCGCACCAAGGCCTCCAGCACGTAGTAATCCCCAAACATCAATTCGCTGTCCACCCCTCTATCTTGAGCCAAGAAATAGCAGCCGCCCCTTAAGAAACCTCGGGACATGTTATGGCCCGGCTCAGGTTGGACCAGATATCCCGCGCAGAGCGGTGCCAGCAGCCGTTCTCCCTGGGCCAAGTAGCGCCGCCGTTCCTCGCCCACCGCCAGTTCTGATAGCGTCAATAGCCCGGCGGCTGCAATCGCCTGAGCCGAGGTGTCCTTGGGAACGTCCGGTATACGCGGATCGACGAAATCATAGTAGGCAACGCCGTCCTCGGGCAGATGGTGGATGAAGTACCGGGCCATCGAATGCGCCCAGTCCTTGAAGTGGCGTTCGCCGGTGTATTTGTAGACTTGAGCAAGACCATAGATGCCCCAGGCCTGCCCGCGCGACCAGCAGGAAGTCGTGCTATACCCTTGCAACGTTTCCTTCTTTTCCACTTGCCCCGTGGCAGGATCGAACCAGACCACCTGGTAAGATGAGCCATCTTCCCGAAGATATTCTCTCCCGATGGTCAGAGCTGTCTCCCGCGCAACGTCCAGGAAGCGTGTCTCGCCGGTCAGGCTGTAGGCCCAAAACAGCAGCCGTAGGTTCATGATGGTATCGATAATGGCATAACCAGCTCTTTCCGGGTCGCTTAGTTCCCCATGGGCTCGGATAAAGCGCCCCCGCGGGTTGAAGCGATCAGCCAGCCGGTTTGCTGCCGACAGCGCCGCCGGGATCATTTCTTGCTCACCGGTGATCAAATGCTCCAGCACGCAGGAGTGGTAAAAAAGAAATCCTAAATCGTGATCCGTAAAATCGGCCTTTTGCCTGGCGAGAAGCCGGGTGTACTCTTGGGCCCATTTCTTGAATCTTGCGTCCTTGGAATAGGCGTACAACTGCCACAGAATACCAGTCCAGAACCCTTCGGTCCACCCCCCGTTGAGCGCCCAGGCTCCCTTGCGGGGATCGTAGTAATCCGGGAAATCGTCGCCCAGTACGCCGACATTATGGGCGGTCGGGGACAACCATTTCTGCAGGATTTCGTGCACCTGTCGCACGGTCAGTGAGGGTCTCATTTCTGAGGGTCTCATTTCTGAGGGTCTCATTTCTGAGGGCCTCATTTCTGAGGGTCTCATCTCTGAGTGGCTCATTTCTGGATGGCTCATTTCTGAGACCTCAGAAATGAGGCCTCATTATCGTGGTAATCTCCCTTGCGCCTGACTGCCTCAACAGTGTCAAACTACATCAGGGCCCCTTCGCGCCGCAGTAGCTCGTCGACAGAAACGGGCTCACCCGTGTTCGCCGACTCAACGGCGGCCAGCACCACGGCCACTGAACGGAGTGCTTGTGCCCCGTCCACTTCAAGCCGACTCCCGGTGCGCATGCAGTGCACAAACTCGGCCAGTTCTTCCTGAACCGCAGGAATGGGTGCCGTGAGCCTGGCGCGGGTCTCTGCCAGCTCGCGAACCGGCCCGCTGTCCCAGGTGTCGCGAGTCAGAGTCAGCCCTACGAGTTGGTCGTAGCAGGCATTCCGCTCCGTGCAATACACCTTGAGCCAGTGCGAAAAGCTCGAAGCATACGTAGAGCCGAGATAACCCAGCAAGCCACTTTTAAACTCCAACAAGGTGCAGGTGACATCGTCGATTTCAGCCTTGGTCAGGGCGCGGTGCTGCCAGCTCTGGACTCGATCGACCGGGCCAAACAGATAAATCAGTGTGTCGATGAGGTGAATGCCGATCTGTATCAGTGACCCGCCCGGACATTCCTGGCGCGACCAGCGCCAATCAGCCTGCGAGAGTTGCAGACCTCCGCCGTGAGAGTAGTTGCCCTCGACCATAACGGGTGTCCCCAGGTTCCCGGCTGCCAAGAGCGCTTTCAACCTGCGCAGTGACTTCTCACGGCGCGTTTGGTGTCCCACAGCGAGAAGGACACCAGCCTCTTGGCAAGCACGGATCATGGCTACCCCATCGGCTATAGAAGACGAGATTGGCTTGTCCACGAGAACGTGTTTTCCGTGGGTGGTGGCAGCAATGACCTGCTCACGGTGTGCCCGGTTGGGCGTCATAATCAGAATCCCATCCAGGCTCGAATCCCGGAGCATATCCGCGTAGCTGGGGCTGGGCCGGCAACCGAAACGCTCGGCAAAATCGCTCCGGGTTTGCGATGTCCGCGAATAGCAGGCCACGATGTTCAGCTCCGGCATGGGCTCAGCGGCCAGTGCCACTTGTTGGCCCCAATGGCCCAGTCCGACCATCCCTAGCCTGGCGGGACGATCACTCGGGATACGTTGCATCAACCTGACCTTCATGAATCGCTAGAGCCTCTCAAGAATACTCGTGCAAGACACCTCGTTGCATAAATAGGTTGGTGATTTCATTAACGTATTCTGAGAATTGATGGGATGTCTGGATCGCCCGATGGCGAGGGCGAGGGAGGTCAATTTCCAGGGTACGCTCGATGATGCTAGGCCTGGGTCCCATAACGATAACCCGGTCGGCTAACTGGACCGCCTCTGGAATGCTGTGCGTGACAAACAGCACAGTTTTCTGTTCTTCCATGATCAGGCGTTCCACGTCGATGCGCATCTGTTCGCGCGTGAGGGCGTCCAGTGCACCAAAGGGCTCATCCATCATTAAAAGAGGAGGGTCGTGGACCAGAGCACGACATATGGAAACGCGCTGCTGCATGCCTCCAGATAACTCATAGGGGTATTTGTTCTCGAAGCCCTGGAGACCAGCCGCTTGCAACAGGTGTAAGGCTCGTTCTTCGTAGTCCTTTGGGTTTAGACGACGTAATTCGACTTGGATCAGCACGTTGCCCAATGTCTTACGCCAATCCAGGAGCACGGGCTTTTGAAACACGATGCCTATATCGGTCTGAGGTTCGGTTACCTTCTTGCCTGACACATACACTTCGCCACGGGATGCATCCAGCAGGCCAGCAATGATCAGCATCAACGTACTCTTTCCACAGCCGGATGGTCCCAGGATGGCCAGGAATTCGCCTTTCTTAACGTCAAACGAGACTTCTTCGATGGCCTTGACCGACCCATCGCGGGTGAGAAAAGTCTTCGATATATTCTGAACTTCGATAAGAACATCGGTGTTGTTATCGGCCATGCATTTCCTCTGGTTATAGGTTGGCTGCGCAGGGAGTGCGCAGCCAACCGTAGCTTCGTCACTGCTAAAGATATGACTACTCAGGGACAGGGGGGTACAAACTGATCGTCGTAATACTCCTCGATTGGTTTGTCCCCTTCAATAGTGCTGTCAGGAGTATCTTTCATCAACTGGTAGCCGAAATCCCAATTCTCCTTAACAAATTGTCCCACACAGTCCTGATTGGCTCCCAGCCAGTCTCCTATGCTCAGTTGGAGCGCGCTCATCTGGGTGTCGAATTCCAGCATAGGGTGAGCCAGCAACAACGCGTTGACGCACTCCTCTGGATTCTCGCCGCACGCCATCTGGCTCTTTTGCAGAGCCCTCACTAACCGCTCTACCAGGTCAGGATTGTTGTCGATGGTATCCTGGTGGGCGATAACGGCCGTCGCCGGACCACCAATCCCGTAATCCCGCTGCCAGATAACGGTGGGGGTTATCTCTTCTGCCTCCCACAGCGGCAAGTGGTCGGCTACGCCGCCCAACTCGCAGTCTGCCTTACCGCCCAGCACGGTGGAGACCATTGCGCCCCCATCGACCAGGGTCAGTTCCTGCATATTGGCCGGGTCTAAACCGGCCTTCTCGACGAAGACGGGATGAGCCGCCAGGCCAGCGTTGCCGGGGCTGCTCACGATGATCTTGCCCTCGAGATCCTTGGCCTCTTGAACGCCCGAGTCGGGGTGGCACAAATAGCCCCAGGTGTAGCCGCCGATCCAGGTGTAGATGAACTTGATTGGCGCGTCCTGGGAGATGCTGATCATCGGCGGCTGCGTGCTGACCAGAGCGAAATCGTCGCTCTTGTTGATCACCGTCCTGACCACGTTCCCGGACCCGTTGCCTTCGCGAATATCCAGGACAATGCCCTCGTCCTTGAAGAAGCCTTGCTCCCGGCCATAGAATACCCAAGCGTGGATGCCACTGAAGAGCCAGTTGGTGCGCAAGGTCACGTAATCAGGTTCTACGAGCACCTCCTTCTCGACCTCGACTTCTTTAGTGACCACTACCTCTTTTTCAACTTCAACGACCGCCGGTTGAACGCATCCGGCCGCCAGCAGCGAGAGCACAGCGGCGACTCCCACCAGCGCAAAAAGCCTCATCCTTGTTGACATTTGTCACTCCTTTGTAAACGTTACTCGTTTTGTCCGGCGCCTGACTTTGAGGGCCAGCGCATCAATCTACTGGATATGGTACATAGGCATACTCCTTTCAGACTCTCATTGCACGGTCATTATTTTTTCGTCGCCGCGTTGCGACACGTGCCAGTGAATGAGACGCGATTCGATGAAGGTCATACCATAAAAAAACACCATACCGACGGTCCACATGGCGGCGATGGTAGCAAAGCCCAACCCCAGATTCAACTCCGACAAAGCCTTTTGAAGGAATAGCCCTAGCCCCCTGTCGGCAGCCAGGAATTCAGACACCACCGCACCGGTCATGGCCACGGCTGCTGCCATCTTCAGGCCAACAAAAACATTCGGCAGCGCGCTATGCAGTCGGATCTTCCAAAACAGCTCCCACTCCCGGGCCCCTGCTGAGCGGCCCAGATTGATGTACTCCTCTTGAATGGTGCTGAAACCTGCCATGCTGTTCAGGAATATGGCAAAGAAGCAGTTGATGAAGGTCAGAATCATCTTGGGCAGCAAGCCAAAACCGAACCACGTCACCAGGATGGGAGCAAAGGCAACTTTGGGAACTTCGTCTATGACGACAAACACTGGATAGAAACTACGCCGCAAGAAGGGTGAATAGGAGAGCAATAACCCAAGGGGGATTCCGATTAAGATGGCAGCGATAAACCCCACCGTGGCTTCATACAAGGTTATCCCGTAATGAGGAGCGATGAACGAGAATTTGGTGATCCCCTCGTGAACAATTTCGGAGGGGGGCGGCAGGATGTAGTGGGGTACCTGGAGGAGGCGCACCAAGCCTTCCCAGAGCATCAGCACGACCAGGGCTGTGCCGAGCGGATATCCCCAGGTGTGCAGCAGATATTGCCATCGCAGACGAGTTTTTCTCTCAGGGTTTGTTTCGCGTTTCACGTTTGTAACTCCCGAAAGGTTGATGTGATAGATGCGGGTTGTTCACACCCCGCTCTTACGGGTTGCGCGGCGTTTTGATACGTGCCACGGGATGGCCGCGCCTTCCATCAGGTTCATGACCAGGAAGAAGGCCAGACCGATGGTCGTCATGGCTACCATAATGGCGATGCCCAAGTCTGTCTGTAGGGAGTCGAGAGAAAGGATCAAATAGTACCCCAGACCCCGGTTGCCCCCAATATACTCGGCCACGACAGCACCGACGATGGCCAGCGAGGCGCCGTGTTTCAGGCCGGTGAACATAGTAGGTAGAGCGTTGGGAAGCCGGATCTTCCAGAACATCTCCCAGGTTCTGACGCCTGTGGATCGAGAAAGATATATAATTTCGGAGTCGATTGATCTAAAGCCCAGGATCCCATTCAACATAATGGGCATAAAACAGAGCAGGAAGGTCACCATTACCTTAGGCGCCACGCCAAATCCCATCCAGGCGATGATAAGGGGGGCCAGGGTCACTTTGGGCGTCATATGGATCAACACCAGCCCTGGATAAATCGATCTCTGGGCGAAGGTTGAAAAGGCAATGATCAGGGCAGTTGGCACGGCTACTGCGACGGCCAGGAGATACCCCAGGAAGGCTGACCTGAGCGTCGTTGAGTAGTGGTGCCATATCTTGGGTGCATACTCTATCCCTTTCCCGACGACGTCGGTCGGTGCGGGAAAGATGTATTTGGGTACGTCAAACACGACGACGATCAGCTCCCACAATATCAGGAGAAGCAGGATAGTCAAGATAGGCTGGGACAGACCGATGATGCCTTGGTAGACGTTTTGCCATACTCTTTGCCTCTTTGCTGTCTCGAAGTCGATATCTGCGCCATCGCTTGTCAGTGTTTGGTTGGTGGTCATATTATCGTTCCTCAGAAGACATTCCGGTGGCCCGCCGGATACGTTGCTGTAGATTGCCAAAGTGTCGCACCATGAGGTTACGAGCCAGGTCTGGATCGCGGGCCTTGATGGCATCTAAAAGAGCCCGGTGGTTTTCGTAGTCGTGCTCGGCTGGTCGGGCATCCTGAATAATCGGATCATCCAAGTTCTCAAAGGCGATCCAAAACACTTCGAAGAGCTTCATCAGCGTCTGATTGTTTAAAGCACCGTATAAGATGTGGTGGAATTCCTCGTCTATATCCCTGGGGTCGTCCTGGGTCTGAACCCTTTCTTGCCAGGCTTCCATCAATGCTTCGAGTCGATCCAGATCCGTTGCGCCGATGTGTCTCACTGCGTCCTCGATGGCTGCGCGCTCAAGCAGGATCCGGATCTGCGCTAATTCCGCCAGGGTGGTCGCGTCAAATCGCATACCATAGCTGAGGGTTTCGAGGATTGGATCAAAGGTGTAGGGGCGGACGTACAGTCCATCGCCGTGCCGGACTTCAACAATACCCAGCGACTGCAAAGCCTTAATCGCTTCTCTGACGGAGCCACGACCTACCCCCAACTCTTGAGCCAGTTGGTTTTCTGAGGGGAGCGGGTCACCTGCACTCAGCCCATGATCGAGAATATATCGCTTTACATAATCTCGAATAAGCTCATTGAGAACTGGCCTTCGAAGTAATGGCTGCATGGTCAACTGTTTCTCTTTTGGTCCAGTAAGAAAAAGATTATCGTTTCATCCAGTTGATGGTATGTCACTGGTATTGGTTCGAAACCCTTTCTCTTTGGTGCCCGGTAACCAGCGGGTAGGACACGGGTGATGGATCACCGATCAATAAGGAGTGATAGAAAAGCCGGAGTAGAGTAATGTATAGGATATCGGATGTCCGACATCCTATACGTTACATCTTATCACAATCCATTCTGAATGTCAACAGTCACTGTTCTCTGGTTGATTTGTTTTTGATCTAGCATTACCTTTGACCGACCTTAATAACCGCATAACTGGGACTTTCATTCTCACGGCAATGGGGGTATACTACCTCTCAGTTCAAAGATCGGAACGAGGAGAATGAGGATGGACTACCCAACTGCCGTGTTGGAGAAGGCGAAGCGCCTGGAACAGTTACTCCAGCGGGTGGCTGCAGGTGAGCCACTGGATGAGGTGAATGAGGCGTTAGGGTTGAGCCTGGACGAGAAAGAGTTGGTCCGCGCGCAAGCGAAGTACGAGGCTGGAGGATGTCGGTGGGAAGCATTGATTGATGGGCGCTATGGACATGCCCAGAAGATTCATTCGGGGATACGGGAGTGGCTGTACACGCGTAAAGAGAGAGACGAGGAGGTGCGCGCGCCCCAGTTGGCGCGGGAGATCAAAGAGAAGTTCGGGGTGGAAGTTGATCCGGGCCACGTGAACTACCTGTTGCGAAAACGAGGGTTGACGGCCCCTCCTGGACATCCCGGCACAAAGGAAGCTGGCGGCGAAGAGGGGTGAGAGGCGACGGTTCCTTGTGAGTCTGTCGACACGCTCCACGACGACATGGCACCCACAGACTCTAACCGTTCTCTAATTAAATTCAAACCCCGTTCAAAGATGGCCGTGGTAGGATGTTCAGGAGCCAGGCGTTATCTTGATCCTATAATGCAGGGGTGAATCCCTGCCATGAGTATCTTCTCCTACCCGAGGACGCTCCGGAAACGGAGGACGCTCCGGAAACGGAGGACGCTCTGGAAACGGGCAAAGGGTTGGTGTACACCACGATCTTAATTCGAGGCGATGCACTGTGGTTAAGTGTCCTGTCTGTGGTACTACGTATGTCCCCAATACACTATTTTGTACCGAGTGCGGATTATATCTCCTGAAAAGCGAGGATCTGGCCACTGACCCCCTTGAGGCGGTGCAGGTCAGATGGAAAGGGGAGACCACCGACTCACCGCACCAAGTTCGGAGCACGCTTGACACAGGGCCACTAACCGTGCACCTGCGAATCAGCCAGGGCGATCAGGAGCGGGAATTAGAGGTACCCTTGACAAAGGCCATTCGCCTGGGGCGTATGGACCCCTTACAAGATATCTATCCCGAGGTAGACCTGACCGAAGATCTGGCTTTGGATCAAGGTGTTTCGCGTGAGCACGCCAGCATCTTTCGACGAAACGAGATCGTCGTGGTGGAGGATCTGGGAAGTACCAATGGCACACTGCTTAACGGCGACCGCCTCGCTCCCTTTCTGCCCCAACTCCTGAAAGACGGCGATCAGCTTCAATTGGGTAAGCTACTAATCGAAGTCCGCTTCAAATTCTACCAACCACAGGAAACTCCGGCCGAAGAACCACCCCCCAGCAGTGATGATTCCTGACTCCAAACAAGGCATAGTTCATTTTGCCAAGAGAACCGGTTGACAATTTGGCCTGCTTTGCCAGACACATCCGTAAAACGTAAGGCGTAAAGCGTGATGATTCTGGGCGAATGCGCCATGCAAATGTGTCTTTACGCATCACGTTTTACGTCTCTACTGAAAAAAGGGTCTAAGCCTCACATTGGTGGGGCAAATGCATCAAAAACCGGGTTTTTTGATAGTGCATTCCCTGAAATCACTCCATTCTTGGCCAAAAGTGGGGCGCTGTCCCTTTCAACTCGTCAAAAACCCGGTTTTTTCAGTAGA
>DAOUMD010000051.1:0-3411 GCA_034412795.1 Anaerolineae bacterium
CCACCGTGATCCAGGCGCGGCCACTCTCGCCATCCGCTTGCAGCCTAAGTCGTGGCATCAAAGTCTCCCCCTCAGATATGGTTGAGATAGAGACAGTTATGCCACAATATAGCCAATTGTTAAGGACGCACCAATGATGTGCCTGCCCAATTCAAATGACGCACTCTACCCCCTTTGCCGGGGAGAAAAATCATTTATGTCACGGTAAATCACAACGCCCCACCACCGCCCCACCGATGAGGAGCGTTGTGTTGGAGACACGACTACCGGCCATTCAGCACACGCTTCAACCACTGGCCGGTATAACTTTCCGGCACGTTCATCACCTGCTCGGGCGTGCCGGCGGCGACGACGTAGCCGCCCTTGTCGCCCCCCTCTGGCCCCAGGTCGATGAGCCAGTCGGCACATTTGATGACGTCCATGTTGTGCTCGATGACGATCACGGTGTTGCCGCCGTCCACCAGCCGGCCCAGCACGGCCAGCAGCTTTTCGATGTCGGCGAAGTGGAGCCCGGTGGTGGGCTCATCCAGGATGTAGAGGGTTTTGCCGGTGGAGCGACGGCTTAGCTCCTTGCTGAGTTTGATACGCTGGGCCTCGCCACCGGAGAGGGTGGTGGCCGGTTGGCCCAAACGGATGTAACCCAGCCCCACATCGCAGAGGGTTTGTAGCTTGCGGCGGACGGCCGGGATATTGGCGAAGAAGTCCATGGCCTCTTCGACGGTCATATCCAGGACCTCGGCGATGTTCACCCCTTTATAACGGATCTGCAAGGTCTCGCGGTTGTAGCGCAGGCCGTGACACACCTCACAGGGCACGTACACGTCGGGCAGGAACTGCATTTCGATTTGAATGATGCCATCACCGCGACACGCCTCACAGCGTCCCCCCTTGACATTAAAGCTGAAACGCCCTGGTGTGTAACCGCGCAGCTTGGAGTCGGGCAGGCTGGCGAAGAGCTCGCGGATGGGAGTGAAAAGGGTGGTATAGGTAGCCGGGTTGCTGCGAGGCGTGCGGCCGATGGGCGACTGGTTGATGTCTATCACTTTGTCCAGCAGGTCCGTGCCCTCAATACCATCGTGAAGCCCGGGTTTGTCCTTGGCTCGATACATCCACTGCGCCAACGCCTTGTATAGGACTTCGATGATCAGGCTGCTCTTGCCGCTTCCGCTCACCCCGGTCACGCAGATGAATTTCCCCTGCGGGAACGGCACGTCAATGCGTTTCAGGTTGTTTTCCCTGGCGCCACGCACGATCAACTCTTTTCCGTTGCCGGGTCGCCGGGTTTGGGGGACAGGTATCTGCCGATCACCACGCAAGTATTGGGCGGTAAGCGAATCGGGGCAGGCCAGGAACTCGTCGTGAGGTGCCGAGCAGACAATATGACCGCCACGCTCACCGGCGCCCGGTCCCAGGTCCAAGATCCAGTCAGCAGCATGCATGGTATCTTCGTCGTGCTCCACTACCAACACTGTGTTGCCCAGATCGCGGATGCCCTTCAAGGTGGTGATGAGACGCGCGTTGTCCCGCTGATGCAAGCCGATGGATGGCTCGTCCAATATGTATAGGCAGCCCATCAACTGCGAACCGATCTGGGTCGCCAGCCGGATGCGCTGTGCCTCACCGCCGGAAAGGCTGCTGGCCGTCCGGGCCAGCGTCAAGTAATTCAGGCCTACGTTAACCATGAAGTTGAGACGATCGTGAATCTCCTTGAGGACCTGACGGGCGATGGCCTGGTCACGGGCGGATAGAGGCGACTCCCCTTCCTGGCCTCGAAGGGTGCGTCCCCAAGCCAAAGCTTCAGCTACGGACATGGCCGTTACCTGATCAATGGACTTGTCAGCGACGGTCACTGCCAGTGCCTCGGGGCGCAGCCGCTTACCGTGACATATCGGGCAGGGCCGAGATGACATATAACGTTCGATCTCGCCTCGTACGTAATCGCTGGTGCTCTCCTTGTAACGGCGCTGGAGATTGGGGATGACGCCCTCATAGGTGGTTTGATAGACACGCTCCATCCCCTCTTGGTTATTATAGCGAAGCGTTATGCGATCCCCCGGCTTGCTGCCATAGAGGATGATATCTCGTTGTTTAAGCGACAGATCCTTGACCGGTACGTCGGTAGGGATACCATAATGATTTGCCACCGAGCGAATGAGTTGATTGTAATAGCCATCGCCAGACTCGCTGCTCCGTCTGGCCCAGGGACGGATGGCCCCTCCTTCCAACGTCAATTCAGGTTGGGAGAAGATCAGATCTGGGTCTACCTCCAGCCTCATACCCAGGCCGGTGCAGGCCGGGCAAGCGCCGTGGGGACTGTTGAAACTGAAGGTGCGCGGCTCGATCTCGGGAAGATTGATGCCGCAGTGCACACAGGCAAAGTGCTCGCTGAAGAGCCGGTCCCAGGCCTTCTCAGAATCGGTCACATCGGTGAGGATGAGTACACCATCGCCCAGCTTCAAGGCTGTTTCTACAGAGTCCGTCAGCCGGCCGACGCCGGTCCCGTCATCTCCATTATTGTCGCCATGACCGATGATCAGACGATCCACCACGGCCTCGATGGTGTGCATCTTATAGCGGTCTAGCTCGATCTCCTCATCCACATCGCGCATTTCGCCGTTGACGCGCACACGCACGTAGCCCATCTTACGCACATCGTCAAAGACCGTCTTATGCTCGCCCTTGCGATCTTTGATAAGTGGAGCCAGGATCATTATCCGGCTGCCATCGGGCTTCTCCATAATGGCGTCCACGATTTGCTGTGCTGTCTGCTGGTTGACCTCACGTCCGCATTGAGGGCAATGCGGCTGCCCCACGCGGGCATAAAGTAGACGCAGGTAGTCGTATATCTCGGTGACGGTGCCAACGGTCGAGCGCGGGTTGCGGCTGGCCCCCTTTTGGTCAATCGAAATAGCCGGGCTCAGTCCTTCAATCTGATCTACGTCCGGCTTGTCCATCTGGCCCAAGAACTGTCGGGCGTAGGCCGACAACGACTCCACGTAGCGACGTTGCCCCTCGGCGTAGATGGTGTCAAAAGCCAGACTTGATTTGCCGCTGCCCGACAGCCCCGTGATGACAATCATTTTATCGCGGGGTAGTTCTACATTGATATCCTTCAGATTGTGCTCACGCGCACCGCGTACAATCAAGTTTTTGTTTTCTGACATAGGTTTACACCGTACACTTCACTAACGGTCCGAAATCTTCTCAGGAAATAGGCAACCAAAGCCCGAACAGTTATTCTAACACACTCGTCAAGTTTTGACAATGGAACTTGCTTCTCATCCCAGGGCAAACGCATTTATATTATAACGTTCTGAAATCGGGCAATTGGCGCCAGAGGTGGGCGTTATTCCGCCCATATTACCCTGTTGAGACACGAAAACACGGCGAAATGCAGCGTGTAGGCCAGAC
>DAOUMD010000052.1:0-24776 GCA_034412795.1 Anaerolineae bacterium
CGATTTCGCCAGACTTCGGAAGTTTCGGAAGATGATTTTGCCGCTAAATCGACTGAATAATCCAGGCAACTATGCTGGCAAAGGCGCTGTTGTAAACTTCCGAAGTCTTTCTCCGACAAGCTGCTAGTTTTAGCCATATCAAGGACTTTCCGAGAGATCCCTAACACTACAACCGTACATGTCATTCTGAGGAGTGAAACGACGAAGAATCTCGTTCTGTGAGGGCAGGTTTGTCTCCAGAAACAACGGGATTCTTCGCTCCCTTTGGTCGCTCAGAATGACATGCGATCGAAGTACGGTAGTAGTACTAACTATATCAGGAGGTCAAGAGAACTATGCAAGGGAATAAAAATACAGAGCCAGCGACAAGGGGGGCAGCGGAGAACATCAGCCCATCCCCCTCCGGTTATCGGATGTTCAGCGACGCCCAACTGGACGAAATCCACCTGGCATCGCTGGAGATTCTGCGCCGTACCGGCGTGCGGGTGTACGAGGCCGAGTCATTGGCCCTGCTCCGCGAAGCGGGCTGCCCGGTCAGTGACGAGAACCTGGTGCGCTTCCCGGCGGCGGTGGTGGAGAATGCCTTGCTGTATGCCCCTTCGCGGATTGTGCTTTGCGAGCGAAGCGGCCAGCCGCGCCTCTTCCTGGAGGGTCACCGGACTTATTTTGGAACGGGTTCGGACCTGCCTAACACCCGCGACCTGGAAACGGGTGAGCGACGGCCTTCATTGCTGTCGGACGTGGAGAACACGGCCCGCCTGGTCGATTCGCTGCCCAACCTCGACTTCGTGATGTCTATGGCCCTACCCTCCGACGTGCCGGCCGAAACTTCCGACCGTCGCTCGTTCCTGGCCATGACCGAGAACACTCTCAAGCCGTTGGTCTTTACCGCCTGGGACGAAGCCGGCCTGGCCGACATCATCGACATGGCCCAGGTGATCGCCGGGGGGGCGGAGGAACTGGCTCTCAAGCCCTTCCTGTTGGCCTACCTGGAACCGTCGTCCCCCCTGCGCCATACGGAGGTGGTGCTGCGCAAGGTATTGATGATGGCCGACCACGGGCTGCCCTTCGTGTACGCACCCGGCCCATTGGACGGCGCGTCTGCCCCGGTGACGCAGGCCGGGGCGCTGGCCATGGCCAACGCCGAGGTGTTGAGCGGTCTGGTAATCGCCCAGCTCCGGCGCCAGGGAACGCCCTTTGTGTGGGGGTCGGGCAGCGGGCCGCTGGACATGCGGACTATGGCCGCCATCTATGCGGCGCCAGAATTTATGTGGCATTGTATGGGTATGGCCGAGCTGGCCCACTATTATTACCACGTGCCGGTGTGGGGCTTTTCCGGTTGTTCAGACTCGAAACTGCCGGACATGCAGGCCGGTATCGAGAGTGCGCTGTGGATTTTGTGGACGGCTCTCAGCGGGGCCAATCTGGTTCACGACATTGGGTACATCGAGTCGGGCCTGACCTGTTCGCACGAGATGATCGTGATAAACGACGAGATCATCGGCTTTGTGCGTCACCTGATGCGTGGAATAGAGCTCTCAGCCGAGACATTGGCCCTGGACGTGATCGACGAGGTCGGGCCCGGGGGAAGCTACCTGGGCGCCCCGCACACGGTGCGTCATTTCAGGGAGGTATGGTCGCCGCGCTTTTTTGACCGGCGAACCTACCAGGCCTGGGCGGACGCAGGCCAGCCGACACTGCTCAAGACGGCCCGGGAGACCGCCCGCCAGGCGATAGCCACCCCTCCGGCCAATCCCCTTCCGGCCAAAACACTGGACGCGCTGCGCCAGATCGTGGCTGAGGCCGACGCCCGGGCCGGCCTGCCGCCGCAAGATACATAAATATGGCCGAGCCAGACGTAAACCTGGTCATACGTGGCACAATGTTGATCGACGGCCGGGGAGGAGCGCCTGTTTCCCCGGGTATGGTTGCCATATCCGGCTCCCGAATCGTCTATGCCGGGTCCGGGATCGATGCACCGGCCTCCCCCGATGCACGCACCCTATCCCTGGATGGGGCATGTCTCTTGCCCGGGCTGATTGACATGCACGTCCACGCCACCTACTACTGGGATGAGCCGGACTCGGCCACATATACCTATGAGCCTGAAGGAAAGCTGGTCTACTCGCCGGTGATGATAGGGCTGCTGGCGGCCAAGAATCTGCGCGAGACATTGATGGCGGGTGTTACGACAGCCCGCGACGCAGGTTCGGTCAACGAGATCATGATCGACGTCAAACGTGCGGTCCATAAGGGGCTGATACCCGGTCCCAGGCTGTACGTTGCTGGGCGGCTGATCGTGCCCACCGGCGGCCACGTCCATTACTTGCCGGGCCTGGCCAACCGGGCCGATGGGCCGTACGGCTTTCGGCAGGCTGTCCGCGAGGAAGTCCAGGCGGGAGCCGACTTCATCAAGATCGCTAACAACTGCGCGGATATGACCCAGGAGGAACTCAACGCCGCCGTGGACGAGGCCCACCGGCTGGGCAAGAAGGTGGCCGGCCACACTTCCAAGCCCCCCTCACAACGTATGGCGATTGAGGCCGGAGTGGATACCTTCGAGCACGGCACGCCGACTCCCGCAGAGATCGACACCGCAGTAGACAAAGGTATCACCTGGACGCCGACTCTCAACATCTCTCAGGAATACCTGAATTGGTGCGAGCGTCACCGCACACACCCTAATCCACAGGTTGCCCGGCAAGCCGAGAGGGAGTATGCCGACACCCTGGACTACCTGGAGCGAAAGCGAGTCTCTATGGAGTACGCCCTCAAGGCCGGGCTGAAACTGGCAGCCGGGACCGATAGCTGGTTGGGTGGGGTGCGCTTCGGGGCCATGGCAGATGAGTTGCGCTGGCTGGTAGACTACGGCTGTAGCCCGATGCAGGCGATACAGGCGGCCACCGCCTGGCCGGCCCAGGCTATGGGCTGGGCCGAGATCGGGGTCCTGGAGGCAGGCAAAAAGGCCGACGTGATCGCCGTGGCCGGCGACCCCCTGGCCGACATACGCGCCATCGATAGGGTCCTGCTGGTCGTGCGCGAGGGAGAGGTGGTCAAAGGCGGAACTGCACCCGCTCAGGAAAATGACAGGCAGTCAGGTGTTGGCCGCCGTTCAGCTCCCTCAAGGGAGGAACCTCGGCCCGGCATCGCTCTTCCACGTACCGGCAACGCGGGTGGAAGGGGCAGCCCGGCGGTGGGTTGCGGGCGCTGGGGATCTCACCCTCCAGGATGATGTGCCCTCTCTTGTCGCGCAGCCGAGGGTCGGGAATTGGAATGGCAGACATCAAGGCTTCGGTGTAGGGATGCCTGGGTCGGGTGAACAGGTCTTCTGTGATGGCCAATTCAAGGATCTTGCCTAAATACATGACGGCCACCCGATCCGCAATGAAACTGATCACATTCAGGTTGTGGGTGATGATGATATAGGTCAGGTTCAGTTGCTCGCGCAAGTCTTTGAGCAGGTTCAGAATACCGGCCGCCACCGACACGTCAAGACCGGCGGTGGGCTCATCGGCCACCAGGATGTCAGGATGGAGTGCCAAGGCGCGCGCGATGCCTACCCGGCGCGCCTGTCCTCCCGAAAGCTGGTGCGGATACTTGTCGGCCTGCTCGGCCGACAGGCCCACCATTTCCAGCAACTCATCGACCTTGCGCTTGTCATCGACCGGGACGCCGTGGATTCGAAACGGCTCGAGCAGGATAGATGACACCTTCATCCTGGGGGTCAGGCTAGAGAACGGATCCTGGAAGATCATCTGCATACGGGCGCGCATGGGCCTGAGCTTCCCATGCGGCAAGCGAGTGATATCCTCACCCTTTATGACAATCTCTCCCCGCGTAGGGTCAACCAGGCGCAAAATGGTGCGCCCCAGCGTCGTCTTTCCCGACCCGGATTCGCCGACCAGGCCCAGCGTCTCGCCGTGGCGGAGTCTGACGTCCACGCCATCCACGGCCCGAACGGCGCTTCCCTTCTGGCCCAATATCTGCCCCAACAGGGGGATGTGGTCGCTGAAATGGGTGTGAAGCCCGCGCATCTCTACAATCACCTGATCGGTATCGGGCGCGGTCTCGAGCGTCTGGGGTATGGCCGGTGCCGGGCTAGTGGCGGGCGGGGTAATGCGCGATCTCGCGACGGCATCAGCCGCAGCATCGGCTTCGGCCCAGTCCGCGCCGTAAGCGGCTTCGGCCCACTCCGGCCCATAAGCATGGCACAGGACGTGTTGTTGGTCTACCTGATAGAACCCCGGTTCTACGTTATGGCAAACCTCGCACGCCAGGTCGCAGCGGGGGGCGAACTTACAGCCAAGGGGCAGATCTCTCAAGCTCGGCACCCGGCCAGGTATCGTTCTTAGACGATGTTCTCGCAAGCTGCGTGAGGGGTGCGAGCGCAGGAGCGCCCGGGTGTAGGGGTGCTTGGGTTCGTCAAAAATGTCGTAAACGCCGCCGGATTCGACAATGTTACCGGCATACATGACAATGACGCGATCACAAAGCCGCGCAATCACGCCCAGATCGTGGGTGATATACAGCATGGCCGTCCCCAGTTCATCTCGTAGCCCGCAGATCAACTCCAGGATCTGAGCCTCCAAGGTGACGTCTAGGGCCGAAGTAGGCTCGTCGGCGACCAGCAAGTCAGGGACCGAGAGCAAAGCCATAGCGATCATAATCCTCTGGCGCATGCCGCCGGAGAATTGGTGAGGGTATTCTTTAATGCGTTGGGCAGGATCAGGGATGCCGACGCGCTCCAGCATCTCAACAGCACGCTCTCTCAGGGCTTTGTGTTGCTTTTGACTGCCTTCGAACAATTGGGCCTTTTGGGCGTCCACCATCTGCTGCTCGATCGTAAAAACGGGGTTCAGACTGGTCATCGCATCCTGGAAGATCATGGACATGTCCTTGCCCCGCAGTTGTCGCATAGCCTCCTGGTCGAGCTGGCATAGATCCCGATCCTGGAACAAAATCTGCCCGCCGCTGATCTCGCCATTGGGGGGCAGCAAGCGCATGACGGCCGAGGCCACCGTGCTCTTGCCGCATCCCGATTCGCCCACGACGCCAACGATCTCCGCCTGGTTGACGGCAAAGCTGGCATTGTGGATCGCCGTCAAGATGCCCTCTCGCGTGTGGTACTTGATTTCCAGATTCTCGACCCGTAATAATGGCATAGACATCAGATACCTCGCGTTCCAGAAAGCCGGGGGTCGAGTACATCCCGCAGCGTCTCCCCGAACAAAGTGAAGCCCAGCGTAGTAATGATCAAGGTCAGTCCCGCCCAGGTAATGGGCCATGGTGACTGGCGGATGACGTTGAAACCATCGGACAGAATCACCCCCCAAGAGGGTGTCGGCGGTCGAACACCGAGTCCCAGAAAAGAGAGCCCGGCCTCGAAGGTAATTACCACCGGTAGATCCATAGCGGCCAAAATGAGAAGGGGTGCCAGGATGTTGGGCATGATGTGCAAGAAGACGATGCGTTTTTGGCTGGCGCCCAGCGAGTGCTCGACTTCAATGTATTGGTTTTGCTTGGCCGAAAGCACCTGCGCCCGGACGATCCTTGCATAGCCGGGGATCCACGCCAAACCGATAACGATGATGACGTTGACCAGCGATGAACCCAACAGGGCCAGAATGGCCAGGGCCAGGATCACCGCCGGAAAGGCTTGCATAGAGTCCAACAGGACCAGGGTGACATTGTCGACGATGCCCCCCAGGTAACCCGCGGTGAGCCCCAGTGCGAGGCCGCCCACCATGGCGATGGCGACGGCCGGCACGGCGACTCCCAGGGCGATACGCGAGCCGTAGACAATGCGTGACAACAGATCGCGTCCCAGATGATCCGTGCCCAGCAGATGCGCCGACGAGGGCCCTTGCAACATACTTGGAATGTCCTGCTCTGCATAGTCGTACGGTGCGAGCAGAGGGGCAAAAACGACGGTGAGCATAAATCCCAACGCGATCAGAAAACCCAGGACGCCCAGCGGTCGCCTGAGCACGTCTCCCAGGATAGGGATGTGGTTGAGAAACTGCTGGTAGCGACTGGTAGGTCTGGCAACGTATTGCATTTTACCCTCGCACTTTGTCCAACTGGATTCTGGGGTCCAGGTAGGTGTATATCAAGTCGGCAAGCAGGTTAGCCAATACGAACAGAAAGGCGACGATCAGGACGCCAGCGCGAACGATGGGATAATTGCGGGCCTGAATGGCGTTGTATATGAGCGTGCCCATGCCAGGCCGGCTGAAGATCAACTCCACAAAAACCGCGCCGGCCATCAGGTTTCCGACCCCGATGCCCAAAACGGCCACCGTAGGGATGAGGGCATTCTTTAGCGCATATTTGTGAAAGATCTGGCGCCGAGACAAACCGGCGGCCATAGCCGCCCGGATATAGGTCTGGTTGAGCACCTCGAGCAAACTGGCGCGGACCAGACGGGCCAGATAACCAACCCAGGTGATGGCCAGAGCCGCGGCGGGCAGGATCAGGTGCTTGATATAGTCCAGCACGTCGCCTTGTTCCCCCAGGCCAATGGCCGGCATCACCTTGAGCTGCACCGCAAATATCAGCAGGAGGAACAACCCGCCCACGTACGAGGGAATAGTGATGAAGGAGATGGAGATTACGGCCGTGATACGGTCCAACCAGGAATCGGGATGTGTCGCCGAGTAGACGCCCAGCGGGATACCGATGAGGGCGGCCAACGCCAGGCTGGTCCAGGCCAGGACCAGGGTATGGGGCAGGGCGCTGCCGACGAGCTGGCTGATGGGCCGGCCCGTAAAAATATCAGTACCCAGGTCGCCGCGTACTGTGTTCCACACCGCGTTGGCTATCTGCACGTGGACCGGCTTGTCGAGATCCATTGCCGCGCGGACCTTGGCGATCAGATCGGGGTTGGCCCGGGGCCCGAGGACACTCTTGGCCGGATCGCCGGGCACGACGTGGATCAGCAGGGTGAGATAAACAATGACCAGCAAGAGCACCAGGGCCGTCATCAGGAAACGTTTCAGGAGGTAGGTACGCACTTAGATATTCCTTTCTAGGTTTGGCCGCCCAACGGCCGCGAGTTGTCGCGTAGCAATCGGCACAGGATCTGGTACGCCCGCTTCACGCTCGATTCATTCCACGATCTTGTTCATGTGATCGCCTATGCTGCCTGACGCCTGAGTTGTGCCGATTGCGGGTTAGCGAAGTTACTCACAATTACCAGAATGATTGTGGCCCAAGCTACTCTCAATTGAAGCCACGATTAGCAATTCGGCACGAACGATTTGTTAGCTTGCTCCGGTGGTTTGTAAACCCACTTACTTTTACAAGATTCTTTAAATCCGAAAGTTACGCCGCCTGACGGGGCATAGTGCCGTGGTGCTGGTAAAGTCAACCTCAATTTCAATCAATTTTGCCAGCGCAACTAACCTCAATTATAAGGAAGGCACGATACCCTTTTCTCTTCAAAAAATCAAGCCTCACTCCGGCACACGATTGCGGAAGCGTTTGCGGTACGCTTTTCGCCGCAATAAGCGGACGCAATGGTGTGTCCGGCTATGGCCTTCAAGATGGCTTTACTCTATTTCATCTGGCCGCATCCATTTCTTCTCGTATTATTTGTGACAGATTAGTTGACCAAAACAATATTGGAATGACGGTGTAAACCACCGTGCTCCATCATTCGTTCAAAATTCAAATAAATCATTTGAGAATACCAACTAAAGTCATACACAGACAAATTCGTCGCTAGTTTAGACAATGCCTGCTGTCGTTTCACTGATGCTTTTGGTGGATATTCTTCATCAAATTTGTTTATGATTTCATTGAGAGAAGTTATGTTATGGAGATAGCCTGATATATAATCTTCCAAACTCGTTTTTCCAATAATATCTCCGAATTCCTCAACCAATTTTTTGCCAGTATCGGTCTCGAATTTGCTTATTTCATAATTCAAAAACCTATTTTCCTTTTCAAGATATTCAGGAGTTGTCAGATTCTTAAACCAATGCCAATTCTCTTCCATTTGACCCATAAATGCATAAGTAGAATCTATCCCCTTAAAATATTTCAACAGAGCTTCGAGATATTCTTTATTAACAGAATACTTTAGATAGTCACGAAGTATAGTAGTATAGATCACCGTTCGCCACATCAAGTTTTCATCTGTATCACTTCGAACCCACAGGGTATATACCTGAGGCTTTTTCTTTTTTGTTTTCTGAAATTTAGCAAATCGCCATCCCTTTGAATCACCACCACCAACGTTAGGTCTGGTTTCTTCTACACGACGAATCCATCCAGGTCGTGTTGGATCTGAAAGTCGGGCTGCATGCGTATACTTGCTTCGACGAAAACCATATAGATATTCTGTTGCCAGCTTCTTTATCTTATCATTTGTTGAAAGTGCCACCCATCTTTTCACACTATCTTGATAACGTGAAGAAGCCCAATCACCTTTGGTCCAAATGAATCTATCAACAATAAGATCCTTTAGAGATTCCGGCAAGTTTTCAAAAAGCTCACGAAATTTCCGTGTGAGGCCAACCTCAGAATCTTTATACTCCTCAAAAAGTTTATGAGTGATATCCAAGTAATTTTGGTTTATGGTTTTTTGTCTGAAAATATGTTGAAGTATGGTAAAAAGACTACGGAACACTCCTATTTTTAATTTTCTCTCCATCTCATCCATATTCTCGTCTAACCAATCGGGAAACTCAACATACTCTCGTCCACCAGCAATGGCATCAATGCAAGTACATAACAAATAAGTTTCCAGTGCATCTATATTTGAGTCGACTATTATTCGAAATGTAGTACCCATATCGCCAGATTGTGCAGCGATTTTATATCTTAGCTGATTAATAAACACTAATCTCTGGGCAATATCGTTTAATAAATCATAATTTGCGGGTTCATCATCTCTTAGTTTAGTGAGACGTCTCGCAAATTCTAATGGCTCTGTTCCGAAACCGAATATAGTAAAGGCAATCCCCTCACTAATATTCCATAGACGTTCTAGATCTTCATTTTTGACGTCTTCTGTAGTCATATCAAGTCTCAAATTTAGCAAACTAACATTACCTTTGACCGCACCTTCGTAACCGCACAACTAGAATTGAGGTGAGCCGATTGGTGGGGAAAGCACCGCCCCAAATAGCGTGAAAACCAGCCTTGTTTCCCAAAAAAGCGGCGTTTTCACCCCCGGAGTGGGGCGTCGCCCCTATCGCATTTCTATTTGTGCGATTGTCAGGATATCGGTCAAACCTGATGCTAACGCCTGCCAATCAGCGGCTGCACGAATAACCGGTAGTATACTGAAAGTTGTGTAAAAAGGTGGGAGCCGGTATCCTTAAAGGTTGTCAACCCTTATCACAAAGAGAGGATACCATGACTCCCAAAACAGAGCATAGCGAAGTAGCGTCACTAAGTCAAGCTGACTTTCACGAACTCTTACAAGCCAAACTCCGGGACGCGGTTCACTACGTGCTGGCCACCGTCCTGGAAGAAGAAGTCGAAGCCTTCGTCGGAGCGAGCCGCTATCAACGCAGCCCCCAGCGCCGCGATCAGCGCAACGGGAGCTACACGCGTGACCTGGTGACCGGCGTGGGCCGGATTCAAGACATCGCGGTGCCCCGTACCCGGCGCGGCTTTCGAACCCAACTGTTTGAACGCTACAAGCGGCGTCAAGCCCAACTGGACGAAGCCATCTACGACATGTTCGTGGGCGGGGTGAGTACCAGCCGGGTAGGTGAGGTCATCGAAGGGCTCACCGGTACCCAACCCAGTCCCTCGACCGTATCGCGAGTCTTTCACACCCTGGAAGGTGAGTTCACGGCCTGGAAGGCGCGTCCTTTGGCCGCTGACTATGCGTACGCCTTTGCCGATGGCACCTATTTCAGCGTCATCTATGAGGGTCAGAAACACAAAACGCCCATTTTGGCGGCGGTCGGCATCAACCTGGCCGGTGAACGCGAGGTGTTGGCCTTCAGTGTGGGCGATCGAGAAAACCAAACCGCCTGGGAAGAGCTGTTGGAAGACATCAAACGGCGCGGGGTACAGCGCATCGGCTTGTGGATTACCGACGGCAACCAGGCCACCATCAACGCCGTTGAGTACAAGTTTTCTGACAGCCCGCGTCAGCGCTGCGTCAAACACAAAATGGACAACGTGTTGGGCTACATTCCCAAAGGGCAGCACGACCAGGTTGAACCGGAACTCAAGGCCATTTTCTACCAGGACAGCCGGGAACAGGCCGACCAGGAAGTCGCCGCTTTCTGTGAGAAGTTCCAGGCGCTTTACCCCAGCGCGGTCGACTGTCTTAAGCGCGATTTGGAGGCGTGCCTGACCTTCTATGCTTTTCCTAAAGCGCATTGGAAGACCATCCGTACCACCAATGTCCTGGAGCGGCTGTTTGGCGAAGTCAAGAAACGCAGTCACAAGATGGCCGCCGCCTTTCGTAACGAAAACAGTTGTTTGTTAATGTTCTATGCCGTCGTCCGCAGCTTGAAGTTCAGAAAAATCTCAATGCCAACCCAAGAGGCCGGTCCCACGAATTTACACAAGATTTGACATACTGCCGAATAACCTATGCCATCAGACGAGACACTACACAAAACACCCCGTCGATGAAAAGCCAACTTCGCCAACACAACTTGCCACAATTTGCGACGCCATAACAGGGTACACCCCTTCGACAAATACGCAGCTTGGGCAGTCCGCTGCATTGGCCTTGTTGGGCAGATTTTACAGGGTAAAGTTTACTTACAAATCAAGAACCTTTTCTTCTAAATTCTGGATTTCCTCTCCCAAATGCAAGTAGTCTGTTTTTATCGGATTTAATCCTAACAAACTGCTTAACCGCAAGGTTTTCTGTTCTCCTAATTTGTCATCTAATACACGAGTTTCCAGAATATAGAAATCCCATTGTTCTAGATTTGTAGGATTAACCTTTTGAGGGTCTTTTTCGCTTAACACACAAAAAACATAAATGTCCGACTGTCGTCTCTTTTGAGAGGAATACTCATTAGTTTTTGCATTCCATCCGTGTGTGGGCTGTATCCCAAAAGTTATCTGTGAATATTGCTCTTGTTTCCAACTTTGTAGATATGAGCTTGATTTGATTTCGACTTTCAATCCTCGCCTTGTTTCAACATCAAACGCATCCCACTCTAAACGGTACTCACTCTCAACATCCAAAGCTCTTGTGTGATTAGAAATTCGGCCAAAACACCTCTCATTGCATTATTCAACAGATCAGAACAAGCCCAACTCCAAAATTCTTGTAAGGCAATATTCAATGATTTCCCCTGAAAAGTAAAATTTTCTTCCCCACTTCTTTTTACGACTCCAGGAGTTTCTATAGACATACTTTTCCACCGTACAAGAAGTTTAATAGGTCACAAAAAACAACTGACCTGGCCGAATACCACTTTTAATTGCGGCATTAATCCATCGTGTTTCATTTTGGTTTGAGGAGTCACCCTCTCCTTTATATTCGATGAATACAAATTTGTCATTTCTCCAAGCAAAAACATCAAAGAACCCTGACGATTTACCGTCGTTGGCCTGTACGATCATGTCATAAAGTTTTTCAGCTTCCTCGGTGAGTCTTCCGTATCCATCTGGCGGTAAATTTGACCAAAGCACTTTTTTCCTGCCCCGTCCGTGGAAAGTATCAACCCATACTCCGTCCCATCCGTCCATTTGAAGGTATCGTAGGATGGCTAACTCGCCAAAGAGATTTTCATTATTTACAACAACCAGAGGTTTGGTGCGATATGTTCTCGACAGAGATTCATCTGAAAGATGGCGAGGTGTGGCAGGGGGAAAGTGTATCTTCAAATTCTCGATTTTGATAATACCACTATCCGTCACCCTCTCCTCAAATTTTATCGAAAGAGCGATAGATTTTAGTTTCTGCATGTGGTTTCCAAGTTATCTGCCCGACGGGGCCGCGGATGAGCCGCGACCGGGAAGGCAAGCAAGCTTGCCGAAGCGGTTGTCGGCTCCATCCGCGTGATAGGCCGCGCTTTGCGCGGGCGTAGCGCGCGGATGGGTACAGACGCCGCACCGATAGGACCGACGCTTCGCGTCGCTCCTATCGACCAACCGTAACCAGCCCACTACACACCAAACACTTCAAAACAACCTTGCCCACGCAAGGCTTGTTTTATTGAAAAACGCCGCTGTTGGGGTCGGGTTGACGGTTTTGTTAGGCAGTTGGTTGACCATAAGATTTACACAAACAAACTTAGAAAATACCATATACCACAAATCAGCGAATACAGAAGCAAAAACAAAACTGCAATAGTCAGTAATGCCCTTCTTTGTCTCAACGTGACGGGGTCAAACCGTTCGTGGCTTCATCGCGGCGACCCACTACTCCTCAAGCTCCTCCAATGCCGCCAACCATAATGAAGGGTAGCAATTCGTGTGCATGGGCATTGTTAGCGGGCAGCTTGTTGGTTTAATACTGACTTGTGCTTTATGTGTTTTCAAATTCAGTTTGTTTATTAACATTACGTCGTTTAAGCCATTGACCTATTATCATCAAAACGCCTGCTCCCAGCATAAGCCCTAAACCTAAAATTCCTTGTAGAGATGAACTGGATTTCTGTCTGACACCGCTCACTTCCGTTGACATCGATTCATAATTACCAGAAGTGATGATATTTTCCAAACGACTCATTTCTTCTTCGGTCTTACCTGTGAGAACAAAGTTCAATACATATTCTTTGGATGCCATTGCAATATACGATTGCCTAATCGTACCTAATTGTGTATTAACCTCTAAATCGAGCCTATAAAATGGCTTACCATCTAACGGGTATTCGTATACCTCACCTATTTCATAAATGGTCCGTTTCGCTAATCCTTTAGAAAGTTGCAATAAATACTCTTGACCATTACTAATCCCGGCAAAACGCGATACGTTTTCTGCAGCAATTGACATTGAGGGATTGGAATCACTCAACGTTCCTGCTGGATACTCAGACACCAACAATAAAAAGTAATCTATTTCCCATGATTTTTCTTCCGTGAGATTTTCTGCGGATTGTCGTAAATTCTGGATGGTTTGGTCATCCGCGATATGCCATTCATGAGGTATGGGAAGTTGGAACGAAAAGTAGTTATTTCTGTAAATGTTATCTTCAAGCAAGTCATCATCTGGGCCAGATGCCCTGACAGGATTCACCTGATTCATTGCACCCAGAAATAACATTGTCCACAATAGAATCTTGAATATGACAGATATTTTTTGCATATCTATCCTTTCACGGAGGTGAAATTTCAGCCCGCTGAACAATTAGTATACCGGATTATTTCAGGATAACATTCCCCGGTGGTCCACCTGTTGAGTGTTGTTGACAAATATTCGCCTGAAATTCACCACAAAGACCACAAAGGTCACAAAGTTTTCTTGAACTTTTCTTAGTGCTCTTGGTGCTCTTAGTGGTTAGAATTGTCCAACAACACTTAACCGGGGGACTACCCATTCCCCTGAGTTGCATTATACAGAACTTCAACCCAAATGCCCACGCCTGGGATGTGTCCGGCATCCGGGCCGAGGCGCGAGTAAGCTGCTGGCGCTTGTTTATCTCAGGTACGCTCAACCAAACGCCCACTTACGAACTTATGCAATACGCTGGATATCAGGGTTTGATAGGGTAAACCTTCCTCTAAGGCACGCTTCTGAATCGCCTCCAAATCCTTACTTGATATTCTGATATTTACGCGCCTATCTTTCTTGAAGGTCGCACGGGCGTATTCGCTGTATGTTTCTTTTGCCTCGTGCAAATCATCAACAGATTGCCATTCGTCGGCTTCATAGGATTCCAGCAATTCTTTTTCTTCAGCGTCTAACTTCATCTCGCTCATTTTTTCTTACCTCCCAGGCATTTCTTCGTCGCTTTCCGGCTGGGAATTATCGTCTTGAGAAATATCTCCTTCTCGCTCTCGACAAAAGGCACCAGATACGCATAATGATTAATATTGACGATAAACATTTTCTGGCCCTTATATTTCTCCTGGTTGGGATGTTCTACAATATCCAAAATTCGTTTCTTTTCAATGTGGAATACAACTTCTTCAAACGAAATATTCCGTTTAGCTTTCAACACCCGGTTCTTTTCGTTGTTCCAAGAGAAATATTTCATGGAGGTAAAATATCACAATGTGTGCTTTTTGTCAACACAATGTCATATCAGCCAGAAACGCTCTGACAAGCCAAAATAGCGCGACAACCGCAAAGCCGTGTCCGCCGTAATCGAGCGCTTGCCATGCACAATCTCGCTGATCCGACGCGGACGCACGCTGATATCCTTGGCCAACCGATACTGACTTATCCCCATCGGAAATACTTTTATCGACGCCAAATATCCAATATTTTATTTCTAAACGACGGCGTGAGGATGCGATTGCCATGACCACTCAAATGATCTCCATCAAAAAACAATGGCTTGTCGCCGTCATAAGCTGAGCAAATCTCATTTTCGCACAATACAAAAAACGGGTCCCAAACAGATAGATTTTGATGCCTGCTTTCTAGTATGCTGAGTGAATCCATAACAGGTTGACGGAGTTCCAACAAAAACTCACGGTTTACCGAAAGTCCGGGCGAGCATATTGGATTCATTTTATTGAACCAGTCAGAGCAACGATAAGGGGGTGATTTTAATACGGGTTTTGGAGCATCAATCAAAACATAAACTCCAGGGACACTTATTTCTTCAATCACTCGACTGGCATCTTCCAATGCGTTTTGTATATTTTCCGGAGCCATTTCTCTGTTTATTCTGGCCATCACTGTTGCTTCATCGAATGGTTCAAACCGGCTGGATAATTCAGGCATACGCAATGAGGCAAGGAATATTATATCATTTGGTTTTGCCATATTTTTTATTTCAGTAAACGCACGATCATAAAACTCTTGGCAATCACTCGTTTGGCTCATTGGTGTAAGCAAGCTGGCTACGGAGCACCCTCCCTGTTCATATACATATACTTCAATACCCAGTTGAGTAGACACCTCCTTTAGCATCGTACGATATGCTGCGGCATGAGAGTCTCCGACAACAAACAATTTTCGACCAACAACATCTTCATCCGTGCTTACATTGCTCGGTTCTCTAGGCGTATGTGCAAACGCGCGCCAGGTATATTTATCTTTGGTGACGCTTAAGCTTATGGCCGATTGCGATTCAAAAACATAACTTGCAATAAAATACGAAGCCAAGACCACAACAAGTCCGGATGAAATCGGTTTCCAGTTTTTTTGTGTCAGAAGATATTTATTGGTGCGGACAGGAGATTCGACAAAGTGATATGAGGCTACCGCCAACCCAAAAACAATAACCAGGTAGATAACTATATACTCTAATCTATCGAACCCAATCGTCCAACGAAATAGCGTGGATACAGGCCAATGCCAGAGATAAAGGGAAAAGGATATTTTTCCTATATAGGCTATTGTCGGAGATTGAAGAAATTTATGAATAATAGATAATCTATCCGAAGCATTTGTAACACCGCTGATTAACAGCATCGTGCTAAAGACAGGCATAATCGCCCAGGGAAACGGAAATGATTCTTGAGCGGAATAAACAAATCCGATACCCAATAAAAAAATACCGGACACTAAAAAAATATCTGATTTTCTTTTTGAATTTGCGATACATAAATTACTGGAATGCAGTTGAAAAAGCAACGCTCCCGCTGCTAGCTCCCAGAACCTGCTTGGCAATAAATAAAAGGCCCGATCATGATTGGATAGTGTTTCAAAATATGCCCAAGTAAGAGATAAAATAGCCAGCCCTAATAACAAAGCGCGAGATAAATATCCATACACTGATCTTTCTTTGCTGAACTTCAGCCAAATATAAAAGACCAAAGGAAAAAATAGATAGAATTGTTCTTCAACTGCTAATGACCAGGTGTGAAGAAAGGGATTAAAATCAACCCTTGTGGAAAAATATCCATTGCTATGCCAAACCAACGCATAATTGCTAAACGCAAAAAATGCCGCTAAACCCGTCTTTTCATTTGTTGAACCTAGCCCGGCTGGGATAAATAAAGCCGATGCTATAGTAGTAACAATAAGGCACACTATAAGTGCCGGAAAAATCCTGAGAATTCTCCTCTTATAAAATTCTGAGAGATAGCCAGAAAATGGTAACGAAGATTTCTTGGATAACGATTTGCTGATTACGTATCCGGAAATAACGAAGAATACGTCAACCCCTGTAAAACCTCCCGGCAAAAAAGAAAAATTTTCTATATGATAGATAATCACTGCCAATACGGCAATCGCTCTTAAGCCGTCAACTCCGGCCAAGTAATCAAGGTGTGAAGATTTGTTTTCCTTTATACTATACTCGCCGTTGCTTTCCATCAAAATTCAACAAAATAACTGAAGTCGCGTTCATCTGGAGTAGTTGCAGTCCTCAAGACCACCAAGCGATCGTTGACGGTGTCTTCTATATTCCAGCCTATGTTTGTCACAAAGAAAGAAACTGCCCGTCTGATGCCGGGTAAATTGTAGTCGTCCAGAACAACGACGCCTCCTCTGCGGACGAGACTACGTAGGAAGAATAAGTCGACAAAGACATAATCGAACCGGTGATTTCCATCGATGAAAGCAAAATCAAAGCATCTACCCTCCTTGAGGAACTGTGGTAATAGTAGCTGTGATTCCTTATCGTGGTACTCAACTAGATGGGCTACGCCTGCGTCCTGGAGTACCCTTAGTCCAACACTAGCGTAACCGGTAAGCTGGTTAGGGTCAATCGACACATTACGTGCATCCGGATTCCCGTTGAGAACCAAACCTTCGCAAACGTGTAGTGTTGAGAAGCCGAAAGCCAAACCGATTTCGATAGTTTGTGATGCTTTTTCTCTTAAAACCCAGTCCTTTAGAGCAACCGCCTCGCAGGGATTCAGTGCTACAGGAAATACACGCCGTTGGACACCGTCGGCGCCAGTTGCATGTCCTGTTTTTATGAGTTCCTGAATAATGCTATGAATTTTTTCTATAACCATTTGCCTGTCTTGATCTTCCATAATTATTCACCATATTACTGCCTAACACGGAAAGGCTCCTGTGAGTGTGCGCGAACCTTGACTGTCCAATCCTTACACATTCTCTTTAATCGCATTTTCAGGGCATGCTTCCACGCATGATAAACAACCAATACATTCCTCAGGCCTGGCTACACTTATATGGCGATGATTAATAAGAAATTTAATTCCTACCACTTTTAAGACCTGATGTGAGCACTCTTCTATGCATTTACCGCAGGCTGTACATTTAGCAGTATTAATATCCAGATATTCAGTTTTAATATGGCGCCTTGCCACTTGATTTCTCCTTTATCATAATACCGGCATAACGGGGCGGCGGAGGCAAGCGAAGTGAAGCGTCCGCTGAACGCTAGCCTTCAGCCGCCCGCTCCGAACCTAGCTATCAAAACCAACTCACCTACGCAAGGCGACCCTCAACAGAAACCGCTGTTCTTGGGGTCGGCTGGAAGGCTTTGTTAGGCAAGCGACCTCCTCACAGCAAGCGTTTCACCTTCAGCCAGAGCCATTTGGCAAACGAACAGACTGCTTCCACTCCCCTGTGGACTGGACTGGGAGTGTAATGCACTAGCAGCCTGTTCTGGTGTTGCCACATCCAGATAAAAAGATCGGCCTCTGTTCTGCCAGGGAAACGCTCCATCGCACCACTTTTCTTGATTTCGTGGACTGCAGGACTGTAGACCATATCGTACCACAACAGTAGAGCATCTTCATATGAAATCACCTCCCCCCGCGTCTCCTCTAACGCCTCTCGAAACATCGTGATCAAGCACTCTAACTCGCGATAACGTCCGGGGGTGGTGAATACAATCTCTTGTCCTGGTCGCAGCTTGTTGAGACGGGTCTTGTCGAGGAACTCGACATACTCTGACTTGATGATTACCTCGTCCAGATCAGCCTCAGCGCTTAATCCCACGGGGGTCACGAACTCCCATACATATGCCTCGATCGTCTTCATACCCTCTTGCCGCGCAATCGAGACCCGATGGTTGCCATCAACCACGAAATAAGCATCGCCGACTTGATAGACCTCAATCGGAGGCATACCTTGGGTAGAAACCACTGCTTTGACTCGCTCCCAGCGTTGGCGCAAGTGCTTCCGGCGAGGCAGGAATGCCGACGTGAAATCCCTGTAGCGCCCCACACTGCCGCGGATACGTGCCAGTTCAATGGCTTGTAGTCCACGACAATACTTCTGAGTTAAATGCAAGCGGGTTCTGACCTCCTCGAACGGTATCAAATCCACCGAGCCTTTTTTAAAGGCGCACACAACTCTCTGGACCAGCACTCCTCTGCGGGCACGTGCCCAGCTTTCCTGTGACTCGTAGTGGGCAAGTAGACTACTCTCTTCCATATGTATGTCCTAACAATAAGTATGCCGAATTATTTCGGCCTAGTCCTCTCCAGGCCGAAAAATTTCGGGATAACATTCCCCTGCGTTGCATCATACAGGATTTCAACCGAAATGCCCACACCTGGGATGTGCACAGCATCCGGGCCGAGGCGCAAGTAAGCTGGCGCTTGTTTATCTCAGGTACGCTCAACCAAACGCCCACTTACGAACTTATGCAACACGCTGGATATTAAGGTTTGATAGGGTAAACCTTTTGCCCGTCCTGGCCTCCGGGCCAGGGAACCGCTGCTCAGGCGTGGAGTCAAGTCGCTGGACTGGCTGCCAGGATCTTTACCTCCTCCTCAAGCCGCCCCTCAAGCCGATCCTTCTCCACCTCAAGATCGTATCGCGCCTGCAGGTTCAGCCAGAAACGCTCTGACAAGCCAAAATAGCGCGACAACCGCAAAGCCGTGTTCGCCGTAATCGAGCGCTTGCCATGCACAATCTCGTTGATCCGACGCGGATGCACGCTGATATCCTTGGCCAACCGATACTGACTTATCCCCATCGGAACCAAGAACTCCTCCAGCAATATCTCCCCAGGATGAACTGGCTTAAACTTCTTTTCATCCATTTGCCGTACCTCTTAAGGTTAAGGCAACTGCGCCTTGACGTTATAGCCTTCGACCACAACTGAAATCCTTACTTGATATTCTGATATTTACGCGCCTATCTTTCTTGAAGGTCGCACGGGCGTATCCGCTGTACGTTTCTTTTGCTTCATCCAAATTATCAACGGAGTGCCATTCGTCGGCTTCATAGGATTCCAGTAATTCTTCTTCAGCGTCTAACTTCATCTCACTCTTTTTTTCTTACCTCCCAAGTATTTCTTCGTCTTTAGAAACGGCAGGCTCCCCCAAAGGAGCCCCGTTGGGGAAGCCTGCACTTCAATATCTGGATAGATGTTCGCGCCACCAGTGGGATGGCGCCCCATCAGCAGGATGGGGCCCCATCTGGAATGAGGGGCCTACTCGGCTGGCTGGAAGAAGTGATACTGAGGCGTGCCGTGCGGCGTCGTCGCCGGGCTGATCTCGGGTGTATACGCGTAGACCTGGATACCGTGGGTGATCCAGATGGTTTGGGCGGCCTCGTCCCAGAGCTTCTGCATCTCGATGTAGATCTGTTCACGTTCTTCGTCGTCGGTGGTAACCAGCGCCTGGCGATGCAGCTCGTCGTATTCCTCGTTACACCAGCTCTGCGTGTTCCACACCGTCACCTGGTCACAGGTGAACCACATGGTGGCCCAGGCAGGATCGGGGTTCATAGAGTAGTTGCTGGTCAAAAGCTGGTTGTTCTCGACGGCCTGTTCCCCAAAGCTGGTGGACCAATAGGCGCTGGACTCCATAGGGTCGAGCTCCAGGTTGATGCCGATGTCTTTCAGGTTCTGCTGGGCAATTTCAGCCCAGGTGCGGTACTCGGTGGTGTCTTGCAAAATAAGGGTTAGATCGAGCGTTTCCAGGCCGGCCGCGGCCATATACTCTTTGGCCTTTTCCACGTCACGTTCGTAGTGTGGGGCGTCAGCCCAGTACCCTATCAGTCCAGGCGGGATCAAGGCGTATTCCTGTTCAACCTGGCCCAGGTAAGTCGCCTGCAGGATGCTCGGCACGTCAATGGCGTGGATGATGGCCTTGCGCACGTTGATGTCCTGCAGCTTGGGGTGCTCGACGTTCATGGCAATCCAGCGATAGCGCAGTGAGGGTTTTTTCCAGACCAGGAAGTCGGAAGCAGCCTCGAAGCGTTCCACGGAAGGAATGCTGATCCGGGCCCAGTCCAGGTCGCCCGCTTCGAGGGCAACTTCGGCCGCCGCGTCGTCCTCGACGGGGATCAAGTGGATTTCGTCCCAGTATGGCTCTTCGCCAAAGTAGTCGGGGTTCTTTTTGAGGATGACCTTCTCCTGGGGCCGCCACTCAGCAAACATATAGGGGCCGCTGCCGATGATGTCGGTGGCGAACTTGTCCACCCCTACCTCTTCGACCCATTTCTTGGAGATGATGGTACCGCTCCCCACCGGCAGGGTCGAGGTCCACAGTGGAGCAAAGGGCTCCTTGAGAACGATTACGCCGTTGTATTCGTCGATGATCTCGACGTGGTCGAGGGTGGCCCAGTCATCGGCGTAGGCGGCATCCAGGTCGGGGTCGATGAAGCGCTCGAACGAGTACTTGACGTCCTCCGTGGTCACCTCACCATACCCATTGTGCCACTGAACACCTTCCTTCAGCTTGAACGTGATCTCCAAGCCGTCTTCCGACTGTTCGATGGACTCGGCCAGATCATTGCAAATATCGTAAGAGTTGGGGCAGTAGCGCACCAGACCATTCATCACGGCATTGGCCACCACCGTGTCATTCTCCGAGATCTGGAAGGCAGGGTCCAGGTTCTGGATGTCTCCGTACAAGCGTACCCGCAGGATCTTGGGCTCGGATACTTCTGGCTCCGGCGTGTCGGTAGGGGCGGCTTCGGCGGCCGGTTCCTCCGCAGGCTCTTCAGCCGGTGGGGGCGCCTCGACGGTTGCGGGCACACAGGCTGCCATCAACACGCCGATAATGACCATCAGGCTCAGCAACCATAAAGTTTGCTTTTTCATCTCTGTTTCTCCCTCTCCTTTTTAAGTTTATTCACGATGTGTGACTACGACACGGTGCTTAAACCAACTTGCGCGGTGACACCACCTCCTCTCTTTTCGGCCAGATACTTCAATCCGGCACAAGTTCCCGGCGTGCCCGCGTCACGATCTCGTCCAGGTGGCGGCCCACATCGTCGGGAAGCGGTTCAACCTGGTGGCTGCGCAAGATGTCCCTGGCCCGCGCTCGAGCCCTGGCTACCACGTCATTTCCAGCATCCTCGGCCGCGCCCTCTCTGCCGGTACCTAGCTCGGGGATCCACAACGCACCCTGGCGCATGTGTGTGACGGTGTGCATCTCGGCCAGGAAGACGCCGTCTCTGGGGATGACTTCCTGCATGACGTCGTAGGCCATCGTCGCCTCGCTCACCTCGCAGCCGGCCACGATGTGCTTGATGAGACTGATGATCTCATCGTCAATCACGGCAATCTCCAGCCCACCGACAAGACCACCACCCATGCCTACGCCGGACAGGATGTCGACCCCGGCCAGGGCCGGCACCAGCGCGTTGGTCATTCGCTCGTAGGCGAACTGGGGGTCGAGGGTATTGGAACTGGTGCACAGGCCATAGGCGTCACACGGCAATCCCAGCCGGTGGGCGAGCTGGGCAGCGCAAGAGGCTGTCATGCCGACCTCTGGTCTGCCCCAGGAGGAAATGGCCGTTCGCGGATCAATGGAGCTGATGCGCGAGCAGTAGACGACGGGGGCACCCGGTCTGGCGGCAGCGGCGATGACAAAGCTGGCCAGGACTTCGGCGTGTTGTTGGGCCAGGGCTCCGGCCATGGTCACCGGCCCGGTGGCGCCCAGCGTTGGCGCCGGCAGGGAATGGAACGGTGCGCCCGACTGGACCACAGCAATGATCGCACCTGACACATTAGCTGTGAACCTGAGGGGGCTAACGGGCGAGACACTGATCGACATGTTCGGATGCTGACGGAACGTTTCCAGGCCGCCACAGCAAGCGGCCGCCATCTCGATCAGATAGGACACATCCCCGGGTTTGTCTACGGCGGCCGCCGAAACAGGCTTTCGGGTGTTGCGCAGCATGGTGGCCGTGGAAGCTATGAACATAAGCTCGGGTGGCACATCTTGTGGCCCAAACAGGGGCGTGATGTGGTCCACATTGGGGACTGCATCCAGCAGACGGGTGATGTCGGCCAGGTCCTGTGTCAGGGCAGGACGACGTTTCCCGGTGTCAAGGTCGAGCGTGTACGGCTGGCCCCCTCCATTGTGGAAGCGCACCTGCCCATCTCCAAAGGTGAAGGCCGGAGTCCCGTCCAGGTTCAAGTTTTCCTTATGGGGGGTAACATTGTCCAGGGCCCACTTCACAGCCTCACGAGGGATAAACGTGCGGTCACCTTCGATCCGGCATCCCACCCCACGTAGCATCTCTTGGGCCTGGTCATGTTCGAGTGCTATGCCCACCTCGTTCAACAACCGGTAGGCGACGTCCTCGATCTGGTCAAGCGCCTCTTCAGATAGGAATTGACACAGCAAGCGATTTTCCGGCAAGGTGATTCACTCCTTCACTGAGTGTCTTTTCAATAATTCGGGGTAGGGGCAGACCTGGGCGTCTGGGGTAGGACTGCATTGAACCGTGGCTGTCAAAAAATAGCAGTGTTATCAGACGAACGTCCCTATATGTAGGGCAGGCTCGTAGCCTGCCGCCCCCAAATGGCGGGTTACGAACCCGCCCTACATACCGACCACGATTAAACGCAGTGCTACCGTGTCTGGCCCCAAGGGCGAATTTCAAAAATAAACCTGTGCCAATGCGGCGGTTTTGCGCTTGGTTTCTGTTCTAAAGTGCGAAGTTATTATATCTTCTCAATATCTCGGGGTAAGGGCAGGTCTTGCGCCTGCCCAAGCGGGCAACCGCAAGGGTTTGCCCCTACTTTTCGAGAAGATACAAGTTATTTTTTAACAGGTGCCAATTCGCGGCGCGCCCGCGTCACGATCTCGTCCAGGTGGCGGCTCACATCGTCGGGAAGCGGTTCAACCTGGTGGCTGCGCAAGATGTCCCTGGCCCGCGCTTGAGCCCTGGCTACCACGTCATTTCCGGCATCCTCGGCCGCGCCCTCCCTAGCAGTACCTAGCTTGGGGATCCACAGCGCGCCCTGGCGCATGTGGGTGACGGTGTGCATCTCGGCCAGGAAGACGCCGTCTCTGGGGATGACTTCCTGCATGACGTCATAGGCCAGCGTCGCCTCGTTCACCTCGCAGCCGGTCACGATGTGCTTGATGAGACTGATGATCTCATCGTCAATCACAGCAATATCCAACCCGGCGGCCAGCACGCTATCGGTGCTTCCTACGCCGGACAGGATGTCGACGCCGGCCAGGGCCGGCACCAGCGCGTTGGCCAATCGCTCGTAAGCGAACTGGGGATCGAGGGTGTTGGAACTGGTGCACAGGCCATAGGTGTCACACGATAGTCCCAGCCGGTGGGCGAGCTGGGCAGCGCAAGAGGCTGTCATGCCGATCTGTGGTCCACCCCAGGAAGATACCGCCGTTCGCAAATCGATGGAGCTGATGCGCGAGCAGTAGACGACAGGAGCACCCGGTCTGGCGGCGGCAGCGATGACAAAGCTGGCCAGGACCTCGGCGTGTTGTTGGGCCAGGGCGCCGGCCATGGTCACCGGCCCGGTGGCGCCCAGCGTTGGCGCCGGCAGGGAGGTGAGGGGCGCACCCGACTCTGCTACGGCGATGATTGCGCCTGCGACATCCTCGGTGAAAATCAAGGGGCTCACCGGTGAGACGCTGATATACATGGTGGGGCGCGCACGGAAGGTCTCCATACCACCACAGCAAGCGGCCGCCATCTCGACCACATAGGCCACATCCTGTGCTTTGTCGATAGCGGCCGCCGAAATAGGTTTTCGGGTGTTGCGCAACATCACTTCAGTGGAGGCCACTGCCAGGAGTCCAGGTGGCACGTCCTGTGGCCCGATCAAAGGAATCACCATGTCCACGTTGGGGATGGCATCCAGCAGGCGCGTGGCATCGGCGACGTCGCTCAGGCGGGCCTGCCGACGTTTACCAGTGTCCAGGTCATACATGAATGGCAGGCCGCCGCCATTGTGAAAGCGAAGGTGTCCATCTTCGAGCGTGAATGCAGGCGACCCGTCTAACCTGAAATACTGCCTGTGGGGCGTGATGTTATTGAGTGCCCACTCGACCGCGTCACGAGGGATAAAAACGCGATCTTTTTCGACCCGACAGCCCAGCCCATTGAGCATTTCCGCGGCAGAAGCGTGCTGCAAGGAGATGCCAATCTCGTCCAACAATCGGTAACTGGTTTCCTCGATCTTGTCGAGTGCTTCCTCACTCAGGAAGCGAAGTAAGCGGGTTTTGGACATGACCACCCATTTTAGGCAATGCCAAGAATATTCAGGCATTGCTTGGGCTTTTCCAAGCATTACTTGTCTGGCCTTGTTTCAACGAGTCTTAGCGGGACGTTTGCACAATCTACTTGGAAAAGCTTCAAATTCACCCAAGTATTGGCTTGCTAGCACCCTAGCTTTGCGGGGTACTGTAGTATACACGAGTTTCGAGGTCTCTGCAAGCGAAATTGGGCGTGAGGCAGGGCAAACGCATTTATATTATAACGTTCTGAAATCGGGCAATTGGCGCCAGAGGTGGGCGTTATTCCGCCCATATTACCCTGTTGAGACACGAAAACACGGCGAAATGCAGCGTGTAGGCCAGAC
>DAOUMD010000053.1:0-5098 GCA_034412795.1 Anaerolineae bacterium
TCCATTCTTCGTTGGGATACCTTACCCCGGCCGAGTTCGAAGACCAGTGGCGATGCGCACAAGAACTGGCCCTCGATGTTCACTAAGAATCGCTCAAAAGGTGCCCAGTTTTTTGGGTTCACTACAAGTCTTTCATAATCGGAGATCGTGGATCGGCCAAAATGCTGCGGTTGCCTAAGGCTCTCGGCCCGAATTCACTGCGCCCCTGGAACCAGGCTACAATAGCTCCCCGTGCTATCAGTTCTGCTGCACTGGTATAAATGTCATCCTGGCGTTGATATATTAAGTTATCATTAATTGCTAACACTTTCTCTATATCTTCATCGGAGTATGCTCGCCCGTAGTAGGCGCTGGTCAAAACATGACGACGCTGCTGTCCCAACAGGATATGATAACCGTAGAGCGCATTTCCTAAACATTGTCCCGAGTCTCCGGGAGCTGGTGGTATGAAGAGAGCGTCAAGCAAACTTCTAGAAAGTAACGCTGAGTTTGCGACACAATTCAGACCAACGCCACCTCCAATGCATAGGTAGCGAATCCCTGTACGCCCTACGAGATCATTAACCTTTGCAATTAAGACTCGTTCTAAGTCGTCTTGCAATAATCGGGCAATATCTTTCTGGGGTTGGCTGGGAGGATCGACGGTCGTGCATAGACCAATATCTTGTCCCGTATATCGCGCGATAAGCCTACGCACAGCTAAACTTTTCTTCGAGTGGATGGGTTCCAGCAAGCATTTGATTTTTCCATCCTCATAGACGAATACATGCGCATCCGCGAAAGCACAGGGCTGCCCATATGCCGCAAGAGCCATAGTTTTGCCGGCTTCCTGATAGAGGGGAAATCCAATCCAAGTTGTGATGTAGTCGTAGCCATTCCCAAGTCCAAGATCGCCAATCCCATTTGCATCCCTTTCAATCAAGGCGAGAGTATTACCTTGACCAAGATAATAGGAAATTCGTTCATTACGATTTCCCCAATGGTCTGCGTCCAAGTGATCACCAAGAACATTACCCTCACCATCAGCCACTAGTATGATCGCTTCGTCAAAAGGCGAAACGAAGAAAGCGCTACAAGCGTGTGACAGGTGATGAGAGGGACAAATTGCTGTCCGTGACATCGGTATAGAAACGCCACTACGCTCAAGGACATCTCCAAGAAACTCCGGATCGAGCGGGCGATCACAACACACACTGAAAACAAACAAGTCAACGTCGCTAACTGAGATGCCAGCGGTTTCCAAGCAATAGGGTATGGACTTAGCAAATCCACCTGCATACTTTTGTCGGGTGAGTCTCTCCTCCGCGATAGCTACCTGGACTACACCATCTTCCAGCAGACAAGCCCCACCGTCAAATAGTGAGACTCCGGAGCGAGTCTCACAGACATTGGCTCCAAGCACGCGAATCATTTGCGTATCCCTTTATGGATATGCGTGGTGTACATTTTTTGTAAAACGGGAGCGGCAGGAATCGAACCTGCATCTCAACCCAGACAAGGCTGCATGCTAACCACTACACCACGCTCCCGATACCATTACGGGTCTTGGTAGAACATGCCCTATCTCTTGCCAGGTGAAGAGTTACTGCTGCTCATTCCCATTGGCATCTATGTTGAAGGCTAACCAATCGTCGGTTGGTCGGTACCCACTCAGCTAAGCGACACGTGTGGAACCTACTACAAACTTCTCGATTTCCATCAGGCTGTGTATGCGCGCGCAACTAGCGGTTACATATCTGTTCTCGCGATCGATGAAAATCGCTGATACCTTTGCTTGTCTTGCGCCTTCAATATCAATTTCAAGATTGTCTCCTACGTAGAGAATGTACTCACGTGGGCAAGCAGCCCTGCTTACAGCTAGATCAAAGATAGCCGGATCAGGTTTGGTTAAACCCACAACACTAGAAACGACAAAGAAATCAAAATAGCTGTGGATTCCTAATTCACACAAGCGATCTTCAAGAGTCGGTGCAAAGTTCGAGAGGATGCCCATCTGGATCGATTTCGTGGAGAGCATCTCAAGAGTAGGGCGCACATCATCGTAGAGAGTGTCAAACTCGCCGCGCAGGAACCAATCAAACATAGCATCCGCAATTGACTCGGAGCCGGACCAGATCTTGAAAAATACCGAATACCAAAAATGACCTGTCACATCAGGAGCTCGATTCTGCTGATACGCAGCATCTTGCATGCGTCTGTGTTCGGACTCTATACGCTTCATTAATCCTAAGGCATTCTGCTTGGTCGAAGCATATCGTTGCTCCGCCGAAAACTCTGCAAGAAATCTCTGGAATGGGGCAGGGTCATTAAATCCCACGAGAGTTCCACCAGCATCAAAGATGATCGTTTTGTATTCATTCCAAGGGTGTTGATGATCTAGCATTACCTTTGAACGCTCCTTAACAATCGCATAACTGTAATTTGGCACCTGGGCCGAGGGATGGTAAACTGTAAGGCATCTAACAATCGTGAGGTGTGCCGATGAAACATCCCGCTGCTGTTATTGAGAAAGCTCAACGCCTGGAACAACTGCTATTGCGTACCGAGCAAGGCGAATCCTTTGAGCAGGTGGGCGTCGAGTTGGGAGTGCAAGTGGAGGTCCACCGTCTGTCCGTATTGCAGGAGAAATACGAGATTGGTGGTCGCACCTGGGAAGCATTGTTCGACGGGCGTTATGGTCACCCGCAGAAAGCCCATTCCGCGCTGCGGGAGTGGCTCTACGAGCGCAAGCGACAGGATGAGACACTGACCGCCCCGCAGCTGGCACAGGAAGTGCAGGAAAAGTTCGGAGTAGAGCTGAGCGCGGGCCACATCAACTACTTGCTGCGCCAGGTAGGGTTGACGCGCCCCCCTGGTCGGGTGTCGTGCCGACCGCAGGCCAAAGCCGAGCCCGAACAGGACGAAGCCTGCAGTCAATCACTGGACAATGCTGGTCTCTTTTTCCCTGGAGGGAGCGAAGCAGGAGATGAGGGTGACCGAGACCGTGGATAATTGCCTGGAGATGGCTTGCAGCGACTACCTGGAAGCCAATCCTGATGCATCCTTGCGGGTGGTCAACAGCGAGCCGGAGACGAACTGGCACAAGCTGGACCACCTGCTGTACCTGCCGCTCCTGGGCCTGACCCGTCCCCGCGACCTGTACTACTACCAGGGGGAAGGGCTGAAAGCGTTGTACGGTTTCACCTACAAGTACCTTACCCTGGAGCATTTTCTGGGTCAACTCACTCGTCTGCAAGTGGGGTATCCCCTGGCCGATTCCCTGGCCCATTGCTACAGCCAGACCTGGTATCCGGAGGATGAGCCGCTGTTCATCTTCACCGACTGGCACATCAAGCCCCATTGGACCAAGCATGCGGCTCACTCGGGCCACATCACGATGTGGGGACGGGTGATGCCGGGCACCAAGCAGTTGCTCATCAATGGGCCGGAGGGCCATTTGCTGGGAGGTTGGAATTACGTCATAGACACTCATCTGACCCACCTGCTGGTTGAGTTGGAGGCCGATTTGGCCCACAAACTGCAACGTCCCATCGCCTGCAACATCTTCGACAGCGAAGGTGCCGGTTTGCCTATCGCCGAGCGCTACGCCCAGGCCGAGCGGGCCTACATCACTTTCTTGCCCCGATGCACAGAGCAACGGCTGGGTGACTTCGAGTTGCTGGGCGAGTGGGAAGTAGTCGAGGGAGACCCGGAGCACAAAGCAATCGAGGCCCGCTGGAAAGATCCCCAGAAGGCCCAAAAAGACCCCCGGCGGCTGGTGTTGATGCGCCAGTTGGGGGATACTGGCCCAACGCGCGTCTATGTGGGGCGTATCCCAGACGATGTGTCTGCCGCTGCCGTCCCCGGTCGCTATCGTCAACGCTGGGCGCACCAGGAGCAAGTGATCCGCCAGATGGTCAACGGGGCCAACCTCAATGCCAACTACGGTTACACTTACAGCGAGGTGTCCAACCGCACTCAAAAACGACGCTGGGAAAAGGCCCAGGCCAAGGTCGAACTGAGTGAGCGCCACCTGGCCGAGCAGGAGGAGGCCTTGACCAACCTCTGGCACAAGCTGGGCGCCCTGTGGCAGACCTATCGTCGGCAACGGAATGTCTTGCGAGAGGAGATTGAGGCGCGGCAACACCAACTGGCCCGCCGACAAGAGCAAGAGCTACCTTGCCGACGCTGTCAACAAGGTCTGCAAGCTCGGGAACAGCGCCTGACCGAGCTGACGGCCCACTTCCGGCGACGGTACCGTCGGCTTCTGGACAAGATTCGTCAACGTCGGCTGCGGCAGAACGAATTGCGACAGAAGCTGGCCCAGCGGCGGGCGGCCTGTGATGCGATTGACACGGATAGCCTCTGCCGGGAACGGGATTTGGAGAAGGATCAGATCATGCTCGATTTTCAGATCCTGCTCACCAGCCTGCACGATTGGGCGCGAGAACATTACTTCGCACCGGAGTGGCAGCGCCTGGAGTTGGACACAGCAATCGAACTGATCTATCGCAAGTCGGGCCAAGTCAAATGGGGTAAAGAGCAGATTGAGGTTGTGTTTGACCCTTACCGCTATCCAGAACACCAGCGGGCGATGGAAGAGTGTTGCCGTCGCTTTAACGAGGCTCAGGTGCGTTGGCGAGACGGGCGGTTGTTATGCATCCATGTGGCACGCGGCCCTTGATTCCAATTATGCGAATTGTAAGGTGCTGTTCAAACCTAATGCTAGCATAAGATCCTCTGTGCTAGCAAGGCGAATCAAGCCGCAGATTCACATTTGGGCCAATAGTCATCATACATACCGGTTTCCATTACAAAGTCAGGTCCCGGGGGCATGGCGTCCGGCCGAGTTTGTGGATGCCAAGTTGCACGTTGAAAGACGGCAACAATTTCCTCCAGAGCGTCTACAAAGTCTGCGGCCTTGCTCACGCTGGTACTACTCCAACGACAGCCGCATAGACGCCCATCAGGCAAGAGAAAAACGTCGTAGAGTAGTCGGTTGCAAAGATTGTTGCTCGTGTTTTTGGGCGCTAACGGCAAAGGCAATCACTACTACAGGTTGTGGTCCAACTGACTTTAACTACAACATCTAGGGGCGGATTTGGACTCAAACGGGCCA
>DAOUMD010000054.1:0-4702 GCA_034412795.1 Anaerolineae bacterium
GCAGCTACACCGCCGCCGACGGCTCCTCGGTCATCCATTCCCAGGAGACTATCTTGAGGGTCGCTTACTTTGAGGGCCACGGCACGGCCGAGGGCCTGGAGATCACCCCCGACGGGCTCAGACTGGCCGCCGGCGCGACGACAGGCACCTATACCAGCGACCCCCTGGCCTCGCCCATGGCGGTGACGACCGCCCTGGCCCCTTCCTGGCGCGCCACGCTGCCATCCGGCGCAGGGGTCAAGCTGGAAACGCGCCTGAGCTCGGACGGCGCCACCTGGACCGAGTGGGCCGAGAACCCGGTCGCCTTCTACCCGGTGCGCGATGACGAGCAGGGTGGCACGCTGGTCTGGATCGGCAGCCGGGGACCGGTGTTTGCCCAGGTGCGTCTCACCTTAAGCGCCCCCAGCGCTGAGACGTCACCTGCCTTGCACTATTTGACCCTGGTCTTCAGCGATGCCAGCCAGGGACCCAGCGACGCGGCCATTGCCGCCAAACTGCCGTTCGAGGCTGCCATCGAAGTCTGCCCCCCCGAAAAGCCGCCCATCGTGCCCCGCGCTGATTGGGGCTGTCCTGAGGGACAGAGTAGCCCTCACTGGCGGCCGCAGGCGACTGATGTGACCCACATCGTGATCCATCACAGCGCCACCCCCAGCACCTTCGAGGAATGGAACCGGAGATCGCCTTATTATCAGATCAGCGAATGGTCGACCGTGGTGCGGGCTATCTGGAATTATCACGCCAACACCCTGCGCTGGGGTGACGTTGGCTACAACTACATCATCGACCCCGAGGGCAAGATCTACGAAGGCCGGGCTGGGGGCCAGGAGGGCCAACTTGACATCGTCGGCGCTCACGACGGCAAGAACCGCCACTCGATGGGCGTGGGCTTCATCGGTTGTTACGGCAACTGCGGCTACCTGGGTCTGCAAAACGCCGACCCACCCCACACCATGATGAACAAGGGCGTGGAGTTGATCGCCTGGAAGCTCGGTCAGAAGGGGCTGGACCCGCACGGCCAGACCCCCTATCACGGCCGCCTGACGCCCATCATCGCCGGTGGGCGCGACGTGACGGCCACCTATTCGCCCGGCGACAACCTATACAACTGGCTGCCCTGGGTACGCGATGCTGTGTGGGAGCGGGTCACGTGCCCTGAGAAGGAGCCGTGTCAGGTAACGGATATCATTTTCGATAAGGGTGTTTATGAAGTCAACGAGACGATTCAAGTCATCGCCAAGGTGACCGATGACAAAGGTGCTCCCTTGGGTGGGGCCGAGGTTATTGCTGAAGTGTCAGTCCAACCGCTTGCATCCGCAGCCAGCAGTGATAGGTTCAAGTTGGAGGACAAAACAGGTGAATATCACGGGACCTACCCTGACACCGGCACAGCCGGCACTTACAACTTCAAGGTGACGGCAGAACATCCGGACTTCCTAACCTGTTCCTTGTCCAGATCGGTTGAGGTCAGTCCTGACGATGGACCGGATGGTTGCAAGATCACCACCCGGGCCGAACCCACGACCCTGGCTCCGGGCGGGTCGGTGGACCTGATCGCGGACGTCACCCTCAACGGCCAAGCTGTGACCAACGCCGAGGTGAATGCCGACATTTCCAGGCCCGGTTCGGGCTCAGACGATTTGTCCCTGCCGTGGCAAAGTGGCAGCACCTATCGAGGAAGCTACACCAACACCCACGCCCAAGGACAATATGCCTACGTTGTCACAGCCAGCGGCCAGGGATTTGAAGCGTGCAGCGCAAACGGTTCGTTCACAGTTGGGCCGGATACGGCCACAAAGGTCACCGTCGAACCCACATTGCTTCAAACCCCCCTGTGCAGTTTTGAAGAAAGCACGGCTGTGAACGTCAAGAAGGTAACCGGACTCCGTGCCGTGTCTCTTGAGGTGCACTACAACCCGCAGGTGGTCCAGGTCATTGACGCCGATTTCCACCAGCCAGGGGTGCAGGTAAGACCCAATGGCGCTTTCTTGAGCCATCCCAGTTTTGTTGCGCAAAACGAGGTGGACACCCAAAATGGCCGTATCTCCTTTGCCGCCACGTTGATAGGCACCCAAACGGTTGAGGGCGATGCGGGTCTGATTGTTATTGATTGGCGCCCACAAAACCCAGGGATAACTCAGGTGACATTGACCAATGTTGAACTGGTCGGAGCTGACGGGAAGGCTATCGCGCATACCACGCAGAACGGCTCGGTTGAAGTTACGCCTGGTTGTGGGACTTACTCCGGTGTGACGACTTTACAGGGGCGGAGCGAGCACAGCGGCATCACCGTGACCAGTGCCAATGGAACACAGACCCAAACTGACGCTCAGGGTTTCTTCAGCATAGAAGGTGACGAGCCGATTGCTTTTAGCTATCCTGGCTATCTGACCGCCGTGGCCGAACCCGGCACGGCCGCCCAGCAGGCCGCCGACAGCCCCGAAGCCAGCGCCCTGGGTCAAATCACCTTACTGGCCGGCGACATCAACAGCGACAATGTGGTCAACATCTTTGACCTGGCTTATATGGCCAGCCACTACCGCGCAGCGGATCAGATGGCGGACTTCAACACCGACGGTACGGTGGACATTCTGGACCTGGCGATGGCAGCCAGCAACTATCGCCGCCAAGGCCCGCTGACTGAGTGGCAATAAATTAGAAGCAAATGTAGGGGAACCTTGCGAAGGTTTTGGCACCTTCGCAAGGTTCTTTTGTCGTGCTTGCATTTTTACATAATCCATGATATACTAGAATTTACTTGACCGTAATGAAGCGTTGCGCCGAGGTAGTTACAGGAGGTGGACCATGGGGGGGAGGAAAAAACCAACGCTTTCGTGGCGACTGCTTGTCTTTTTTTACGCGCTTCTGCTGTTGAGCTTGCTCACCGGCTGCGAGTTGAGCAGCATGCTGCCCAACCGGGCAGCCGCCGTCCAGACCGGGACGGTGGTGCGTGTTGCCCCAGCTTCTCAACAAATCGAGGTGGGACAAACCACCACCGTCGAAGTGCGGATTGATAACGTGACGGAGCTGGCAGCGGCCGAGATGGAGTTGCAGTTCAACGCGGCCGTCCTTCAGGTTCAGGACGCCGATCCGGCCAAGGAGGGGGTGCAGATCCAGCCTGGGGACTTCCCCGCGCCCGACTTCGTGGCGGAGAACACAGCGGATAACGCCACCGGGATCATACGTTACGCGCTCACCCAGTTGGCTCCCAGGGAGCCGGTCAGCGGTAGCGGCCTTATGGCCTCCATCACCTTCCAGGGGACAGCGGATGGGAGCAGCGACTTGACCTTCAACCTGGTCAACCTGGCCAGCAACGAAGGACAAGCGATTCCGTCCTCCAGTCAGGGGGGGAATATCATCGTCGGCGGGGCGCCGCCTGAACTGACGCCCACCGACACACCCATTCCGGGCCAACCCACGCCCACACCGCTGCCGCCCACCGCTACGCCCATCCCGGGCCAACCGACGCCCACGCCAGCCCCAGGGGCCACTCCTACGCCAACGGTACCCTGGCCTTCGCCAGTCCCCCAGCCACCTACTACTGGGAACCGTTACGTAGTACAGCGGGGCGATACCCTTTACTCCATCGCCCGGCGATACGGTGTATCTGTGTGGGAACTGGCCGCGTATAACAATATCTACAATATGGATCGCATTTACGTGGGCCAGGTGCTTTTCATTCCGGGAGCGGTCTCGGGACCGGACGATCATTACGTCGTGAAGCGCGGCGATACGCTCTACTCCATCGCCCGCCGCTATGGATTGTCGGTGTGGCAACTGACCAGTTACAACAACATTTCCAACCCCCATCGCATCTATGTGGGGCAGGTGATCCGCATCCCGACCAGGTAGGAAGCCGAATTGCTCAAAGCGGACGAAAGTCCGCGTCCAGCGGGACGGCGGATTATCATCCGCCTTGAGCTAAAGGCGAAAGCGGGACACCGCATTCATTTTTCGACAGAACCTTCTAATCGCGCAATGGCGACACCTGCGGTTTCCACCGCGATTGGGTGACAAAATCGGCGCGAATCGGAATCCGCGGCTACCCCACATAAGTATGGGGCAAAGAGGCTGTGCCGATCAAGGCTCTCTCCGTGCTAGCACGGAGAGAGCCTTAGTTGTTTTTGCGGGCAGAGAATCAGCGTTGCCATCGTTGAGAGACACCCTGCCAGGTGTTAGAATCGTCATGAACGTCGTTATGCTTCTTTCACTACGATGCCCAGGCGTCCCCAAAAACTGTGGAGGGAAACGATGCTTCGATGGTCTAAAGTCCCCAGAATCCTTCAATTCATGGCAAGGCTGACCTTTATCGGCCTGGTGACGATGCTCACGGTGATCATGGTCCTCCCCTTCTCCGACGTGTCCTTCGCCCGGCCGCCAGCGCAGGAGCCAGGTGAAGAACCGGCTTTCCAGGCCAGCAGCTACGCTGCCGCCGACGGCTCCTCGGTCATCCATTCCCAAGAGACTACCCTGACCGCCGCTTACTTTGAGGGCCACGGCACAGCCGAGGGCCTGGAGATCACCCCCGATGGGCTCAAACTGGCCGCCGGCGCGACGGCAGGCACCTATACCAGCGACCCACTGGCCTCGCCCATGGCGGTGACGACCGACCTGGTCCCTTCCTGGCGCGCCACGCTGCCGCCCGGCGTGGGGGTCAAGCTGGAAACACGCCTGAGCTCAGACGGCACCACCTGGACAGAATGGG
>DAOUMD010000055.1:0-43061 GCA_034412795.1 Anaerolineae bacterium
CTCATTTGCCCAACGGCAAGACCGCCAACGGTGTATACACCGCCCCGCTGGGCTGCAAGTCGCTTTTCATCAAGGTGACGTGCTCGACGTACACCTGGCAGAGAGTTCCGACTTCGGAGCCGGTTACCAGCTCGCCCACCTCGGCCAGTTCCCGCCGGCTTGCGCGACGGTCTGCACGTCCGATGGTGAGGTGAGGTGTATACGCTCGCTTCTCAGGTTCGAAGCCTAGCGGCTCCAGCACCCGAGTCGCCCCCTTCTGTAGAGCAATCAACGTCCCGCTGGGCTCATCGATACCGACCCACACAATGCGAGGCCGGTCCGGATTGGGAAAGACACCCAGGTTCTTCAACTCGAAGGTGAAGGGTATATGTTCGGTGCACACCCCGCGCAGCGCATCCGCGATGGCCTCGATCACCCCAGGGGCCACGTCGCCCAAAAACTGTAGGGTGAGGTGGATCGACGCCAGCCGGGTCCAACGCACCGTCTTGGGCGGTACCTGCGCCTTCAAATCCTCTTGCAGGTCAGCCAGAGCAACCCTGGCCTCGTCAGGCAACTCAACGGCAACAAAGCTTCTGATACCGGCCATGTACACGTGCTCCTTGTTGAGTGGATGGTTGGTTAGTTAGTTGGTTGGTTGGTTGGTTGGTTGGTAGGATGGAAGATTGGAAAGCTGGAGAATGACGGTGGCCATTGCAGTCTTCCAGTCATCCCACCAACCAACTAACTAACTAACTAACTAACCAACCAACCAACTAACCAACCTACCAACCTACCAATTTACCAATCTTCCAGCCTGTACGCCTTCTTCGCCAGGCGATACGCGCTATCGTAGACCATCTCCTCGGCATCCGCTATGTCCACGATGCCCCGCACCACCAAGCTGGCGACCCAGTTGGCATCCACGCGTCGCCACAAGTCGTGCCGGGCCGGGATAGAGGGGAAGGCCCGGGTGTCATCGTTAAAGCCGACCGTGTTGTACAGCCCCGCCGTCTCGACCACCTGCTGGCGATAGCGTTGCATACCTTCCAGACTATCGTGGAACCACCAGGGTGGCCCCAGCTTGACAGCCGGGTAGTGCCCGGCCAGGGGAGCCAGTTCGCGTGAGTAGGTCGTTTCATCCAGCGTGAATAAGATCAAGGACAAACGCGGATCGTTTCCATGCTTGTTTAGCAAAGGGCGCAAATTGTGCGTGTATTCCGTTGGGATGGGGATGTCACACCCTTTATCAGATCCAAAGCGTTGGTAAATAAGATCATTGTGGCCGCGATACGAACCGGGATGCAGTTGCATCACCAGCCCATCTTCGATGCTCATACGCGCATTCTCCATCAGCATGTGGCCGGTGAAGCGGATCTCATCCCCGGTCCTGGCCTCCCCCTTCAGTGCCCGTTGGAAAATGGCCTCGGCCTCCTGATCCGAAAGCTCCTCAGTATAAGGGGTCAGAGCCGAGTGGTCGGTAGCCCTCGCCCCCATTTGTTTAAAAAAGGCGCGCCGATTCTCCAGCGCCTGGACGAAAGCTCGGTAACTATCGACCTCGATCCCGCTTACCTCGCCCAGCATCTGGACATTTTGGCTCCAGCCGGGAGCGTCGATGTTGACCACCGCATCCGGGCGGAAGGTGGGCAGCACCCGTCCACCCCAGCCCGACTCCCGGATGGCGCGGTGGTATTCCAGCGAGTCTGTGGCGGCGTCGGTGGTGCATAACACCTCAATGTTGAAGCGCTCGAACAGCGTCCGCGGCCGGAACTCCGGCGACGCCAGGCAAGCGGCGATCTGATCGTAAATCGCCTGGGCCGATTCGCCCGTCAGCTTATCCTCGACGCCAAAAACCGAATACAATTCGTGCGTTAGCCACACACCGGTCGGCGTGCCACGAAACAGGTAAAAGTTCTCGGCGAAAGTCTGCCATATCGCCCGGTGATCTCCCTCGACCTGGCTCCCGTCCAGCCGGGGGATACCCAGGTTCTCCATAGGGATGCCGTGGGAATAGAGCATCCTGAAGACGTAATGATCGGGGATGATCAGCAGGTCAACCGGCGTGCCGAAGGAGTAGTCCTCGTCGGCGAACATCCGCGGGTCCACGTGGCCGTGTGGGCAAACCAAGGGCAGGTCGGCCACAGAGGCGTACAGGCGCTGGGCGATCTCCTTGTGCCGGGGATTGGGATCGAAATAACGGTCGTCTGGCAAAGAAACCTTCATAGCTTTTTTCTCCTGATCTGGGAATGTGTGTTACGAATTGACATGGCCTATTCCGCAAATCTTCCATCGTCCCTGGAGGAAGGAAGTTTGCGCACGTTCTTCTCGAGCCAACCTCTTCTCTCCACTTCCGGCGGGTCAAGCTCTGGCACGAAGGGCTTGATGTCCAAGAGGGGCGTGCCATCAATAATATCCATATCTTCGACGTGCAATATGTTCTCCTCAACCTTCACCAGGCGTACCACCGAGATGCCGACGGGATTGGGGCGGCTTGGGGCACGAATGGCGAAAATGCCGTGTGGCTCGTCGTCCATAAATGGCTTCACCAGCAGCGACGGGCGCTTGGCCAGGTGAAAGTGGTAGATCAGAATGATGTGGGAAAAACCGCCCAGGTCCTTTAGACCCTCTACATATTCGGGGAATAGCTCGACGCTGCCTGCAACACCTCTAGCCCCGGGGGGCTGGATCGGGGTGCCCTTGGGTTCTTTGAACGGGGAATGAATGATGCCGATGGGTGTGTACGTTATCTGGTTCATTGTTTAAGTATGTTCTTTCATTCGGAAGGCTGGAAGTTTGGATGGCTGGAAAACTGGAAGTTGACACAATTTGTCACAAGCCCACAACCATCATATCACACTTGATTCCCGCTGACAAGGTTTTTCCTTCGCCGCCACAGCGCCCAGACCAAAGCCGCCAACCACAGCAAAAGTGCGGCTACGCTGATCCAGACCCCCCAGCGCACCGAAGTTGGTCGATAGCGAAACTCGACCCGGTGCGCTCCGGGCTCCAGCCGGATGGCGCGGAAGGCCACGTCGGCGCGGGATATCTCGGCCGGCCGGCCATCCACGCTAGCACGCCAGCCGGGATAAAAGGTATCGGTCAGCACCAGGTAACCTGGCGCGTCAGTTATGACGTCCAAGACGATCTCTTCCGGCGCGTAGCTGACCATTTCGACCGTGGCATCCCCCTCACCGGCCAGCGGCTCGCCGCCAGTGAGGATGACCGTCCGGGCCGGGTCAAAGGCCGGGTCACGCATCCGGGCGATGGCCCGGTCGTCGTCGGGGATCACCTCCACCTGGTGCACGACGAAGCCACGCGGCAACACATCCAGGTTCTCATAGATCTTCACGTCGCCCGAATGCACCAGCCGGTAATTTCCATCCGTGGATAGCGTCACCTGACGAGTGGTAGTAGTGCGCGTATCCACGAGGCTGAGGCCACGCAGGACGAACTCGCCAGCCGGGGCGATGCCCTCCACCGAGATCGACGTCAGTCGCCGGGGGGCATCAAGGGAGACCAGCACTGCGTAGTCCACACCCGACGCATCGTCGCGCCAGGTATGCCCCACTCGGGCCTGGCCATGAGCGACCCGGTCAGTGTAGCGCCCCTCGCTTGTGTCACGCCCGGCCAATAGTTCAATCGTCTCCGACCAGCCGGTCTCGTCGGCCACCGTGATGCGCGCCACCGGCGTGCCGTCAGTCAGGTCGCCCGCCCCCTCCAGATGGGAGATCACGCCCAGGGCAGTGCTTGGAAAATCGGGCAGGTCGCTCGTGCCCACCCCCGGTATCCCGTCCAGGCTCAGCCGGGCCGGAAACTGCAAATCGTAAAACAAACCGTCGACCCACACGTCAAACACCTTGTCGGTGATGACGTATTTCACCCCCAGCAACGACAGCAACCGGCCGGGTGGCACATCCCGCAGATTCTCACGCAGCCGCCCATCCAACGACAGGCTTTCTTCATCGAGGAACAGGCGCTGCATGGTCACAAAGTCACGCAAGGGAAGCAGCCCGCCGTCATAACCGTCCACGCTGTACAGCCCGTAGAGCAACGGCAGGTTGAAGAAAAGAACCTCTTTCTCCTTGGCAGCCACGATGTAATCGTATATCGCCTTCTCAGGCAGTTGACCGGCGAAGATGGCTTGCATCTCGGCCAAGTCGCCTGGATCATAGACGATGCCCGACAGACTCAGAAAGCGGTGTAGACCGGGATCGGTTTTGAGATGAGCGATGGAGGGGCGCAAAAAAGAAAACGCCTCGGGAGCCGTCGGTCGATTGTAGCGCAGCCCCTGGCTGGCCAGAAACAGCTCAACACACACTAACACAAGCAAGATGGGAGGCAAGAGCTTAGAGATTAGCCCCCGATTCCCTGATTCCCTGATTCCCCGATTCCCCGATTCCCCGACTCCCCAGCTCGATACCGCCTCCATCCCAATCCCAGCCAACATTGCAACGCCGAAGGTGTAAAGCAACATCCAGCGCGCCGGGGCCCGGAACAGATCAAAACCAGGAACAATTATGTAAAGTAAATAATAAAAAGGATTAAAGCCCCCCAATCCCAGGAAAAGACCCCCCGCCGCCAGCAGCGCGAAGAAGCGAGTGCCCGGCCGTCGTCGCCATCCACGTAACAGCCCAAAGGCCGCCAGGCCCAGCCCGATCATACCCACGTAGGCCACATACTCGCTGTACGCTTCACCAAAGACTTGCGATAGGTCGGCCCCAAATGGGGGCAACAGCGTGTAATGCAACTGCCAGGGCCGCAGGCTGACGGCAACCACCTCCCGATAGGGCAGCCCCCCGCTGCGCACCGACAGACGCGACAACTCCAGCGTGGGCAAAAGCTGCACCGCCGCCAGCAGCACACCAACCACAGCCGCGATCACAAACACCCCGAGATAAGGCAAGCGGGACACAAGATACGAGCGTAACGCAGCCAACGGTTCATCACCTGATATTTGATCTTTGCCATTTGACATTTGATCTTTGAGATTTGATCTTCGAGATTTGTCATTTGCCCTTTGCCCCCAGCCCCCAGCCACCACATACAATCCCAATCCCACCAGGCAGATGTAGGTTGCCTGCGCGTGCCCGGCCAGGAGCATCAGGGCCACCACCAAACCCAGTCCCAGCGTCGGGGCCAGACGATTTTTACTCTTGACGGACATATCGAGCAGCAAGAAAACCCACGGCAGCCAGGCGACGACATTGAGCTGGTTGATGTGCTCCACCTGGGCCCCGACAAAGCCCCCCAATGCGAAGATGATCGCTGCCGCCAGCGCGCCGGGCCAGTTCAGGTTCAACGAACGGCGGGCATAGGCCAACGCCCCCCAACCTGCCAGAATCACGTGCAGCACAACCGAGGCTGCCACCTGTCTGGGTGCCGGGAGCCAGAGAAATGGCCAGTGGAGTGGATAGAGAATTGCGGTCTGCATATTGGCGAAGAGCGGTGCACCCATAAAAAGATGCGGATTCCACAACGGGAAGCGACCAGAACCCAAAGCCTGGGCCACGTAAGCTTTGTAGGGATAAAAATAGAGGAAAGAGTCCACACCCACCAAGATAAGGTTGGTGAAAACGATCTTCCAGAAAAAAACGAGGGCCAACGTGGTGACGAGCAGCCCAGCGCCAAGAAAGCGAAGGCGGGCGTGTGTCATGGCGACTCCTCAATACGGTAGATGATAAATGATATACTGCCGTCATCTCGAAATGCGCGCTCCACCTCATGCATGGCCAGGCCGGCATCAGCCAACGCCAGCCGTGCCTCGGTCGCCGAGCGCCAACTGGGGAAGACAATGTAACGCTGGGCGCCGGGCCGGGCAGCAGCCTGGGCCGCCAAATCTGCTGGCGAGGTCCAGGCGGGGAAATCGAAGGGGCTACCCCACAGGTAGAAGCGCCAGTGCCAGCCCAGCCAACGGTGATATAAAGTGGTATCAGCAGGGACGGCCTGGAAGTAGTTGGCCACCTGCTCGACCCCCTGGTATGCCCCGTGGTCGCCGCCGACGGGGAAACGGCTGGCTGCGGCGTCGCGGATAGGCCGAAACGTAAAAGATAGCATAAAGAGGACGAACAGCAGGCCAATGAAACTGGCCAACGGGGAGTCTCTCAACAGACGCCAAGGGAGGGTCAGCACGCGGGCCAGGAGCAAAGCCAATAATGGGATAAGTCCCAACAAGTAGCGATCCCACACCACAAAAGCAACCAATGAATGCACAACCAGGAAGAGAGCAACAAAGACCACCAGAATCAAGTCGAACCGTACTTGATTCTGGTGGTCTGCCCTACCCTCGTTGCTGAGAGTGGTTTTTGAAGCACCCCGCCAGACGAGACCACCGGTTAACAGCAATAAAGGCAGCCCTACCAGCAAAACGAGGTTCAATGCCGGCGCGCCCGTGGCATATCGCAGCAAGCTCACATATCCCAGCAAATGCTCCCAGGCCATCGCCAACGAGGGCGACAGTCCCCCGTAGCTGATCAGGCTCTGGACCAGGAAGCCCGGCTGGCGCGCCCGGGCCATGTCCCAGGCCAGAGCCAGCCCTAACACCGCCAGAAACGCCACCCCAAACCGTAGAATTTGCCATTTGATATTTGATATTTGATATTTGATATTTGATATTTGATATTTGCCATTTTCCATTTGCCATTTGCCATTTGCCATTTGATATTTGATATTTGACACCAGTCCCAAACCCAGCGCCAGGGGCACGAAGAAGATTCCCTGCTGCTTGGTAATTGCCGCCAAGCCCAGAAATACACCTGTCCACACCCGGTGTCCCCGGACCGCCGCCAGACAACCAGCCAGCACCCAGGTGACCATCAGCGGGTCGGTGAAGGCCGTCGGCGCAAAAAGGACGGCGAAGGGCGAGGCAGCCAGCAGGAACGCAGCCAACAAGCCTACCCCCCGCCCATATAGTGCCCATCCCAGCTTGTACATCAGCCCCACACTGACCACACTGGCGACCAGTGACGGGATTCGAGCGGCCACCTCGGTGGGGCCAAATAGGGTAAAACTGAGTGCCTGGACATAAAAAAAGAGCGGCGGCTTGTCTACCGGCGAACCGCTGAGTAGCAAATCACGCCCGCTGGCGATGTCAAGCCCCCAACTGCTATAGATAGCCTCATCGCGATGAAACCGATTGGACGCCAACGGGCCAAGGGGCGCTAGCAAGGCAAGGGCGATGGCGATGACCAAGGCGAGGGCAGCCGCCCGGCCGGAGATAAGTATCTGCGCCAGCCGTTCAAATACAACGACCGCACCCGTTGGGGTGCGGTTAAGCAGCCGCCTTGGTTTCAGATTCACTATCCCCACAAATATCAGCCCCCAGTAATCAAGAAACCCGGGTTCCCACTCCAGTCTCTCTAACCCATTTTACCACGCTCCATGCTTTTGCCGCAAGACCATGGGGAAAGGAAAGCCAACTGGCTACCGCCCCGAGCGCCAGATACTCCACAGAAACCACAGCCCTAACACGCTACTTCAACGATCTGGCAGTAGCGACGGAGATGGCGGAGGGTATTGTTATTCCTTCCAGCCTATGCTCACCAGCAAGATGGCGAGCGCAATCACAGCCCAACCGCTGGTCAACAAGAGCAAAAGAGCATTGCTGCTGACCAACTGGTCTATCAGGTGACGGGTGATGAGCAATGCCAGTAGCAGCATGCTCCCCATGCCGGCCTTGAGATCTGCTGAAAGACCGGCAAACGCCCTGCCGGCCCCAGGGGATCGCGCCCTACCGATTATCCAAATCAGCAGAGCCAAGGTAACGGCGACGAAGCAAACAACTTGTGGACCCCACACAGGCGTTTCACTCCTTACGTTGTGTGGATTGTGGCATCCCCCGTCGTTCTTCCCGCTGGCGCAGGGGTGTTGCCCCACGCCACAGGGGCTCGCGCCAATTGAGCACGATGCGCTTCGCGCCGTGGGAAGCCTGTCGGGGCCACAGGGTAAAACGTTCCGCACTCAGTTGATTGCCAGTCTGGATCCACCACTGCCAGACCCTTTCCGGGTTCAGCCCAATCGCGGCCATAGCCAGCGGGTAGTGACGTGCCACCGACTGCACGATTTGAGAGGCCTCACGAGTGTACATCCCCAGCGCTTCCGTCGGGCCTGCCTTTTCCAGCTTGATGGGGTGGATCAACCCGACCAGGCGGACGTAGTGAATGCGTTTTCCCTCCTTGCGGCAGTGCAGGTTGATCAGTGCCTCCACCCCGTACCGGGAGTCCCGAATAGACGCCACCAGCGGGAGGATGTCTTCCCGGAAAAGGGCACGTTCCCCAGAAAGCGGGCGGAGGGGGTCCACCACCGCCCCGATGTCCCGCTCCCGGCTTGGATACCCAATGACCATGTCAGCTTCCCCATCCAGTAGGGGTGCAAGATTTGGGTAACGTAAGCAGGGCTCAGGTTGAGCAGGTCGGCGTCCACGAAAAGGAGAATCTCCCCATGGGCGTTTAGAATCGCTTCCGCCATAGCGTACCCTTTTCCCCGGTTCTCCGGCAGGCGAATGGGATGCACCTTTCCCCGAAGTACCCCATACGGGGCACGGAGGGGATCTGCGGGTTTGCGATCCGCGAAGCGACGCAGGATGGCGGGCGTCTCGTCGGTAGACCCATCGTCCACGACGATGATTTCGTCCACCAGGGGAGATCCCAGAAGAGCGTTGAGGACACCGGCCAGCGTCTTTTCCTCGTTGTATGCATAGACAATGGTGGTGCAGAATCGTCTACGGGTGGTAATAGAGCTTTCTGACATTTTTCTCTCACCTCCGCACTTGCTCTGAAGCGGTCAGGGTTCTTCCTCTTGTTCGCATTCCCCAGAGGCATCATCAGCGACTCGCCCCCGCCGCCGGTATTCAGCACCACGCCCACCCGGTCGGCGTTTTGGTCGTCCACGGTCAGGCCAGCATCGGCCATAGCCTGCCGGGCAGCGACCAGGGCGAACTGGGTCGGGCGGGGGATGCGGCGGGCCAGCTTGCGGCTTATGGTGAGATGGGACTATCTTTTTCATTAGTGATTGACCCTCCATCGCTTATACATCCTCATGGGTGCCAGGCTCTGGGGAGGGCCGGGGCTCATCGCCTCTCACGGCTCTGTTGAATTCCCTGATGGACTTACCCAGGGCGCCACCCACTTCTCCCAGCCGCCCTGTGCCAAAGATCATCAGGGCGATGACGGCGATGATGATCCACTCCAAAGGACCGATACTCGGTAGTCCCATCTGTTATCTCCTTCGATCACGTTTGTCATTGCATTTGCCTTCTTGTGAAACCTGAAATGGCTCGCATGGCTATGCGCCCCGCCCCGAGCCAGCCAGAGGGTGCCTGGCGACCGTCTTTTTTATCCACCTAATGAGCCAAATAAAACTAAGAAGCCTAAAATAAATCACAAAAAAAGAGAGGACCTCACATCTCGACGATCTTCATCACATCACCCACGAAGTCGGCCAGACGGCGTCGGTTCTCACCGCTCAGCCGGCTCAGTATATCCTGGTAGCGTCCGGTGTTCGAGAGCAAGAAACGGGTGACACGCCGGTTGGCCCGCTCCACGTAGGAGAGACCCACCGCCAGACCGACCAGGGCGTTCAGCCCCAGTTCGCCCGGCAGCCCCAGAGCACGCAGGTTCCCAAACAAGGGTGAATCGGCGGCCTCTTCTTTTTCTCCCCGAGAAGGCACACCCAATTGGTACAGACTTAAAATAACGGCCGTGACCATCTCGGTCGCATATAGCATCGGCGAGTGGCGACCGGGGATGCGGGCCAGCAGATCCTCCAGCAGGTCGTGGTAGTCGGTGCCCTTGCCCTCACGCAGCGACTTCAAAATGCGCGCATTGACCGCTTCCCACTCCTCCTGGTCCCAATCGTCGCCAGCCAATTCGTCGAAAAGAGCCTGCGCCGCTGGCGTGGGGAGAAAGACGACGGTGGAACGACCAGCCCCCGCCCGCTGCGAGGGGGGGATGTAATCAGAAGCAACCAGGCCACGCTCCTCTAACAGACGGAGCATGTCGTAGGCCGTGATGGGGTTCACCTCCAGGTATTCGGCCACTGTGGTGTAGTGCAATGATTCCTCTTCCTGTCGATACAGATCAAGGAACTTGCTGAGAAACATTTGCTGGCGACGGGTGAGCTTCATCACATTGCCTCTCAAGTGCCAGGAGGTATAAAAATCTAAAAAGCCTAATTTTCATAAAAAAATATCACACTTCAGCCACTTTGTCAAGTCTCAGGCGTGGAGCAGACCACTGCTGACTAGCCCAAACGTATGTTTGTCTGGTAGGTCCGACTGTGATACAATGAGCAAAGGAGGAGGGGACCACTTTCAACTGCCCCTCGCATCCCTTTGGGTGTAATAATAAGGGAGGCGTGACCCTCTAACATGGATGACTACGCCCAACCCTGGCGCGTAATGCAAGAAGTAGATACACTCCTGATGAAGACCATCCCTTGGTCTGATCGCCTGGAGCAAATTGGACATAGTCTGCTGCGCCTGCTGGACAGCGACGCCATCTGGCTGCTGACCGCGCCACAGATAGGTGGTATTGCGTGTGGTATCATTAAGTCACCAGTAACCCACAATCCCTGTGCGTGCGTAGTATTCACCGATCTTGCCCCTCCGCTCGTTTTCGCTGATCCTGACAGCCCTCTAACTCAAGTCGTGCGTGCTGGCGTCCCGCGTCTGGCCGGCGATGTGCCGCTCCTAAATGGGCACCTGGACAACGATCTGGCCGATGCCTTACTGCAAACACTGGAAGTTCACCCGTCTCTAATCGTGCCGCTGCTAGTCGGCGACGAACCGGTCGGCGCAATGGTAGTAGCAGACAAAGATTACCCACCTTCTGCTACGTTACCCATTGATACGCTACAAGCCATCGGCGAACATTTAGGTGTAACGCTACAAAGCGCCTATCTACGCGACGCTTCTCGCCGTCAGGCCGAAGCACTGGCTACACTCAATCGCATCGCGCATACCATAACTTCTAGCTTAGACATCGAGGAAATCATCCAACGCACCATCGCCGGCATCAACGAGGTTCTGGACGTAGAGGCCGGTTCTCTACTCCTGGTAGACCAAGATACGAATGAACTCTACTTCAAAATCACCCTGCGAGGTGAGGATAAAAGGCTCACCCAGTTTCGGCTCCAACCAGGCCAGGGCATCGCTGGTTGGGTGGTAGCCAATGGCTCGCCAGCTATCGTCAACGATGTGAGCACAGACCCCCGCTTCTACAACGAAATCGACAAAGCTATCGGCTTCAAAACCAGATCAGTGCTGTGCGCCCCTCTGATCGTTCAAGGACACCCAACTGGCGCCGTCGAAGTTATAAACAAGCAGCAAGGCTATTTCACACAGGACGACCAAGATTTGTTAGTCTCTATGTGTGCCTCAATTGCCATCGCCCTGCAGAATGCTGGTCTGTACCAAGAGGCCCAACAGCGAGCCCAGCGTACTGCCATCATCAGTGATATCACCACTGCCATTAACGCCAGCCTGAGCCTCGTCGAAGCGAGTCAAGCCATCGCCGATCACTTGCGCAAGCTCGTACCTTTTGATTACGCCAATGTGTGCCTTCTCAGTGACAACGCTCGCCAATTGCAGATATTGGGTCTCACCGATCAGATGGAGCGCGGTCACCCGAGCCCTACGATGATTCGTTTCGAAAACTCTGGCCTCGAATGGATTATTCAGACCGGCCATGCACGACTGATGGACCTGCGCCGAAAAGAAGAATTGAGACTCGACACCAATATCGTCGCGGACCCGGATTTGCGCCAGATGATTAGTGCGCCCCTGGTGGCCCAGAGTAAAGTGAGCGGGGTGATCAACCTGGCCAGCACCGAGGCCGATACCTACTCCGCTCAGGATCTGGAGACGTTGGAGCTGATCGCTCCCCATCTCACTACTGCCATCGAAAAGGCGCGGCTCTTCGACCTGATGGAACGGCGCACAGCGGAACTGCAAACTCTAAACCGGATGAGTGAGCGACTGGTCTCAACCACCGATATCAACCGTATCTTAAGCATCGCCCTGGCCTTTGTGCCACACCTCGTACCCGGTGACATACACGCCCTGTTACTTCTGGACGAAGATGACGGACAAGTGGGCCTGAACATCCCCTTTACCGCCGATCAGTCGTTCGTTGACGAGATCGTTCAAGAGATGATCAACACGCTGACACCGTTGATCAGAGTGAAGGAACTGAAACTTCCCAGCCGAAAAGTCATCACTGGGCAAAAGCCGATGCCCAAGGACTGGACGCCGGTCGCCACGCTGACGCTACCTATCGTTACCCGTCTGGGCCCGATGGGAATTGCCCATCTCGCCTCGAGCAAGACAGAGGATTTTGCAGGCGATGCCCTACGCGTCTTTTCGCTTGTTGTATCGCAGATAGCGGCGTCTGTTGAGAACGCCAGGCTCTTTCGGGAAGTCGAGAAAGAACGCGCTCGCCTTTCGGCTTTCCTCTCGAGTGCTACCGACTCGATCATTGTCGTCGATCGCACTTTTCGCGTCGTCCTGGCCAATCCGGCCGCCCGAGAAGTTCTTGGTCCAGGGCAAGAGTGGGAGAATGAATTACTGTCGGATGTCGTTCAAAACGAGATGCTGCTCGAACTACTCAGAACGGCTGAACAACACGAGGCTACTTTTGGCGAAGTGCCGTTGCCGGATGGTCGCACTCTCCACGCCAGCATCTCTCCTATCTCCAGCGGCGACGAGCAGATTGCCGGCTGGATGGCATCTTTACAAGATGTCTCTCATCTCAAAGAGCTAGACGAGATGAAGACGGAGTTCATCAACGCCGTCTCTCACGACCTGCGCTCTCCACTATCGGGCATTCTCATCGCCACGCACCTCGTCACTCAGACAGGCGAAGTGAACGACCAACAGCGAGAGTTCCTGGAGACGATCGAGCATCGAGTAGCTGCCATGACTGAACAGATAGACGATCTGTTAGACGCGGCTCGCATCGAAGCCGGTATTGATATGGAGCTAGAACCTTGTGCCGTCGCCCCGCTCGTCAGTCAGGTAGTCAACCAACTTGAGGAGCAAGTGGAGGATAAACAACTCCAACTCGAAATGACCGTCAATACAAACCTGCCACCTGTGCTTGGCAATGCCCGGCGATTGCGACAGGTGTTATCCAATCTGATCAGCAACGCCATCAAATACACACCCGAAGGGGGAGAAATCAACATAAAGACCAAATTCAGTCGCGACGAAATTGTGGTCTCTATTCAAGATACCGGAATAGGCATCCCCCTGACCGACCAACCGCACGTCTTCGACAAATTCTACCGTGTGGAGCGACCCGAGCAGGCCCACATAAAGGGAACGGGCCTGGGGCTGGCCATCACCCGCTCCATTGTGGAAAAACTTGGCGGGCGCATCTGGGTCCAGAGCGAAATAAACCAGGGCAGCACTTTCTCGTTCGCACTGCCCACGATCAAAGACATCGCTGAATAACCGCAGTACGCAGAAAAATGACCAGCACTTTGGAGTGCTGGTCGCCACAGAAACTTCGAAATCAAACGAGTAGATACTGATCGGTTAACCCGCTTGCCCCACCGACTGGCTCAGATAAGCTTCGATAAAATCATCCAACCGGCCGTCGAGGACCGCCTCCGCGTTGCCCACCTCGTGGTCCGTACGGTGATCTTTCACCATCTTATAGGGATGCAACACGTAAGAGCGTATCTGGTTGCCCCACCCCGCCTCAACGTGCTCCCCTTTGAGACGTGCCTGCTCCTCTTCTTGCTTTTGCCGTTCCAGCTCATAGAGGCGACCCCGCAGGATGCGCATTGCCACTTCGCGGTTCTGCGTTTGTGAGCGTTCATTCTGACAGGTGACGACAATTCCAGTCGGCTCATGCGTTATGCGAATAGCAGTCGCGTTCTTCTGCACGTGCTGCCCACCTGCCCCTGATGATTTATACACGTCTATCCTGAGATCGTCGGGGTTGATGTCGATCTCAATATCACTCTCAATGTCAGGCATAACCTCTACCAGGGCAAAAGAGGTATGACGGCGATGAGCGGCGTCGAAGGGGGACAGACGCACCAGCCGGTGAACACCTCGTTCTGGTTTGAGATAACCATAGGCCCACGCCCCCTGGATCAATGCCGTCACGCTCTTCAAACCTGCCTCTTCGCCCGGCGTAGTATCCAGGATTTTGGTCTGGTAACCGCTGGCTTCAGCCCAGCGCAGATACATACGCAGCAACATCTGTGCCCAGTCCTGGCTCTCCGTGCCACCAGCCCCTGCGTGGATAGACAGGAGGGCGTCATCCCGATCATGCTTGCCCGATAGACGCAATTGGAACTCCAGCTTCTCCAGCTTGGCCTCTATTGCCTCCACCTCGACAACCAACTCGCTGGTTATGGATTCATCCTCTTCTAATTCCGCCAAAGCGAGTAGGTCAAGAGAATCGGTCACCCGACCACTCAGATTACGCCAGATTGTGACCTCGTCTTGTAAGCTCGATAGACGGCGCATGTGCGCCTGTGCCCTGGATTGGTCATTCCAAAAGTCCGGCGCCGCGGACTTTTTCTCAAGCCTTTCGATCTCATTCTCTTTCCCGGCTACGTCAAAGACGCACCAGGATTTCACCGATCCGCTCATTCAGATCGGTAAGTTTGGCATGTAGTTGTTCCATATGACTTCACCTCACTCTTATGCCTCAAACAAGCCATCCACAAAAGCCTGGGGGTCAAATTCCGCCAGGTCCTCTATCCCTTCGCCGGTACCCGCAAAACGAACCGGCACGCCCAGCTCACGGGCAATGGCAAACACAACGCCTCCCTTGGCCGTTCCGTCAAGTTTGGCCAGCACCACACCCGTCACACCGACGCTCTCCTTAAAATATCGAGCTTGATTGAGGGCGTTTTGACCGGTGGTAGCGTCCAGTATTAACAGTGTCTCGTGCGGGGCCTCGTGAACCTGCTTGGCGGCGATGCCCCGGATCTTTTCTAACTCTTTCATAAGATTGTATTTCGTATGCAGGCGACCAGCAGTGTCAATGATGACCATGGTTGCCCCTCGGGCTTGGCTGCTCTTGATAGAGTCGAAGACAACCGCCCCTGGGTCTGCACCCGGCTGGTGGGCGATGACCGTTGCCCCGACACGCTCACCCCATACCTTGAGTTGATCAATCGCCGCCGCTCGGAACGTGTCGGCCGCCGCCAATGTTACTTGCTGCCCCTTCCCCTGGTAATACTTTGCCAGCTTGGCGATAGTCGTCGTTTTCCCAGACCCATTCACACCCACCACAAGTATCACCATCAACAGGCGTTGCCGGTCAAGTATCGAGGGAGCGGCACCATCATTATTGAGCAGGGATACCATCTCTTCTTTTAAGATGCGCTCCACATCCGGCGCCTTGGTAATCCCTTCGCGGGCTACTCGACCCTTTACCGTCTCCACCAGGGACAGGGTCGTATCAACCCCCACATCCGCCTGAATGAGCAAAGCCTCCAAATCATCCCACAACTCATCGTTAATATCGCTGGCCCCCAAGAGGCCACTGATTTGCCCGAAAAAAGAGCCTCGCGTTCGCGCCAGGCTTGTCCGCAACCTTCGACCTTTTAGCACGGCTTGTCTCCTGTATCCGATGTCCAAACTCGAATTATACCCGAATGGCTGATCATTGACAAAAGAAGACAACAGTCAGAAGTCACAAGTATCACCTAAGCTCATGTTGAGAACTAGTGCAAACGTGTCTTTGACGCTCACGGCGGATTTGTCAATCCAGCGAGAGCAATCACTTGTTCTGAACATGAGCCATTATCTACCCTTCAGGCGCAGATTATGATATAATGGTCTTGACCAGGTAGCACAGGGTCAATAGCGCCCACACATTCTAACACGATTCTGTTACTCCTCTTACGCAAGTCTAACACAACTGAGATAACATTGAGACTTACACTGATACCCACTTTCCCGAACATAACTGGAAATACCATAATGAGACGCTGTGAAGAAACACAAAGGCACAAGCACAAGATAGAGTAAAACAGGGTGCATTTCAATTTGGGGGAGCCACCCTTGCGAAGGTTCAGGCGACCGTAGGTCGCACACCTTCGCAAGGCTTCGCCTCAGGACTGAAATACGCCCGTAAAACAGGGGTGATTGAACTATGATGCGATTTGATCGATTTACCGAAAGAGCCCAAGATGCAGCTATGCGGGCTTATGAAATATTGCAGCGTTACCAGCACAGTCAGGCTGACACCGAACACCTTCTTCTGGCTCTTCTGGAGCAAACGGACGGTCTTATTCCTCAAATTCTCGAGTCATTAGCCATAGACCCTGAGCTAATACATCAACGAATAGAAGAGGTGCTTCAGAACAGCCCTAAAACCCGTGTGCCGGATATGGGACCGATGGCCGTGGGGCAAGTTTATATTACCCCCCGCCTTAAACGCGTGCTCGACCTTTCCAATGAAGAGGCCAACCATCTCAATGACGAATACATTTCTACTGAGCACATCTTTCTGGCCATTTGTACCGAAAGGGGCACTCCTACTGCGCGCATTTTGCAGGAGGTCGGCGTCACCCGTGAGCGTGTGCTGGATGCCATTAAAGAAGTCCGTGGTGGTCAGCGGGTCACCAGCCCACAGGCAGAGAGTCGCTACCGCACCTTGGAGAAATATAGCCGCGACCTCACCCAATTAGCCCGCGAGGGCAAGCTCGACCCAGTCATCGGCCGAGACCATGAGATATTGCGTGTTATCCAGGTGCTTAGCCGGCGCACCAAGAATAACCCGGTGCTTATCGGTGAGGCAGGTGTTGGCAAGACAGCCATCGTTGAAGGGCTGTCCCAGCAAATCGCGGAGGATGATGTGCCCGATATCCTGATGGGCAAGCGCGTCGTCAGCCTGGATCTGGGGGCCATGATCGCTGGCACGCGCTTCCGGGGTGAATTCGAAGAGCGCCTCAAGACCGCGATTGAGGAGATCCAACGCGCCCAGGGTGAGATCATCCTCTTCATCGACGAATTGCACACCGTTGTCGGAGCAGGTGCTGCCCAAGGAGCCGTAGATGCCAGCAATATGATGAAGCCAGCCTTAGCCCGAGGCGAGCTGCAATGCGTCGGTGCTACTACCCTGGATGAGTACCGCCAACACATCGAACGTGATTCAGCTTTGGAACGACGCTTCGCCCCTGTCTTCGTGGAAGAGCCGACAGTGGAAGAAACCATCCAGATGTTGCAGGGTCTTCGCGACCGTTACGAAGCACATCATAACGTACAGTTCACCGAGGAGGCTCTTGAGTCAGCCGCCCGATTGAGCCATCGTTATGTGACCGATCGTCACCTACCTGACAAAGCGATTGACGTGATCGACGAAGCAGCCAGCAAGCTGCGAGTTGCCATCTATTCAATGCCAGATCACCTGAAACAGAAAAAGAAGGAACTGACTCAACTTCAGAATGAGGAAGAAGCGGCCTGGCAACAGCGAGACTACGAACGCGCCGCTCAGATCAAGAGCGAACGCATGCGTCAGGAGCAGGAGTTCCAGGAGGAGCGTGACGATTGGCGACAGGAAAAGAACCTGGACGAACTCGTCGAAGTAAGCGATATCGCCGAGATAATCGCTGGCTGGACGGGCATCCCCCTACGCGACATGATGCAGACTGAGGCCGAGAAACTTTTGCAGATGGAGGAGAAACTCCACGAGCGTATCATCGGCCAAGATGAGGCCATCAGTGCCGTGGCCGATGCTATTCGACGCGCCCGGTCTGGACTCAAAGACCCCAAACGTCCAACCGGCGGATTCCTCTTCCTGGGCTCCAGCGGTGTGGGCAAAACCGAGTTAGCCAAGGCCCTGGCGTGGTTCCTCTTCGATGACGAGGATGCACTGCTGCGCGTTGATATGAGTGAATACCGCGAGAGTCACACTGTTAGCCGGCTCTTTGGCGCACCGCCCGGTTACGTCGGCTACGACGAGGGAGGCCAACTCACAGAATCGGTCCGTCGCCGCCCATATCAGGTTATCCTCTTTGACGAAATCGAGAAGGCACACCCTGACGTGTGGAATGCGTTGCTGCAAATCCTGGAGGACGGCCGGCTGACCGATGGCCAAGGCCACCTCGTTGATTTCCGCAATACGGTCGTCATTATGACCAGCAATGTCGGCACCCAATTCGGAGCCAAGGGGGGCACCATTGGATTCCGCCGCGACGGTGACGAAGGCACCTTCGATGACAGTAAATTGCGTGCTGACATAGAGGATACTCTGAAACGCACTTTCCGGCCCGAATTCCTCAACCGCATCGATGAGATCATCATCTTCCACACTCTGACCCGAGAGCAAGTGCAACACATTGTAGACTTGCAGATGAATGAGATCGCCGGTCGTCTGTCCGAATATGGTATCACCATTGAGCTAACCGATGCCGCCCGCGAGTGGCTTGCCAACGAAGGCTACGACCCGCAGTTCGGCGCACGACCATTGCGACGAACTCTACAAAAGCGAGTCGAGAGCCCCATGTCGGTGAAGCTATTACGCGGTGAGTTTCAAGCAGGCGATATTGTGGTCGTAGACGCAGATGAAGAAGGTCTGACCTTCCAAAAGGCAGAGACATCGGCTATGACTATGACCTTGCCCAAAGAGACGGAGGTCGAGATCGAGTAGCCGTAGGTACGAAATCTTGGACACACCCGTGGCTGAATCGAAGTTTGTCAATTTGAATCTTTTGTGCTAGGATATGTTCGAACCCTGCTGTGTACGTGATGCGCCATGCGTTTTGAGCCAACACCCGATTTATGGGAACCGGGTTCGTGGTGAGGGGATGCGGTAGCCTGCAACAGGGCAAGGCAGAACCACCCAGATAGGTTCCCACCTGCGAAAGCAGGTTCAAAAATGCTGGTATTAGCACACGGCACGGCGGGGACCCCTTAAACATAAACCGCCAACCTGGTCAGGTTGGCGGTTTGCGCTTTCGGGCCCAGCAAGGCACTAACAACTGCCTTGCACCGTCTCATCGGCTAGCGCGTCAACAACAGCCTTTAAATCACCCGTTTCCCGATAGACACGAAGCTGGCGGTCGGCACTGGTCCCCTCGGCGAGAATGGTGTGGACATACTCCACTTCCTGGCGTAATCCCAGGTCGTCCACCACATCGTCTATTAACTCCAACAACTCGTTCATAAGGAAACGTAGCGGGACCTCCTGCTCGATCCCGAAGTCTATTAACTTGCCGTCAATCCCATCGCGGATGGCACGCCACTTGTTTTCTGCAAGGAGATCTGTTCGGTAGAGGCGCCAGGTCTGATTATCCCGGCGCAGCCGTATCAGCTTGGCCACCACCGCCTGGAAAAGGGCGGCAATAGCAATCACTTCATCAAGCTTGGTACAAGCGTCGCAAACGCGAAACTCCAGCGTGGGGAAATTAGAATGGGGACGCACGTCCCACCAAATCTTCGTGGGGTCATCGATACACCCCGTTTTGGTGAGAGTCTCGAGATATCGTTCAAAGTCCGCGTGAGAGCCAAATTCGCCCGGGATACCGGTGCGGGGTAAATCCTCGAAGATCACACTGCGGTAGCTTTTGAGTTTCGTATCCCTTCCCTGCCAGAAAGGCGAACTCGTAGATAGAGCCAGAATGTGCGGCAAGAAATAACGCACCTGATTCATAATGTCAATTCGTAGGTCAGGGTCATCAATGCCAATGTGCACGTGCATGCCAAATATGAGCAATCGGCGGGCCACGTGCCCCATGTCCTTCGCCAAGCCATAATAACGGTCTCGGGCGGTGATCTCTTGCTCAATCCACCGGGAGAAGGGGTGCGTGCCCGCAGAAACGATCCGTCGACCGTGGGCTTCGGCTATTTCACTCACCGTCCGCCGCAAGCGCATCACTTCCTGGCGTGCCTCTTGGATGTTGCGGCAGACCTGGCTGCCTACCTCGACCTGCGATTGCATGAATTCGGGCCTGACCTGGTCACGCAACACCAGATCACCTCGCTCCAGGAATTTCTGAATGTAAGATGTAAGTTCCCTGGTCTCGGGATCGACGATTTGATACTCCTCTTCGATCCCGATTGTAAGCGCCTGGTCCATGATCCCCCCTCCCATATGAGTGAAATGATTGTACATTTGCCAAAACCTTTTGTCAACCACTTTATCGCCCCTCTGCCTGGGGTATGGTTTGACTTCCAGGCGAAAGAAGACTATCCTTATATGCGCCCTTAAGCACAAGAAGAATATCAGCTTATACGGCTGAACCTCACACCCGCTTGCGGAGGCAAACACATGGATCTCTTCGAAAAATGTTATACCGATGCCAGAATGGCCATGGCTAAAGAGGCTGAACGCGGTGGCTACTACCCTTACTTCAAGCCGCTGGACGACACCGAAGGCAACGTGGTAAAGATGGGCGACAAAGAATTGGTGATGATCGGGTCGAACAACTACCTGGGCCTGACCACCCATCCCAAAGTGCGGCAGGCAGCTATGGAAGCGATTGACAAGTATGGCACAAGCTGTACCGGATCGCGTTTCCTTAATGGGACCCTGGCCATCCACCATGAATTGGACCAGCGGCTGGCTGAATTTATCGGCAAGGAGGCAGCCCTCTGCTTCAGCACTGGCTACCAGACAAATCTGGGTACCATTTCAGTCTTGGTAGGCAAGGGAGATGTTGCCATCACTGACAAGGAAGACCACGCCAGCATCGTGGACGGCTGCAACTTCTCCAGGGGCACAATGAAACGCTTTCGCCACAATGATATGGACCACCTCAAGCACGTTCTGGAGAGCGTCAAGGATGCCAATGGCGTCATAGTCATCATCGATGGGATATATAGTATGGACGGTGACATTGCCCCGCTCCCTGAGATCGTTGAGCTCTGCAAGCGATACGGCGCGCGGCTGATGGTGGACGATGCCCACAGCCTGGGCGTGCTCGGCAAAGGACATGGCACCGCCGCCCATTTTGGCCTGACCGACGAAGTAGATCTGGTTATGGGCACCTTCTCCAAGTCCTTTGCCTCCCTGGGCGGCGTCATCGCCGGCGATCGCGATATCATCTACTACATCCAACACTACGCCCGCCCTATGATCTTCAGTGCCAGCATGCCGGCCTCCGCCGTCGCGGCGGTTCTGGCAGCGGTGGAAGTCATAGAGACCGAACCCGAGTGGGTCGAACGGCTGTGGGACAACACCCATTATATGTTGGAAGGCTTCAAACGTCTCGGGTACAACACCGGCACCAGCGAATCACCCATTATCCCTATCATCATCGGCGATGAATTCCGTACGGTCGGTTTGTGGATGGGTCTCTTTGAAGAAGGGATATACACCAACCCGGTCATATCGCCGGGTGTGCCGCGTGGGACCGAGCGGCTGCGCACCAGCTACATGGCCACCCACGAACGTGAACACCTGGACTTTGTACTCAACGGCTTCGAAGACGTAGGCAAGCGAACGGGCATTATCCAATAGTAGTTGGGGTTATATGCGAGTCAGGGCCTTCCAAGTGGAGGCCCTTTGTGTTCCTGGTGACCGAAAAATCAGAATTTCTATAGCTCAAAAGGGGGGTTGTATTCCGGCCCAAAATATGATAAAATGAGAATGAGTTGATTACCAAGATTATGCCAACTTGTTGCGGAACTGGAGCCGCCTATGGACATCAAGCTGCTGCGTCGCTTATTGGTGATTTTAGTCGCTTTAGTCGCCTTGTGTGGGCTGGCGGCCCTCGCCGGTTCGAACACCCCCAGCTACGCTGGCGGGCCAGATGCTACGCCTACCTGCCTGGTGTGTACTGGCAATGGCGGCACCCCCACGCCGGTGACCACGCCGGTGGCCAACACCTCGTCCATCGTAGGCTACGTGTACGACTACAGCACCGGCCCACCGGTCCCGGTCAAAGATATGGGTGTGACGCTCACCGGCTGTAGCTGGGACGCTGTCTGGGGCACCGACGACAACGGTCATTTCTACTTCAACAACCTGGGGCAAGGGTCCGCTCTTGTGAATCTGCAATTGCCTCCCAACGGCCACGCCATCAACCCTAACGTGCTGGTGTCTACCAGCGGCATGACGGATACCTATACCGTGTACCTGGGGTTTTATGTGGGCGACCAACCCCCACTTGGCGAGTTGAAGACACCCGATGGCAAATCGTTGACCGGCATCAATGAACAAACTGTCATCTTGCTGCCTACTGCCACCCCCAATGGGACGGTTATGCCTGACGTGGGAGGCACCTTCCCCGACTCTTACCTGATCATTGGGCTGACGGCAATATTGCTCCTATTTTTGCCGGTGGCCGGTCTGGCGGAACTCAACGGGCTACGTGTTCCTGTTTCGCCCGATCATAGGCGGCTAACGCCCGCGTCCGCGCCCAGGCACGATCTACAATAGGCAACGGATAATCCCGCCCGATATAGCACCCTGCCTTTTGTTGCACTTCCAGGGGCATAGCCCACGGCCGGTGGATGAACCCGTCTGGCACGCGACCTAATTCTGGCACCCAACGGCGCACATAGGCCCCCTGCGGATCGTACTTCTGGCCCTGTAATAGCGGATTAAAGATGCGAAAATAGGGTGCAGCATCGGTTCCGGTGTCGGCCGTCCACTGCCAGCCACCGTTGTTCGCCGCCGGGTCACCATCTACCAGATGTTGCATAAACCGACGCTCCCCCCAGCGCCAGTCAATGAGCAGGTCTTTCACCAGGAATGAGGCCACGATCATCCGCGCCCGGTTATGCATCCACCCGGTTTGAGCCAACTGCCGCATCGCGGCGTCTACCACCGGGTAGCCGGTGCGCCCCTCACACCAGGCCAGGAAGGCATCTTCGTCATTCTCCCAGTCAATCTTGTCATACTCCGGCCGGAAGCTGTTACGCCGCACGCGTGGGAAATGGTAAAGGATAGCCATGTAGAACTCACGCCAGATCAGTTCGTTTAACCACGTCTCCGCGCTCTTGCGGGCCGGGTCGTTGGGGGCAGCGTCGATGGCTGCCAGCGCGGCCACGACCACCTGTCGTGCCGAGACCATCCCAAACCGCAGATAGGGTGACAGCCCTGATGTGCCCTCCAGATTCAAATCGTTGCGTCCCTCAGCGTAACCGTAAATCGGCGGGCTACCACCGTCTACGAATGTGCTGAGGCGCTCCAAAGCCTCCGCTTCGCCGGGCGAAAAAGGCACATCGGAAGGCAGGTTTGGCCCTGTTGGGATAGGCTGGCCTGGCAAACCGGTCGGTGAAGAAATCTGGCGTGGCGCCGACAGAACCTCCCCAGCCTGCGAAAGCGGCAAGGCTTTCCACGCCCGGCTAAAGGGCGTGAAGACAATATAAGGCGTACCATCAGCCTTCAAGACAATCCCAGGCGCATGAAGCGTCAGACCGTTAACTAATTGCAGGGGCAATGCCCCGGCCACACGAGCATCACGACGTCGAGCGTATGGCGAAATATCTTCCTCGGCAAAGATGGCTTCAGCGCCGCTTTCGGCCTGCAAGGCGGCGAGTTCCGCCACAGGATCACCCTGGCGAAGGATCAAGCGGCTGCCAAGTGCCTTCAGGTCGGAGTCCAACCTGCGCAACCCATCGAGCAGAAAGGCGGTTCGCTTAGAGCCGACGTAGAGCGAAGCAAGCAGGGTGGGATCAAGCACAAAGAAGGGTATCACCTCGTCGGCGTGCTTCAGGGCTGCTGCCAGCGCTTGATTATCATTTAGACGCAGGTCACGACGAATCCACCATATGGCCGTGGTCATAAGGCCTCTCTCCTATGTTTGTAGATCAACCCCTGGTGGCAAGCTGTTTCTATCACGCTCCCGCTCTGCCCAACCAGCCAGATTACGGATCATCCCCGAGAAGATCAACCCGTGAATGGGGTAAAGCACATACCAATACAGAAAACCCGACAAGCCCTTGGGCGCAAAAAAGGCCGTTTGCAGCAATAACGTCTCTCCCTCCGATTGTGGCCTTGCCTCAAATTGAAGCCAAGCGTCGCCCGGCACTTTCATTTCAGCTCGCAGTCGAAACATTCGGTCTGGCTCCACCGCCTCGACGCGCCAGAAATCCAACGCGTCGCCGGCACGTACGTCGTTCGGATGACGACGACCGCGCCGCAGTCCCACGCCGCCTATCAAACGATCCATAACCCCCCGCAACCGCCATGCCCAGTTGGCGTAGAGCCAACCCCGCTCGCCGCCCAGCCCGGTGAAGGTGCGATAGACGACTGCCGGAGTCGCATGAACGAGCCGCTGTCGCTGCTCGATGATCATCCCATCCTGGGTGGTGAGGACGACGGGAGATACGTCTCCCTGACTGGTGACCAGGGCATCACTCCAGGCTGTTTCCACCTGGCTGGCTTCCAGGTTGGCCAGCGCCAGCCGTACTGACGTCTGGTAGTCCATAGGCCGGATGTTCGGAAAGAGACGAGGCGCAATGTCATCTCGGACGATCACTTCATTGCGTAGCCCTTCAATAAGGGGGCGAGCGATGTCCGCCGGTATAGGCGTCATCCAATGCACCCAATGGGAAGAAAGGCCTGGCGTCAAAACCGGCACGGGGAGCAAAACGCGGTGCAGACCGCGGACTTCCGCATAGCCCATCATCATATCGCCATAGGTGAGCACGTCCGAACCACCAATCTCGATGATCTCGCCTCTGCTCTCCGGCGTCTCTAAAGCAGCCACCAGATACTCAAGCACGTTACGAATACTGATGGGTTGCACCCGGGTGTAAACCCAACGCGGACAAATCATAACCGGGATGCGCTCGGTCAGATAGCGAATCATCTCGAACGAGACACTGCCGGAACCGACGATAATGGCAGCTCGGAACTCAGTCACCGGCACACCAGCTTCGCGCAAAGCCTCACCGGTCTTCTGGCGGGAACGCAGATGCTGGGAGAGGTCAACGCCGGGATCACCCAGCCCCCCCAGGTAGACGATTTGTTGGACACCAGCCACGCGGGCCGCGTCCCCGAAATTGCGAGCAGCGGTCAGGTCTCTCTGATGAAAATCGGCACTACCGCTCATGCTGTGGATCAGGTAATAAGCGACGTCAACCCCCTGCATGGCTGACGGGAGAGTCGCGGGCTTTAAAACGTCACCTTCGACAACCTCTACCTGTTCCAGCCAGGGACGGCCCTGCAGGCGAGCGGGATCTCGCACAAGACATCGCACCCGATAGCCAGCTTCCAGCAACCGGGGCAGCAGTCGCCCCCCGACGTAGCCGGTAGCACCGGTGATCAACACCAAGCGGGAACTTGGTTCAGTCATCGCTGTTCAAGCCTCCACCTCCCTCAGGCTCATACGCCTGGCAAAAGGCCAGAAAGCGCTCCGAATCGCCCTGGTTACGGGTATAGAAGCGACAGAATACTCGCCCTTCACGGTTGACTAAGTTGAAGCTATGGGTCGGACCACGCTTGCCCCGCCTGACCAACGCCAGAATTTGACGTGTAGCCCCGATACGGAGATGCAAGTTGTAATCTTCGTCGATCCAGTTCAGCCAGTCACCGCTCACGTATCCACCTTCACCAGGAACCTCAACTTCGGCAACCGCGTCTTGGTTGCGCACCAGGACCATTGTTCGCTCCCAGATGCTAATTTCGGTCAAGACCCGGGCCAAATCCTCAGCGGAGATTTCCCAGGCGAAGTCGGACAGCGCGCTCAGAGCCTGCGCCTCAGTGCAACCCAATGCATAGGCGATATCGATCGCCCTCGCCCCGGGGTTTTGAGAGACGAAGGTTTGCACGGCATCACGCCAGTCGGCCTCCTCAGGCTGTTGGGTAGGGACCGGTTCATCGTGTATCAACTCAACCTGCCTCACGCGGCTCCTGCCTGTTCTATCAATGAACGTCGGTGGCGCCGATAGCGGATTAAGAGAGCATCAGCCACCCGCAGGCCACCCAAGGCAACCGCAGCCGTTGATTGGCCCGGGAAGATGCTGTCACCCACCATCCACAGACCTGGCGCCAGGCGTGGCCCCCAGGCCCGGAACAGGCTGGTCTGAGGGAAACCCCCTACCCAGCCCCAGGCGCGACGCGTGAAACGTTGAAACGTAACCGGCGTTCCAGGCAGGACCAGGGTAGCCGTATCGCGCAGGTGTGGCAAGGCCACCCGAGCGGCCGCCAGTATGCGTTCTGTGTAAGCGTCCTTGCGCGCCTCGTAAGCGGATCGATCACGCTCGTAGAGGTCCCACCACGGCTGCAATCGCGTGTGGGTGCTGAGAGTCAGCGCCCGTTGACCGGCCGGCGCCCGCTCGCCGTCCCAGTTCGGGCTGAGCGACAAGAAAACCGTATTCCCCTCAGCCAACGGCTCCTGGACCACAACCTGATGGTGCAAGGGGAAGTCGGCGGGGATGGCCGAGCCATCGAGTCCAACGTAGACCATAAACGCTCCCCAGCCGTCTCGAGGACGCGGCGGCAAGCTTCTCAAGTGTCCTGGAGCCTCATCCCCCAGCAATCGAGCGACGTCCCAGGGGGTCAGATTGGCCACCACCATGTCGGCCGGGAAAGACTTGCCCCGCCTGGTTTCGACCGCCACCGGGCGACTTTTTTCCAGCACGATGCGACTCACTTCCTGCCGATAGTAAATTTTTCCTCCGTTTTGATGCACAGCGTCTGCCAGCCCTCCGGCAATGGCTCCCATACCACCCTTCAGGTGCACCACGCCGCGCCGAGGGAGATCAAGCGCGGCTGCCCCGTATAGAGCGTTGGCATGGAGACTGGTCGTCTGGGCAGCGATCAACAACTGGGCATCCACAAAGAGTCGCAGCCGGCCGGAAGCACCACCCAAACGGGCAGCCACCGGTCTAAAGGCATCCAACGCCAGACCTGGATTCAGATGACGCCTTAGATCGTCACCCAGCCAGGCCAGACCTTCCCGGAATAGTTTGACCCCATCCCCCCGCGTCTGCGGCGGCCAGGGCGGATTGCGCAACGCCAGCCTCCAGAGCGCATCTGCGGTGCGCTCTTGCCAGCGCCAAAAGGACTCAGCTCCGGCACCAAAGGTGGCCCGGCGCTCCGCCCAGCGTTGGTCACCGGTCCAACGGGTGACGCTCGTCCCATCCGGCAGGTGGACGACCATGGCCGGATCGGCAGAACACGCTGGCCAGCGGGTGACCCCCACCGCCTGAGCTACCTTGTCCAGCGGGCCTCCCGGATATAATCCCCCGGCCAGAGTCGCTCCAGCATCGAAACGGTAGCCCTGATGATAAAATGTCCCGGCGCAGCCGCCAGGATATATATGCGCCTCCAATACCGTCACCTGGAGGCCGGCCCGGGCCAAGGCCGCAGCCGTGGTCAAACCACCAATACCAGCACCGATTACAACAACACGAGACATGTCAGTCATTGAGCACATGGGTATTGGCAAAAGCGCTGATCTTTTGCGGGTCACGGATTATATGCGCGATTTTGCCATCCCGCATCTGGACCACCTTGTCAACATATTGACACATGCGCAGGTCGTGGGTCACCATGATGCCCGCCAGATTTCGATCGTGAATCAAGTCAGCAAAGGTCTCAACCACCTGAAAAGCCCGTTCCGTGTCCAGACTGGCGGTCGGCTCATCGGCCAGGACAATGTCGGGACTATGGACCAGAGCGCGGGCGATAGCCACCCGCTGCTGTTGTCCGCCCGAGAGCTGAGACGGAAGATTCTTCAAGCGTTCGCCCAGGCCCAAACGCTCCAAAAGCTCCACAGCCTGTTGTTTGCTTTTGCGGTTGTATCGTTTGTTCAGCTTCAACATCAACTCGACATTCTCCTGGACCGTCAAATATGGCACCAGGTTGTTGCTCTGAAACGTGAAGCCGACCTTCTCGCGGCGGAATTTGGTCCGCTGAGCCTCGCTCATCCTCCCCAGTTGGCTGCCGCGGATCACAACGCTGCCTTCGGTAGGTGACAGCAAACCGGCCAGCATCGCCAACATGGTGGTTTTGCCAGAGCCACTCGGCCCCACCAGCGCCACAAATTCACCGGGGCAAACCTCCAATGAAACATCGTCAACAGCTTTGATGATGGTACTATCTACTTCGTAGGTCTTGGTCACTGAGTTCGCTTCAAGCACGGCTGTCATTTTCCTAGACTCCTTACGCTCCTAAACCTAACGCAGTAAGTGGTTCGACTCTTAATAGATAAACCAGGGATACCAATCCCCCCAGGGGACCAATGACCACTAGCGAAATAACCGCCAGCAATACCGACTCCAGCGTGAAAACGATAGGCACCGTCACTGGAAAGGTAAGTGATAAGGCCAGGGTACCGGCACTACCAATAGCCACACCCAACAGTGTAATGTAGATGATCTGCAACACAAAGGCGATGGCGATGGTACTCGTTGAAGCACCAATGGCTTTCAGCATGCCGATCTGCCCCACTTTTTGCAGGGTCTGGATCTGGAAAAAGCCACCAATCACCAATACACCGATTAACAACGTGAAGATGCGGATCGTATTCAGGGTACTCTGCTGGGCGCTGTAACCTGGCGTAGCCTCGTAGGCTGTCTTGCGGTCAACCGCCTCGACTTTGCTCACCTTGTCTTCCAGTCGCTCCGCCACAATCTCAAAATCTTGCCGGTCTTCCAGTTGCACGGCAGCGATGTTGAAGAGCAGCTCGGACTGGTCATCGCCGTTAACGAAACCCTGGGGTTTGATTTTCTCCCAGGTGAGATAAGGTACGAAGATTGAGGGCCGGATGAAATACTGCTGTCCATCGCTGATGCCAACCACTTCCAGCGTATACAACTCCTCATCCGTGCCCTGGATGGATTTTATGGTTAATTGATCGCCGACCTCCAGGCCGGTTCGCAGGGCTACGTTCTTACCAATTACCGCCTCGTCACTACGCTTACCTTTGAGCCCGCGTCCCACGTAAACCGGCGGATCACCTGGGTTGCCCGCCTCGACCCCGATCAGAGAGATATCCAGGGGCTCCTCGTCATCTCCCAGTATGACGGAGGCGCTGCTGAAACCGATGGGGCCCACGTATTTGACCCCATCAACTCGGTTAATCTCGTTGAGCTTTGAGCGGCCGATCTGGCTGACTGATGTTGATAGATCAACATCTTCCTGAAACAAGACGACCTCCGCATCCAACTTCTGCAGATACTCAATATTGCCGGCCCCCAATCCTTCGGCCAGACCGTCGATAAAAAGCACCAAAGTTGTGATAAGCGCAATGACCAAACTCACCAGTAAGAAGCGGCCCTTATTGCGCCATATCTCTTTAAAGGCCAGAAACGGCGGTAAAGGACTACTTAGCCCTTTTATATCCGATTTTAAAGACAAAATGCGTGGTGCTGCTCTTCGTTCAACAGCTTCAAAATACATATTCGCTCTCCTAACCTCGACTAAGGGTCCGTAAATATATAAGTTCCCGCACCTAAATTATGTCATTTCGAGCGATAGCGAGAAATCCCCATCAGCGTTGGCCGCGCAAGCAATCTAATGGGTATGTTATTAAATCCCTAGTCCTAAATGGCCCGCTCCCGTTTTTTCTCAATAAGATGTCGTGTCTTCCAAGCGCGGTATGCAAAAAGCAACGGCAAGCTAAACCACATACCCAGGCCCACCAACTTCCACCAGGGGTGTGATCGTAATTCCAACTCGATTTCGTCCACCACCGCCGTGGTGGTCTCATCGACCGGCACAAAGCTGTGACGATGATGCAAATGTCGAAAAGGACCCCGCAACTGCCGGTCGGTAAACCCGGTGGGGCCGACATCTTCAATGCGAGCCAGCCAACGCACCGGCAAAGGTCCAAACCACATTGTGAAATCCATCTCATCGCCGTCATCCAAACGGGATGGGGCGCAGTGAACCCGCACCAGCACGGGCGGTGGAGTGATGGCTCCCATACTGGCCGACTGAGCGTGAAAATCAGCGACGACGACCAGAGGGGCATTTACCTCAAAACGATGCAGATAATTCACCGCAGCAGATCTCGCAAAGCTAATTTGGCTTCGGGGAAGCGGAAGTTGAATCCCAAATCCAACAAACGTTGCGGGACAGCTCGCTGACCATCCAGCAACACAGTTGACATCTCACCAAAGGCTATACGCATCGCAAATGCAGGTGTGGGCAGCACAGAAGGTCTGCCTAGCACCTTTCCCAACACCCTGCCAAAATCGGCGTTGGTGAGCGGATTGGGTGCCGTTAGATTGAATGGGCCAGTAGCTAATTCATTATCGATCAGAAAACGTATAGCCGCCACCTCGTCAGCCATATGAATCCAGGGTAGCCACTGCTGACCGCCCCCCAGCGATCCTCCAGCGAAGAACTTGAAGGGAAGCAACAACCGTGGCAGGGCACCACCATCCGGGCTAAGCACTACACCACCGCGGATGATCGCCCGCCGCACGCCCATCTCTTCGACCGGAGCCGTGGATGCCTCCCATTCGATAGCGACTTGTGCCAGAAAGTCATCTCCGGGTGAGGCATCTTCAGTAATCTCTTCGTCGCCGCGGGGACCGTAATACCCAACCGCCGAGGACTGAATGACCACCCGGGGCTTGTCTTTGGCCGCCTCGACTGCCTGCACCACCGCGCGACCGGCGTTCAACCGGCTATCGCGGATGCGCCGCTTGCGCGTGTCCGTCCAACGACCGGCGGTGATACTCTCGCCCGCCAGGTTGACAATGGCATGCGCGCCATGTGCCAAAGAGCCCCAGCCTTCGGCGGTACAAGCGTTCCAGCCCTCGACACGGACCCCATCAGGCAGAGAGAAATCAAGCCCGGGGGTACGGCTAAGGACTACGATCTCGTAACCATCTTCGGCTAAACTAGCAGCCAACGCCTGGCCAATCAGACCTGTGCCGCCAGTGATTACAATACGCATTATACTCCTCCTCAATCAGACCCAACGGGGGATCAGGCCTGCCAGGTCTAAATCCCATCCCCCTGCTTTAACGTGTTATGCCTCTTCTCGGTTATACGCTCAAGCCAGTCAACGACTGCCGCGCCGCGTTCGTCCAGGTGAGCGTTGGCCGCTTGACGGTAGACATTTAGATAATCATATAACATTTCACCTGGCAGCCGATAATTGCCCAGCAGGCCCTCCACCCATTTAATATCTGCGCCCAAGAAATTCATATCACCCAACCTGAGCGCTGCCGTAATATTGAGCGCAAGATGCGTGTTGGCAATGGTCAAGTTCTCACGGCCTGGGCCACCAGGATCCATTGACCGCCATACATAAGCGTCAATCAAACCCTGGCGTTCACGAAAATGGTCAAGGGCGTGTTGATAAGCCTCTGAGATAGCCTCGCACGACGGAATCGGGCGAGTTGACGACAACACCTGCTCCACCACCTGCGGGGCTTCATCCAGGCGCTCGCCCAGAAAGTAACCAGGGATTCGGGTGCGCAGCGCGGGCAAGAGGTTAAACACCAGACCACCATAAGCAAACGGTACGTGCTGCTTTTGCAACGAGCGGGCCATCTCCAGCAAACTAGCCGCGGTATGCAATTGTTGTGCCGGTAGGATTGCCAGTTGGGGACTGGTAGTAGAGACGGCGGCATCCAGGCGCGCCACCGGGACATTCGCCCCCAGGTACAAAACACCCCATCCCCGGCGCCGCAGAAACAGCGCCAACAACAGAGGGCTAAGCGTATGCTCCTCTTGAGGTGGGCACGCAATCAGGACCCGCTCAGGTCGCGTGGGTGGAGGTGCAGCCGCCAACAGAGCCTCGATCCGGCGCATTGCCAACTCCGAAGCGAAATGCTCCTGCTGAACAGAAACCTCACCTCGATACCAACCCTCACCCAGTTCAGCTATGCCCCTTTGTAAGAGCTCCAGACAGACTACCTCCACCGGGTAGAGGGCAAAGGCCTGGGCGAGAACTTGTTCCGCCTTCCGTTCGTCATAAGTCAGACAGGCTGATATCCAGGACCGCCGCAGGTCGGCGAGCGCCTCGCCTCCGGGCAGCGAGACGACGACAGGCGCTGCTTCCGGCGTTGCAAACTCGGCCATCCGCAACGGATCTTGCCCATCCGCATCGAGGCTACGCCACAACTCCACCGCCCGGCTGATGCTCAGTCCCTCCTGCTGACGGGCAACCAACCACTTGATGGTTTCTATGTCTCGTTGCGAGTAGAGACGGTGCCCTCCCGCGGAACGCCCCGGCTGGGGCAGGCCATAACGGCGCTCCCAGGCGCGTAAGGTATCCGGTTTGAGGCCAGTCTCTTGGAGAACAACTTTCAGGTTGAAGGTTGGCATCTGCTTTGCGGCGGCCATTCGACTGCTCCTTGTCTTTCTAGCAATGTATATTTACCTGGACGCATCCAATTACTGTCTGCATTATACCATAAATGCAGTTGGTTGTCAATATAATATCTATTATTTGTCCAAATTTTGAGCAAATGGGGTCGTTGCTACTTTGACAATGTCATGTTGCGCTCGGAGGGGGTCTGCGGCCCCCGACTTTGCCTGGTCAACGACTGGGCATCAGTTGAGAACGCGGGTCACAGACCCGCTCGGAGCAGAACATGACATTTATGAGGAAAAGGCACTGTGGGACAGCCGGGCGGCCTGGTCTATCGAAGTTCCTTCATCTCGGCCACCATCAGCAGCCCGATGATCGTTTTTGCATCGCGGATCTCTCCGCGGTATACCATAGCCAGCGCCCTGTCGAGAGGAAGAGTCACAACCTCAATAAACTCGTCGACCTCGTGATTGGTCTGGCCTGGTGTCAGGCCCGTTGCCAGGAACAGGTGTATGTACTCATCGCAGATGCCGGGCATCGTGTAGAAGCCAGTCAATCGCTGCCAGTGGACGGCCTGGTCGCCCGTTTCTTCGGCCAGCTCGCGGGGCGCGGCCTGCTCAGGCAACTCGTCAGGCTCTAGCGTCCCAGCCGGAAGTTCAAGCAGAAACTCCCCGGAAGCAGAGCGATACTGCCGCACCATTCGCACCTGGCCGTCGTCGGTGAGCGGGACGATAGCCACAGCCCCTGGAGTTCCGATGATCTCACGGATCGTAGTCGATCCATCGGGCAAGGCTACCGTGTTGATCCGAAATTGAACAATCCGACCCTGGTAAATAGATTGGCTGTCTATGATACGTTCCGGGGGCCTGGTCACAGATTGGCTCCTTCATACAAGCAAGAGAGCTATCAACATAACCCGATAGCTCTCTTCGTGGAATTCAGAATACACTTCAAAGTAATCACGGCACTTTCAAAGTCTGCCCGACGTAAATCAAGTTGGGATTTGAAAGATTATTGGCAACCACCAAGGCTTGAACCGTCGTATCGTGGCGCACCGCGATGCTATACAATGTGTCACCCGGCTGGACGACATACGTTTTTCCACCAGGGTCGGATGGCGGCATGCCCCCGCCGCTGGTGGGAATCTTCAACTCTTGCCCGACATAAATGAACCAGGGATTGACAATGTTGTTGGCCTTCGCGATGGCGTCCACCGTGGTGTCGTAGCGCAACGAAATACGAAATAGATTCTCGCCAGGCTGTACGACATGAATCGTCGGGCCACCTGCCGGGGGTGGAACCGTCCCCGAGGGCACATCGGCATCTACGGGGATGATCAATTCCTGCCCCACGATGATGAAATCATCGGTCAGGCCATTGGCCTCTTTGATGGCATCCACCGTGGTGCCAAACTTCACAGAAATGGAATACAGAGTATCTCCCCAACGAACCACGTAGGTAGTGCCTCCAGCAACGACAGTAGTGGTCGTCTCTGCCGCCTCAGCCATCGGAGTAGCCGTTGCCGGCACAGGTGTTGTAGTAGCCTCGACATCAGCCTCGGTCTCAGCCTCCAGGCTGGCCTCAGGACTGGGCTCGGGACTGCCGGTCAGTTCGCTGAAAGTACTCGTAGGCGTAGCCGTAGGCTGAGTGGCGATGGTGGTTGTTTCCACTGTGACCGTAGGCGTGGGGATGGTCGATGTGACAGAAGTGCTTACAACCGTAGCCACTGGAGTCACCTGTCGAGCCGGTGCACTTTGTTGAGTACAGCCGGCGGCGAGCACAAGTACTATTAGAGCAAGAATTATCATCAAGCCTGGGGACCTTTTCATCAGGGCCTCCCTTCATCAATGTCGAACAAGCATCGTCCTGTGACAAGCAAAAACTTAATCAATTGTACACTACATAATGTTGTTCAGTTCTTATTCTACCATACCGCGTGATATATGTCAAGTTGTTTTTCTAGCCACATAGTCATATTGAAGAGCAAATCCTATGCAGGGTAAACTTGCCCGTTCACACTCCTTCTGGTACCATATCGCATAGGTGGGGGCTGAGAGGGCACTTCCTTTCCCTTTCTGATCCTTGATGTTGGACAGGTAGACACCCATGAATGCACGTCGAAGAGTGATACTTACCCGGCGGCGACGAGCACGGCGATTGAGCCATCGCCCGGGATTGTTTTCTTGGCTGTTTCGAGCCGTGGCAGCCTTGATTCTGCTGGTTATTCTCTTTAATGCCAGCGTGGTCCTGGCCGCCCTGGGCAGCGCATTTGGCGTCTACTCGTATTACGCCAAAGACCTGCCCGACCCGCGCGCCATCGAGACCGAGCAGGAAGACTTTGAGACCACCAAGATCTACGACCGGACGGGTGACATACTTCTGTACGAAGTCTTTGACCCGCGCCTGGGCGACCGCCAGTATATGACGCTTGACCAGATACCGCAGCATTGCATCGACGCCACCGTGGCCCTGGAGGACAAGACCTTTTGGGAAAACCCTGGCTTTGACCCGGAAGGCATGGCGCGTGCTTTCTGGCAGAACTTGCAGGGAGGAGCCATCCAGGGAGGCAGCTCCATCACCCAACAGTTGATCAAGAACATCATTATTGACCCCGAAGAACGGATCCAACGCTCATACGCGCGCAAATTCAAGGAACTCATCCTGGCCACCGAGATTACACGCCGTTATGAAAAGCCTCAAATCCTGGAATGGTATCTCAACACCAATCACTATGGGAATCTGGCTTACGGCATCCAGGCTGCGGCCCAGGTCTACTTTCAGAAACAGGTCAGCGATCTGGATCTGGCCGAATGTACTATGCTGATTCCTATCCCCCAGTACCCATTGTTGAACCCCATCGACCGTCCCGAGGAGGCCAAGAACCGCCAGAAGTTGACGTTGGAGGCGCTGGTCCGCGACGGGTACATCACCCAAGAAGAGGCGAATGCTGCCTATACCAAATCATTGGATATCAAGCCAATCCAGGAACGGTTCGACATCTTTGCCCCCCACTTTTCGATCTACGTCCGTAAGCAATTGGAAGAGATGTTCGGCCCTGACCTGGTATACCGAGGTGGACTTAAAGTCTACACCACCCTCGACCTGGACTTGAACAATGAAGCCGAGCGCATCGCCCGCGAACAGGTCGTCAAACTAATGGAAGAGGGCCACAACGCCTCTAACGCCTGCGTGGTCGCCGTTCGACCCAAAACAGGCGAAATCCTGGCTATGGTCGGCAGCATCGACTACTGGAATGAGGAGATTGACGGCAACGTGAACGTGTGCGTAGCCAATCCAGGTCGCCAGCCAGGTTCTTCGTTCAAACCATTCACCTACGCCACTGCCTTTGCCCAGAAGGCGCTCACCCCGGCTACGATGGTGATGGATGTACGCCGATCTTTTCCCGACCCGCCCAATCCCCCATACGTGCCGGAGAACTACGATCGTGAGTACCATGGCTCGGTCCGGCTACGGCAAGCCCTGGCGCGCAGCTACAACATACCTGCCGTGTGGACTTTGCAGCAGGCGGGCGTGCGCAACGTCATCAACACAGCGCACCGTATGGGTATTACCACCCTCGACGGTGACTTTTACGGCCTGGCGCTGACGCTTGGCGGTGGCGAGGTCAAACCCCTGGAAATGGCCTATGCTTTCAGCGTACTTGCCAACATGGGGGTGATGGCTGGCCAGCCAGTATCAACCGAACTTCAGCGCCCAGGTTTCCGCACTCTCGATCCTGTAACCATTCTACGCGTAGAGGATTCCGCAGGAAACATCCTGTGGCAGTACTCACAACCTGAAACGCAGCAAGTGCTTGACCCTGCCCTGGCTTACCTGATGGCCGACATCCTGTCGGATAACGATGCCCGTGCCGCCGCCTTTGGCCGTAACAGCGACCTTTTCTTCGAAGACCGCCGCGTTGCGGCCAAGACCGGAACTACCAACGACTTCCGCGACAACTGGACCATTGGTTTTACACCCCAAATCGCGATGGCCGTTTGGGTCGGTAACAACGACAACGAAGCAATGAAAGACGTGACCGGCCTGACAGGTGCTGCTCCCATCTGGCACGAGGTCATGGCCTACTTCCTGAAGGATAAGCCAGCCGAGTGGTATCTGCGTCCCGCTGGCTTGGTGGATGTGCGGGTAGATGCTACGTCGGGCTTATTGCCTACCGACCACAGCCCGGGCACCATCGTCGAGATGTTCCTGGAAGGCTCCGAGCCCAAAGTCCAAGACAACGTGCACCAAGTTTTTCGCATCAATCGAGATAATGGTAAGCTGGCCACCGTCTATACGCCACCGGAGTTGGTCGAAGAACGCGTCTATGAAATCTATCCTTCTGAAGCCGCTGACTGGATGCGGGACAATGACATCCCCCAGCCACCTAACGAATACGATGACGCCTACGGGCAGCCGGTTGCCAGCGGCCCGGTGGCGATTATGAACCCCACCGCCTATCAATATGTCAGTGGCGGAGTCATCATCAGCGGGAACGTCATGATCGACAATTTCGCTCTCTACCGTATCGAATACGGCCAGGGTCTCAATCCCACCTCGTGGACTCAGCTCGGCGGCGACCACAACAGCCAGGTAGAGCGCGGCCCGCTGGAGTTCTGGGATACCGCCAACGTACCTGAGGGGCTTTACACCCTGCAACTGACCGCTGTCCGCCACGACCAAAGCTTCGAGCAAGCCGCCGTGCAGGTGACGGTCGATAATACACCCCCTGAGGTGACTCTCCTTAACCCACTAGACGGCAAAGTGTATAAGATGGAAAACGACGAGTGGGTAAACATCCAGGTAGATGCCGTGGACAATGTCTCAATGGACCGCATAGAGTTCTTCCTGGACGGCTACAAGGTTGAGGAGGCAACTGTTGCCCCTTATAATGCCCGCTGGACCATCGTGATGTCTGACACGGTCCCCGTCGAGGGAACTGTCATTACTCAAACCGAAACTGTGACCAGCCCTGAAGGCATCGTCAGTGAGCAGGTGATCACGGTGACCGAGGTCATCACCGTACCTGATCCCCTGACTCCGACTGAAACACTTCAATACATGCAGGTCTATTCCGGTGGTCTGACGATCATCTCTGACACCACCACCATCACCCCTGTCCACGGCTACACAGAGACCCACACTCTCAAGATCATCGCCTACGACGCTGCTGGCAACGAGACCGAGTCCGAAATCTCAACCTTCCACGTGATCCACGACCCGGAGGCGCTGGAGGCAGAGCAGCCCGAAGCCATCCTTCTCCCGGTTCATCCCAGACTTCTTACCGGGCGGACAAAGGAAGAGCCGATTGCCTGGCTGTCTCCGCTTAATCCTTCGGTCATCAAACAGCAGTTAATAACCAGCGGTACGAGTCCACCGGGCTAGCAGCTTGTCGGAGAGACCTTCCTGGAAGCTCTGTAAGCTTCCAGGAAGGTTAAGCGCAAAACACACCGTCAATTTGATTGTGACGGCCCGTCGGAGCGACTCACTGACGATTGCACCGCACTGTTGCATCCAAACGGGCGATGCGGCGCAGACGGGCGATGCGGCGCAGACGGGCGATGCGGCGCAAGTATCAATCGCCTGCCTATACGGAAGCTTCGATCCCCTCGAATCCGTCAACCGCCGTCTCCGCGAAGTTACAGAAAGGAGAAGACAGATGGAGCTGCACGAGTTTCCACGCCCCCCAAAAGACAACGGACGTGGCGTCCACTGGAGCATCAGCGCTTACGAGTGGGGCAAACGTGACTGGGACTTTTGGGCCGAACAATTGCTGGGCATGAAGATCAAATGGGTGAAGATCATTGACGACGGCGGCGGCTCGGCATTGCCCGTAGCCCGTCGGCTGGTTGACCTGGGGATCATGCCCGTCGTCCGTCTCTATTGGCCGGAGCAAAACCCGGGCAACATCGGTCCGCGCGGACGTGAAACCGTGAGACGCTATGTGGAAGTTGGCGCCCTGTACTTTGAGACTAACAACGAACCAGATCTGGACCTGGAATGGAAAGGCGGCAAGAAACCCTCCAATTGGCTTCAAATCGTGGCGGACAACTTCATTACCGACGCTGACATCGTCTTGGAGGAGGGAGGCTACCCGGCCGTGCCGGCCTTCGGCGTGGGGACCTTGAGAAACCCATTCAAGGCGATTGTCGAACGCGGACGGCGTGACATCCTGGATGGCGGTGCCTGGGCCGCCCTTCACAATTACTGTCTGGCACGTCCCCTGGAGTATCCCAACGACCCGATCAATGTGCACGGCCAGCCCATCACCGAAGAGGAATGGCACGCCGCAGGTGGCTGGTGGGCGTGGGAAATTGGTTGGGAAGAAGTAAACAAAGCACGCCAGGAATTTGCCAACCCCGATGCCGACATTATGACCGATGCCACCTGTTTCCGCGCTTTTGAGCAACTGAATGCCTACATCGTCCGTGCTCTCGATCACTCGATTCCTATCATGACGACCGAAGGTGGCTACAACGTGGCGCAGCGAGCGGGCACGACAGCCGGGGACGATCCCCGTTACCCCAAGCCCACCCCCCAGGCGACCAGCCAGATGAACCTGGAGATGTTCGAATTTATGCAGGGCGACCGCGAGGTCCTGGGCAACAAAGTGCCTGACTACTATTTCGCGATGATGCCCTGGTTGATCGCCGCGCAGCGCATCGGGGTCCTGGCCATGCCAGCCGAGAACCAGGGACCGTGGTTCACTCACAAGTACGATGAGGAATGGAACCTAAATGGCGAACTGCCCCTGGTACAAATGCTAAAGGACTTGCCCTCGCGTGAGCGACAAGACAGGCCAATCGCCGCACAATGGCAGAAACCATCGACCCCCGACAAGCAAGGCCGCAACTGGGACTATCGCTTGAACTACCTGGGTGAGGGGATCAAGCTGGAGCCAGTCACCGGGCCTCAAGGTCAACCAGCGGCTGGCCCCTATTGGAAATTGGTGGAAGCTAGGTGGCTGAACGAAGAGGAAGCGCGCGGTGCGTCTCAGATTTTCGTCAAAGCGCTGGACGCCAACGGAGAGCCCCTGGAGAACGCTGCATTTGTCGTTGGCCGTGTCGATGCTCAGGACCCGGTGGTGACCAAAGGCGCCATTGATAAGTTCTGGGGCAACTATACGATGTTCGGTCTGCTGGGAACCTATACGGTGGAGATGACCCAAGGCGGTCATCCCTCCGAGCGCGTTGCCGGCGTCGGGCTGGGCACGGAAGAGGTACCCAATGCCTGGACCAACACGGCATTCCGCTTCACTTTCCAACTGGCGGAAAGGGAAGAACCAGAAATAGTCGTAGTGAGCACGCCAGAGGTGACGGCCAAACCGGCCGAGCCGGAGGAACCGACCCCGGCTGCGCCGGGTGAAGAAGAGCCGAAACCCCTACCCCCCACTCCGGCCCAGCCTGAGTTGACATCTCTGCACCAGGTTCTCCTCAATGCAACCCAATCTCACCTGGCTGCGCGCAGCCCCAGGGGGAAGTTCTATCGTTATGCGCGCGAGCATAGTCTGGGCGGGCGCAAATCGAACGATTTCTCTTTCGAGCACGGGGGGATCAAGTATACCGCCCAAGCCTTTGAGACCGGCATCGTCTACGCGCCAGTCGGTCACTGGGACCAGATAACCCACACCGAGTACGAAGGTTGATCCATCCCAAAGGAGCTTAACGTGGATACCCAAGCCATCCTGGACAAGCAACGTAAATACCTGTGGCCCAACCACCTAACCTATTACGGCCAACCGCTCCCCCTGGCTCGGGGCGACGGGATGTACCTCTACGACGTCGAAGGCAACCGGTATCTTGACTTCTTCGGGGGTATTCTCACAGTCAGCGTGGGACACTGTCATCCAAAAGTCACCCAAGCGCTGACCCGGCAGGTCCAGACATTAGTTCACACCTCCACCCTTTACCCCCACCAGAATCACGTACTTCTGGCCGAAAAGCTGGCCCACATCAGCCCTGGCCGACTGCAAATGTCCTACATCCTCAATAGCGGCACCGAGGCCAACGAAACGGCGGTGATGCTGGCCAAAGCAGCCACCGGCGCGCAGGAAGTCATTGCCCTACGGCACGGGTACAGTGGCCGCTCGGCGCTGGCTATGACCCTCACCGGCCAGTCGGCCTGGCGCATCGGCGGCACTCAAGTGATAGGCATTAAGCACGCCATGAGTCCTTATTGCTACCGCTGTCCCCTCAAGCTAAGCTATCCGGCTTGTGGCATCGCCTGTGCAGAGGACATTGAAGATCTCATCCGAACCACCACCGCAGGTCGGGTGGCCGCCTTCCTGGCCGAGCCCATTCAGGGAGTGGGTGGCTTTGTCACCCCACCGCCGGAGTACTTTGAGATCGCAGTGGACATCATCCGTCGCTATGGAGGGCTCTTTATCTGCGATGAGGTCCAGACCGGTTTTGGACGCACTGGCAAATACTGGTTCGGCATCCAACATTGGGGCGTGGAGCCAGACATCATGACCCTGGCCAAGGGCATCGCTAATGGCTCGCCGATGGGCGTCACCATCGCCACGACCGAAGTAGCCAACAAGTTGGAAGGCCTGACCATCTCCACTTTCGGCGGTAATCCCGTATCCTGCGCCGCCGCGCTGGCAACCATCGAAGTTATGGAGGAAGAAGCCTCACCCGACCACGTGGAGGAAGTAGGCACGCATCTGCGCCACGGGCTCGAAGCACTCGGCGAGAAGTACCCGCTCGTTGGGGACGTGCGGGGAATGGGGTTGATGCAAGGGGTAGAAATGGTCCGCGACCGGCAGACCAAGGAACCAGCCCTCAAAGAAGTCGCCCATCTCTTCGAGGCAACCCGCAAGCGCGGGCTCCTCATCGGCAAAGGTGGACTCTACGGCAACGCCCTGCGTATTGCCCCCCCCCTGGTCGCCACCAAGGACGATGTGGATCGGGCGTTGGAAATCCTGGACTATACGTTTGCCGAAGTGCAAGAGACGGTTTAAGCGTATCTTCTCAATATCTTGGGGTAAGGGCAGGTCTTGCGCCTGCCCAAGCGGGCAACCGCAAGGGTTTGCCCCTACATTTTGAGAAGATACGTTTAAGCCGCCTTGGGAACGACGGAAGCTATAGTTCGCCAGGTGGGGCGCACGGCCTGTGCGCCCCACCTGCTTCTTTCAACCGATACCGCAGAGTACGCCCTTAGTCCTTTGACAAACCACTGGCGCCGAAGCGGGCTAACCTCGCTATAATGTGCCGAATCGGCGCTAGCTGGTTTGAGGTACCGACCTCTTGTATTCAGCCCAACGCATAACAGCCGCGGACGCAAGGCTGAGGACTGCAAAACCGCCAACCAAAGGTAGAACCGTGTTGTTGTAACTCTGACCAATGAGGATACCGAGCAGTAATGAGATTGTGGTAATGAGTGCCCCAACTACGGCTGCGCCCACACCTGCAATGTGGCCCAGCGGTTCCATCGCTAAGGCATTCAGGTTGCCAAACAATAACCCGATACAGAAGAACACAGTTAAGAAGAATACCATGAGCGCCCACAGAGGGGGGTGACCGGCCTGCACGTAGACGACAGCAAAAAAGGCAGTAGAGAGCGTGCCAATTGTCAACGACGACCACGTGGTCAGGCGTCGCATGCCATAGCGCATCACCAAGCGGGCGTTCAGAAGAGATGCGCAGCCAAGCGATACAGCAAGTACCCCAAAGAAGAGCGGAAAGAGCTTGCCCAGCCCATACTGTTCCTGAAATATCTGCTGCGCAGTGTTTAAATATCCGAGAAACGCGCCGGAAATAAGTCCGGCAGCAATCGTATAGCCGATGGCAATTCGAGTGGCGAAAACCTCGCGAACACCCATCACAATCCGCGTTAGTGAGAAAGGAAGTCGTTGGTTTGGTGCCAACGTTTCCGGTTGCCGGAAAACGAACCAGACCAAGACGATGAGGGCCAGCCCCAAATAGGCCGCGAAGATAGCCCGCCAGCCGGCAAACAGAATAATACCCTGCCCAAATGCCGGAGCGATGATCGGGACCAAGATAAATACCGCCATCACAAACGACATCACCTGGGCCATAGCACGGCCCTTGTACTGATCGCGGACTATTGCAACGGTTACAATGCGCGGTCCAGCTACCCCGACTCCTTGAATGACTCGCCCCGTCAGCATCATCGGAAAGCTCGTGGCAAAGAGGGACAGCAGGCAGCCGATGATCAACAAGCCAAAACCCGCATAAATCGCAAGCTTTCGACCAGTGCTATCCGACGCCGGGCCATAGAGCATTTGACCAACCGCCAAGCCAACAAACAGTAAAGATATGATCAGTTGGTTATGATTGTCTCTTTGGACCCCGAGATCCTGACCGATCTCGGGCAGCACCGGGAGCATAGCATCAATCGATAGCGCGACAAGCGCTATCATCATGGCCGTAAGCGCTACAAATTCGCCAAAGCTGGGCATGGGTCTGCTGTTATTTTTACGACTCAAGTATCAACTCCTTGTCATCCGCACGTCTACTGACCGCAGATGTTCGGCGTCCGCGAGATTGCTGGGTTGAGCCAGGCCGATATCCGGCCTACAAGCTGGAATACTTCCAATTGTGATGAAGTAGGTATTGCTTTCGGGGATGATTTTGTATCGGGAGCGCATGGGCGGATTAAAATCCTGTTAACACCGGTGACGGATACATATCCGTCACCATCAAATAAACCAGTTCACATAGCGACGTAAGGGCGGCAAACTACCCTTGGCGGGCGCGACGGGGGTGGAACCATCTCCAAGTATATTGGCAAACACACCCGCCGACCTTGGCCCAGGGAGATGGCCGGGGTCGGCGAACGGATTCGAACCAATGATCAGGGACTTTTGAGTCCCTTTTCGGTGCTAGGTCCTGAGTTGTGATCCCCTAAGTTATCAGCGATCAACGCCTGTCAATCGCCACAGCGCCGAGTTTCGATGGTTACGGATGACATCCGTAACCATCGAA
>DAOUMD010000056.1:0-36323 GCA_034412795.1 Anaerolineae bacterium
ACTGACCGAGGCAGAGAATGTCGCTTTCGCCAAACTCATAATGACCAGAACAAAACGACCCTGCTGGGCCGGTTCTGCCCGTGCGTCTACTCACCAGGAACTTGACAAAAGCGACAACATAGAAGGAAATAGGTATGATCTTCTGCGCGCCATGCCTAGCGCCCGCCACTCCCTACTTCCTACTCCCTACTCCCTACTCCCGAAATCCGCGCCAGGAAGTCCAACTGGTGCGCGATGTACACCAGGCTTCCCTCCTCCACCTGGGCGTGGCGGCGGGCGATCCACCCGGCGAGGCGCGCCGGGCCCAGGTCGGGGTGCCCCTCCAGCGCGGTATGAAGAGTGTGGAGGATGAAATGCAGGAAGTAAGCCTCGTCGGCCGGGTAGCCGTCGGGGCCGGGGAAGACCACCCAGTCGGAGCTGCCCGCGTCCAGCAATTCGACACCGGCGGCTCGCAGGTGATCAAAGAGATGGCGACCGGCCCGGCTGTCGCCGGAAGGTTTTCCGACAGTGAAACGTCGGTCCATGGTCTGGTGGTACAGGGACTCAATCTGGGTGTCAAGGGCCGGCGCTATCTCAGGTTGGAAGATGGTGGCGCCGTCGAAGACGATAGTAAAGTACAGAAGCCCGGCAGGGCGCACAAGACAGGTGAGAGATGGCAAGGTAGCCGGCACGTCCATCAGGTCCAAAAAGGCGTGGGCAATCAGCAGGTCCCAGGTACGCCGGCCTTGCTCGCGGGCGACGAAATCAAAGAGGTCGATCGTCTCCAACTCCACGGAGACCTCAACTCCCTCACGCTCAAGGCGCATGTGCCCTGGGCTTAGCTCCACGCCAAAGCCCCGGCCGGACGCCCAGGCCGGCAAACGACGCCAGGCTTCGGCCACGTTGCCGGGCTCGGCGTCGATCCCGGCGTAAGCCGCATAAGCCGCATCGCTCAGCAAGCCCCAGTCCAGCACACGTTCCAGCATGGTGCCGATGCCGGCTCCGATCTCCAGCACGCGGAGAGGCGCGGCGGGGGACGCGGCCGGCAGGGCGCGAGCCAGGTTCTCCCATACGTGCCGGTTCAGGGCGCGGTCGTCTACGCTTTTTTTGGCCGCCAGGTAGCGGGTGAAGGAGTAGTTGTTGGGGATCATTTTAGTTGGCGAATGGTGAATAGTGAATGACGAATGACGAATGACGACGAAGTTTGGGTCAATAATCGTTACGACTCATCAGTTGGTCCACGCCTTTAAGAAGTGGCGGATGCGCTCGGCGCTTTGGGTCCAGGTGGGGTGGGCCAGATAACACTGGCGGGCGGCCAGGCTCATGCGGGCCAGGCGCTCGCGGTCGTCGATCAAGGTGCCTATGTGGTGGGCCAAGCTGGCCGCGTCACCGGGAGGCACCAAGAAGCCATCCCGCCCGTGGGTGATGATCTCGCGGGCAGCTCCGGCGTCCGAGGCGACCGCCGGCAGCCCGGCTCCCATACCCTCCAGGTAGACGATGCCAAAGCCTTCGTAGCTGGACGGTACGCACAGCACATGCCCCCCCGCCAGGCGGTCGGCCAATTGAACATCGGGCAGGAAGCCAGACAGAGTCACCTGGTCCGTCACGCCCGTCTGCTCAATTTGACGCCGGACGGCGCGCACGTAAGCCGGATCCACCTCCAGACTACCCACAACGTCCAGTCGCCAACCGTCCTGAGGAAGGCGTGATACAGCATCCACCAGCGTGTGCAGTCCCTTGCGCGGGATCAGGTTGGCGAAAAAGAGAATGCGCAAAGGCCCGGGCGACCGGGCGCGGCCGGTTACCTGGTCGGGCGTCACGTCAAGGCACAGCCGATCAGCACCCGGATAGGCTACGGTGGTGGGTTTTGACGTCCCCAACACGCCTTCTACGGCGGCCTTGGTGGTCCGGCTGTTGAAGATGAAGCCATCCACCGACGCCAGATAGCGGCGCTCGACCCATCGATAAAGGCTATTCTGCCAGGCGGGGCGCGCCTCGCTACAACGCAGGTGATGCACGATGGCCAGGATCGGATAGCGGACGCGGGGGCGCAGCCGGCGATTGAGCCAGAAGAGGGAAGGATGGTTGAGCTCGTCTTGAAGCAGCGCGTCCAGGGAGGCCCGGCGCAAGCGCCGGTACAGGGTCCACGAAAAGTTGTGGGCCAGGTGCCGGGCATAGCTGTGCCACGGCAGCGAGATGACCTCCACCTGGTCCCCTTGGCGACACAGATGTTCAACCAGCATTCGATCGTAGATATAGCCGCCGGAGACGGTCTCCAGGCTACCGTAGATAAGCAAACCGACGCGCATAGGGGCTCCGAAGTAGTCTAGAGTATCGCAGGATGGTTCAGAAATAGGGTAAAACTTCCTCAACTGGAAGAATGACGAACGACGGACGACGAAGAGGTCTGAGCGTATCTTCTCAAAATGTAGGGGCGATCCCTTGTGGTCGCCCTGTCGGGCAGGCATAAGGCACTGCCCCTACCCCGAATTATTGAGAAGATACGTCTGAGCCAACAATTGGTCCTTCGTCTTTCATCCTTGGTCTTTCGTCCTTCGTCTGCATCAGTACTCCTGCTTGTAGGCGGCCCAGGCGATCTCGTTCTCCCAGATTTTGAGGGTGATGGCGCTCAGGTTGGACGCCCGGATGCGGTCCGCAAGCGACCGGCAAAAGATACGCGCGAAGTGTTCGATGCTGGGATTGAGACCCTCGAACTCGGGCAGATCGTTCAAGATATTGTCCCGGTAATAGGCTACCAGCGCCTCCAGTTGGGTTTCGATATCGACGATGTCTACCAGGTAGCCGTGCGCATCCAGGCTAGCCCCCTCCAATAACACTTCGACGCGGTAATGATGGGAATGCCGTTCGTTCTCGGCCCCCCAATCGCCGCCAATAAGAAAGTGCTGCGCCACGAAGTCCCGACTTACGGCAACGGTGTACATGATGAAAGGCTCCTTATACGTGATGCGTGAAACGTAAAACGCGAAACGTAAAACGTAAAGCGTGATCCGCGTGAAATGTAAAACGTGATGCGTACCACGTACTGCGTAAAACGTAAAATACCTGCGCTTGCAGCGACTCACTGTTACGTTTCACGTTTTACGTTTTACGTTTCACGTGTATTTCAACATAACCTGTATCGCTTTCTCAGGGTGCTGGTCAAGCAGGGCGTAGGCCTGGGATGCCTGAGTGATGGGGAAACGGTGGGTGATGAGTTGGGCGGGTTTTACTTGTTGGAGCATGTGCCACGCCAGGTCCAGCCGCCGAGACTTGTTCCAGCGTCCGCTCCACTCGGGCGCGATGGTGCTGACCTGACTGCTTATGAGACGCACCCGGCTGCGATGAAAGCGCCCCCCCAGGTCGAGATCGGCCCGCTTCTGGCCATACCAGGAGCCGACGACCACGCGCCCACTGAATCCCGTGACGGCAATTGCCTGGTCCAGGGCCCCCGGGTCCCCGGAAAGCTCGTAGGTCAGATCCGCCCCAGGGTAGAACCCTCCCTTCTGAACCAGAGACGAGACCTGGTCCAAAACATCCGGCGCGGCCGGGTCCAGGCTGACGTGAGCGCCCATGTCCAGGGACCGTTTGCGGCGCAAGGGATATCGATCCAGCGTCACCAATCTGCCCAGGGGAAAGCGGGCCAGCAGCGCGGTGGTCAACAGGCCGACGACGCCCTGTCCGAAAACAAGCACCTGCTCCCCGATAAGGGGCTGCCCATCCATCAGGAAATTAACGGCTGTCTCCACGTTGGGCAAAAAGGCCGCTTCCTCCGGCGACACACCGGGTGACACCGGGATCAACTCGGCTGGCGAAGCCAGAAAATGGCTCTCGTGAGGGTGGAAGGCAAAGACGAGCCGATTGTGCCACTCCCGGGCCACGCCAGCGCCCCGGCCAACCACCCGTCCTACGGCAGCGTACCCATATTTGAGCGGAAAGCCAAAGTCACCCGCCAGGTCAGGGATGGTCTCGTCCAGCGGGATGCCGGTCGGCACCTGGCCCCGGTACATCAGCATCTCGGTACCGGGACTGATGGCCGAGACCTGGGTCTCAACAACCACCTGGTCATCCGCGGGTGAGGGCAAGGGCTCCTCCTTCACGGAGACCTGGTAGGGTCCGGTGAAATACAAGGACAGTCGTTTCACGCTCTACCTCAGGCCAATTCGCCCCACAAGATCAGATCATCGCCGCGCCACGCAGAATGTGGCTCTTTCAGACGTGGCAAACACGCCGGATCGGTCTCCCCCAGGTCACCCACGGCGTGCAGGCCGCCTACCAGCATGGGTGAAACAGTCAGCACCAGGAGGTCAACCCAGTGTTCGCGAAGGAAGCTGGTGATGATGCGCGCGCCTCCCTCCACCATCAAGCGGGTGATGCCCGACCTTCCCAGGCATTCAAGCAAAGCGGCCAGATTCAACCCGCCATTTGGATGGGCCGGCAGGCGCAGGACACGCGCCCCAGCTCGCTCCAGCGCCCGCTGGCGACCCCGGTCGGCCCATTCACCGGCGGCGATCCAGGCCGGGAGAGGATGATGTTTAAGCAAGTTGGCGTCTAACGGGAAACGCAGTTGGCTGTCCACCACGACCGGCTGGGGATGCTCGCCTTCCACCAGACGCACGGTGAGGCGCGGATTGTCGGCCAGCACGGTGCCAATGCCGACCAGGATGGCGTCGTGAGCGGCGCGTAGTTGGTGAGTGAGGGTGAGAGATAACGGGCCGCTCACGGCCAACGGCTGGCCCGGGCGGGCCGCGATGCAGCCATCCAGGCTCTGTGCATAGCTCAAGGTTACCGCCGGCCGGCCTGCCCTTCGGCAGCGGTCGGCGGCCTCTGCCAGTAGTATTTCAATCTCTTCCATTACTACCGTGACTCACAAGCACATCGAACGATGCGGTCAGGTTAAACAGGTGGTTCATGCGCTGAGCCTTGGTTGTCAAGTACGCTGCATTTTCGCTGGTGACTATGGGTTGCATTGGAACGCGGGTAGATACCGACACGCCCAACGCCTGTAGGCTCTCAATCTTCTCAGGATTGTTGGTCAGCAAGCGCACCGAATGCACGCCCATGTCTTTCAGAATGAGAGCCGCCACGGTATAGTCTCGTTCATCAGCTTGGTGCCCGAGCATGAGATTAGCGTCCACTGTGTCGTAGCCTATATCCTGAAGGTTGTAGGCACGCAGCTTACCCAGCAAACCAATCCCCCGCCCCTCCTGACGAAGATAGACGAGCACCCCCATACCCTCTTCAGCGATCAAGTGCATAGACTGGTGCAACTGGTCACCACAGTCGCAGCGCAAGGAGCCCAATGCGTCGCCGGTAAAACATTCAGAGTGTATCCGAACCAGCACGTCACGCTGACCAGCTACCTCGCCCATAACCAAAGCCAGATGCTCTTTGTCATTCTGATTATCCTGATAAAGGCATAATTGGAATTCGCCCGCCCCAGTCGGTACCCGAGCACAGGTCATCTGTGTAATTTTCAACTCGCTCATTTTTTAAAAATATCCCCCCAATGTTGTAGCGCTAATACTGACAAATAATGTACAACAACTCTGAAGTTAAGGCAACTGACTTTTGACCCCACCCCACCAGAGACCCAAACCGCCCAGGGCCACGTCGCGCATCCGTATGAGCAGGCTCAAACTGATACCTGCCGCCGGGTTCAGTCCTAATGCGCCCAAAGCCAGCACCTGGCTGGCCTCCAGTGTGCCCAGGCCACCCGGTAAGGGCAGAAGGATAGCGATGCGAGCGGCGGTGAGTGTGCTGATGGCCTGGATGGGAGTCAGGTTCAGGCCAAGTAGGCGCAGCATCAGCCAATACTCACCCAGCATGGCAACCCAACTGACAAAGGAGATCAGCATGGCCAAAACGAGATACGAGGGGGAACTATGGCAGAAGTGCGTTGCCTCCTCTTCGCCGTCGCGAATGATGCGGTACATCTTGTGGTAGCCAGAGAGCCAGGGATGATCCCCTGACGATTTCAGGCGTGAGAAGAGCCCGACGCCCGCCTTTAACAGGCCGGAGACTGGATGCCTGCCGCCCCAGATAGCCGACAGGAACCCCACCGGCAAGGCCAGCAACACGAGCGGGAAGATGATGGCCTGGCCGCCCACAATTCCGGGAAACACCCGCCACACGAGAATACAAATAACACCGCCCATCAAGAAGATAAAATTGCTTAATAGCTCCAGGGATTTGTCCAAAGTCACAGCCGAGATGGCGGTAGAATGTGCTACCTGATGCCGTCGTTGCACCAGATACACTTGCACCGGTTCACCACCGAACTGAGGTCCGGGGGTGAAGTAACTGATCCCGAAGGCAGCCAGTCGATAACCGGCGAGTGTCAGGTAGGAAATGGGATGCCCTTGAGCGCGCAGGATCAACCACCAACGCCCACTTAGCGTCAGCAACACCAGGCCATTGGCCACAATCAAGATCAGGATGTGTGTCGGACCTAAGCCGGTCAACACCGCCCAGGAGTCTTTTAACGAGACGCCGCGCAGCACCCACAGGAGCAGGAGGGGAACGATCAGCCAAAGCAGGTAGCGAAGCCGGAAGAGGCGGGAATGCGGTATCACAAGTCAGACCCCTGCCTTGTCTCCGGCGCGCCACCTGAGTATCGCATCCTCAGGACGCCAGCAGGAAAGGGTGCCGCTGCCCAGCAACATCAAAGCAACGGCACTTACCAACAAGAAGCCGTTGTACAGGTAAAGTCCGCTGGTGAAGATATTCGCGCTGGCAGCGACCAGTAACCCCAGGGCCGCCAGGCGGCCTGCCACCCCCAGGGCCAGCATCATCGTGGCGGCGAGCGCTACAAGACCGATGGCCGAGCCGGTAAAACCGGGAAGGGGTAAGATGAACCCAATCATCAAGGCCACCAGGCCAATCCGCAGGAGCACAGGAAGCCAGCGGGTAAAGACGAGGGTGACTACCCGACTGGCTTCCAGGTACCTGGCTGAGGCGGGGTCAAGACGCCCGCTGACGACAAGCCAATCGCGTACGAAGCTGACGGTGAAGGGTATGGCAAAGGCGACACCCGCCAACGTGGTGCCGGGTGGGTAGACTATGGGCCACAGCATGACACTGGTGAACCCCATCTGAAAACCAGCCACGATGCGTCGATGAGTGCTGGGAGGCAAATCATACACCGGCCGGCCACGCCGTTTGCGCCACCAGATTCCGAAAAGGAAGAGATAGCGTGATAGGGCTATAAAAAGATACCACCAGGGCAACTGATGGTAGCTGACGGCCAACGAGCTAGCTACCAGGATGCCCAGGGCATCGAACTCAATGTCTAGGTTCTCACCCAACACGGTAGCGTGGTGGGTGATGCGAGCTAAGTAGCCATCCAGATAATCGGCGACGATGGCCAGGCTATACAGCAGCGCCGGCAACCAGGCCAGCCCCCCCGCCGGCCAGGGCGAGAGCAGGAAGCCAGCCAGCAACCCGAGCGCCAACCCGCGCAGCATGGTGAGCACGTTGCCAGCACCAAGCACCGGCAAGAGCCTCGACTCCCCCGGTCGATGGTTGTCCTTCAACCCCCGCCACAGATGCCCCAGTTCATAGACCAACGCGGCAGCGGCCACTATGGCCCAACGCCGGGCAAAAGCCGGATCCCGGGTGACGCTTAGCAGTTGGTAGCCGATCCAAAGAACCAAAGCGAAAAGCAAAGCCAGCGCCAGCCAGCGCCGGCGCAGGCTTACCAATGTCATGTCGTGAACCATAAGTAGCCTGATCTCATTTGGGTGTATTCAAAAGGCATGGTTCATTTTGCCAAGAGAACTGGTTGACAATTTGGCCTGCTTTGCCAGACACATCCGTAAAACGTAAGGCGTAAAGCGTAATTGATTCTGGGCGAATGCGCCTGGCCAATGTGCCTTCAAGTAATCCACCGAAATAGATTACACGGAGACGCGGGCTTCCAGGCTTCATAGCAACACCAGAACAGTGCAGATAATTTCGGTGGATCACTCACGCATCACGTTTTACGTTTTACGCGGTTACTTTTTTTGATTTGACCGGTAAAAAGTGTCAACCAAATAGTGAACCATCCCTGCCTTAATTCAACTATACGGATGGGAGATGTCGATGGATCTTAGATTGTGGCACAAAAGCCGTCCAACGTCAAGCTCGAAATTCTGAGGATAAGACCCCAGGGGTTTCCGGAAACCCCTGAGATCTGTCATCACGTCTAACTACCATATTTACAATATTATGTTATCATGTTATAATGGATTGTGTTATAATCATGAGCGGAGTCTTGGATGAGATTGAGTCGATTGCTGCCCCCATAACTCGGATTTTTCAGGAACGCTGAGTATGGGGCTGTCCACATTGCCGTCCTACCAAAAATCTGGGACGCCCCCCTGGGGATTGAGGAGGAAATCCGATGAACAGAAGCTGGACCATCATGCTGACCATCGGCGTGTCCCTGGCTACCTTGTTGCTGATGACCGCCTGCACCCCGGCCAGCCCCTTTCGCGTATCCAGTGCAGATGGCCCCCAAATAAAAGTAATTGAGCCCGCTCCCAATAGTACGACCGTTAGAGGCACCACCATTATAGTTCGCGCGTCCATCCAGGACCCGGCAGGCATTGTTGAAGCCTTGCTGGAAGTTAACGGGCAGGCGGCACGGACGGTAAATCTCTCTGTTCCAACAGTGACCGAGCTCACCCAAGAGCTTTTCTGGACGCCCGAATCGGTGGGTACCTTCGAAATTCAAGTCGATGCAAAAAATCGGAATGGCGAATGGGGTAACTCTCAGCCAATCACAATACATGTGGTAGACGTTCTGGCGAGGGAGACCGTGATTCGCGTTCCCTCGGCAACGGCTGGGCCAGCCGAGGGGGCTTCGGTCCCCACGTCCACGAGCACACCTACGCCTACACCCTCTGGCACGTGTACCCCAATCCGGCCTACTGCTCGACCCTCATGCTCCGACAACGCAGCTTTCGTTACCGACGTGACCGTGCCGGACGGGACCGCGTTCACCCCAGGGACTGCCTTCAACAAGACCTGGCGGCTGCGCAATACCGGCACCTGCACCTGGAACACGGGCTATCAATTGGTTTTTGTGGGTGGTTCGCAATTGAGCGCACTGAGTGCCGTCAACATACCACACGCCGTGTCACCTGATGACACAGTAGATATCACTGTACCCATGGTGGCACCACAAGCCAATGGCAGGTATCGCAGTGGCTGGCGGATGCAAAACCCGGACTGTTGCAATCTATTTGGGCCTATTGTCTACGCCCTCATCGAAGTCCGCTCTGAGGGGGGAGACAACCAGCCGGTTATCACCCGCTTTGAGGTTGTGCCTAACACCATCAGCCAGGACCAACAAGCAACCCTTTCTTGGGTGTACGAGAATGGCACGTCGGCTCGAATTTACCCGGACGACATAGCCGTTGGATCCACGGGATCTCTGAGTGTAGCACCCAACACTACTACCACTTATCGCCTGGTCGTCACCAATGATGCGGGCAGCGTGGAGCGTACAACAACCCTGGTCGTCCAGCCCGGCACCGTCCCGCTACCGCCACCCGCTACACCAGCCAATCTGGCCATCACCGGCGTCTATGCCGATGGCTTTGATTTTACCTGGGTGGATACCAGCAGCGACGAGCAGGGCTTTCGGCTGTATGACGCCAGCACGGGACTGGCGGTGGCAGTCTTTCCTGCCAACACAACGAGCGGTGCCATTCGCGGTTTGACGTGTGGGACGTCCTACAGCTTTTACCTGGTCTCCTTCAACGAAAGAGACGAGTCGTGGCCGGGTAATACGGCGCAGAACAGCACCAGCCCCTGCAATGGATCGTAATCATATCAAGGGACTTCACTTATCTGCCGGGATGAGCGAGAGAACTTTTCAGATAGCGCAGACGACGGAGTAAAAGGAGAAAAACTAGCGATGAGTTCAGACTATCCGCCCTCCCACAAGGGGCCAGAAGATGCCACCTTACCGGGAAGTGGTAGGCAACAACCAGTGCGATTGCGCGTGCAATTGGGACCCACCATCGGCCAGGTGTACACGATGGTGGGTAACAGGCTGACCCTTGGGCGGTCTCAAGAAAACGACGTTGTCCTGGATGACCCGCAGGTATCTCGCCATCACGCCCAGGTAACACGGCAGGGAGACCAGATCATCGTAGAGGACTTGGGTAGCACCAACGGTACCCTGGTCAACGGGCGACGCATCACCGGACGTCACGTCTTACAGCCAACGGAGACCATTGCCGTGGGGGCGTCGGTTTTCTCGGTGGAAGGTTTTCCGGCACCCGATACCGTGGGCATGCGGCCTTATCGCGAAGCCCCTCACCCGGCCGCAGTCCCCCCACCGCAGCCCGGCCCCGCGCCTGAGACATCGCACGAAAGGGAAGCGGAAGGGACTCCCTGGCTGGCCATCGGATGGGTAGGGGGTTTGCTCATCGTAGTGATTCTTATTCTGACACTGGCCGGTCTCACTGCCTGGCTGCTCACCCGCAATCGCGTGCAGATCACCCCTACCACGCCCAGTGTGTTTATCCAATCGCCGGTTGCGGGTAGCCAGGTGCCGATTAATCAACCCGTGACTGTCAATGCCACAGCCAGCGATCCCAACGGTATCACCCGTGCCGAATTGTGGGTAGGTGGCAACGTGGTAGATCAACAAGAAAGCGCTATCCCTGAAGGACAGCCCACCTTCCCTGTCACTCTGCACTGGACGCCAACGGTAGCCGGCAGCTATACGTTGGAGGTACACGCCTACAACAGCCTGGGCGTAGCCAGCGCACCAACTACGGTGATGATCAGCGCCGTGGGCGAACCGGGAGAGGCTGACACACCAACCCCCACGCTACCGAGCGAGACCCCGGCACCTGGAGGCCCACCTTCTGCAATCACGACCACAGACCTGAACGTACGTGAGGGGCCGGGGCAGGAGCACCTTGTCATAGGCTTACTGCCGGTAAACACTGAGGTAATGGTGACTGGCAAAAACGAGGACGGCAGTTGGTGGCAGATCGTCTATCCCCCAGACAGCGCCGAGCGGGGCTGGATTTTTGCGGCTTTTACCCGGTCCAGCAATACAGAGAATGTGCCGGTGGTTCAGACCCCCATCCCGCCGACGCCAACTCAGACGCTGACTGCCACGCCAACAACTACCTCTTCGCCCACCGCCTCGGCCACCTCAGCGCCAACGGCGACTCACACGCCTACACCTACATCTACGACAACACCCGGTCCCATCGTAGAGTTTGGGGCGACCGAGACCACGATCAACCCTGGAGAATGTACTACTCTGCAGTGGCATATCGAATACGTAACGGCTGCTTTTTTGAGTGGAGGCGAGTTCAGTAACTACGGCATCACAGGTCCGTACGGTCAGATTGATACGTGCCCAACCGGCACGACGACTTACGTCTTACGTGCTGAGGCAAGCAGCGGGTCAACTGAACGCTCGCTTACGGTGACGGTGCGCACGGAGCAAACGGATACACTTGATCATACAGGCGGTGGCTCGGTCCGCGAGGATGGCGAAGTCTTCACGCCACAACCGGTTGTTGGCGATAATGACACTGACCAGGCGCTAAGGGCCTTCTTTGCCTTCGATATATCGGACCTGTCCGATGCAAAAATCATCAGCGCCCGCCTCGACCTGGGTGACTATGCGCAGAACGGCGATCCATTTGGAGAGCTATCCCCTCTTTACGTGCAAGAAGTGGACTGGGGCTCCACACTGGAGGAGACCGACTACGATGCATCAGCAAAGGCCAACCTGGCGACTGTAAACGGATCGGCGGGATTGGACAGTCCAATCGACGTCACCGGACGTGTGGTCTCACGCCTGGATGGGGGGAACAACAATTTTCGTATCCGATTGCGCTTTGACACATCCGATAACGGCGACGGCGCCGAAGACAACGTCAGTTGGGCCGGGCGCACGGCTCAGCTTATCGTGAGCTATACCAAGTAGGAATCCCTATTTGACATCTTACCGGTTTGTTCGATAATATGGCCGCGTCTAAGAATAACTTTGCGCATTTTGAAAGATTTCGCTCAGATTTTTGGCCCGAAAGTAGGAGGTTATTTCTGGACGCTTCCTATGTATCTTCTCAAAAAGCAAGGGCGAACCTGGGTGTTCGCCCTTGGGCCCTACCCCGAATTATTGAGAAGATGCCGCAAACCTTGAGTTAGCTTTGGCAAAAGGAGACAACAGTGGACGATCAGACAGTCATGGCCACGGGTCAACCCCGAGCCAGCTTGGTGGTACGCCAGGGAGCTAACGTAGGCACGACCTACCACATTGCGAGTGCCGAGGCCGTCCTGGGTCGTGAAGAGGAAGCAGACATCTCTGTGCGTGACCCAGAAGTGTCGCGACGACACGCACGCATTAGCTGGCAGAGCGATAGTCATTACGTCGAAGACATGGGCAGTACGAATGGAACCTTTTTGAACGGCAACCTGGTCACCAGTCCTCAACCACTACGACCGGGCGATACCATAGGTATAGGCCAGACGCTGCTTGTGTTCCAGACAGAGGCAGGTGCGAGGCCCACACAACCCCCACCCGCGCCTGATTACGCCGCCCCCCCGCCACCGCCCCCATCACCACCACCGCGACCAGCGGCGGCGCGACCGGCAGAGCAGAAGGCTGGAAGCAATCGATGCCTGTTATGGGGCTGTGGCTGCTTGGTCTTGCTAGGACTGCTGTTTCTCGTATCTGCCATAGCGGGAACGCTCATTTTCGCTCGCGATATTCAGCCTATTCTGGATGATCTGGGAATCCCGATACAGTTAACGATGGCTTACGTGTCATACCTGTTGGTATAGGACACACAGGCCAGGACAGGACTATCGAGTAAGCACCAGGGCGGGTATGAAGATGCCCGCCTACGTTTTGTAACCAATCTAGGGGCTCGTGTGACTACTTTGACAATATCAAGCTGCTCAGGCAGGCAGGTGAAAATGGCCTCAGTAGCTCCAAAACCCGTTCGAACTCACCCCTCGATGCACTCAGTATGATTTCTCGCTCGACACTAAGTCGGGAAGTTGTTTTTTGTGACTCCTAATCACCCACGCTGATACGATCTTTGATTTTTTGGAAGGTCGAGTCGCCTATGCCGGAGACGTTGGTGATCTCTTCGATTGATTTGAAGGGACCGTTGGCGTCCCGATACTCAATGATACGCTGAGCGAACGCCGGGCCGATGCCGGGCAAGCTATCCAGTTCCTCTGTGAGCGCTGTGTTGATGTTGATCTTCCCGGCTGGCTCAGCACCTCCAGAAGACGGCGTTGACTCTCCGCCTGCCACCGGCGGTGGCGGTTCATCCTCGCCGACACAGGGTACATATATCTGCTGCTGGTCCTGCAATTCTTGGGCCAGATTGATACGCACCATGTCTGCATCGTTGGTGACACCACCAGCAGCTTCAATGGCATCCTTCACGATGCTACCAGTGGCGAGCCGATATACGTCAGGATGCAACACCGCGCCAGTGACGTAAACGCGCAAAGGTGATGGCGTCGGAGTAGCTGTGGGCGCGGGGGAAGGGGTAGGATCGGGTGGGACAATCTCAACCGGAGAAGAGACAGGGCGTCTCAACCAGAAAAAGAACCCGCCCATCAAGGCCAGGTTGATGAGCAAGACGAGAACGAAAGCACGGTTGCGCTCAAACCAGTCACCCATATTTGCACTCCATTCTTCCTTAATCTCCTACACTGACGCACACCAGCCCCGCCGTCCCGTGCCGTCCGGCAGGGCTGGTGTGCGTCAGTGGCTGGCATAGAGATGCCAACCTACGGATTTTCGGATAGGTTCTAAGTACAGCGATGCGTAAATTCGCTTCGAGTATCGTGCATGTCATTCTGAGGCTGAAGGCCGAAGAATCTCGTCCCACAAAGGGAAACGAGATCCTTCGCTCGTGCCTCGCTCAGGATGACGTGTCATTCACGATGACACGGCTGCCGGAAACCCGTTGCGAATTAACGGAAGGCTGTACTAAGGGAAAAGGGGCCAGAAAACAGGCAGCACCAACAACACCACGATCATCACCACAATTGTCAATGGCAGGCCGACTCTGACATAGTCTGTGAAGCGGTAGCCACCGGGTCCTAAAATCAGCACGTTGGATGGATGGGCAACCGGGCTGAGGAAGCTGGCCGAGGCAGCCACAGCCACCGTCATCATCAAGGCATAAGGGGAAATAGCCAGGTCGTTGGCCGTGTTCAAGGCAACGGGGGCCAACAACACAGCCACGGCCGCATTGGGCATCACCTGGGAGGCCATAGCGGTCAGAATAAACAGGCTGGCAATCACCGCAAGTGGCCCCAGCCCACCGACCAACCCTACCATACCCTCAGCCAGGAAGCGGGCAGCGCCAGTTCGCTCCATGGCGACACCCAGAGGCAGCATACCGGCGATGAGAAAGACGGCTTTCCACTCGATGACCCGGTAGGCTGCTTCCATTTTCAGGCAGCCAATCAAAATCATCAGAGCAGCCCCCACCACAGCCGTGATGGCAATAGGTAGCCAGCCCAGAATAACTGGCAGCAAGACCGCTGCCATAACCAGGATAGCTAGCAGGGCTTTCTCGGGGTGTTGCACCACCTGAACTGCTTCGGTTAATACCAGGAAGTCTGCCTCGCCCCCCAGAACACTTAACTTCTCGCGCGGGCCGTAGAGCAGCAGGGCGTCGCCAAAGCGCAGCGCCATGTCACGCAGATTTGAATGGTATGCCCGACCTTCACGCCAGATGGCCAGCACGCTCAATCCGTACTTCTCTCGGAAATGAATCTGGCGCAGGGTTTGGCCCGCCAGAGTAGTGTGGGGGGAGAGCACGATCTCCACCATCCCAACTCGGTCGGACTCCAGTTCGTCCATGTCTGGCGGTATTTGGTCTTCTATTTCCAGATTCTGCAGGCCACGCAGAGCCTCCAGAGCCTCCGGCTTGCCCTTCACCAGTACCATGTCATCAACCTCTAATGCTTCCTGCGGATCAGGCATTAATTTAGTAATCCCATTACGCCCGATACTCAATACGGTCAGGCCAAACGCATCTCCCAGGCGGCTTTCAGCCAGTGTTCTGCCGATCAGCATCGACTCCCGGGGAACTCGAAGGGCGGTGAGCCGTTCCTGCAAACGATAGGTGATGGTTGCCTGGAGGTCGGTGACGACTCTGAAATGATCAAAATTGGGATCTTCCCGCAAGACATTGAGATGGGCGATTGATCCGTGGATCAGCAACGTATCGTCTGGTTGCAGCCGCGTACCTTTTACGTTGGTGCGCCGCGGTACCCCCCCCCGCAAGATAGCCAAAACGTTGACCCCGAAGCGCTGACGAAAGTCGAGCTGCTGTAGCGTCTGCCCCACAAAAGTTGAATGAGGGAGCAATTTCACCTCGCCCAGGCCTACTTCGTCCGAGATCAATTTCTCGATGGCCGGTTGATTATTTGCAACCAGGAGATGTCGCCGACCACGCAGTTCGGCCAACTGATCGTGCTCTCCTTCTACGAGCAACCGGTCGTTGGCATGAAGCAGGGTTCCCGGATCGGGGGACAGTTCGGTCTGACCGTCCCGAATAATGGCGATGACGTTCAGCCCCAGAGCCGAACCCAATCGACTCGCCGCCAGAGACCTACCCGCCAGCACCGAGTTGACCGGCAATCGGACAATGAACATCCGCTCGCGTAAACTATAGAACTTGCCTAGATCTGTCTGATCGGAGGTCGAGAACTCCTTGGCTATGTCACGCGTTGGCAGGAGATGGCGTCCCACCAAGGCCATAAAGGCCACGCCGGCCAGCATCACGGCCATCCCGACGGGCGTGTAGTCGAACATTTCAAAGGGACGCAGCCCATAATCACGCAAGACGTCGCTGATGAGGATGTTGGGCGGCGTGCTGATCATGGTGGTCAGGCCTCCCAGCAACGATCCGAAGGCCAGGGGCATCAACAGTTTTGAGGGTGGCAGACCCGTGCGCCGCGCAATATCCATGACCACCGGCAAAAGCAGCGCTACGACGCCAACATTATTCATAAAGGCGGACAACACAGCAGCAGTGAGCATAATCACAGCGATCAGTTGAACTTCGCCGGTACCGGCCAGTCGCAGAACCTGGCGGCCGACCATATTCGCCACGCCAGTTCTGGCTAGAGCGCCGCTGATAACGAACATGGCCCAGACGGTAACGACGGCCGGGCTACTGAAGCCAGAAAGGGCCTCGGTCGGCGTAACCAACCCTGTGAGTGCCAGACTGCCTAACACAAGCAGGGCCACCAAATCTACGCTCAGTCGCTCGGTGACAAATAATAGAACAGCCACCCCCAGGATGGCAAGTACAAGAGCAATTTCAAACGTCACACTAATTCAATTCCTCACTGGCAATGGCATCGAGATCGGGGTTATTGTGAAGCAAAATCAAATAGAAGGACACAATCCAGGCAACATGGCGTAGCCAGATAGGCCTGGCGAACCAAGTTGTCAGTTGATCAAACATCGTCACCGTAGGTGATTAGAACACGCACACCGAATAAGAGGTTGCCACACGCAACCGTGCGCACAACCCGGTCTATCAATTAGTCCTTGCTACCCTCAGCAGGAGGTGATATAATCCGTCGCGATAATCTGGCCTGATAATAAAATCATGATCGAGAGCAAGAAGGGAAGTCAGCACCAGCCAGCTTAAGAGATTACTGACACACAGGCCAAGGTGGAAGGTGGACATCTCGGTAGAATGTATTGTAACATGTGGGGCGGCTGAGCGTCAACTCAACGAATCTTGGAGCAGATAATCTGTTGACAAAGGGCGTCTCTGATTGTAAAATGTAGACAGGTCTTTGGTTTTTTTGGCATCTTGCATCCCTCGCAGCCTCCTCGGCCTGTGCTGGTACGTGAGCCGGCCTGCGAAGTATTATCTGGAAGGCTTGCACCCAGGCATGGTAGCGACTGTCACTCAGTCTTCGAAAAGAACTTCGTTTGGCAGGGGCAGTGTGTACCTTAAGCACCCAAATCTCAACGTTGAGTGGAACCATAAGGCCCAATTCTCCCACGGCTTCGTGCTCGGGGTATTGAATTAAAAAGGTAATGAGCCATGAAACTAACTCCTCGGCAACAAGCGTTTCTGGATAAGCTCTTTGAGCTGTACCGCGAATTCAACGGCCCGGTTCATTATTCGGTGGTGGCAGAACGGCTGGGTGTCAATAAGTTTTCTGCCTACGATATGCTCAAGCTGCTTGAGGAAAAGGGGGTGGCTGCTTCGTCCTACGTCCTGGGCGAGGGTAACGCCGGCCCAGGGCGCTCAATGGTTGTCTTCTATCCCACTCACCATGCCGCCAAATTCCTAACCCAGTTACGTCACGAAGTCCTTGGCAGTGACGAGTGGCATCAGGCCAAAGAACTTCTGTTACAGCGAATACGAGAAACCCAAGAATCCAACTATGCCGAAGCGGTGCGTGAGATACTGGCCCAATTGCCGGATGTAAAAACGCCATTGATGTATTGCACTGAAATGATCGGCGTTCTTCTGCTTAACTTGGCAGATGCCAGTAAGCAAACAGGTAAGCTCTTCCCCTTTAAGACCCTGAACAGCTTGACCGTGCGCGACGAGGTTGGCCTGGGTACGCTAGCTGGCTTCAGCCTTGCCTCGATTATATCAAATCAAGGCGGTGATCCATCTTTCATTAGCAAGCTGGACAGCCACACTAAGAAATTCCAGACGCATCTGAGTGAATTGAGTGAGGAAAGTGTCAGCCGCCTCACTACTTTTTTGCAAGACGCGCTCAAGGCATTCGATACTTGATCTTGCCCAAGATTCGAAAACTCAGAACCCACACCAGAATTAGGAAAAAATTGAGGAGGGTGCATTCAAAATGGGATGGTAGGGACGGGTCTCGTGCCCGCCCTGGACACCCACAAGGGAGTATCCCTACAACTCATTTTGAACACACCCAATTGAGAAAGAAGGAGCCCTTCGCAATGATCAAAATCGTCACAGATTCAACCAGTTATCTACCCCCTGATGAAATCGAGAGATTTAACATTCGTGTTGTGCCTCTGAATGTGCATTTTGGGGAAGACCAGGTATTCCAGGAAGGTGTGACGATTGACATCGACCAATTTTACGCGATGCTGGCCGAGTCGCCTGAGTTGCCAACGACTTCTCAGCCATCGCCGGGACAATTCTTGGATATTTTCTCGGAGTTAACCGAAGCGGGGCACGACGTACTTTGTCTGGTTATCTCCAGCAGATTGAGTGGCACCTATCAGTCGGCTCTGGATGCCAAACATATGTTGCCCGATGCCAACATAGTGGTCATTGACACATACTCTACAGCTTCTGCCCTGGGCCTGATGGTGATCACCGCCGCTGAAATGGCAGCCGAGGGTCACACCATGGACGAAATCGTCGCCCGTGTTGAGCAGATGCGGAACGACATGAGGCTCTACTTCGTGGTTGATACCCTGGAGTACTTGCAGAAGGGAGGACGCATTGGCGCGGCGGCCGCTTTTTTGGGAACTTTGCTCAAGGTTAAACCGATCCTGATGTTAGATGAAGGCGTTGTCAAACCGCTAGACAAGGTCCGCAGCAAACGTAAAGCCATCCAACGCTTGATGTCGGAGCTGGAGTCCTATGTGTCGCCTGAGCAACCGGTACAAGCTGTCGCGATGCACGCCCAAGCTCCCGACGAAGCACACGAACTGGCGGATGAAGTGCGCCGCCGCTTCAATTGTCGGCGCATGTTCTTTGGCGAAGTGGGGCCAGTGGTTGGAACCCACACTGGCCCTGGCGTGTTGGGCGCAGCCATCTGCCCCGAGGCCTGGCCGATTGAGGTAGCCACGATCCGGGACTCAGACGCTCATACTGTCGTCTCGGCCTGAATAACTAAAAGCCAGCCATAGGCCACCTCCGCAGCATTCGGAGGTGGCCTATGGCTTCACTGATGTCAATCTTCTCAGGTTCCAACAGGGCGACCACAAGGGCGCGAGCCCTACACCAACCTATCATAATTTACCTCACGTGTACTGTGACAGTTGCTTCGCCATAGTGACGCGCAACCATCCCAGCCCGGCGGTGTTTTACTAATAAGACGCTGCAGGGCCGATCATCAGGGAAAAGCTATGCCGATCACCAATGAAGATGCCTTGGTCGAGCAAGCAAAGACTGACCCGGCGGCCTTCGGCATTTTGTATGAAAATTACGTTAATAGAATTTACAACTACATCTACTACCGTGTCGGGAATCAACACGACGCTGAAGACCTGACCGCGCGCACGTTCCATCGGGCGCTCGATCACATAGAGCGTTACGTGAACCGAGGAGCACCTTTCTCTGCCTGGCTGTATCGAATTGCTCATAATCTGGTGGCTAACTGGCATCGAGACCAGAGTCGGCGAAAAATCATCTCGCTGGATGATATAAAGCTCCGGGTTCAGCGGCGCGACGGGCCGGCCCAAATGGCCGAACTCAGGGAAGAAAAGGACGAACTGCTGGCGGCTATACGGCGGCTGCCGCCTGATCGTCAACAGCTCCTCATCCTCAAGTTCGTCGAAGGGATGTCAAACGCCGAGATTGGCGAGGTAATGAATCGCAGTGAGGGGGCCATAAAGTCGCTTTATCATCGAACGCTGTTGTCATTACGAGAGATGTTCGACGTCGAAAGTCAGACTCAGTAAATCCGATTTTCGAGGCCCGGATCTACTGAGTTTAAGACAATGAATGACTCGCGCTGAGCACAGGGCGAAAGAGAGTCGCTGAAAAAGACACGGCTGGGAAAGGACAAGAACTATGTCAGACACCGTGATAGTCGAAGTGTTGGCCGCTCACGCCGACCAACTGATAGGCGATGGAGCCGAAAGTGAAGAATATCTTAACCTCTTTCCTGCCTATCGGGCTGAACTCACACCGCTATTAGGGGTCGCCGAACGAATTAAGGCCGCGCTGGTGCCTGTGGCACCTTCGCCTGCGTTTGAGGCGGGTCTGAAACAAGATCTATTAGCGGCTGCAATCAAGCGTGCAGAAGAGAAAGAAGAAAAGGGACGAGTCTCATTTCTGCGCCGCCGGGGGGTTCTCATTGGAGCGGCGGCAGTTGGCTCTGCACTTTCAGTGGCCGGTATCGTCGCTGCTTTGCTGTTGCGACAGCGAGCTATAGCCCGCGCATAATTGGTCCACGCCACATATCTGCGGGGACGACCTTGCTGAGTCGTCCCTTGATTTCAGGCTAATTTTTTGGTTTATTTGCAGCCAAGACAGGAGTGATCGGCGCTTTTTTGATAGGAGCCATTCGTCTGGGAACTTTGAACTCAGGTCAATATACTCGTTGGTCTTGTCAAGGATGAAGGAGGGAGTATTATGACCGAACGCTACAGCAAGTTCACGGGATGGGGAAAATATATTCCGCCCAAGGTGCTTACCAACGCCGACCTGGAAAAAATAGTCGACACCAGTGACGAATGGATTGTATCACGGACAGGCATTCGTGAGCGACACATCGTCAGTCCTGGAGAAACCAATAGCACCATATCGGTAGCAGCTTCGCGCCAGGCGTTGGACGTGGCGGGCCTGATGCCAAAGGATATCGATCTCATCATAGTGGCTACCTCGTCACCGGATCACTTTCTGCCAGGTGTAGCGAACCAGGTACAATATCAATTAGGAGCTGACTGTCCAGCTTTCACACTTACGGCCGGTTGCACGGGGTTCGTCTACGCGCTGGCGACGGCTCACCAATTCATCGCCACGGGCGCTTATGATCGGGTGCTGGTCATAGGCAGCGAAGTGATCAGCCATTTTGTAAACTGGGAGGACCGAAACACATGTGTCCTGTTCGGCGACGGGGCAGGCGCGGTCGTGCTGGAGGCAAGCAGCCAACCCAGTGGCGTGCAGTCGTTCGTTCTTGGCTCTGATGGCAGCGGAGGTGGGTATCTCATCGTGCGTGGCGGCGGCGTCGCTTATCCGATGAGCCACGAAATGATCGACGATAAGGCCATGTACATCGAGATGGACGGGCGCAAGGTCTTCAAGTTCGCGACCCGGGTGATGGTGGAGGCCACCCTACAGGCACTCGATAAGGCGGGACTTACGCTGGGCGACATCGATCTACTCATTCCCCACCAGGCCAACCTGCGCATCATTGAACTGGCCGCCCGGCAGTTGAAACTGCCTATGGACAAGATTGTTGTCAATGTTGATCGCTACGGCAACACTTCGGCTGCTTCCATTCCCATCGCTTTGGTGGATGCGCTGGAAGAGGGTCGAGTCCGAGATGGGATGAACATCGTCATGGTCGGATTTGGTGGCGGGCTCACCTGGGCAGCGGCCGTGGTGCGTTGGGGGCAGCCTGCCGAGCCAGAGGAATGGCCTCTGGTGTGGCGTTTTGCTCCGGCAGGACATAGGGTGTCGATGACAGCGTCCAAAGTGCGCCTACAGGCCCGCCAGTTGGCCGAGATCGCCAGCTACCGTGCGAGCTCACTATTGCTGCCCCTGTATACGTTTGCGGGCCGGCGGAAGCCGAAGAGCAAGAGCGAAGAATAAGTACTACGTAGTGCATACTGCGTATTTCGTACTGCGTACTGCGTGTCGCCCTCTACTAAGGATTGAGAATTAAATAACTTCCTCAAATGCAAGCGAAATACTGGCCTGATTCAGTCGGCTAGGTAGTGTTGACATTTGTGCATTCCCAGAGATGCATTGGGTTATCTGTTGTGGGGTTCTCAGGCGCAAAGACTCAAATGTCACAACACGGCCTAATGGGTAAGTTATTAAATCCTTAGTCCTAAATACGCAGTACGCAGTACGAAATACGCAGTTTTTTCGTCAGGCTGGGTTCCAGGCGCTCAGCACGCCGACGAGCGTCCTCACACCTACACCGGTGTTACCTCTCACAAAATAGGGCTTCGATGGATAATTAAGGTCGCGCTCCCACCAATTGGTACCGGCAATGTCCACGTGTGCCCAAGGATGCTCTTCGACGAATTTGGCCAGGAAGCGGGCGGCCGTCACCGAGCTAGCTGGTCGGCCAGCGGAGTTCTTCACGTCGGCAAAACGGGTTGTCACCTGTCGATCATAGATGGGGAGGAGAGGCATACGCCACATAGGTTCGCCAGCGGCGTCACCGGCAGTGTGGATGGCTTCCCACAGCCAATCGTGGGTAGCGAATACCCCGGTCATATAGTGTCCAAGAGCGGTTACCATTCCGCCGGTTAACGTAGCCACATCTACCACGGCCGCCGGTTTGTAGCGCTGGGCATAAGCCAGGGCATCGGCCAGAATGAGTCTCCCTTCGGCATCGGTGTTGATGATCTCGACGGTGACCCCGTTCATGGCAGTGACGACATCCCCAGGGTGTGTGGCGGTACCGCTGGGCATGTTCTCAGTCGCAGGCACGAGCGCCACGACACGCTTGGGCAGGTTGATGACGCCTATGGCCTGCATCGCACCCAGCACCCCAGCCGCACCCGCCATGTCACTCCGCATTTGCTCCATCCCTTGAGAAGGCTTGAGGGAGAGTCCACCTGAATCGAAGGTGATGCCCTTGCCCACCAGTATGAACGGAGGTGCATCACTTCCGCCTGGATTATGCTCCAATACGATAAACCTGGGCGGTTCATTAGCTCCACGAGCCACACTGAGCAAGGCCCCCATCTCCAATTCAGCCATGTGTTCCCGATCGAACACTTGACAGGCCATGCCGTGATCAGCGGAGATGCGTTCCGCCGTTGCGGCCAGCGTGGTGGGCGTCATCACGTTGGCCGGCTGATTGGCCAGATCACGAGCCAGGCAAGTTCCTTCAGCTACCGCCCTCCCCACTCCGGCACCCGCCTCTACCTCGGGCAGCTTGGACGCGTCGAATTCCACCAGCGTCAGCGAGTCGACCTGTCGCTCGAATTCCTCACGCGGGATTACGCCGGGCGCTTCGTAGCGATATAGCCCCAAGATGGTGCCTTCCACCACTGCCTGGGCAGTGTCGGCCAGCGACAGCCCCCCTCGTCCTCCTCCATGCACGATCGAGGCCAAGGTACAGGCTCCCGCGCCCCGGGCCACCCGAGCAGCAGCAGCAGCAGCCTGACGCACGGCATCCAGATCAAATTCCTCCTCGGGCCCCAGACCGACTATGATCACACGCCGGGCCGGGATGGCCTCACGTGGGTAAATGATCTCTGTCTCATTCAATTTACCCCGGATTACGCCTTTAGTGATAAGGTCACGGATGGCGCCATCTAAGGCCTTGTCTACGGCACCCGTTGCGCCGCCCGGTTGAGTTACGCCTTGAAACAGATTGACGACAATCGCGTCGGCGTCCAGCGCCTGTATGCTTCCTGACTGAGTTGATACGTCCACGGATTCCTCTCCTTTAGACAATGATGTAGGTTTACGCAAGTCTCATTATTCTCGCGTCATCTGAGAGATGACACCCTTCATGACTATGAATTCATTATGATCTGCGTCCTGCAAACCATAACGAATTCTATCACAAAACGTAGTGTTTAGGAATAGGAAAATGTGCGCACCTGACTCAGATAACACAAGGCTATTTTGCTTGTTGTCTTGCACTATCTGTGCTATGATAGGCCATATTGAGGAGGCAGCATGGTACAGGACGGCATGGTACAGGACGAAAGTACGAGTAAGAATGGCGATAGCCAAGGCGACAATAACGAAGAGGAGAAACACCCCAAACCAACGACATTGTTGTTAGTCCGCCACGCCCTTAACGACTGGGTAGGTGACAAGCTGGCCGGCTGGACGCCGGACGTGCACCTGAACGACAAGGGGCAGGCGCAGGCTAAGGCATTAGCGGGACGCCTGGCCGACAAGCCCATTAAAGCGATATATTCCAGCCCACTGGAACGTGCCGTTGAAACGGCTCAGATCATCGCCGGTCCGCACAATCTAGAGGTTCAGATTCGAGAGGGTGTGGGCGAGGTTCGCTACGGCGAATGGACCGGTCAGTCTCTCAAAGAGCTGGCCAAGGAAGATGCCTGGCGCGTGGTGCAATTCTACCCCAGCGGGGCACGCTTCCCGGGCGGTGAGGCGATTCGCGAGATGCAGGCACGGGTCGTTGCCGAACTGGACGCCATCGTGGCCGCCCATCCGTCGGAGATAGTCATGGTTGTCTCGCACGCGGATGTGATCAAAGCGGCGCTGGCCCATTACACGGGGCTGCACCTCGACCTTTTCCAGCGGCTGGTTGTCAGTCCGGCATCGCTGAGCATAGTGGCTTTCACTCCGATGGGGCCACGCCTCATCTGTCTTAACGATGCCGCTCACGTTCCAGAAGAAGAAACAGAGTAGATCGGGATTTGAGGAGCCAGAACCCCCAGGTGCGGCTCCGTCCGGCACGTGGGCGTGCCTCACTCCTCGACAATCGGAGCTACTGAGACTAATAGTCAGTAAGAGTCAAAGGATAGTTAACTATGGCCGGACAGATTTTTGAGATGCACCCCGTCTCACGCATTACGATTGAGGCGGTTGGTTCGCCGGGCGAGCGTGTTTTTTTATTGCAAGCGAGTCAAGGGACGGAGACACTTACTCTTAAGTTGGAAAAAGAACAAGCACAGGTTTTGGCACATAGCATCGATCAACTCCTGGATGAGCTTTCTGAGCGCTTTCCTCGACCAATATCCACGATGGAAGAACCGCTCGCATCGGAGTTGATGTTGCGCGACCCTCTAGAGCCGTTGTTCGCTATAGGCCAGATGGGGCTAGGCTACGACGAATCCGAGGATGCCCTGGTTTTGGTTGTGCAAGAGCTTACGCCGGAAGAGGAATCAGAGAACGCCAGGATTGCTCGCTTCTGGGCCACGCGGGGTCAGATGCAGGCTATCAGTCGCCATGCCCTCGATGTAGTGGCGATGGGGAGACCCATTTGTCCCCTCTGTAGCCGCCCCATAGACCCAGATGGTCACTTTTGCCCCAAGAGCAACGGTCATGACCGAGTGTATTGAGTATGGCGACATCTGATTTCACCCACCAGCCCTACCCCGTGAACATAGACTATGCGCTAGATCTCCTGGCCGAGGGAGAGATGGAAGAAGCTCATGGGCTTATGCCCTGGAGTTCGAATTATACTTTTTTGGTCACAGTATGTTACGAAAACCTGGAAGCTCTGGCCGTCTACAAGCCAAGTCAGGGAGAGCGCCCCTTGTGGGACTTTCCGGACGGGACATTGGCACTGCGCGAAGTGGCAGCCTTCCACGTCAGCCGCGCTCTGAGTTGGGATTTTATCCCTCCCACTGTGTTGAGAGAGGGGTTCATGGGAACCGGCGCAGTTCAGCTTTTTATTGAGGCTGACCTGGAAGAACACTACTTCACCCTGCGCGATGAACACGTGCCAGTTTTCCAGCGTGTTGCGGCCTTTGATTACATTGTCAACAACGCCGACCGTAAGGGAGGACATTGTCTAAAAGGAAAAGACGGACATATTTGGACGATCGACCACGGGCTTACCTTTCATCAGGAGCACAAGTTACGCACCGTAATCTGGGACTTCGCGGGCCAACCGATACCCGATGATATATTAGACGACCTCGATCGTTTACAGCAAACACTTAACCAGCCATCAAGCCAGTTGATGAATGAACTTCGGCCGCTGATCGCCGACCGCGAAATCAAGACGTTCCGACACCGCCTGGACCGCATCATTGCCACAGGCACTTTTCCCCTACCAGGCACGGGGCGGAACATACCCTATCCACCCATCTGATCCAACATGCGCACCCCTACAAGGCTAAAAGAACTACACCGCTTCCTCGTCTCGCTCGACTGGAAAGATACAATGGCCCAAGTCGAGCAAACAACCCACACACGTCTATCCAGTACTTTGAGAGCGGCAGGCGGCTCACCTCCAAGCAGATTCCCACCCTTAACAAAGAATACCAACACCAGAAGCAAAATGATCACGATTGACAAGGCACGCACCTTGTACGAAGCAGCAAGCGATTCTACCCATGATTTTGACCAGGTGTTGCGTGTGTATCACCTGGCCGAGCGGATCGGCCATTGTCATTGCCAGCAAGCGTCATAGCTTTATGGTCGACTTCTTTGAGGAGATGGCGGCCGAGGTAGTCGGTGAGAGTTAGAAGCAACAAGAAGGGGATGACTGAGTTCACCGCTATAGAGCCAACACTGGATGACGTTCGCCGCGCGCTGGCACGCCCGCTGCCAGGTCTGGAGGCGCACCTTAAGATGGCCCCGCAACCGCGCCCGGGCTGGAACCCGAACTTCGCTCCACCGTCCGACTGCCGAGAGGGAGGCGTCCTCATTCTGCTCTATCCGTGTGCTGATCGTCTTCACTTTGTTCTTACGCGTCGCACCGAAACAGTGCGTTCGCACAAGGGACAAATCTCGCTACCGGGCGGCAAACGCGAAGAGAATGAATCTCTGATCGAGACCGCTCTGCGCGAGACTAACGAAGAAGTGGGGGTTCCACCGGACAGCACCGAGGTGATCGGACAGTTGTCGCCGCTTTATACACCACCGAGTAATTACTGTATTCACCCTTTTGTAGCGCACCGACCTATCAGGCCCTCATTCCACCCCGATCCGGTCGAGGTGGCTGAAGTCCTGGAAGTGCCTTTGGACACGCTACTGACTCCTTCCACCCGGAAAGTAGAGTACTGGTCGGACCCCCATTTCGAGTCCCCTCGCCGGGTTCCTTTTTTCGACGTCCACGGGCAGGTAGTGTGGGGCGCTACCGCCATGATCTTGAGCGAACTGGTCACACTGCTGGAAGATGAAAGAGGCAGATGAAGCCGCGTCCAAAAATAACTCTGCGCATTTTGAAGGGCTTCACCCAGAATTTTGGACTGAAAACAGGAAGTTATTCGTAGACGCTCCCTGAGAGATTAGAGATTGGGGATTAGAGACACCGATTGGAGATTAAGACCAGAGGGCACAGGGAAGGAAGTATAACATGCCTGAGTTACGCCAGAATATCGCAACCAAGGAATGGGTCATCCTCGCCACTGAACGTGCCAAACGCCCCGAAGAATTTGTGCAGCCTCCCCGACCCTTGACCGAAGATCGTCCCGAATGGGAAGAAAGCTGTCCCTTCTGTCCCGGCAACGAGGAACTTGACCTGGAAATCATGCGCATCCCGGAATGCGGTACCTGGCAGCTACGAGTGGTGCGCAACAAATATTCGGCGCTTCAACTCGTTGGGGAACGAAAACGCACCTTTGAAGGAGTGCACCGACAGATCACCGGCGTGGGTTACCACGAAGTGTTAGTCGAATCACCCCTGCACAATACGTGCCCTGCGCTAGAGTCGGCCATTGAAGTCTCACTGATGCTGGAAGCCTTCAAAATACGAGGCAGAGAAATTGCTCAGGACACACGCATCGAGCAGATCATCTATTTCAAGAATCACGGCGACCACGCCGGCACATCCCTGGTCCACCCCCACACCCAACTGATCGGTCTACCCATTGTGCCCTATAATATTCGGGCTCGCACCGAAGAGGCGCGCCGCTACTTCGACGATACAGGCCATTGTGTGCTGTGTCATATGTTGTCGGACGAACTGAAGGACGGCCAGCGCGTGGTGGCTAAAAGCAAGTACTTCGTAGCCTTTATCCCGTATGCCGCGCTATCCCCTTTCCACATATGGGTTCTGCCCCGCCGCCACGAATCGAGTTTTCTGAACGCGACCGCCCACGAGCTGGCCGAGCTGGGTAATTTGATGCGCCAAGTGTTGCGCAAACTTTATGTGGGTCTGAGAGACCCCGATTACAACTACGTCATCCGCTCGGCCCCCCTGCGCGACTTGGGCACTGAATACCTGCATTGGTACGTTACTATCATTCCCCGCGTCACTCGCTCGGCTGGCTTTGAACTGGGCAGCGGAATGTTTATCAACGTGGCTCTGCCCGAGACCAGTGCCACCTTTTTGCGAGAAGTGGACGAGGAATGATCTAGGCCAGGCCTCGAGTAACGCTGACCCGGGTGTGAATGTCCCGCTTAGCCAACTCGGCGAAGAAGGGCTCCGGGTCAACGATTGCTTCAGATGGGAAGACACCCGCCTCCAAGATGCGGTCGGATGCCAGCCAGAGGGCGATAATAGCCGGCGCCACACCGGTGGGTCGGGAGCCGACGGCCGTTAACGTGCCCAGCCGGTAGGTCACCCATTCCCTGTCCTGCATGCCGGTCACTTCGGTGACGATTTCCTTCTTCCAGTTAGTGGGTTCGTCAGGCTCGGTCATAAAGGCGTCGAGGGGAGGCGTGTAAGGAGCCATCAGCTTGACAAGCAAGTCGCGTGGCCTGACGGACACACCATTCACATCAACCGGCTCACTGCCGGCAAAGCCTACGTCGGCGAAAAGCTTGATTTTGAGCAAGGCCTCTTCGGAAATCCCCCAGTAGTTTATCTTAAAGAAACACTCCCGCACGCCTTTGTCGGCGAAGGTTAGCGGCAAGGTCGCCACCTCGGAATGAAGCGACAGATGCGTCTTCAGCAACCCAAGCGGTGGCTCAAACCAATACTCCTCCGGCTCGGATAACGGCTCGCAAGCGACGAACTCACCATCCCGGTAGACCATAGGCGGCATGGTCAACTCGTCAATGATAGTGGGGACGGCATACCCGAAGAAGATGTCGTCGCCGGGCGGGGGTTTGATACCATCGTAGATGTGAATGGTCTCGACGGTGTCCAACCGCTGGGCGGCGTAATGCGCCTGGACGTTGGGGATGCCGGGCGCGCTGCCCATGCCCAGCACAGCGGTGATGCCCGCTGCCTGGAACCGTTCGTGGAGCTCCAATTGCTTGCGGGTGGTGTAAAACAGGCCACCCATATCCACGTAGTGAACGCCCGCCTCCAGGCAGGCCTCCATCACGGGCAGGTTAAAGTAATAGACGGTGGCGTTGAGCAAGCTGTCGGCGCCTTTCAAGACGGAGACCAACGACGAATGGTCGGTGGCGTCGGCGGGTTGCACCTTGATCTTGGGACTGTCCAAAATCGCGGCCACCTGGCGGGCCAGGTTTACGTCGAGGTCGGCGATGACGACTTGGTCTACCTCGGGGTTCAGAACCAGATCACGGACGGCGTAGCGGCCCATCAGGCCGGCTCCACCTAAGACTACGATGTTCATAGCTACCTTGCCTCCTTTGGAATAGGCATTTTGTTAAACCTCAAAAGGGAAGAGGATCGGTACTGTCAATAAACCGCAGGCCAAGCTTCTCGTACTCGGCGAAACGTGCCTGGGCGATGGCATGGAAGTCCACTTCTGGATGTACGACTGGCGATGTGCAGTCCTTCAGCATGAGAATCTTGCTTAGCTGATCGGGGCGATCGCGAAAAACCCTCACCAGATCTTCGGCCGTTTCCAAAACGCAGTGGCTCTCCGCTTCTCCAGCGATAACCAGGTAGTCATATTCTTTCAGGGCCTTGATGAAATCGGTGCTGAGCGTGCCCTGTGGCTCCTCAGGCACTTCGATCTCAGGCTTTAGGATAGAGTAATGCTCTGTCTGCGGGATGCTGCCTTTGGTCCACCACGTCGGCTGGCTTCTACGGGCTATCGAATACCAGAACACGGCCGACCACAGCTCCGGGTCCAGGGCATTACCTACGGTGCCAATGGGAACGTGGTAGGGCCAGATGGTGAGCTGTTTCTTGGCATCCTGTTGGAGTCTATTGACATATCGGGCAGACCAATCAGCCTTGAACAACGGGCGCCACTTTCCTTGCTCGACCTCCGCAGTTGAGATGATGGTAAACGGCGGAGGATGTTTACCATCCGCATCCACCCACCAGGCCGGATGAAAGATCTGAAAAGGATAGTGAGAGTCTAGCGAGCAAGTAATGTGGGAAATGCGTTCTGCGTTCGTGTATATGAATTCGATCAGTCTCCTCACGTCGCCGGGTGCACCCGGGACGAATAGGGTTCCTCCTTCGTGGCAGAAATCAACCTGCATATCAATGATCAACAGCAGTACCTTGACCGTATCCTCTTCGGCCGGGACCAGTCCGGCTGATTCGGCCTGGGCGGCGATAGTTGATACATCCGGGTGAAAGAGCGTTCCTATTCGATTTGGATCATAGAACTCCGGGAAACATGCCACGTAAATCACCTCCTTATTTGCAGCCGGGTTCTCTCGGAAAATACCTGAAAGCAGACACGATCTTGTTCAACGGTCTAGCCATTCGTCCAACTGGTCGCGAGTCTGGTCGGGATCAATAAAGTGAACGGCACCCATTCCCATTCGACGGGCGGCCTCTACGTTTTCGACGAAGTCGTCCACAAAGACCGCCTCTCTTGGAGACATTCCAAGCCGCTCCAGGGCAATCTGATAGATGCGTGGGTTGGGTTTCATCACGCCTATCTCGGCCGAAGTCACGAAGACGTCGAAGCAGTCGGCAATGCCAAGTTTCTGGGCCATAGTTCGCCCGTCGCGGGCCCAATTGTTGCTGAGCATGGCGGTGTGGTAGTCAGGGCGTAAGCCTCGGATGTAGTCACATAGCTCCTGGTCAAGCTGATCACCAGACCAGAAGTCACGCTTTAAGGTTGCTAATCCCGCTGGAGACAAATCCAGATGAATCCCAACCCACGTCCATACCTCTTCCAGGGAAGCCTGGCCCAGTTGGGCCTGGCGTCCCAGTTCACTGTCGAAGACCAGGTAGGCCAACTCTCCTGATCCCAGTCCCAGCCATGCCTCCCATTTACGCCGACCGCTGTGGTCGTGGGTGCGGACCAACACCCCCCCTACGTCGAAGATCACGCCTTTTATCACAGATGTACTCCTTGTCGAAATCGTACTACACTACACTGAGAGTTGTCAAGAAACACGATGACGCCTGATGACGGGGGTGGTTATACCTGAATTCGAGGGGAGAATTTGATCTGTTTTGCAATTCCAGTCCTTCCTGTGTATAATAATTTCCATGATTCAGTGGGGGTTTTGCCGCGGAAGAGGAATATAGCATGGGGTCGGTTGACGAGGTTAAAAACCGGACTGATATTGTAGAGCTTATCTCAGGCTACGTCCCGCTTAAAAAGGCAGGTCGCAACCACAAGGGATTATGTCCATTCCACGCTGAAAAAACTCCCTCATTTGTTGTTTTTCCCGACACGCAGACCTGGCGTTGCTTTGGAGCGTGCGGCACAGGCGGTGACGTGTTCAGTTTCATCATGCAGGCCGAGGGTATGGACTTCTCGGAGGCCTTGCGTGAACTGGCTCAACGAGCCGGGGTATCTCTCGCGCCACCGACACCTCAATCACAGGCAGCCGATGAGCAGCGCGAAAAGCTTCTGGAAATTCATGCGGCGGCGTCTCAGTATTACCATCATCTGCTGCGTCAATCAAAGGAAGGCACTCACGCCCGGGAATACTTGGCCGATCGGGGAATCAATTCCGAAACTGTTGAACGATTTCAGCTCGGATTCGCGTTAAATACATGGGAAGGTCTAAAAAGCCATCTGACCGGACGCGGCTATACGGAAGCTGACCTGGTAAAAGCCGGGCTGGTGGTGAAGAAGGAAGAAACCGGCAGCAGCTACGACCGTTTTCGCAACCGGCTCATCATTCCCATCCGAGATATGCAGGGGCGCGTCGTAGCCTTTGGAGCACGGGCGCTTAATCCCAACGATGTGCCCAAGTATCTGAATTCTCCACAAACTCTGCTCTTTGACAAAAGCAGCACCTTATTTGGGCTTGACTTAGCCAAGAGAGCCATTCGTAACAGCGACCAAGCGGTTATCGTCGAAGGCTACATGGATGTGCTGTCAGCCTATCAACACGGGCACGCCAATGTGGTCGCCGGTATGGGCACAGCGTTGACCGAGGCGCAACTGGGGCTGTTGAAGCGACTCACCAAGAACTTCGTGCTCGCCTTGGACGCTGATACTGCTGGAGACGCAGCGACGCTGCGGGGGATCAACCTGGCCCGCGAATCGTTGGACCGACAAACAGTGCCGGTGCCGACCGCCCAGGGACTGATTCGCTTCGAAGAGCAGCTTGACGCTGACATTCGTATCGCCACGCTGCCGCCGGGTCGCGACCCGGATGACATTCTACGTGAGACTCCGGAATTGTGGCCCGAGATCATCGAAGGAGCATTGCCTGTCGTAGACTTCTACCTGCAGGTGGTGTCGACTCAATATGATCTGGAAACGGCAAAGGGCAAGAGTGCCATTGTTCGCGAAGTGTTGCCCTTGCTGAGCGAGATCAAGGATCGAGTTGAGCGTCATCATCATGTAAGTCAACTGGCCCGTTTGGTAAAGGTTGACGAGCGGGCGCTGCTGATGGAATTGGATGAGGGCCCCCGGCCATCCTCGCCTCAACGGCGGCCAGCACCCAAAGTTCAACCCAGCGCCGAGTCGCCATCGGACCAGGAAAAGCTCGTCTTCGGGCGAGAAGAGTACTTGCTGGCGGTTATCCTGGGCCAACCAGAAGCCCTGGCAGTCGGCAACGATGAGTTGCTTAGCCTGGGCCTGGCTCCAATATCGACGGATGACTTTCGGCGCACAGAGAACCAGCAGCTTTTTCTACTGGTATCGGATTGGGTTACGGCAGAGTCTCCGGCCGATTCCTATGGAACGGAGGAAGAAAGCAACCCGCTGGTGGAATATCTTGTCAATCAATGCAATCCGTTGTTGCAGTCGCATCTGAATTTCCTACTTGAGCGGTGGGAGGCATTGCCGGACCCATCGCCTGAGGAACTGGCAAAGGATCTAGTTGGGAGGATTCTCCTGATACGGGGCCAGCATCTGCAAGGGGAAGTCGCAAGCCTGCGCTTTCTTCAGGACGAAGCGGAGGAAAGTCAAGACGAAGAGCAACGACTACATTATCAGACGTTAGTAGACGCTGCCAAAGAGCAATTACGATTGATCCACCACGCGGTTGACCGGCGTTCAATTCTGGGACGCCGTCGCTCAGAGGCAGAACGTTTTGGGGCCATACGTGTTTAGGATAATAATAGAGGAAAAATAGTCGCTGAAGTAGGGAGTGGATTATGGCCAAGCGGTCAAAGGATACTGACCCGCGCTTGGAACAACTCCTTTCCCCGACCGAGGGAAAAGGGGTAAAACAAGATACTGCTCAGAATGGAGCTCCAGACGACGGTTCTGACATCGGGAAGGATGTAAAGGACTCGGCCCTCTACAAACAGATGCTTGAAACGGGCCTTGAAGTTGTAGAGGAAGAGAAATTGAAGGGCAAGGGCCTGACCGATATCGAAGAGCCGCCCGACGAAGAGTTGGACCAAGTCGAAGAGGAATTAGAGAGCGAGGCAGAGAAAAAAGCTGACGATGCGATCGAACTGGACGGCCCTGAGGTTACTAGCGACCCGGTGCGGATGTACCTGCGCGAGATTGGCCGGGTGAATCTGCTCACGGCCGAAGAAGAAGTGATGCTGGCCCGCAAGATTCAGCGAGGCGAACGAGCTAGCAAGCAGCTTGAGAAAAATGGTCTGGACCCGGCCAAGGTCGAAAAACTGGAGCGACAGGTTGCTGAGGGCGAACAAGCGAAGCGAAATCTGGCTGAGGCCAACCTGCGCCTGGTAGTCAGTGTCGCCAAACGGTACATCGGGCGTGGTATGAATTTCCTGGATCTGATCCAGGAAGGCAACATCGGCCTGCTGCGAGCGGTCGAGAAATTCGATCACCGGCGGGGTTATAAGTTCTCAACTTACGCCTCCTGGTGGATTCGGCAGGCAATCAGCCGCGCCATTGCCGACCAAGCGCGCACGATTCGTATTCCAGTTCATATGGTGGAAACGATCAATCGCCTGATTCGCACCCAGCGCCGGCTGTTGCAAGAGCTGGGGCGAGAGCCTACATCCAAAGAGATCGCGTTGGAGATGGATTTGCTCTCTGAAGAGGATCTAATGGTCATCGACCAAGCTCAAGCCGCCAGCCAGCCACTTGACCCAGCCATAGAACGACGTTGGCGACGAGCGGCAACCAAGGTACGCCGCATCATACGCATCGCGCAGGAGCCGATGTCACTGGAGACCCCCATCGGGTCCGAGGAAAACAGCTACCTGGGCGACTTCATCGAGGATGAGAGCGTAGTCGGACCGGTGGACGCTGCATCCAAGCAATTGCTCAAAGAGCAGATGCAAGATATCCTCGACTCGCTCAGCGACCGAGAGCGGAAGGTGCTGGAGATGCGCTTTGGGCTGCTGGATGGCCAGGGCCATACCTTGGAAGAGGTGGGGCAAGAATTCGGCGTGACGCGCGAGCGCATCCGACAGATTGAGGCCAAGGCGCTGCGCAAGCTGCGCCACCCGATACGGAGCCGAAAGTTACGGGATTATTTGGGGTAGGCCTCAGTCACAAAAGGATCCGCCTTATCCAATGAACGGTTACTAATCTGCGTCAGTCGTCATCCCGGCATGTTGGGTTGACTCTTGATAAAACGGCCTTCTGAGATAAACTGGGTATAACCCAGAACATCACAGGAGGCCTTTGCATTTAGCCCTGCTCCCAATCCTCTATCTGTAGCCCAACCACACGTCCGAACTCGCGTGTATTGTTGGTAACCAAGATGAGGTCATACGCCGTTGCAGTGACTGCGATCATTAGATCGTTTGGACCAATCGATATGCCAGCACGTTCGAGTTCATTGCGTATGCGGCCATATTGGTCTGCGCAACGGTCATCGAACGGGAGCGATATGAACGGCTCGAAGAACCTTTGTAGAAGTCGAAGGTTATCTGCCGCGCGTGAACTGCGATGTGCGCCGTAGATGAGCTCGGCCTTGACAACTGAAGAGAAATAGATTTCCTCTGGGTTGCGCTGGCGCAGTCGGGCGACGAGTGGGGTAGAGCTGTTGTTCAGAATGCGAATACAGGCATTGGTGTCGAGCAGATACATACAGTGCCTACCCCGGCTTACGGTTGTAGTGTCTCTCGAGTCTCAAACTCACCCTGTAGGGGGCGTTCTAATGGCTCTCCTTGCCATCCACCCACAACCTCCTCAAAGAACCCTTGCGGCCATCCAGTACCTATCTCGCGCTGTACCAGTTCAGCCAGGTACCGCGACGCACTTAGACCTGCGGCCTTTGCGCGTTGTCGGACTTTGGTTGCGACTGGCTCCGGCACATAGAAGTGCAGTTGTGGCATTTCATATCCTCCTTAGCGCGTAAGGATTATATTTCTGAAAATATATGTGATATATGTGCATTATATGATTTTCTCTGAGAAAGTCAAGTGAACCAAGTATGGAATGCCCTGGGAGCCTGGATAGGACGTTGCCCAGGGCATTGAATCAGTGGGGATTACTTTACTACAATTCGCTGTCTAATCAGCGTCTTGTTCGGCAGCCAAGATTTGCAAGACAAGGTCACGATAATGGCGCAACAACGTTACATCTTCTTGGAGATACTGGTAAAGCCTTTCCACATCCACGTCCCAGTAGAGATGGACCAGCCGGTTACGAAAGCCAACCATTGCCATCATTGCCTGGCCAAAATCTTCGTCAAGGTAGCCCGCCTCAATCAGAAATCGAAATACATGCCGGCTTTCCTGTGGGTGCCCCAGTTGATACACGGAGACAATGTGCGCCGCAATGTCTGTGCAACTCTCAATCGCAGACTGAAAGGCTCTCTCAACAGCCAGTTGGCGAGTGAAATCATTCCTGAAGGTCTCAAGCGTAATCGGCTGCTGCTTCTCTAACTCGTTGATGTACCGTTCTAACTTTCGCAAGCGTTGCCTCATACTGCTGACGTTCAGTTTCATTCCTCTGCTCCATCAGGTGCTCAACATAGTAGCACCAATCCTGCTCCAACTTGGGACGGAAATCCCAATATTGGCGCCAGATCAATGACACAATATCGGCCACAATACCCACATCTGCGGCCCAAAGCCGTTGCCCACGCGCCGTTACCTCATAGCGGAAAGACAATGGTGCAGAATTTAGCACACGGAGATCAATATGCTCCGGCCATTGAGCTAGCCAGTGATCTTCCAATCCCCACAATCGCGGCATTGATATCTCTGGCTTGACCAGGATCCCAACATCCACATCACTCAGAAAGTTCGCTCGTCCCTCGGGCAGCGAACCGTATAAGTATAGAGCCAAGATCTCTGACTGATCTCGTGCCCAACTGACAAGGTCATTTAATTGCTGTTCCATAGGCTTCTTCAACCTTTGAGGCATCCTCGACCAATTGTACCATATCTACTCGTTTGCGACAATGCTTTTGATCACGATTAGGCCTGAGTGAGCCAAGCATAGAATGCCCTGAGCAGCCTGGATAGGACGCTGCCCAGGGCATTCATGTATGTCATCAAGTCAACTACCACCACCTCTGGTGGTGGCTTGTGATGATGCACCTGGAAGGTGCGATCTTACCGCTGAACAAAATGCCTAATCGAACAGCTCACCCTGTATCGCTTCGAGTTGCTTCTCTCTCTTCGCCTGCCAATTCACATACTTG
>DAOUMD010000057.1:0-7901 GCA_034412795.1 Anaerolineae bacterium
CACGAGAGGTCGCCTTCTGATGAAACGCGTGATTTGGCATCGCACAGTTTCTATCAGGGGCGGCCTTTTGTCAATCTTCAGCCCACAAATATCTCGTACATATCACAGCCTAGGGTACCATCCCAAAAACAACAAAAGGCGGAATCGTGAATGTCTGAGATCTCCTGAGATTCCCCCAAATTGGGGATGACAACACCACTTAGCTCGTGTATACTGAACGTGAGCGGCGGCCTCAGAGAGATCCCAAGCGTCCTGGAACCCCCTGGGGTCTGGATCAATTGCCCCCTAAGCTCCTTTTCCGCAGCGCGTAGGCCAGCATCCCTATGTGACCCCGGTCACGCGTCAACTTCGCGCACACCTGGGATACGCGAACTGCAGAAAAAGGGCTAAGTGTTGAGAGTGTATGGAGATCGAGTCAGCTATGAAGCCAAATACTTCCCAATCCACCTGGGAGATGCCCATCGGGCTGGGCGTCCAACTCCTGGTCAGCCACGGTGTCGCAGCCTGGATAGCCATCAACGTCGCCAGATCAATGGGCATCATGATTGCGCTGGTGTCGGCAGGCGTGCTGAGCATGGCTCTCACTTTCACCCTGCAACGTACACTTTGGCTTATCAACACGGCACTGGATCGCTTGAAAGATCCCCAACAACCTCCAACCGAACTTGCTATGCGCTGGCATGGCCCGCTGACCGGGCTGGTGGCAGCGATCAACACACTGTTGGCTCGCGAACGGGAGGTGTACGACTTGCGTGAGAGCCTGCTGACCCAGGCACGCGATACAGCCGCTCAACAGGAACGTAACCGCCTGGCGCGCAACCTCCACGACTCGATCAAACAACAGATCTTCAGCATCAGCATGAGCGCGGCGGCGGCCCAGGCTCGTTGGGACACTGATCCTCAGGGAGCGCAGGAAGCCCTGGGCGATGTGCAGCGGGGCACGGGAGAGGCCATGGTCGAAATGACCGCTCTTTTGCAGCAACTCTCGCCTGCCCCGCTCGAGAAGATTGGGCTGGTACAAGCCTTGCGTGACCAGTGCGAGGCGCTTGGCTACCGGGCTGATGTCCAGGTAGTAACCGAGTTTGGCGAGCTCCCCCCCGACGACCGGCTGCCACCCGGCGCGCAGGAGAGTATCTTCCGTATTGCGCAGGAGGCGCTCAGTAACATCGCCCGCCACGCCCGCGCCGACCACGCACACCTACATCTGGACCAGGCTGGCCCCGATGGCCCCTTGACGCTGGAGATCCAAGATGACGGGCAGGGATTCGAGATAGAGGCAGCCGAGGGAGGCATGGGTCTCGAAAACATCCAACAGCGCGCCCTGGCACTGGGCGGAGAGCTAACCATCAACAGCGCACCCGGTAATGGCACCAGACTGCGGGTAACTATCCCCTTGGCCCAACCGGTAGTCCCACAGGAGGATACAATGGATAAACAGGATCACACACTCAACAAAGTCTTTCTGGTCGGGTTGGGCGGCGGACTGGCATTGATTGCCGCCTTGTTCTACCCACTTTACGTTCTGGTGCCAGGCCGCTATGTAGAGAGCTGGCTAACCGGCTCCGAGGCGGTAGGTCTGGTATTGGAGACGCTAGCGGCAGCATTGGTGGTCGCGGTCGGTTTCTTGGCCGCTCGCTGGTCCAAAGCGGCGACACGGGGGCGCAGCACGTTGTTTGGCGCGCTGGCCGGAGGCGTGGCCGGAGCAGTCCTCTACTATGGTATCGGCGCGCCAACGGCGAGCGTGGTGGGCGGGTCGCCTGTCCTCCTGCAAGGTCCGGTCCCTATCCCCGAAAAAGCTGTCTTGATATACCTTCTGAGCGAGTCGGTGGTTGGCATAGTATGGTGGTCGCATGCTGCGTTTTGGGCGGCGCTGCTGGTTGGGGCGGGTCTGGGTGCGATGGGCGGGCTGCTGGCACCACCAGTCGCCGAAACGCCCCGCGACCCCGATCTGCGCAGCACAGCACAGGCGATTCTCACCGCCGCCGCGATGGTGGGTGCGCTGGCTATTCTGAACGCAATTGCTATGTTCGGACTGATCGAGCCTACCATCCGCGAAGGTATGCTTCGAAACGGTGTGTCGTTGGAGACCAGCCTGCCTCTAGCAGGTGTTTCAGGTTGGCTCATAGGCACACCTATGTTCCTTTACGTGGTGTCACTAGCCGTCCTCTATCTGCTGGTGCGCGGCGAGATCAGGACAGCCAAAGACCCTGCCCAACTGGAGGCGGCGCAGACCCGAGCTGGCCTGCTCAGTCTGGTATGTTTTGGCCTACCTGTATACCTGGGAACCATAGGCACTCCGCGTCTACAGGCCAGGATGGTCACGCCTCGCGGCTGGATGGACATTACAGGCCTCTTTCATCCCAGCCCTCTTCTATCTGTGACCGCCGTCAGTGGGCTGCTGGTCCTGGGTCTGGTGGGCAGCCTGATTCTAGGCGGATTGTACCTGACCGCGCTGAACGCCGCCTACCGTCGTGGGCGTAACCTGGGGATATCTCTGCCTCACCCGATCCTTTCCGTGACTGTCATCATCATTCTGCTAATCCCGGGATTAATGGGTTGGGCTATACGCCTGGGCTACTCGCACTCACTGGTTCTACAATGTCTCAGCGGGCTGGTTGGACTGGCGATCATCGTCGCTGCCATCGTTGTCATCGCCAGCTTGCTGCGCGTGTCAAAAGGATCCCCACCTTACATCGTCAAGCTGAGCCGGTTTAGATCCTCTATTCCGCAATCCATCAACGCCGGCCTGGGGTCAGTGATTGCTATGGTCATCCCGGTTATGACGATCATCAGCTTTGTCGTCGGCCTGGGCTTGATCACCAACCAATTATCAGAGGCCCTGATGGGGTACCAGTTCGCCGTCCAGGAGTTCACCATGGTCGAACTCGTTAGTGATGTCTACCTGGCCCAGGCACGCGCCTTCATAGTCAGTTTCGTGGCAACCACGGCGATCATCGGGTTGCTGACGCTTATCATAACCGGAATAGCTGCCCTGCCAGAGCAACTTTCGGCTCAGAATGCCGAAGCGGTGCAGTCGGGCCGTTCCTGATGCACGGGGTTTCATTGGCTACCCGGAATCTGGACAGACTCGCACAGAGCCAGAGCGATGCAATAGAGGAGGCAATCGAGATGGATATGATCCGGCTGGTATTGGTCGACGACCACCGTGTAGTACGCCGGGGGTTGCGCAGTTTCCTGGAATCCTACTCTGATATTACCATCGTCGGCGAGGCTTCCAGCGGCGAGGAAGCACTGGAGAAGATCGAAGATTGGTTGCCCAACGTAGTGATTATGGACCTGTTGATGCCCGGCGGCATCGACGGCATCGAAACTACCCGCCGGATAAGGTCCATAACGCCTCATACCCAGGTGGTGGTGCTGACCGCTTACACCGACGACGCGCGAGTGGTAGGAGCGCTGCGCGCAGGAGCCATCGGCTACGTGCGCAAGGACGCGGAGCCGGAAATCCTACTGGCAGCGGTGCGGGCGGCGGCGCGCTGTCAGTCCATGCTTGACCCCGCCATCGCCGGGTCAGTGCTTCAAGACCTGGTCAGGGGGATAGGGATTCGGGAGGAACTCACCGACCGCGAGATAGAGGTACTTCACCTGCTAGCACACGGACGTACTAACCGCGAGATCGCAGAGGAGTTGGTGGTTGGGCCAGAGACGGTCAAGACCCACGTCGGCAACATTTTGGCCAAACTACACCTCGCCCACCGCACCCAGGCCGTGATCCATGCCCTCAAACAGGGCCTGATCTCCCTGGACGAGATCGAACTCTGATTACACTCTGGCTCATGGTTCGTCCGCATTCGGAGGAAACACCACGTCTTCTCTGCCAGCCAGCTTGTCCTGGATGCGATCTTCCACAATATCCATGTGCTTGGGTTTGTGGACAAAATCCAGGCTCTCGGTGGGAATGGTGAGCACGGGGCAGAGATCGAAGGCATCCATCCATTCCTCATAAAAAGTCTCTAACAGGGACAGATACTCGGGGGTGATCCCCTTTTCCATATCCCGTCCTCGCCGCCGGATACGGTCGAGAAGCACCGGGACGGAGGCTTTGAGATAGAGCAACAGGTCAGGCTTGGGCAGGCCAGCCACGACCATATCGTAGATCCGCCGGTACGACTGGTAGTCGCGCTCGCTCAGGTTGTCCATGTGGTGCAGAACGCGGGCGAAGATATGGGCGTCCTCGTAGATACTTCGGTCGGCTATGGCCGATTGGGGGCCGTTGGCCAGTTCCAGATACTGCTGGGCCCGATGGCCGAGAAAGAAAACTTGCAGATGGAAGGCCCACTGGCGCATATCGGCGTAAAAATCGGCCAGGTAGGGGTTGTCGACCACAGACTCGTAGCTGGTACGCCAGCCCAGCCGGCTACCCAGCCGTTCGGCGAGCGACGTCTTACCGGCCGCGATGTTACCGGCGACGAGTATGAGGTGTTTGGACATGGACACTCTCCCGGATGCCTCACCCGACTCGTGATCAGGGTGAAAGGCTACTACCCTGAAATCAATCGAGCCCGTCAGGAATCTTGCGATAGGGTACGGGCACACTGAAGTTCCTACCGGGCCAGTTACAGCTTAGCCGACTGAATCAGGCTAGTATTTCGCTTGCATTTGAGGAAGTTATTTTAATTCTCAATCCTTAGTATACCATAATGTGATGTTGGACACAATGAATCTGAGGCTATGGACCCGATCCTACGATCATAGGCAGGTGGGTAGAATAGACTCGATCCAAAACACGCAACGTGATGGGAATAGTCTGATCCCCATCCTCGACCTCAGGATCATCGGCCACGATCTGGATGTTGACCTGGTAGGTACCCAAGGCTTGACCAGCCGGCGTAATGACCACCGCCAACCGGTCTCCACTGACCCCGCTCAACGGTTGCGCTTCCAGCCAGGCTGCACTTGAGGGCGAGACCGAGGCCGTCCAGCCAAAAGTCTCTGAACTGGTGCTGTCTACCTGGACGGTGAAAGTTCGCGCCGGGGAAGATGGCTGGGCCAGGTAGGTGATGACCGGAGGCCCCAGCTCCATCGCCGTAAGCCCGAGCAGATCGGGCAGCGTATTGTCCGGCACACCGACGAAGGCGTTGTTATACTGCGTTTTCCCGTCCCAAAAGTCCTTGTCCAGCCACATCGCCGTGTCCAGATGATCAGGGTGGGTATGTCGTTCGACGGTGGCCGGGTTGAAATCGAAATAGGCTTCGTACGCCTCCCCCAGGGTCATCCCCTGGAACAAATAGCGCACGTACATCTGGAAAGCATCGCCATACCAATTCGCGAAGTAGCCTCCAGCACCAATATCAAAGAATGGGGCCGAGTATTGGGCTACGCGGCGCTGAGCTTCATCACTGTCTATGGACTGATCATCAAGACTCGACGATCCGGCCGTGAAACAGCCGTATAACATCACAATCGCGTTGGGCGCCAGGTGCAGATCATTTCGGATGTCATCCGAGGAGACAAAAAGGTTCTTCAGAGCGAAGCCACCCACCGTGGGCTGCGGCATCGGGCTCCAGGCCACGCCATGCCCCCGATAAAAGAGAAAGTGCGCTCCCTCAGCCGCCACCTTGATCTGTTCCCAGTCATTGTTGGGCGTGTAGAAACGATAAACCGTGACGCCGTTGGCCTCCAACTCCGCCGCGACCAGCTCCATATTCTGCTTCTCCTGAGTCGTCCAGGAGCCATAGTCACCATCGATAGGTCCTACCAACAGCACCGCTTTGAGCGAGGAGAGTGCGTTAACGTTGCGTGATACTCTGTTGCTGATCTGGACATCGGGAGAGGGTCGGGGGGGAGGGATAGGAGGGCTAAGCGACGTAAGTGGGGTCGGCGGCCCGGCCCGAGCCGGGCTAAACACGCCCCCCAGCAGAACCACCACCACAAATAAGATCAGCATCCAACGCCAAGGTTTCATTATCATATTAGGCTCCTAAAATACCCCACCACGGTGAGCAGGGTGAATTTCCTGTTATCGGCCACAAGATTACTCCCTCAATTGCACGCCGAGAACTTACCCCCTTCGACGAATCCACCCGCCTCGAAACGCCAGGCCAGGAGGCCGAGGTGACGGCTGGTGGCCCCAGCGGCCTATCCACCGGCTCGATCGCCCGCGCCCCTGGACCGGTCTGCGTGGCAATAGGTCAAGGAAGTTGCCGCGCTCGAATCCTGAACGCCTGCAACTTGTCAACCGGAGATTACCGTTACTTCAAAGAAGGGGGAATTTGGTAATGAACAGGTGAGGGTATATAACCTTGATAAAGATCTACGTCCTAATCGGCACCTTGCCGCCGGTATTTCACGCGCCCCAGAAGCCCCGCCACAGTTGATAGAAACCGAAGCAGACCAGGGTAACGGCTGAAATACCCAGCAAGGTACGATTTATCCTGGGACCCAGGTGTCTGGCCGACGAGAAGACAGCGATGATACCTCCCAGACTGAAGATCATAGCCAGATAGAAACCGGCCAGTAAGCCAAGGCCATTGGCAGGAGCTTGGCGCCAGCCTGCCAGGAGAATGGGGCCGGTAACCAGACTCCAGAAGATGTAAGGGCCGGGACTCAGAACATTCATCATAGCGGCTTTGATCAGGCTTTGGCCGCCCGACTGATTATTTTCCCCTGCCCCCGCGTCAAAGTCGCGCCACCCTCTAAAGGCGTTAAACGCCAGGAAGAGAATAAAAAGCCCGCCAGCGACATACAGGACACGTTCAAACCAATCCGGTACCTGGCTCAGCACCAACAGAACCAGGACGATGATAGGTCCGTCGCTGACCAGAGGCGCCAAGACGGCCGGCAGAGTACGCCGCCATCCAGAATTCAACGTCTGTGAGATGATATAAGCCTGAAAAGGTCCAGGCTGCACCGCAGCAGCAAAACCGTAGCCAATTCCTTGTACCAGATAAATAAGCACGTCGAGTTTTCAGTCCCTATTCCCTGAGTTCGGAATTACAGCCGAAAGTCATCAGGTTCTATTCGTGTTTAGCCAACAAGCCAGCGTTTGGTCTTGCGCCCCAGAGTATTGACGGCCTGCGGAGTTCCGATCTGCCGCAAAGCCTCAGCAGCGTGGGCTCTAACCCCTTTGTGGCGATCCTTCAACAGCTTACCAATAGCATCCACCGCCTTTTCAGCCCGGAGCTTTCCCAGGGCGTCTACTGCCCAATACCGTACCGCGGGTTCTGGATCGGCCAGCGCCTCAATGAGAGCAGGTATAGCTTCCGGAGCACCGATGATACCCAGCGTGTGAGCTGCGCCAAAGCGAGCGTCCGGGTCGTCATCAGTCCTGAGTACCTTGATGAGAGGCACAACAGCGTGTGTGCCATATTCGCGCAGACAGTAGACGGCAAATGAATGATTGGCGGGTTCGTCCAGGCTATCCAGCAAGCTCTGGATTCGGGCATTACGACTTTCGGCCTCGGCGCGCCTCAAGGCGGCCAAGCGCTCCGCATCGTGAGCCCGTTTCCGGGCCAGCCAATCCTGCCTCCGTTGCACGGCGTTCTGCAGATTCACCCCACAGCCCTCGCAGTGAACGGCCCCCACTTCGTTCGCCTCGTAACAGAAGGGACACTTGACGTGCAGAACGGCACCACATGTTGAGCAATACCTGTTGGCTGCATCATTGATTGTCCTGCACTTGGGGCAGGTTATCCGATCATCTTCTACAGTATCGGTCAAGACCAATACCGACCCACAAGCGGGACACCTGAACGGCTGATCGGGGACAACCTGCTCCAACACCGGAGCGCCACAAGCTGGGCAATCAAGTTCGTTAATTTCCATAGTGGAGAACCCCACCAAGAAGTACCCGGCACCTGGTACCTACCCAGTTACCAGTCACCAATAATATAGCATATTCCACCAATTATTGCGGTTACGGAACAGTTACAATCAACGCC
>DAOUMD010000058.1:0-6764 GCA_034412795.1 Anaerolineae bacterium
GGCCGCGTCCAAGAATAACTTTGTGCATTTTGAAATACTTCACTCGGAATTTTGGCCTGAAAATAGAAAGTTATTTCTGGACGCTTCCTTAGGCCGTGTTGACATTTGAGTCTTTGCGCCTGAGAACCCCGCAACAGATAACCCAATGCATCTCTGGGAATGCACAAATGTCAACACTACCTGGCCGGCTGAATCAGGCCAGTATTTCGCTTGCACTTGAGGAAATTATTTAATTCTCAATCCTTAGTATATGACACTGCCCAGCAGTTTGTCAAGAGGTTCCCAAAAATCTCCAAAAATTTGCTCTATTGACAGGTAGTTAGGCCTAGTGTATAATGGGTAAAGTCAGGGCGGACAGGTGAGTTTCGGAGTCCGTGGTTATTTCCCGTAGTGTGCCGGTCGGTGGGGTGACCGAAAGCCCCATGCCTCGTCCAGATGGACAGGAGGGTGCTGTCATTGCCCAACCCAATTCGCACAATATCACTGCGAGGCGAAGGCCCTTCTGTCGCTTCACCCCGAGCTCGGTGTTCACCCAATCATCCCGCATGTTGTGACTGGTAGAATGCTGGGCTATTTTGCTTGTAAATGCATTTTGTGGAGGAGGCCAAAAAGAAAAACATGACCCAAGAGGAGATAGGAGGAGGTTCCCCTACCGACCAAACAATGGAAGATCTGCTATCCCAGGGAGATTATATGTATGAACGCCCTAAACGTGGCGAAATTCGAACTGGGACAGTTGTATTGGTAGGGCCGGACGAGATTGTGGTCGACGTAGGTGCCAAACGAGAAGGAGTAGTCAGCTCCCAAGATATGGAACGTTTGAGTCCTGAAGAACGAGCAACTATCTCGGTGGGCGACGAAATTCCGGTCTACGTCGTCAACCCCGAAGATCGAGATGGTAACACAATCGTATCCATCCACCTGGCTCAGATAGAGCAGGACTGGAAGAAGGCCGAAGAGTGCCTGGAAAGCAAAGAGATCTTCGAGGGAGAGGTCATTGGTTATAACAAAGGCGGCTTAGTCGTCCCCTTCGGCAGAATTCGCGCTTTTGTGCCAGCTTCACAGATCACCGGCTTTCCACGCCGGCTGTCGCCAAACCAAAGGATCGAACGCCTGTCCCAACAAGTTGGGCGCGAGATTATCGGGCAGATCATCGAAGTCGACCGAAGGCGCAAGCGTTTGATTATGTCGGAGCAAGCAGCCCAGTCAGAATGGCGCGAGCGAAAGCGAGGCGAGGTGATGGACAACCTGGTTGAGGGCCAAGTTGTGCATGGGGTGGTAACGAGCCTTGCCAACTTTGGCGCCTTTGTAGACCTGGGCGGAACCGACGGCCTGATCCACATCTCTGAAATGGCCTGGCACCGGGTCAGACACCCGCGTGAAGTCATCCAAGTTGGTGACGAAGTGGATGTTTACGTACTAAAGCTTGACCGCGCACGCAGCAGAATCGGCCTGAGCTTGCGCCGGTTACAGCCTGATCCCTGGAGCCTGGTAGATACCAAATATTACATCGACCAGCTTGTGGTGGGCAGGATCACGAACATCACAGATTTTGGCGCTTTCGCCCATCTGGAAGATGGCGTCGAAGGATTGATCCACATCTCGGAACTCTCTGATGCAGAGGTTAATCATCCCAGCGAAGTAGTCAAACGCGGGGAAGCGTATCTACTGGAGGTCATCAAGATTGAGCCCGAACGACAACGGATTGGGCTGAGTCTGAAACGTGTGTCGACCGAGGAGCAAGACGCCTGGCGTGCCGAACAGGAGGCACAGTCTCGCCCCGAAACTACTGCGGAACAGACACAGGCTGAAACGGAGCCTTCTCCCGAAGAGACGCTGGAAGCAAGCCCAACGGCGGAAGATACATCGCAAGAAGCCCCAGAACCAGAGACTGAACCTGAATCGGAAGGCACCGTAGAACAAGAGGGTAATGTATCATTCGTGGAGGCCACAGCAGACTCGAACGACTTGCCCGCCGATGCCGCCACTGACACCGATCAAACGCAACCTGAAACGCTAGAAAAGGAGCCTGTCACCTGATCCCGATCTAACCATCGGTGACCGGGACGGTGAACAGGCCCGGTCGGAAAGGATGGTAAGCGATGGACGCAGGACGACCGGGTAACAGGAAAGCTGTGTTGGATAGCACCTCGGAGCGGGCAAAACTAGAGCAAGAACTGGCCCGCGCCACAGAGGAGTTAGCTATCATAAATCAAAAGCTGGAAGAGAAAGGGGACTTTGGCCTGGGTCAGGGTGCATCTACCGTTTACGAATGGGAGATGAATTTGGCCTTACGTGAATCAGCCGAAGCCAAAATCCAGTCGATCCAGATGGCACTAGAGCGACTGGATCAAGGGGGCTACGGTTTCTGCGAAGTCTGCGGTCAGCCCATCGACCCCGATCGTTTGGAAATCTTACCACATACCACCCTATGCGTCCAGTGTGCGCAGGCCGGTCGCTGAGCGACGACACTCAAAAGAGGCTCCCTCATTGTGAGGGAGCCTCTTTTTTATTACCTTGGACAGCCAGCGAGGACCTGTCAGACCAGAAGATGGCGATCTATCAGTGCTATAAGTGCATTACCTGACGAACAGCTCCTGGAGTCTCAAAGCCAGGCTCGTATCGCCCTGCAATTTAATTTTGCCTTGCATAAAGGCAACCACCGGCTGCAAGTCGCCGGATATCATTTTGGCGAAATCGTCAGCATCCATACTGATGGTCACGTTTGGCTTCTCCGCCTGACCCTCAATAACGGTGCAAGTACCATCGGCAACAGCCACTGCCCAGTCTCCCCCCCCTTCACCCGACAGGTTGAACTGATACGTAGCACTCAGACCTCCAGCCTTCTCGGCCAGGAACGCCTCAGGCATCTGAGCAAAAATCTCGGCAGCATTCATTGTATTCTTCTATGCCTCCTGGAACAGAGTTTGATGTACTTCCAGTATATCTCGGTTCAGTGTAGGTGTCAAAGCGCCTCTCCCCTCGTGCCGCGCGGTGCAACCGCAGCTTCTACCCGATTGGTCAGCATAAGGTTCTGCCCGTCCTGGCTGACGCCAGCCTGGTCCCGTCCCAGTCCCCAGGGACGGGGCGGGCCAGGAAAAACCTTTAGGGTCTTAGAAGATGTACTTACGCCAAGCTTGGCGGGCGTCGGGGCTTTCGATCATAGCTAAGGCCACGTATCGGGGCTGAGCTGGGCTGGATCGCAACCTCATGTTTGCTTCTTCGGGGGTCCGATTTCCCTTGCATCCGTTACAACGCTGGCAGGCGGTGACCACGTTGTCCCAAGTAGTGTGCCCTCCCCGAGAGCGAGGCAGAATATGATCCACAGTCAACTCTTTACGAGGGGGTTGCTTTCCACAATACTGACAGGTATAGTGGTCACGGGCCAACACCGTACGGCGAGTCAGCGGGATAGAAACGCGGTAGGGAATGCGCACATAATAGACCAGGCGGATGACCAGCGGCCTCGGTATGGTGAGATTTTCTGATCGTAGCTCCGCCTCAGCCGCTTCTACAATCTCGGCCTTTTCCTTGAGCAGCAACACAACTGCCCGCCGCACCGATACAACGCTGAGCGGTTCATAGGTCGCGTTTAAGACCAGGACGCTACCCGCCACCTATCACATACCCCCTATACTTGTCAAAACGCCGACCATGCCGGCGGGGTTCCCCCCGCGCCCGCTCGGCCGGCGCCCCACACATTTGCCGGTATTATAGCAAAGCCATATGAGGAGGGCAAATCTTACCCAAAAATCAGGCGAATAAGGCATGGCCAATTAAATTGACAAAGGCAAACCCCGGTGCTAGAATAATCGCTGGCTGGTGACTCGTCGACCGGACACCAGTCGCGTTGGGCCGTTAGCTCAGCCGGTAGAGCACCTGCCTTTTAAGCAGGGTGTCGTGCGTTCGAGCCGCACACGGCCCATTTTTTTCTGTCTGGAAAATATCACACTTCTGATCAGAGTTGAGGTATAGTCTTATGCGTACGCGTCTTGAGATCCTGTTTCCTCACTCCCGCGTGAGTGGGCTCAAGAACCTACACGATGAAGAATGGAAGTCACTGGTTGAGTACATCGCCGCGTTGCCGGAGACGCATCCCGATGCGCTCGCCTTCTCGTATATGATGATTAAACTGTGTAACTGCCTGAACTGCGATCTGGGCAGCTATAAGGCATCGCTGGGGTGTAGCGTCTGCTCCCAGCGCACGATCAGTGCGGTGCGAGATAGCAACAAGGTACTGATGAAGGAGTTCAAGAAGGCCAAGAAAGAGGTGCTTGCCTATTTGAACAGCATCGGCGCTGGTGAGCAGATGGCTGCTTGATTAATGTTCCTTGAACGCAACGATCACCTCTTCGATTTTAGGGCCCTTCATGCGGCTGACCCGAATTCGTAGGTTCTTGTGCGTGATTTGCTCGCCCTCCTGAGGCACGCGCCCCATTCGATACAGAAGAAAACCAGCGAGCGTTTCATACTCAGCGTGTTCGGGGATCTCCAAGCCCATGGTCTCGTTCACTTCCCCGATCCTCAATTGCGCATCCATCTTATAGCTACCGTCGGGCAGCTTTTGAATGGGCGATTTGCCCTTGAAGAGTTCGTCGCTCATACGTCCCACAATCTCCTCGACCAATTGCTCCATAGCCACCACACCAGCCGTACCCCCGTATTCGTCGATGACCAGCGCCATCTGCGTACGCTTACCCCTCCAGCGGTTCCTGTTTGATCAGCCGCAGCGTCCAATCCGTCAGCCAATCCAATAGGGAGACAAAGGGACCAGCCAATTTGTTACCCTGGACCGCCATTTGCTCCAGGCGGGCGCGGCGTTCCCCAACGCTGACCACGGCGAACTCAACCGCGACCAAGAACCCATTGGCAGCGATGAGGGCCATGATCGCCAGCCCTCTCCCACAATGGGTGAGGGGGCGTCCCGCCGGGCATGAGGATAAGCTACACCGGATTAGGCAAATCCAGGAATCTGACCTTCACGTCGAAACGGCTCTGGAGTATGTCACTCAATGCCTGTACCCCAATGCGCTCAGTAAAGTAGTGACCGGCGGCCACGAAGCTGATGCCTGCCTCTCGGAACAACTCCCGGTTCCACTCGTGAGGCTCGCCGGTGATGAACAGGTCAACCCGGTGCTGTATCAACCATTCCATTTCGCTGGGCCTGGGGGCGCCTCCGCCGCTGACGACAACCATTCTCTGCACCCGGTCCCGGCCAAAGGGATACTGCACGACCACCTGCGAGAAGAGGTCGATACAGCGGGCCAGCAACGCATCGCGACTGGCGCCGCCCTCGATCTCAGCCACCCAGCCCCAGCCATCTGGGGGATAGGGCTCGACCAACCGGCCGCCCAGTGATTTGATGATCTGGGCGTTGTTTCCGATCTCAGGGTGGCTATCCAGCAGGTAATGGTAGCCGATGAGGGAGAGGTCATGATCCCACAGATAGCGCAGGCGTTGGCTGAAGATGCGATCAAAGAGAATGCTGGCAGGCATGTTTATGGAGTGATGAACGAGAAGTGCATCTGCGTCCAACGTGACTGCTTCTTCAAAAAAACGTTTGCTGGCGCTGACGCCGGTGACAATTGTGCGTACTTCGTCCCGCCCGCGCACCTGGAGTCCGTTGGCCATATACTTGTCTATCCTGGCCGCAGCTTCCGCATCGCCCATGTACTCACCCAGAAACGCCATCAACTCATCGAGTAGAATTATAAAGGCCCCCTTTCACTCACTCGTCCAGATAACCCTGCTCCATCAACCAGCGGCGCACCTGCCTCACGTTGGCACGGGGAACCAGCACTGCCTGTGGCCCCAATATCTCCCCCAACAGCCGCGCGACCGCCGGATCGTGGCGCAGCGCTTTCAGCGTCTCTGGGCGATCCACGCGCATCACCACCCCCGGCTCCAGTCGCACACTCCCGCTTCGCTCGCCCCAGCTCCGCAGGTTATCCAAAACCTTAGAAGGCATGCGCCCACCCGACGCCCGGGTCAGGAAAGCGCTGATCTGATCCGGGCTGATGTCCCCTCGCCGGGCACGGGCCAGGCTTTGAGGCGACATGCGATAGCGGACGTAGTCTGCCTCCCGCCCCAAGAAGTCGGCGAAGCGTGCCAATTGAAAACGCGTGTAGAGGTTAGCGTCCAACCGCACGCGCACGCTGAAGTCCTCATTCACTGTCAGGTCAGGAACGCCTGCCCGGCGGGCTGGCGCGTCTGCCTGGCGGGCTGGCGCGTCTGCCTGGCCGGCTGACGCGTCTGCCTGGCTAGGTGACGGTTCTGCTTCCGGAGGTGAGGCAAGTTCCAGCAGAGATAGACCGGTCTCGGCCAGGCGGAAGACCGTGGGCCTTCCAGATGCCTCTTCATAACCCAAGTCGAGGACGCCCAGCCAGTGAAAGGGACCGCCTACCAGGTAACGCAGCAATGCCCCTTCCACCTCTTCCCAATGCTCAAAGCCCATAAGCGGTTGTCCGCTCAGGTCGTGGATGTACCAGGCGGTATAGTCGCCGTCTGGGCGCTGGAAGTCGGGGTTGGCCGCATTGACCGCTTGCGTCAGATTGTCAAGCCCGTACCACTTGCCTGGCCGGCAGTGGGCCAGAAAACTCAAGGCCTGGCGCCGCGCCAGGACCGGGTCGTTTTTCCAGCCGGTGGGTTGCGGTTTGAGCGAGGGTACGCGCCACAGGTCGTTCCAGTCCGCGTCGTCACGCCACGCCGTTTGCAGAGCCAGCAGTCGCCGGGCTGGGGCCCGCCCCCCCCACGCCCGGGGCGGG